>QCGN01000001.1 GCA_003279875.1 Prochlorococcus sp. AG-388-D03
CATTTCCTGATAAAAAGGTAACCATAACAGATAATAAAGACGGTTCAAAAACAATCCTAATACTCTAATGATTTATGGTTGGCTCCAGTTTTATCAACGTAACCCCCTCATAACAAACATGTTTTACACATAGGACTTTAATTAAATTTACGGGTTCATAATGCATACCTCTTCCCGTACCTTATAGTTCCTCAAACCGCCCTATATATTACGAGGGAATAGTAGGACAATATAGATGTAGATCCAGGAGGTCTAAATGAAACTACAAACACAATTCACAGTTCCAAACAAAGAGTTTAGAGATCTTGATTATGTCAACATAGTGGAAGTTTTTGAAGAAACTTTTAAGAGAGAATATCTAGATTATCCAACTCAAGAAGATTATTTAGTTTGCTGCCACTGAATATTATTATTCATTTTTTCATATCTTATAAATTCTAAAAAATTTTATAAATTAATTAATCAGAGGTTGAACTATGAAATTAAAATTCTTCCCAACAACTATTTTCAGAAAGACTCCTAAAGTAACATTCTTTGATGCAGGCTTGGAAACATCTAATGGATGCGATGTGGTGATTCACTCTGAAGAGGCTACATCTCCTCCTGATGATTTTAAAGATGAACAATATTATGTTCACAATCATCAAATTGATCACAACTTAGTTATTACTGGGGAAAGAAAATTTGTTTTAATAAATACTTCATGGGATGAACCCCATCATGTGATTTATCTAAATAGATATATGGGAGCATTAGAAATTCCTATTGGAACTTACCATAGATCAATCTCAGGCAAAGAAGGTAGTATTGTTTTAAATCAACCCAAAAGAGATAAGTTTTTTAATCCCGCTAAGGAATTTACCCCACAAAAATTAGACCAAGTAAGTTTAATTAAGGCAAGAAAAACTCCACCCGTTTATTGGATTTACGAAAATAATCAAATTAAAAGAGTCAATTTTGATCCCTTAGAACGAAAAGTAAAGGCACTAAACTGATAAAAAAGATCTGTATCCAGCGATCTGTTTCTTTATTTTTTAATTTATTTTTTATAAGGTAAATTAGATTAGATAAATCTATGATTTGATCCTTTGTAGAGAGGGTAAAAGGCTTGCTCTGTTCACACCCCATTTACACATTACAACTTTCTTAAAAATAACTGCTATGAACGAGATTAATTACTGGCTAATGAAAAGCGATCAGGTTTGCTATCAGAAGGTATCTAAATCGTTCTTGATTTCTTATTCAAACTTTATTCAAACTTTTAACGATTGACAGTAGATATAAAATAAAGGGCTATTAGCGCCTTTTTAGTATGAAGTTAAAAAATATTTTAAAAACTACTGGGGGTCTTCATATTCTATTGGGATTATTAATTATTTTCCTACTAATTTTTTCTGTGGAAACAATTGCAGGCAATGCTTCAAGTGAAACATTGCTTCTTGTCAGAGGGACTGCAGATGTTGTAGCAGCTAGTAATTTAGGGATAGGTTTTTTATTGATTATTAGCAGTTCTATCAAAGATAAAAAATCTTTAAAAAAACTTTTATCAGTTGAACTAGCTTTAATGGCTTGTTTGTTAGCAGTAGCTTTATTCAATACTTTTAATGCTGGAACAATAGTTGATGGAGGTCCTCCAACTCCTTTTTGGGTTGTTTTGATAGTTAACCCTATACTATGTATATATGGATTAGTTAAAAGGAAAAAATGAAACGCTTAATTTTATTTATCCCTTTTATTTTTTTAATGTGGGGTTGTGTCAATACCTCGAATAAATTAGATATTATTGATATTTCCAACACTCAAAAGCAGAGAGACGTTTGTCTAGATTGGTATGGCTACAGAATTGATACCAAGAAAGCAATTAATGATTTAAATCTTAAAATTGAAACCGAATCAGAATTAATGACTTATTGTGATTTCTTCAAGAATGTAGCTGATACAAAATAGTAAAATTTCATTCTAACTATTACTTGGATATCAAGGAATTGTAACTTTACCCAAATTTTTATTAGTTGATATTTGATAAATAAAAACTCAAAAAGTTAAATTTAGTACTGACAAATATTTTAAAAATAAATACTATGAGTCTAAATAATTTTCTAGGAATTCAAATTCATGATTAAGAATTTTTTCATAGCAATAGCCTTTGCTTTGATGCTCATCAACCCAAGCATTTCTATAGCTGCAGAATCTCCTGTAGATGTACAAGAAGTATTTGTAGGTTCTGAAACTATGGATGGCGATGCTCTTAAATATCCAAAAGGAAAAGCTGAAATAAGATTACAAAGAGTCGAGTTAGCTGAAGGAGGGGTAGTACCACTTCACTCTCATCCAATTCCATTATTAGGCAATGTTGAGCAAGGTACGATAGTTGTCAAAAGAGAAGGAATGGGAGATCTTACCTATACAGCAGGGGATACTTTTATAGTTGGTCCAAAGACACCAAAACATACAATGGGTAATGCAAAAACTGATAACGCAATAGTTTGGTTCGCAGCAATTGGAGCAAAAGATGTTCCAATTTTAATTCCTGCAGAAGGATAATTTTTAACTTTAAATCAATTATTTTTGATTGACACTCAAACTACAATCAGGAGAAATTAGATCCTTTTTTATGACTGCTCAAAATTTTATGCATGTTGTTCGATTTAAATTAAAGTCAAATTGTGTAGATAAGTATTTTGAAGTAATAGATAAAACAAGTTTTGAGGGGATGACTCAAAGATATATAGCTAAAACTGGAAATTATAATTACTGTTTTGTTGGGATCTGGAACAGTGCCGAAGCTATTGCAGCTCAGAGACCCGCTATGATTGCTCACCTTGATGAGGTTAGAGGATTTATGGAAGAGTTGTCTCCTGAACTTGGAGTTACTGATCCTGTTTCAGGAAAAATTGTTTCTAAAGTTGGTTATCATGATTGACAGTCGATCTAAAATAAATAGTAATTAGTTCCTTTTTTATGGCTAAATTTTCTTCTCAAGAAATAGAAAGTCAATACAATTTAATCAAAACGCTTTTATCTGATCCTGAAAAGTATAAGGATGCTATAGATGCAATTAAAAAAGATATTTCTTATATGCCACAGGAACTAAAGAAAAAACTTGAAGAGGAAAATATTACTTTTCTTGCTGATGATTAATTAACCACCAGTACAGAAACGAACAGAATCAGCTGTTGAGGAGACAGTAGCTTTCATTTCTTCAACACATTCATTAAAGAAATTTGATTCTTTTTTTAAGGCACAAAAGCTTAGAGCTATAGCTACTAATGCAACAGCAGAAACAACTGTTGAACCTAGTTGAATAACTCCATAAACAAGCATTGCTTTATTCCTTCTAAAATCATTTTTTATACCTCTTTTTTTATCAGCTATTTTTTAATCCAATGAAAATCTTTCTGCTCCCGGCAATTATTTTTATAGGTGTTCTTTATGGTTGTGGGTTGTTCTGGCTACTATGGCATAAAATAATTTAATACTGCGGTTAATTATTATTGACAGTCGATCTAGAATAATGGGCAATTAGCTCCTTTTTCTATGTCTTGTTCAGTCACCTCCGTGTTTACTTTTAAAATTGAAAGTACTTTCGATGAATGGGCTGCAATATTTGATAGTGCGGAAGCAGATAAAAGACATTCAGAATTTGATATTAAACCGCTTTTTAGAGGAGTAAGCAAGGAAGATCCTCAAAAAATAATTGTTATTCATCAAGCTCCAGAAGGTAATGTTCAAAAGTTTGTGGAAGCGAATGGTGACTGGATGGCAACTCATAGAGTTGACTTATCAACAATGGAGGAATCTTCTTGGACTCCTTCATTAACAATGGGCGATTGCTGTGATTAACAAATGAAACTAAAACTACTCCCACCACTATTCAAACTATTCAACAAACGTACTTTCCTCTCATCACTAAATCAAAACTCGTGCCCTGTTTTAGATGCTAAAGAGATAAAAAAGCAAGAACAAAATGAAGCTATTAAAAAGTTATATCCATAAAATTTAAACAGAAATATCTTAGGTCATATTAAAAGCTGTAGAACGATCGTATGTCCCCAATACCACCAATCACTTTCCTAAATAAGAACTTTGATGGATAATAAACATATAAATCAGATTCTGATTCTAGCAAAATTCTAGCAAAGCTAATAAATATAAAGACATTTATTGAGGTAAAGATTTAGGATAATTTGTGATTGACACTCGATTTAAAATAGGTGTAATTATTAATAGAGATATGAAATTTTTAGTTTTACTTACTTTAATTTTTAGTACTTTTTCCACTGTATTTGCGGAAGGTCATAAGAAGTATAAAGAAGAAGAGTTTGATAAAATTAAACTTATGAAAATTGAATATTTAAATAAAAAAATTAATTGCGTAAAAGCCTCTAATAATTTTAAGGAAATGAAAAAATGCTGGAAAAAAAGAAAAAAGAAGATGATGTAATCTATTGAAGATTGACAATCGATCATCAAAAAGGGGTAATTAGCTCCTTTTTTAATAGCAAAGTACGCTATCCGCTTTAATTGATTCTTCAACTAGAACATCTGGCATAACAAACTCTGCAGTGTATCCATCTAGAAGCTTCTCATCGTAACCCCTAGTTTTAGCAGACATTCCTGAGACATATATGGTAATTTTTGAATTCTTTAAATTTTGAAGATGTTCGTATAAATCTCCAGTCCCTTGACCAACTATTTCACCAGCTTTTTTGCAATTTAATATTTGTACTCCGTCTCCTGCTAGAAAAAGTGTTACTTTATGATCGTTTTTTTCTGCAGTAAGGGCAGCCAATAAACCTAAAGTTATTTTATTTTTGGATTCTAAACCGCTGTAAATATGTACTAACACTGCATTGTCGGTAATGATAGACATTTAATCCTCCCTAAATTTTGTTTTTATATCCTAAATAAAATCTATTTTCATTAGCTGTTTTTTTATGAAACGCTTACTACTTGCACCTCTTTCTTATTAGCAGATGGCTATTAAGTATTAAAAATAGCTCCAAAATATAGAAGTCTTCTTCCAACCTTTTTCCATAAATGATTGCGAATACTAGATTTATACACCTCGATTTTTTGCCAATTTTCTTGCTTTTTCCTTTTTTTTTCGTAAGTATGAGTATATAGGCTCTAATTTGCTCTAAAAAACTATCACATAGGGGTTGACGATTATGGAAATTCCAGAAGAAATGTTGAAAGAAATCAGAGAGAGTGGATACGATCAAGAGCTTGTATATAACTACATAAGAGAACTATTAAACAGCGATAAACAAATTAAAGAAAATAACAATCTAGAACTTATAGACAATTACTTATTAGACAAAGATCTACAAGAACCTGCTGCTGAGATACTGATTGCAGCAGAGCTTTTAGACAACTACTTATTAGATAAAAGATTTATGAGAGAACTTGAAAATGAAGAATATGATGCTGCTTAATTAGATAAAGTACCTATTTTTTCCTATTTATTTAAAGGTTATTCTTTTGAGCAAATAACAGGATTAAAACAATGATGAAACTTGCAATCATTTTTTTACCAATTTTATTTGCAGTTATTTGGGCTGCTTTTATAGGTTTAAGAATTAATAAAGTAGAAACTAGAGATGGAAAAAGAAAATTAATTAATTACTAATTGATTGACAGTCGATCTAACATAAGGGGCATTAGCTCCTTTTTTTTAATGTCAAATACTAAAGCCATAGAAGATTTAATTAATGGTTATGCAACCAGTGAAGATTCTTCTTTTCTAATACCAAACGTAACTGAGGATTTTTTAGCTGTAAGACCAAGTGGGAATCCAATATCTGCTAAGGGATTAGTGGGAATGTTTGATAGTAAAGACTTAGTTGCAGAATCATCAGAACTAATCAAAACCCACAAAATTGAAATTTACGGTGAGATAGCTTACGCAGTTTTTACTTTAAATGAAATCTTCAGTTATAAAGGAAATCAAAATAAAGATCTTTCAACTTATACTTGCATTTTTAAAAATGTAAATGGTACTTGGAAGTATTCTTGGATGCAAAGATCTCAAGGCACTACTGATATGACCACATGGTAATAAATGAAACGCTTAATATTTTCTCTTTCCTAAATAGGTACTTTGATGGATAATAAACATATAAATAGAATTCTGATTCTAGCAAAATTCTAGCAGATAAATTCCTCCAAATCCCTTGATATGACTGAAGAAAAGTTTTGGCTAATGAACCATGTACCAGTAGTCATAGCAATGGATTTCAAAAACCGTTAAAAAAATGTTCACGATATGTTCACGATTTAATGGCTTCACCTTCGAGTTGGGAATTCTATAAAGAAGAACAAACTAAGATTTTATGGGTCCATATTTGTACCCAAGATTTAACGGGCGTAGCTATTTCAATAAATAAATGGCGGAAGACAAGGTATCCAGAGTTCAAAATGAGAATAGTTTCTAAAAAAGAATTCGAACATATAAAAATACAAGAGCAGCAACAGCAGCAATAAAATTAATCTTTGGTAAATTTTGATGCTGAATATTTTGTTTATGCAGCTAATATAATTTCAGTATATTAATGAATAAATGAATTCCGCATTTGCAAAAGTCTCAAATTTGAAAGTCAATAGGGGTTCTAAAATAGCCATTACTCTCGCATCATCAACTTTCTTCTTATACGCATTAGGTCAAGCACCAATTTTTAAAAATATTCTTTCAGGTGCTTTCTCTTGTTCTGGCTAAAAAAATAATTGTTTACAAGAGATGCTGAGAATCTAGAATAAATAGTGATTGACAGTCGATCTAAACTAAGGGGCAATTAGCCCTTTTTTTTATGAACACACTCATCACAGATAGAAAAAAAAAAGCTCGCTTATATCCCTAAAAGCAAGCTCTCATGACGGTTTAATTTTTAAATATTTATGCTGGCAATCTACAATCAAGTTCTATTATTCCTTCATCCATAAGACGACCAATTTTTAAAACTAGTGCCATATCTAATCTTGAGAAATCTGATTGGTTATTCGTAATCCAATCCAATTCAGATAAAGTTATTACTCCTGAAGTATTAACTTTGAGGAAGAGTAAACCTAAATTCATTTTGCTATTAATTTGTTGCTTTTTTTCCTTTGGCAATCATCAGTACTGGTACTAAAAGATATGCAAAAAATGAGATTAAAAAAATGTCTAAATTCATTTTTAAAAAATCCCAGGTATGATCCAGCCAAATAAGCCGTAATTTACTACTAATGCAAAGAAGCCCATCATTGCCATTCTTCCATTAGTTCTCTCTGCATTTTGCCAGTAGCTAGGTTTTGAATTTTCCATTTTTTTTGTTTTGGTTATTTGAAATTTGTTTTTAAACGAAACCGGGAATAATCTGACCTGTAGTTAGATATGCACCAATTGCAGCTATAAGTCCGATCATTGCAAATCTACCGTTAAGAGTTTCTGCAACAACTTTTTCTTTTTCGATTGCTTTTGTTTTTGTGTTTGTGTTTGTCATTTGATTTTTGTTTGAATAAATTAAATTTTCTTCTTGAAATTGTTTAGTTAAATAAGCCACAATCAAAGCAGTTAAAGATACTATGAGAATCAAAAAATCTACTAAAGGACTCATTAAAAGATACCTGGAATGATTTGCCCAGTAGTTACGTATGCACCTAAGAGAGATACGAAACCAATCATTGCCCAACGACCGTTAATTTTCTCTGCATTTTGAGGATAACCGTCATATGACACTGATTCGTCAATATATGGACGAGTTTCTGATGGAAACATATTCTGCCTTCCGCCAGATTCAGTTGTTGTATATGAAGAGTTTGACATTAGAACCAACCAGGGATAATTTGACCAGTTGTTACGTATGCTCCAACAGCTGCTACGAAGCCGAGCATTGCCGCCCAACCGTTAAATCTTTCTGCTTCAGGTGTCATTTTTATAAAGAGTAATTTATGTAAATTAATATAACATTAATATTAATAAACGTAAAGAAATTGATCTAAATTGCTATTTACCTAAGATAATTGATACATTTCTGTAGCATAAACGTATATTTTTAGCTAATTCACTGTTGGTATTGTTAATAAGGTGTTTCTTTTAGCATTAACTTAAATTTAATTCTTTTGAAGATAGTGGGCTGGTCATTATTTTGAATTTGAGAGTCTTTTTTGATCCTTAATCCGTACAATTTTGTTCCTCTAACCGCACACATAAAACTTGAAATTAACTATTCAAATGAATTAGAACATAACTGTAGTCAATAGGTAAGTCTTATGGCACTAAACGACACATTTACCATCCAAGAGATGGACATGGATAAAAAAGACCTTTCATACGATATAAAGGCAAAAGAACTCGAAGCTTATTGGAATAATGAATGCAAAGAGCACCCTACTAAAAACCATTGCAAAGTTTATTGTGATTAATACTTAATCTTTTAAGTATTCTTATGCTTGATTTTTATATATCACCCTTACTAGAGCATAGACAGATAGAAAGGAGGACAAGCAAATGACTAATTTAGGAATAGAAATTCTATTTTGGATAATTTTAATTTCTTATCTGGGATTAAGAATATCTCAAACTCGGAATGGCTTTAAACAGCAATTTTAATTAGGAGGGCAAAATGAAACTACAAACTCAATTCACAGTTCCAAACAAAGAGCTGCGAGATCTTGATTATGTCAACAAAGTAGAAGTTTTAGAAGAAACTTTTAAAAGAGAATGTCTAGATTATCCAACTAAAGAAGATTGTTTAGTTTGTTGCAACTGACTATTCATTAATTGTTTTTCATATTTTATAAATTCTAAAAATATTCAAAATTTATTAATTGAGAGGTTGAACAATGAAATTAAGATTCTTCCCAACAACTATTTTTAGAGAGACTCCAAAAGTGACATTCTTTGATGCAGGCTTGGAGACATCTAATGGTTGCGATGTGGTAATCCACTCAGAATCGTCTATAAAGGTGTAGAAATGATCTCTAACTAAATGTAAAGCTATCCACCTTAGTACATTAATAATATTTTTTCTCAAGATCTCTAGTAATTTAAAGAGCTATCTCAGAAACATAATCTATACACCTTGGTACAGATATCCCTAGTTAATTAAACTTTAGTCATAGTAAGCTATCTTAGATATTAATCCTATATAATTCTTTCTATAAAATGCCTAGATCAAATAGAACTGATGGCAAATATAACCGCAAAGCTGATTACTTTTTAGTCAGCGTTAAAGAGAGAAACATGCGTGAGTTTCTGGAGACTTTAGAAAGAGAGAAACGTAGACACGCTGAACCTAAAGCAGACTCAATTACAGCTCTTGGTTCTAATCAGAAACACTTAGGTTCTAAAGTTGATATGGAAGAGCTTTTCTATTTCTTAAATTCCTATAACTCTATGGAATCAGGTGGAACGTTTTACCTGAGAAGACTTAAGAAAATAATTATGGAACAGATTGAAAAAGACTACAAAGAGATGGGAATGACAATGAGAGATTTAAAAATATCTTACTATGACAAACAAGATGAGATGGATGAAAAAAAGACTTGCCTAAATTAATACATTTCTAAGGGATCTGCCGTCCAGCTATAGAAGCCCGCATCCAACCCCTATCTATTAAATTAATAAGCTCCTAAATTTTGGCAGAAATTTGTGAAGTGTTATCTATACATTTTTGAAAAATAGACTTACCCCAATACCACCCATCACTTTCCTAAATAGGAACTTTAATGGATAATAAACATATAAATGAAATTCTGATTCTAGCAAAATTCTAGCAGATTGATTACTCTAAATCCCTTGATATGACTGAAGAAAATTTTTGGCTAATGAAAAAAGAGCGAGATGCATTTTGCTAGTCATAGCAAGGGTTTTATTTTTTACCAAAAATTCTATTCGAACCTCATTCGAACTTTTTTCTATTAACTAATGATTTTTCAAGATAAGAATTGAAGTAAATTACTAGATAAAGATGAAAACAATTACCAAGTTTCCCAATCATTAAATTCAGCATCGATATGTACATAATTTATCAAGCTTCTCTTTGAACAGTACTCTTCGGCAATTCTTAGACCATCTTTTTGTGCAGAAGTTTTTTCTAATTTCAATCTAACCCAACCTCTTGATTCATCAGTGTTATAACTTCCGCCATCCTCTTCAAAAATTCCTTTATATCCTTTACATCTAATATAAGAAGCGTATTGTTTTGAAGGATTTTCTTTAAGCCAATAAAAATATTTTAAAGTTTTATGCGTTCTAAATTCTTCTCCAAAAGGAATTTTACCTAAATAATAGGGATCAAATACAACAACTCTTCCGTCATTACGCTCCCATTCTCTCACTCCTAAAGAATGAACTAATTCTCCTTCATTATTGTTATACATAAGATTGTTGTATTCGGCACTAGTTACTGAATCACATTTATCATCTAGAATTTCTTTAAAAATACCTTTAGCTTTTTCATATTCTGTCCATTTTCCTTTTTTGAGAAAAGCCACTTCATTATCTGAACATTTTACAGTTATTTCACTAATTTCTTGATCACTATTTGTGTAGTATTTAGTATCAAAATCCAAATATGATGTTGATTCATCTTCTTTCCAACCATTTACGTTTATCCAATTATTAGAAGAGTATTTTTTCCAGTTATTTCTTTCTAATAAAGAAATAATTTCAGGATCATTTTCTTTTTGATCGCAAATCATTTTCACTAAACTTTTCTCATCTCGATTTTTTGGTTTTATCCATTTTTCTGAATCCCAGTCATATTTCTTTTTACTATGACATGCGACTGAAAAAGTATTAACTTCTCCTTCTTTTTTCACTTCAGCATTAAAAGTTATTGCATCGAAAGAAGCAAAATGATCAAAATCTATTCCAATCGAATTCAAATTAAGAGAATAGTTTCCATGACTAATCCAATTAGTTTCTGTTATTGAAGAGGAATCTTTGCCTAAATTAGCTGACTCACAAGTCAGATATTTTGAGTCCTTACCGTCAGAATCCCACCACCAAAATTTATCTTGGTAATATAATTCCCTTGCTTCACTATTCCCAAGATCCATTGCTTTTCTTAAATCCCTGCAATTAAAGGTGTAATTACCTGCCTGATAATAGGCTCTAGATCTCTGGAGAAAAGCATCTGAGTCACTTGGATTTCTAGAAATCCTATCATCAAGATCTAGAAAAGAGTAAAATTGATAATCAGAATTTTGATCTTCGTACGTGTAAAGATTCTCATTAGATACATATTGGGCAATCCCAAGTAGACCTCCTAAAGAAGCTAACCCAATAACAAAAAGGAGAGGTTTATTAAATTTTTTTTCTTTATTTTCAACCTTATTATCCTCTTCAATATTCTTAATAGGTACTGTTGGAATAACTTTTTTAACTTCTTTTTTTGCAACAGAAACTTCAATTTCCCATCCACAATTAGTACAAAATTTCTTATTTTCTTTAATTTGAAATCCACAATTTTTACATTTCATTGTTTAAAGAAAATGTTTAATTAACATAAAGTATAAATTAATGATTAATTTAAATTAATTCAATGACAGGTAATGAAAAACAAAATACAAATGACCCTGCATATAAATATATAAAAAATTCTTCATCTGAATATGTAAATACAAATACTAATTGGAAGGAAAATTTAAATCCTGAAGAAAAAGAATTTTATAACTCACACCCTCTCCCTTTTTTAGAAAGTAAAGCCGAGAACTATAGCTTATTTCTTAAAAGGTATGAAAAATCGAAAAAGGAATCATCAGTCTCGATTCCTTCTAGTCAAAAAATGAAGCCTAGCTTTAATAAACATACTTGTCCCAAATGCGGTTCGTCAGTTAATCCCGATGAAAAATTTTGTGGTGAGTGTGGTTTTAATTTAGAAAATTTAGTTTCTAAAGAAAATAATATGGAAGTCAAAAAAGAACAGGTCTCAATAAAAGAAGAAACTGCTCCTTTAGTTAAGGTAAAAAACAAAAAAGAGGATAAACCTTTAAAAATTAAAACTAAAATGAATAATCTAATTTGCTCAGAATGCGGCTTTCCTTTAAATGATGGAGAGGATGTTTTTTGCCCAGAGTGCGGATGCAAAATTATTTATCCAACCGATGAAGTAAATACAAAAATAATTGAAGTTAAGAATTCCACTAAAGATAATGAATTTATAAAAGTTACTGAAACTGAAGATTCAATTCAAGAAGAGAGCTTAGTTTCTGAAAATGAAGATTCAATTCAAGAAGAGAGCTTAGTTTCTGAAAATGAAGATTCAATTCAAGAAGAGAGCTTAGTTTCTAATAAAGAAATAAAAGAAAAACCAAAAAGTAAAAATAATCTTCCTATTGATATATTGATAGATTTAAAATCTTTTTTTGAAGATAAATTAATAAATGAAATTGAATATAATCAATTAAGAAAATTAGCTCTAAAAATAGCAACAGATCCAAAATCAAAAGGTGATCTATCAAAAATTAAATCAATTTCTAGAGAGAAATTATCTGAACTTAGAAATCTTTTTAATGAACAATTAATTGATAAGGATGAATATGATGATTTAAGAAAAAATCTTATAGAAATAGAATGACAGAAAGAATAATTCTTGAAGAATTAAGTCCAAAGGAATATGAACATCCACTAGATAGAAAAGCTATAAATACGCTTGAGGCGATTCCTGGGGTTAGAGCATTAGTTGCAAAAATCTGGGAGAAATTCCTACAGAAGTTTTTAGTTCTTGAATATATGGGATCAAGTCTCAGAATTACTGATGAGAATTATCCTGATATATATAAGCTTCTTGAAGAGGCTTGTTTAATTTTAGATGTCAAAGAAATACCTCCTTTGTACTTGATAAATGACCCAACAATGCAGGCTTTGGCTATTGGAGCGAGCAAACCTTTTATAGGTATAACTTATGCTCTTGTTGAAAGATTAGATAGCGATGAATTGCTTTTTGTGATTGCGCATGAACTTGGTCATATAAAAAGTGGTCATGTTCTTTATTACAACATTGCTATCTATTTAAAGCCAATTGTCGAAGTAGCTAGTCAACTGAGTTTAGGGATAGCTGGTTTAGTTGGTGGAGGTTTTCAAATAGCTTTAAAATATTGGCAAAGGATGTCTGAATTCACTTCTGATCGAGCAGGCTTACTTGTTTGCCAAGATCCAAAAGTTTGTATTAGAGCAATGATTAAGATTGCGGGACTTCCTGTAGATAGAGTAGGAATAGAAGCTTTTGAGAAATCATTCTTACAACAGGCTAAAGAATTTGAAGACTTTGATTACGGTGCAATGAATAAATTTGTAAAAGTTATGAGCACCTACAATAACAGTCATCCTTGGACAGTCTTACGAGCTTCAGAATTTATAAAGTGGGAAGGTTCAGAAGAATATAAATTGATCCTTAAAGGAGAAAGAAATTTTGACATAGAGGAAAATTTAGAAGATTTCCTAGCATGTACTGTTTGCGGAAATAGGTTGGGTGATAGTGATAAATTCTGTGGCAAATGCGGAGCCAAAATTGATTAGAGCTCTTTAATATTAAAGCCATATGTTTTGTACTAAATGTGGTCACAAAAATAAAATCAATGCTAATTTTTGCAGTAAATGTGGAAGTAAATTAAATATTATTATTGAACATGATCTAACGCCTAAGAAAGAAGTTAAGAAAAGTATGTCTTTAGAAAAAATTTTTCAAGTTATATCAGTTCCTTTGGGAATAGTGTTATTCGCTGTAGCAAGAATATCACTCAGAACTCTTTTTAAATACTGGTTTAATAACTCTTAAATTATAAAAGTATTTAATTTAAATCTCTTTCAAAATTCAATTTTTAAATCCACATGATCTACAAAAAATATCATTCATATTCATTGCTGCTCCGCAGTTTTTGCAGAACTTATTTTTAGAGAATTCTGGAGATGTATCGCTTTCTGAAATACCATTTTCTCGTAAACGTTTTTTAGCAAATTCTCTAGCATTATTTATTGCAAGCTTTGCTAAAAAAGGTGTGAAAATAAACCAGCAAATAATCGCAGCTTCACCAAATAATAAACTTGAGATAATTCTTTCTATAAAAACATATCCAAACACAGTAATTGTTCTTCTTGAGAAAGCATAGAAAAGACCTACGAAAGGAATCATATGAGCAAATGCATAACCCCAACCATCATCTTGCTGCCTTAATTTATAAGCCTTAATTAAACCTGGTTTGATACTTCCATAAGTTTTGCTTGATTTGCTTTTATAGCTGTAGTTTTTCTGTTGTGAAGTTTTTTTATTCTCTTTAACTTGATTATTAACTGTTTCTTTTGATTCGATTTTATTTCCATAAAAATCAACGGAACTATCCGTTACCACTTTCCAGCCACATTTTGGACAATTTTTAGCTTTATCAGAAATTTTCTGACCACACTCTAAACAATTTATTAAAGCCATTTATTAAAGAATAAAAAGTCTTTCATAGCTTTATAGCAATATTGGTAATAGCTTTCCATTATAAATTTAAGGTTGTATATTTTAAATATGATTGAGAAAAAATTAATTTCGGGAAAAATTGTTCTAATATCATTTCTTTGTACAGCCTTAATTGAAATATTTAACACAATTTTAATAATAAATTTACCTGAAGAAGCTACCATTCCTTTTTCCATTTTAATACCGATAACAGTTCTTGAATATTCTTTTCTATTAATCGCTTTATTCTTTTCTATTAAGGGTCTTTTTTATAATGATAATAAATCTAAAAAGTTAAATTTCATCTATTTAATAGCGAGTATAGTCTGGTTAAGCGAAAAAGTTTTTGAGACCCTTAATTGGTAATAAGATCAATGAAATGCAAAAAATGTGGATTTGAAATTAAAGAAAATAAGAAATTTTGTACAAATTGTGGATGGGAAATTGAATTCTCAACATCAGAAGAATCTAAAAAGTTACCAACTAAACCAAACGATGGTAATTTATTCGACAATTTAATCACACAACCAGTCTTAATATTATTTGTCTTATTAATAAAACTATTTTTAGATATTGAAGGATTTCTTCTTTTTAAAAAAGATATTTATTTTGTCGCAAATGAATTTTTAATTCTACTTACAATTTTACAAGTCATAGCTTTGTTTTCTGTAATTATTATTTCGATTAAGAAGTTATATATTGAAAAATCTTTTAGTAAATTTGCAAATTATTTATACTTAGCTTTAAGTTTTGCTTTATTATCAACGACCATTGAATCATTAATATTTTTTCAAAATATCCAATACGATCTCTAAGGAAGTTAATTCTAATTAGGCATGAAGAGAAAAAATTAATCAAACTTTTAGTCTTTAACTCCTTGCACTACTTCCTTATAATTTCCAATTGAATTTAACCAGAAACCTATTATTTTTATAATCCTTAAGACCCAAGCCCAAAATGGAGGGATAGCTATTCCAGTACTCACTGCTGATCTATAACGTACTGTAATTTCAGAGGAAGCAGGATCAGTATTAGCAAGCATTAATATGATTATAAAAGTGCTTAAAGTTGCATTTATAACTAAATTACCCTGAGGCTTTATACGGAAGATCTTACAAATAAGACCAATTATGATGAGGTTAAGATAAGAAGTCCCAATAGCTCCTGCAGGAAGAACAAACAAGAAGCTAAAACTGAAAATATTGTAATTAAAGAAAGAAGATACGCTCTGAATAATTATTCCAGTTAATATTGTTGATCCAATCCATAGAAAAGAAATAGGAGCTTTAGGCGTTTCATTATTACCCCCTCTAATTTGCGTAGAGCTATTCTCATATGTTTTTGAAACTGAATTTTTTGATGGGAAACTTCTACTAAGAGCTAAATCAGGCTCATTTTCTCTCTTGTCATTCAAACCTGAATTAGATTTAATTAAAGTTCCACATTTTCCACAAAATTTTGCATCTACTTTAAGTTTTGACCCACATTTAGTACAAAACATTTCTCTTTAAAGTATTGACTCAATAATAACTAGTTAAGAACCCCCTAAACTCATAATATTAACTTCTTTTTCTAAGAGCTAATAAACCCCATACCGCACATCACTTTCCTAAATAGAAACTTTCTTCGACTAATATTGTTCGATAAACTAAATAAAATGCTTTGGATTTGGCTGATTTCTGAAAAAGTTAACAAAATGCCATACCAGCACCATACCAGCAGCACTATTTCCCGCAAATTATAGACTATGACTGAAATCAACTACTGGCTAATGAAGAGCGAACTGGATGCTAAAAAGTTTTCTTAAATCTAAAATAAGCCGCAAGTTCTTTTTTAGACTCTCTAGTTATTTAATTTATAGTTCGTCTTAATAGTTTTTATTATTGAATCTTGTGGTTCTTCACTTGGATAACAATTAATAATTCTATATTTTCCGCCTTTCTTATCAGTCTCTACAATTGTAAATTCCACATACTTACCTATTCCATCTATTAAATCTTTAACTTCTGTATTAATTATCTCTTCATTTTCATTTTCGATAATACGAGATTTCCCACCGCAACTAATTAATGCATTTTCTTTGGTAACTAAAAAATCTTTATCATTACTGCATGAGGACAGAAAAGATAAAGAAAATACTATTAAAAGAAGTTTTTTCATAGTCAAAAGTTTTTATACATAATTAACTTATAAGGCAATTTTTTTAAGGAGAAGTTAAACATTTTTTTTGATTAAAATAATTAAAAAAA
This sequence comes from Prochlorococcus sp. AG-388-D03, assembly GCA_003279875.1. Taxonomy (GTDB): domain Bacteria; phylum Cyanobacteriota; class Cyanobacteriia; order PCC-6307; family Cyanobiaceae; genus Prochlorococcus_A. The sequence continues at coordinate 16,679 of QCGN01000001.1, forward strand.
TTTGAATGTCAATTAATTATTAAAAAAATTTTAGCTCCGTATCTTTATTTACTAATGCTAATCAAAATTTATACATTACTTAAATTCAATTTAACCCTAGAGAACAATTTTTAAATTAGTTATCACTTTTATGTTGTGGCTGATTTTAATGATGTTGTTTCAAGAAGAAAATTTTTGCAAGGTTCATTTGCTTTAGGCTCTGGAGCATTTATAGCTGCGACAATTGGTCCTGCGAAAGCAACTAGTTTCTCAAGTGGTTTTAATGGTATAAGTTTTAATCCTGTGCCAGCTAATGGTAAAGATACAATTACTCTTCCAAAAGGATTTAGTTGGCATAAAGTTGCATCATGGGGTGATCCATTATGGAGCGGAGTTGATGATTTTGATCAAATAACACGAGGAACAGGAGAATCTCAGGAAGGGTCTTTTGGGGATAATAATGATGGCATGAGCCTCTTTGATATTGAGGGGAAATCAATTCTTGCAGTCAATAATGAATATTGCAATAGGAAAATAATTTATGGAAATAGAGCTAGCGGATTACCAGAAACATCTGATGACGTACGCAAAGGAATTGCTTCGCATGGAGTTTCTATTTTTGAAATAGAAAAGAAATTAGGAAAATGGAAAATAAAAAAAGATTCACTTTACAACAGGAAAATTACAGGTGATACCAAAATAGCTTTAGATGGACCAGCAGCTGGGTTCTATTTAATGAAAACTGATGAGGATCTAACCGGAAAAGTTGCAAAAGGTACTTTCAATAATTGTGGGAACGGCAGAACTCCATGGGGAACTTATCTAGCTTGCGAGGAAAATTTTCATGGTTACTTTTCTTCACCTTCCGTTCCATCCGCCTCTATTCCGCCAGAACAAGCAAGATATGGTCTAAAGACAAAAGACAAAGGCTATAACTGGGTTATGAATCAAGATAGATTTGATTTAGTTAAAAATCCAAACGAAGTTAATAGGCACGGATACATAACTGAAATTGACCCTTCAAAGCCACAATCAATGCCAAGGAAACATACTGCAATGGGTAGGTTTAAGCATGAGAATTGTGAAGTATCTATTTCTAAAAATGGACAAGTTGTTGCTTATATGGGAGATGATGAACGAGGTGAGCATCTATATAAGTTCGTATCCAAAGGAAAATATAAAAAAGGTGCTTCTTCTAACTACGATTTATTAACTGAGGGAGAGTTATTTGTTGCTGTTTTTAATGATGATGGAACAGGTAAATGGATAAATTTAAAAGAATCTGGAATGAGTGAGCCTGAAATCGCAATTTTCACAAGACTCGCAGCTACTAAAGTTGGAGCTACAACTATGGATAGACCTGAGTGGGTCGCTGTTAATCCCAAAAAAGTAGAAGCATACTGTGCCTTAACCAATAACAAAAATAGAGGAGTTAAAGATAATCAACCAATTAACGCAGTAAATCCAAGAGAAAATAATCCTTACGGACAGATAGTTAGATGGACACCTAGCAATTCAGATCATGCATCAGTAGATTTCAAATGGGATCTTTTTGTAATGGCTGGAAATCCTGAAACAGCAGAAGGATTATACAAAGGTTCAGAAAATATAAACAAAGATAATATGTTTAATTCGCCTGATGGGATCGCCTTTGACTCTAAAGGCAATTTGTGGATTCAGACAGATGGTAAATATAGTAATTCTGGAAAATTTGCAGGAATGGGAAATAATCAAATGCTTTGTGCAAATCCAAGGACAGGAGAAATTAGTAGATTTCTTGTTGGTCCCAAGGAATGTGAAATTACTGGCATAACTTGGAGTTCTGATAAGAAGACAATGTTTGTAGGTGTACAACATCCTGGAGAAAAAAATCCAGATAGTTGTCATTTCCCCGATGGAGGTAATAGCGTTCCAAGGTCTACAGTTATTGCCATCACAAGAAATAATGGAAGAGCAATTGGATAATGTATAAAAACAAAACTATTAGGCAGAAAACATGAATATATTTGGTGTTGGAATTCCAGAAATTGCTGTAATTTTTGTTTTAGCTCTTTTAATATTTGGACCTAAAAAGCTACCAGAACTAGGTCGTTCAATTGGAAAAACATTGAAAAGCTTGCAACAAGCTTCTGGAGAGTTTCAAAAAGAAATTGAGAAAGCAGTTAAAGAAACTGACGAAGAAGTAATAAATGATGGTTCTGAAGTTTATTCAGACAATAGTTTAATAACTGCCAATATTGATGAAGATGAAGATGATGACGATTAAAGTCAATTAAATCGTTTTTTTAAGATATATTAGCAATCTAAAGAAAATAGTTTTCATCATTTTCCTCAATACTTGTTTCGACCCATTCAGGCGGATAGTCGCCAAGTTTGACATATTGATAAAGCTTATCTAGATCTGGATCGTAATAAGTGTCATTGATTTTTGGATCTTTGATTACTTTACTTGGATGCATAAATAAAATCTGATTTATAAAAGTGAATTTTTAAAAATCATTTATTGCTTTAAATGGTTTGTCTTCAATATTTAAGGCGTAAAAATAAAGAAGACTTTTAAAAATTAAGTTGCCAAGATTAAGGAAAAATTAATTTAAAAATAAATTTTTTTTAAACAACTTTAATTGATCAAAACTGTTTTAACCCCCCTTACCCATTATCACTTTCCTAAAAAGGAAATTTGATGGATAATGAACCTAGAATTGAGCGTTTTCAGTATTCTGTTCACACACCGTTCACACATTGTAATTTTCTTATAACTAATTGATATGACTGAACCTAACTACTGGCTAATGAAAAGTGAACCAGATGCTTACAGTATTGATACATTTAAAAGGGATGGAGTTACATTATGGGATGGTATCCGAAATTATCAAGCACGCAATTTCATGAGAAGGATGAAAATTGGTGATAAAGTTTTTTTTTATCACTCAAATTGTAAGCCTCCAGGAATCGTTGGTTTTATGGAGGTTATAGATCTGAAAATTGTTGATCCAACTCAATTTCAAAAAGAATCAAGGTACTATGACCCTAAATCAAGTCAGGAGAATCCTAGATGGGATTGTGTGAAAGTAAAATATCTATTTAAAGCAGATAAATGTTTAAGTTTACCGGAATTAAAAATCTTATTTAATGAAGATGAATTATTACTTGTTAAAAAAGGTAATAGATTATCTATCATTCCTGTAGAAAAAAAAATAGCAAAATTGATTCTAGAAAAAATCAAATCAAGTTAAACCTTGATTAATTATCAAAATCCATTGAAAACATTTTGCCTATGTAAAGTCTAGTTAGATCCCTATTTTGGAATCCATTTTGCATCAAAAATCCTGCAATTGCTGCTTGTAGTATTCTGTACTGATCCCATTTAGGATGATCTTCAACAAATTTAATCATAGCTTTTTGAAGATTTCCATGAAGATCGCATTTGAAGCTAATTATTTCTTCTTTCTTATTTATAAATGTTTGGTTAACATCGTCATTTAATTCTTGCATAATTTAAAAAAGTAATACAAATTTCATAGAATACAAAATATATATTTCTCCAAAAAAAGTAATAAGTCAACTTTTATTATTTCATTAATGTCTCAGTCTGTATTGTTTTGAGAACCTTGTAAGAGAACGGTTTTTAATATAAATTCGCCTAAATTATAAAAATCTTATAAGTAATATAAAAATTTCTTATGTTTAAAAGTTTTTCCACACGAGGCTGTTAAAGAGACATTTTTTCTAATTTACCTGTGGAAAAGATGTGAAAAAAATTTTTAAGAACGGGGAATTTTTTTTAAAAAATTCCAATTTAATTAATTTTTCAATCCATTGATTCCCACATTTTTTTTATTTCATAAAATAAATTTTCAGCGGTTGGTATAGGCCAATACATTTCAAAAGATCGCGTTTGCTCCGAACTTTCAAATATTAATCTTAAGTTCCATTCACTTTTTTTACCTTCTAATTCTGCATACCAAGGCATTTGCTCTATTTCTAAATTGATAAACTCTTCATCCATTAAGTCATCTTTTATTTCCAGCAATTGACTATTAAGTTTTAAAAGTAGTTTGTATAGTAGTTCAAATTCATGTTTTTGTAACTCAATCGCCCAATTGTTTACCCTAATCAAAAAACAATATTTACCTCTTTTTATGTCTTTTATTAATCTCCAATTTTTTTCTTCTACTGACAAAGTTAACCAGGCAGTAAATCTGGCTGATCTTGTTCATCACTAAGTTCAATAATAGATCTTTGAACTGGTTTGATTGAGGACTCCTCTAACAATCCATCAAAGTCATCAAAACGTCTTTGTTTTGCTCTGAAAGCAATTCTTACAGTAGTTAAGTATCTATTAGTAGATTTTCTTATTAAGCTTTCTCCTCTTTTTGCAAGGTCATTATGATCAATATTTGAATTATGTGATACGTTCATAAAAAATTTTTTTATTTTAATTATACAATAGAGTTTACATTAAATTAAATGCTATTAAATTTATAAATTACCAAACGAACTTATAATGTAATTAAGTAAATTGATATGGAAAATAATTTTTCAGGAACTCTTGCTCTTGACTTGGGAAATACTAATACCGTAATCGCTTTTCAAGAGGAGAAAGGTAAGGATTCAGTTTTAATAGAAATACCTGGTATTACTTCTTCACCTGGTGTTGTACCAACAGTAGTTTGGTTCGAAGGGAGCGAAAACATGGCCAAAATTGGTGTCTCTGCATTGCAAAAGAAAAATTACTCTAATTCGGAAATATATTTTCATTCAAATTTCAAAAGATTAATTGGAAATCCTATTGAAAGGAAACATAAGAAATTTTTAAGTCCTATTGAATCAGGTGAAAAATTCTTTCAAATTCTTTGGGAAAAAATTCCAAAAGAATTAGACATTAAAAGGCTAGTTTTAACTGCTCCAATTGACACTTATAAAGGTTATAGAAAGTGGTTAATAAATCTCTGTAAAGGATTACCTATAAATGAGATTGCTCTAGTTGACGAACCAACTGCCGCAGGCATAGGCATCAATGTTCCTTTAGGATCAAAAATCATGATTATCGATATCGGTGGGAGTACCATCGATATGAGTGTAATAAAAACACAAGGTGGTGAAGGAAAATCTGCACCTATTGCAGAACTTTTGAAATTTCAAGGTATTGATGTCAGTTCAATATCAAAGCAAAAAATAAGATGTGCTGAAGTAATAAGCAAATCGGGATCAAAAATAGGGGGTAAAGATATAGATCAGTGGATTGTTAATTATTTTTTACCTCTAAATCAAGATGATAGAAATCTTTCAATAGCAGAAAATGTAAAATGTAAGCTTAGTAACCCTGAAATTAAATCTGAGAGAAGATATGTAATCTCATTATTTACAGAAGATAATGAAGAAAAGGAATTTTTTATGAGTAAAGAAATACTAGAAAAAATTTTGATTGAGAATAATTTTTTAAGTCACTTAAATTCCCTACTTAAGGATTTATTAAACGAAGCCAGAGGAAATTTTTGTCAACCAGATGATTTGAACTCTGTTATTTTGGTTGGAGGAGGAACACAAATTCCATTTGTTAAAGAATGGATCTCTAATGAGATTTCAGGAATACAAATCAAGTCTCCGCCTCCGATTGAATCAATAGCAGTTGGAGCTTTAGCTATGACGCCTGGAGTTAAGATTAAAGATATTTTGAATAAAGGTATATCTATAAGATTATTTAACAAAAGAGAACAAAAACATTTCTGGCATCCAATTTTCTGTAAGGGCCAGACTTGGCCTACAGAAAAACCATTTGAGTTAATTCTTCAAGCCAGTACAGAAGGTCAGAACATATTCGAGATTATTATTGGAGAAACTATAACTAAAAGAGACTACGATGTAATTTTTGAGAATGGTTTACCCAAGTTATCAGAGTTTCAAAATGAAGAAGAAGTTCTTAAATGGAATAAAAAACCCTTAAAAATAAGTTTAAAAAATGGTTGCAAAATTGGAGAAGATTGCTTAAAGCTTTATTTTCGTATTGCAAAGGATTCATCTTTATATATTAGATGTCAAGACAATAATAAGGAAGAGTTAGGCGAATTTCTTTTAGGAAATATCTTTTAAATTTTATTATTCAAGAATATACCTTCTTCACCATCAACTTGTTTTAGACACAATTGTATAGTTTCCTTTTTACTTGTAGGTACTTTTCTTCCACAAAAATCAGGCTGAATTGGTAGTTCTCTATGACCTCTATCAATCATTACTAATAACTTTATACTTTTGGGTCTTCCCCAAGTAAGAAGAGCATCCATTGCAGCTCTAATCGTTCTTCCTGTATAAATAACATCATCAACTAAAACAATATCTTTTTTTTCTACAGAAGTAGGGATATCCGTTGCCTCTATTAAGCGAGTTCCAACTCTATTTTGATCATCTCTATAAAAAGTTGGGTCAATTATTCCTGTTTTTATATTACATCCTGTTTTTATAAACATTTCTTGTCTCAAAACTTCAGCGAGATGAATACCTCTAGTTGGAATCCCTACCAAGAGAACATTATTTAGATCAGAGATCTTTTCAATAATTTCAAATGTAAGGCGAGAGAGCGTTTTTCTTAGCTCATTTTCAGTAAGTATTACGATTCTTTTATCTGAATTGGTCATTATTTATTTAAATAACTTTATTCAATTTCCTTAATAAATTAGCAAAAGCTAACTAAATTACATATAAATTGTATGGAACAGCTTTTACAGCTAAATTAAAGATTGCTTCTTTAAAGCCCTGCATTTTAATTAAGATATGTCTAATTTTAGCAGCAAAACTATAAATAAAGTAAAAGTTCCTGTAAGTCCAGTTGTTCTTGCAATCCTTGATGGATGGGGACATAGAGAAGAAACTTTAGACAATGCTATTAAAAAGGCCAACACACCTGTTATGGACTCTTTATGGCATGCTTATCCGCACACTCTTGTTAGTGCAAGCGGAGCTGATGTAGGTTTACCACATGGTCAAATGGGTAATTCTGAAGTCGGACATCTCACAATTGGTTCTGGAAGAATTATTCAACAAGAACTTGTTAGGATTACAAATATAGTAAAAAACAACGAATTAAATCAAGTGATTGAGTTAGAGGAAATAGCTAATTCAATAAAGAAAAAAAAAGGCACTTTGCACATCACAGGTTTATGTTCTGATGGAGGAGTTCATAGCCATATTGATCACTTATTAGGATTAATAAAATGGGCCTCTGAAGTTGGTATAGAGAGATTAGCTATTCATGTTATTACAGATGGAAGAGATACACCAGCAAAAAGTGCTTCTAACTATATAAAACAAATAGAAGATTGTATAAAAGAATTCAACATAGGAGAAATAGCATCTATATGCGGAAGATATTGGTTAATGGATAGAAATCTATTATGGGAAAGAACAGAAAAAGCTTTTATAAATCTAACTGATCCTAATATTAAGGTAACAAATATTTCTCCTGAAGATTATTTAAAAAAAAGTTATAGCGCTAGTATTACAGATGAATTCTTAGAGCCTATAAGATTATCTAACAACTTTTTGAAGGATGAAGATAGTTTAATTTGTTTTAATTTCCGTCCTGATAGAGCTAGACAAATAATAAAAGCTCTCTCCGAAAAAAATTTTGATGATTTCGAGAGAAAAGACTTCCCTAATGTAGATATACTCACATTCACTCAATATGAATCAAATTTACCAGTTAAAGTAGCTTTCCCACCTGAGTCTCTTAATAACTTTATTGGCCAGATAGTCTCAGAAAACGGGCTAAAGCAATACAGGACAGCAGAGACAGAAAAATATCCGCATGTTACTTATTTTTTTAATGGAGGGGTAGAAGTTCCTTTACCTGGAGAAAAAAGACATTTAATTCCATCCCCCAGAGTTGCAACTTATGATATGGCTCCAGAAATGTCTGCTGAAGAATTAACTATTAGTTGCTCTAATGCAATAAAAACTGGTGAGTATTCTTTTGTAGTAATCAATTTTGCAAATCCTGATATGGTTGGACACACAGGTAATATGGATGCCGCTGTCAAGGCCATTGAAACTGTCGATAGATGTATAGGCAAGATAGTTAATGCTACGGGAGAAATGGGCGGTAGTATCCTTATCACGGCAGATCATGGCAATGCTGAAGTAATGAAAGGTCCTGCTGGAGAGCCTTGGACAGCTCACACTATTAATAAAGTTCCTTTAATTTTTATTGAGGGTGAGAAAAGAAAAATCCCAAATATGGGCAATGAGATTTATTTGAGAGAGAATGCTGGATTAGCAGATATTGCTCCAACTTTATTAGAAATACTAAATCTTCCAATTCCAAAAGAAATGACAGGGAAATCACTTATTAATGAAATTGAACTAAAAGGATATAATAAGGTCGTTCAACATGTTTAAATTAAATACGTAGAAGGTACAAAACATGAGTCAAATATTTACTTGGGTATGGGTTATTTCTGGAATTCTTCTAATACTTTTAGTTTTACTTCATAGTCCCAAAGGAGACGGCATGGGAGGAATAGCAGCTAGTGGGAGCTCAATGTTTACAAGCGCTAGTAGTGCAGAAGCATCACTTAACAAAATAACTTGGACTATTTTAATAATATTTTTATCTCTTGCAATTATTCTTAGCGCTGGTTGGATTTAGTATTTTAAAATCAAATTAATTTATATTTGGATTTTTTTGAATAAAAAAAGGGATTGTTTTTAACAATCCCTTTTAAATTAAACAATTAAGTTATTTAGTAGTCAAAGTCTCCGCCCATGCCTGGAGCTCCAGCAGGTGCGGCTTCTTTTTTCTCAGGCATATCGGCAACAATGCATTCGGTAGTAAGTACCATTCCAGCTATTGATGCAGCATTCTGCAATCCTGAACGTGTAACCTTAGCTGGATCAACTATTCCAGCAGAAGACATGTCTACATATTCTCCAGTAGCTGCATTAAATCCATCATTAAATGGCTTAGATTTAACATTTTCAGCAATTACAGCTCCATTTGAACCTGCATTCTCAGCAATTCTCATAAGAGGAGCGGTTAGTGAAGCCTCAACAATATTGGCTCCTATTAACTCCTCACCAGATAAAGCTTTATCAGCCCATTCCTTCAAGATTGGTGCCAAGTGTGCGAGAGTTGTACCGCCTCCTGGAACTATACCTTCTTCAACAGCAGCTTTTGTAGCATTGATAGCATCCTCTAAGCGAAGTTTTTTATCCTTCATTTCAGTTTCAGTTGCAGCTCCAACTTTTATAACTGCAACTCCACCAGCGAGCTTAGCTAAGCGTTCTTGAAGTTTTTCTTTATCGTAGGAAGAATCTGTTTCATCCATTTGTTTTTTAATCTGATCACATCTTGCAGTAACAGCTTTTTCATTACCTTCAGCGACTATTGTTGTAGTCTCTTTATTGATGGTAATTCTTCTACCAGTACCTAACATTTCTAAAGTTGCATTTTCTAATTTTAAGCCTGCATCTTCAGTTATTAATTGACCATTGGTCAAAACAGCCATATCCTCAAGCATCGCTTTCCTTCTATCGCCAAAACCAGGAGCTTTAACGGCAGCAACATTAAGGACACCTCTCAATCTGTTCACTACTAAAGTTGCTAAAGCTTCTTTTTCAATGTCCTCGGCAATTATCACAAGTGGCTTTCCTGTTTTTGCTATTTGCTCTAGTACTGGTACTAAATCTTGTACTAATGCAATTTTTTTATCTGTAAGCAAAATGTAAGGCTCATCTAAAACTGCCTCCATTCGTTCAGTATCTGTTGCGAAGTACGGAGAAATGTAACCTTTATCAAATCGCATCCCTTCAGTAACTTCTAACTCAGTAGTCATTGATTTTCCCTCTTCAAGAGAAATAACACCTTCTTTACCAACCTTGTCCATTGCATTAGCGATCATTTCGCCAACTTCCTCATCATTGCCAGCAGCGATAGTTCCGCATTGTGCTATTGCCGTACTGTCACTAATCGGCTTTGAATTTTCTTCTATTTTACCAACGAGAAATTCTGTAGCTTTATCAATACCCTTTTTTAAGGTAATTGCATTGGCGCCAGCTGCCACATTTCTGAGACCTGCTTTTACCATTGCATGAGCTAAAACAGTAGCTGTTGTAGTACCGTCGCCAGCTGCATCATTTGTCTTTGAAGCAGCTTGTCTTATTAGAGCAACACCAGTATTTTCAATATGGTCCTCTAATTCAATTTCTTTAGCGATTGTTACCCCGTCATTAATAATTTGAGGAGCTCCAAACTTTTTTTCTAGGACAACATTTCTTCCTTTTGGCCCGAGCGTTACAGCTACAGACTCAGCAAGGATATCAATGCCTCTCTCAAGCGCTCTACGAGCTTGCTCGTTGTAAATAATTCTTTTAGCCATGTTAGGCGAGTAATTTAATAATAAGTTTTAATAATTTTTGAAACAAATAATTTAGCTTACTACAGCCAAAATATCTTTTTCTGAAAGCAAGACGTACTCATCTCCTCCCAATTTAATGTCTGTTCCAGCATATTTGCTGTACAAGACTTTGTCGCCAATACTCACTTCGGGAGTTTGCCGAGAACCATCATCGTTAAGTTTCCCAGGTCCAACCTGAGCAACTTCTCCTACTTGTGGTTTTTCTTTGGCTGAGTCAGGCAAAAGGATGCCCCCAGCAGTTTTTTCCTCAGATTCGGAAACTTTGATAAATATTCTATCTCCCAGTGGTTTGACTGTAGAGACTGTAAGTGAAACAGCTGCCATAGATTAATGGAGGGTCATAATTGCGACGCTATGCGTCAAAAAATTGGAAAGAGCATAACTCGAACCGTATGATGAACAACATAATCTGTCATGCAACAATTAAACCACTCTTTAACTGTGCGGTTGGCCGAACCCAGTTAACGAATATACCCTCGGGGTGGTAATATTTCGCATTATGAGCTGTTCTAAAATCAGCTAATCATCACCAAGTCAATACAAAATGGTAGCAACTCCATCAACTTCAGCACCATCAAAAGGTGTAGTACGTCAAGTAATCGGTCCAGTTCTGGATGTGGAATTTCCAGCTGGTAAATTGCCTAAAATATTAAATGCCTTACGAATTGAGTCAAAGAACCCAGCAGGTCAAGACATAGCGCTCACAGCAGAGGTTCAACAACTCCTAGGGGATCACAGGGTAAGAGCCGTTGCAATGAGTGGCACAGACGGCCTTGTGAGGGGCATGGAGGCGATTGATACAGGGGCTCCAATATCAGTTCCAGTTGGTGAGGCAACTTTAGGAAGAATATTTAATGTATTAGGAGAGCCAGTAGATGAACAAGGTCCAGTAAAAACTTCAGATACTGCTCCAATTCATAGATCAGCACCTAAATTAACTGATTTAGAGACTAAGCCTAAAGTTTTCGAAACAGGAATTAAAGTCATAGACTTATTAGCCCCTTACAGACAAGGAGGTAAAGTCGGGTTGTTTGGAGGTGCTGGTGTAGGTAAAACAGTTTTAATCCAAGAATTAATTAATAATATCGCCAAAGAACATGGAGGTGTATCAGTTTTTGGAGGAGTTGGTGAAAGAACAAGAGAAGGGAATGATTTATACGAAGAATTCAAAGAGTCAGGAGTCATCAATGCAGAAGATTTATCACAATCTAAAGTTGCTTTATGTTTCGGTCAGATGAACGAGCCCCCTGGTGCAAGGATGAGAGTTGGCTTATCGGCATTAACTATGGCAGAACATTTTAGAGATGTAAATAAGCAAGATGTTCTTCTTTTCGTTGACAATATTTTCAGATTCGTGCAGGCTGGCTCTGAAGTCTCAGCTCTGCTTGGAAGAATGCCTTCTGCGGTTGGTTATCAACCAACTTTAGGAACTGATGTTGGAGCATTACAAGAAAGGATCACTTCAACTTTAGAGGGTTCTATTACATCAATTCAAGCTGTATATGTTCCAGCTGATGATTTAACTGATCCCGCGCCTGCGACCACTTTCGCCCACTTAGATGCCACAACTGTTCTTGCCAGAGGACTTGCTGCAAAGGGTATCTATCCAGCTGTTGACCCTTTAGACTCAACTAGCACGATGCTTCAACCCTCAGTAGTTGGAGATGAACATTACAAAACGGCTCGTGCAGTCCAATCAACCTTACAAAGATATAAAGAGCTCCAAGATATTATTGCAATTCTTGGTTTAGATGAATTATCAGAAGAAGATAGATTAACTGTTAGTAGAGCAAGAAAAATTGAAAAATTCTTATCTCAGCCTTTCTTCGTAGCGGAAATTTTCACTGGGATGTCTGGAAAATATGTCAAATTAGAAGACACAATTGCTGGCTTCAATATGATATTGTCTGGTGAACTAGATGATTTACCTGAACAAGCATTTTACCTTGTGGGTAATATCGATGAAGTCAAAGCTAAGGCAGAAAAAATAAAATCAGAAAAATAAATTTTCAACTTTTTTATAAATAATTTTAAAAACTTTAAAAATTCAAATTAATGGCAATTTCACTCAAGGTTTTAGCTCCAAACCAGAATGTTTACGAAGGGGATGCTGAAGAGGTAATTCTTCCAAGCACCACTGGTCAAATTGGGGTCCTCCCAGGACATATATCTTTAGTTACCGCAATTGATATTGGTGTACTAAGACTAAGAATGAATTCAAAATGGAAATCTATAGCCTTAATGGGTGGCTTTGCTGAAATTGAATCAGATGAAGTTATAGTTTTAGTAAACAGCGCTGAAATTGGTTCTGAAATTAATATACAAAATGCTGAGGATGCTCTTAAAAATGCAAAATTAGCAATTAGCAAATTTCCTGAAAATGAAAAAAGTCCAGAAAAGATAAAAGCACTTAATGAAATATCAAAGGCTGAGGCAAGAATTCAAGCATCAAAAAACTAAATTTTATGCAGTCCCACAGAAAGCAACCTCAGGAAACTTGAGCTTTGCTTCTTCCAATTTCTTTGTTTTCCCTTCTTCTTGCCAATAATTGATTACTTCAGTAGCTTTATTTAGTATTTCTACTCTTTCGTTATCTGTAATCCAACTTTTATTCTCTAATTCACTTTTTAATTTTTCCCAAGCATCATCCCTCGGCCAAAAATAATAAGCAGTAAGAGGACTTGGGCCTCCGCCAACAATTTGATCAACTGCCAACGCAACATTATCAGGTAACCACAAAATTTTAATAATAAATCTACCTTCATCAGGCTTAGGTGTATAGCCTGTTGGAACCCCATCTTCATCAATTTTGGCAGCAGCCAAAACGGCATTTGCTCCCATCATCCCAGCATTTGGAGAAGTTTTTTTTGATTTTTGAGAATCACTTTTTTGTTCTTGTAGCTCCTGCGAGTTCCCATTGCTCTTATCGGATGAAGTCATTCAATATTAATTAGATTTAGTTAATAATTTATCAGCTTATGGTCACTTATTGATCATTTTGATCAAAAATTCTTGCTTTTATTTATTCATAATTACTAAAACTTTATGTTATCTATCACTTGATACCTCATAAAATTCGTAAATAGTTGTTTCTAAAGAGTCCCAAAGATCTTTAGGAATATCATTTTCTTCTGCAAACATCCCAAGTTGACTAGCTAAGCCTCTTGCTTGGGATAGTTTAGAATCATAAGAATTAGTTTTATCCATGTTGAAATTTTTTTATCCTTAATAAAAAATAAATCTATTAACTGGATAAGTCAAATATTCAAGATTCTAGATCAGAAATTTCTTTCAAAGCTGCGATACTAAGAATTTCTGGCTCTTCCTCGTTTACAAGAACATCATCTTCAATTCTTATTCCGATACCTTTCCATTTTTCATCAATACTGGGTTGGCCTTCGGGGACTGGTATCCTATCACTTATGTAGATACCTGGTTCAACAGTTAGTATCATTCCATTCTGTAATGGAACATCATATTCTCCCATCCTATAAGCTCCTACATCGTGAACATCCAAACCAAGCCAATGTCCAGTTCTGTGCATATAAAGATGTTTATAAGATCCTTTTTCAATTATTCCATCAGTATCTCCTCTTAAGAGTCCGATTTCTTTTAATCCCTCTACCAAAATTCTTAAAGCAATATTATGCACATTACTAGAGTTAGAACCTTTTACAGAATTGCTAATTGCTTTTTTTTGTGCTTCTAAAACAATTTCATATATAAGTTTCTGTTCTTTAGAAAACTTCCCACCGATAGGAATTGTTCTCGTTATGTCTCCATTGTAATAGTCAATTAATGAACAACCTGCATCTACCAACAATAAATCTCCATTATTCAAGTCAGAGTTATTTAATGTGTAATGCAAAATACAGGCATTATCACCTGAAGCAACGATAGAGTTATAAGCTGGTCCTCTTGCACCTTTTTCTAGAAAAAATCCTTCTATTAAGCCTTGAATTTGTCTTTCATTTTTTTTCGATGAAATAGATTCCCTCACTAATTCATGTGCCTCGGCTGAAATTTGAGTAGCCTCTCTCATCCTATTGATCTCAAATTCACTTTTAATTAAGCGCATTTCATTGAGATAAATTTCAGGAGATTTTATAGAATTTGCTCCTATTCCAACTCTTGAACGAGCTTCAAGTTGTTGGGAATATATTTCCAAAACAATTTTTTCAATCTTGGGATGTTTACCTATTGAATAAACAATCTCTTCTGAATCATCAATATAAGCTGGAAGTAAACGTCTAAAATCATTAATTGAATGAGCTTTATCTGCCTTAAATTCTGTTTCAGCGCCCTCTATACCCCATCTAAAGCCATGCCAAACCTCGCTAATAATATCTTTTGGGGCAACAAATAAAATAAACCTTTCACCTTTTGGCTTATTAGACAAAAAAAGAGCAATAGAATCAGGTTCATCAAAACCAGTAAGATACCAGAAATTACTATCTTGTCTAAAAGGGTATTCACAATCGGCATGATGATTAACTAAGCTTGAGCTTGGAATAATAGCAGCTGCACCATTTAATTTTTTTAAGAAAATTTCTCTTCTATCTTCAAAAAATTTAGTATTAGTTTTAAACATAAATTTTCAATTGGCGAGTTTTATAAAAAAGTGGAAGAATGAATTAAAAGATATTTAAAACTAATCAATTTAAATGGAACCCAATGTATACATCCTAATTTTACTAATAATAATTATTTTAGTAGGTTCGGCGTGTTGTTCAGGGGTAGAAGCAGCTTTTTTAGCAGTAAATTCAATAAGAATATTAGAAGTAGCATCAAAACAAAAACCTAAAAGTTCTGCTGATCAACTTCTTAAACTTAGAAAACATCTTGGAAGAACTTTAACTGTAATTACTATAACTAATAATGGTTTTAATATAATAGGGAGTCTCCTCTTGGGGGTTTACGGAGCATTAATTATTAAAAGTAGTTTTGGTTTAACATTATTTTCAATTACTTTTTATATATTAGTTGTATTACTTGGAGAAGTACTTCCTAAAGCAATAGGTACAAGATTTTCATTACAAATAGCCATATTATCTGTACCAATTTTGAGGATGTTAAACAGTTGTATGAGGCCATTTTTAATATTAATAGAGCATTTATTTCCTGTTATTACTGCAGAGAACGAAATATCTACTGATGAAGAAGAGATTAGACAAATGGCAAAAATTGGTTCACAGAAGGGATTCATTGAGGCTGATGAAGCAGCAATGATACTCAAAGTTTTTCAGTTAAATGATTTAAAAGCAAAAGATTTAATGATACCTAGAGTATCAGCTCCTAGTCTTGATGGTTCCTCAAATCTTGATGAAATTTCAAAACTAATAATTTCAAATAATTCTCCATGGTGGATTGTGTTGGGAGATAAAGTTGACAAAATACAAGGAATAGCAAAACGCGAAAACTTACTAACTAGCCTAATCAAAGGAGAAAATAAAAAATTGTTATCAGAACTATGTGATCCTGTTGATTACATCCCAGAAATGATAAAAGTAGACAAGTTGTTAACAAGATTTGACAAGGATCACAAAGGCGTAAAAGTAGTAGTAGATGAATTTGGGGGATTTGTGGGAATAATTGGATCTGAAGCTGTACTATCTGTATTGGCCGGATGGTGGCAAGAATAAATATGAAGAAAACAAATATTGATAAAAGTTATTTGCTTTTGAAAAAATGGTGGGAGAGTATTGAACTTACCAACTATGAAAAAAGTACATTAAATAAAGAAATAATTTCTTTTAATCAACAACTTTTTAGACTAAAAGAAAAACAATTAAGAATTGGTATATATGGCAAAGCAGGGGTTGGAAAGTCATCTATTTTAAATTTGTTATTAAACAAAAACGAGTTTAAAACAGATATTATTAATGGATCAACAAAAAATATTCAAAAAAAAGAGTGGTCTGTAAAAATTGAGAACCTAAATACTATTGAATTAATTGATTCTCCGGGCTTTGATTTTTGTGATATTAAAGACCCAGAAAATATATTCTCGCATATTAATAATTCAGAATTAATTTTATTTACATTAGCTGGAGATATCAATAGAAGTGAGCTTTCTAAGATTAATTCATTTATCAAAAATGGAAAAAAAATTGTTCTCGTTTTAAATAAAATTGAATCCTGGCACCCGCAAGATTTAAAAAACATTTTAAAAAATATAAAATTAAAGCTGCCTAAAAATACTAATATCCCTATAATTTGTAATTCAAGAAATAAAATTAAAAATGACCTAGTTGATTTAATTATTAGACAAGGTGAAAATTTATTAACATTTAACTCTCTCCAATTGGCTGATAAATTATTTTTGCAAATTAAAGAACAAAGATTAAAAAGAAGGCAAAGGGAAGCTCAATCAATTATTGGTAAATTTGCAACAATCAAAGCGTCAGGAGTGGCATTAAACCCATTAATTTTTCTGGATATTGCAGGAGGTTTTGCTTTAGATACTGCATTAGTTAGTGAATTAAGTAAAGTTTATGGGTTAAATCTTAAAGGTGAATCAGCACGAAAAATCATCAAAAAGATTTCTATCAATAACATTCTTTTGGGAGCATCTCAAGTCGGTATAAATACATCTTTTAATTTATTACGTAAATTTTTCTTAGCCACTGCTCCTTTTACACACGGTTTATCATTGTTACCATACGGACCAATTGCTATTGTTCAAGCAGCAATATCAGTTAGATCTACAAAAATTGTTGGGGAATTAGCTGCTAAAGAAATATTTAGAAAAAGCAAAGGATATCTTTTAGATCCATCTCAAATAATCAAAAAACTCATAATGAAAGAACCTGAAATTTTTGATCATACAAAAATTTATTTATCAAATAAAAATTTAAATAACAACTTTGCTATTTTTCTACCTTGAAATTTGATACTAAAAATCGAATTGCCCTATTTGGAACTAGTGCAGATCCACCAACAACGGGCCACAAGAAAATACTCGAAGAATTATCAAATATTTATTCTTGTATTATTACTTATGCAAGTGATAATCCCAAAAAAAAGCATAAAGAAAATATTTTTTATAGAAACCTTCTGTTAAAAACACTAATCAAAGATATAAACAATCCAAAAATAATATTTAATCAACGAATAAGTAGTCAATGGGCAATAGAGTCCATTGAAAAATGTAAAAAAATTTATGCCTCCAATTCAATAGATTTTGTAATAGGTAGTGATTTAATAACCGAAATTTTCTCATGGAAAAATTTTAATAAAATTATTTCCGAAGTTAAATTACTTATAATTAAAAGAGAAGGATATCCTATTAAATCAAATACTATTAAAAGGCTAGAAATTAATAACGTTTTATTTGAAATTTCTTCGTTGAATATTCCTAAAATTTCTAGTTCAAAGGTTAGATTAAATAATAATTATTCTGATTTACCAAAATCATTAACCGATATAGTAAAGAAGAATAATTTATATGAATCTATGAAGTAATTGAATGAAGTTTTTCCTTGCTCAATTAAATCCAATTGTTGGTGATCTAGATGGAAATGCAAAAAAAATTCTTTATGTAGCAGATAGAGCATATGCCAATTCTGCTGATATGGTGCTCACCCCAGAATTATCTTTGTGGGGTTATCCTGCTAAAGATTTACTTCTGAAAAAAAATTTAATTGAAAAACAGTACATTATTTTAGATCAGTTATCCATCGCCATAAATAAAAAATATGGGGATTTGAGTATTACGATAGGAATTGCTGAAAAAATTGATGACCTTTTTTTTCCAAATCTTTATAATTCTGTTGTTCTTATTGAGGGTGGTGAATGGAAAACGATTGCACGTAAAATTATTCTTCCAACTTATGAAGTTTTTGATGAGAAAAGATACTTTCGCTCAGAGGATAAAGTATCTGTAATCTCCAAAAAAATTAAAAGCAAAACATACAAGATTGGTTTAACCATATGTGAAGATTTATGGGTTAATGAAAATATAGAAGGAAGAGGTATCCATGAAAAGAATCCGATTTCGGAATTAAAGAGCGAAAATATTGATCTTTTAGTAAACTTGTCTGCCTCTCCATACACATTCAAAAAATTTAAATTAAGAAATAAAATTTCGAGTTTTGCTGCTCAATACCTCAAAGTACCCTTAATATACGTTAATCAAGTAGGCGCAAATGATGATTTAATTTTTGATGGCAATAGTTTCATTATCAATAAAAATGGCTCAAAGATTAAGCAATTAAAATCTTTTTCAGAGGATATGTTTAGTTGGGATACTAAGGAAAATTTAAAATTAGTAAATGAAAAAAAATCTTCTGAAATTTCTTCTGTGTTCGATGCTTTAGTTTTGGGAGTAAAAGACTACGCTAAAAAATGCGGATTTAGGTCGGCTTTGATTGGCTTAAGTGGAGGTATTGATTCAGCACTAGTATCAGTGATTGCAACGGCTGCATTAGGAAGTGAAAATATCTTTTGCGTCTCAATGCCTTCTAAGTGGAGTTCCGAACATTCTAAAATCGATGCGAAAAATTTAGTCAAAAGACTAAATATAAGTTTAAAGACAATCTCGATTCAAAGTATTATGTCCTCTTTTGAGGACTCTTTTATAGAAAGCTTAAACTTCAAGGCAGAAGGTATAACAAATCAAAACATCCAATCAAGGATAAGGGGTACCCTTTTAATGGCTTTAGCTAATCAAGAAAAGCATTTATTACTTGCAACTGGTAACAAATCAGAACTAGCTGTTGGATATTGCACACTATATGGTGATATGAATGGAGGACTATCTGTGATAGGTGATTTATATAAAACTAATGTTTTTAAATTGTGTAATTGGCTTGATAGTGAAGATTCAGTAGAACGTAGGAGAGCTTATAAATTAGATACCAGAGTTAAAATCATTGGGGATCTAATCCGAAAAAAGCCTCCCAGTGCTGAACTAGCTCCTGATCAACTTGATACTGATTCACTTCCTCCATATTCTTTATTAGACAAAATTCTGAAAGGAATTATTGAAGAAAAAAAAGATTTACAGCTTCTTGAACAAGATGGTTATACCAAAGAACAAATTATAGAAATAATTACACTAATTAAAAAAGCAGAATTCAAAAGAAAGCAAGCTCCACCAATACTAAAATTAAGTAGTCAATCACTTGGTAGTGACTGGAGAGTACCAATAGCTATTTCTAACTAAGATTGCTGGTTTTTAAAAGTCAATTCTTTGATTCTATTTAGAGGTCTTTGAATTGATTGAGGGTTTATTCCCTCTCTAATAGCAAGAATTAAACCTGCTGCCTCAAAGTAATTATCCACTTCAATAAGATTGGGATAATTAAAGTTAAGATTATCTAGATTTATTATATTTTTATTTTTAACAGAGATTATATTTAACCCTCTCTCAATACCAGCTAATACTCCTTCTCCTCCTAATGCCCCACTTGGAACAACAATAGATTCTACATCATTTGGATGTAATGAGATATTGTCAATTTTATCAGTTAATTCTATAAGATCTGGAGCTTTACTTAAACCAATTAATACTGATGGCAAAAATGTATATCCTATTTCTTCAGAAGCAGCACGAGGATCTAAATTTTCATTCAATTCAAGTGGATTTAATGCAGGTGCATGTGCACAGGGAACTTTGAGAAACTTACTTATCAAATGACTTATTACAGCCTCAACTCCTGCAATAGGATCAACACCTTTTCCCTCCCTATAAGAATTTGTCTCAACCAAATCTAAATTATCAGGGAATTTGGATACTATCGCTATTGCCGTTATGCCTTTATTTATTAACCTTTCTCCTGCTTCAATTAAAGTATCGGGATTTTCAATTACTCCTTCACTGATGCCTTGTGATTTAGAACCAATAATTATTCCTAAAGGTTTTTTTGTTAATACATAAGAATCAACATCTATTCCTAATGTTGCTATACAAGCATCTGCTACTTGTAAATGTCTTATTAATATTTCATGTTCAATACTTGAGTCAAAAATTATTCCAATTTTCTGCTGTTTTACACTTTTTAGACCAATTTCTCCTTTAGCAAATCTATCTAAACTATAACCCTCGACATAAAAAATATCTTTGTTTTTTTCAGCAAGAGATCCACCATTCATAACATTTGGATGAGTTATTAAACATCCACTAGCAGAGGCTAACAATTTTGCTGCCGGGAGAGAATCTCCAGCAAATCCTCCGATTTCACATCCAATCCCAGTCGGAATAATAAATATTGTTGGTGTTATAGCCATTGACTAAATTGAGTTATATTTATGAGTTTATTGGATTTACCAAAACAGCTTTAATTCTTATTCTTTTTACATTATAAGAATTTACTGAATCTTTTATATCGACAATAGACCATCTTATAAGACTTCCTTGTTTCATCAAATTTCCGATAATATATCTCCTTAAATTAATAATTTTTATTGATACTGGCCAATCTAAATAAAAATCAACCTTTATTAATTTCATTTTTGATATTTACCAAATTGATTATTGTATAAATTATCTTCAACTTCATCTCCGATAATAATATGTAGATCAGACTTAGGATAAGCTACACATAGAAGTGCAAAACCTTTTTCCTTCAAATCATCATTTAAACCCATTGCATCTTCCTGTTCAACTGATCCATCAATAACCATTGAGGCACAGCTAGTACATACTCCCGAACAGCAACTGCTTGGCAAATCAATTCCATTAGCTTTAGCAGCACTTACTATATCTTGATCTTCAGGACATAAAAAAAAATAGGTCTCTTTTTTTAATTCAACTTTTATATTATATTCCGACATTTTTAAGGCTTAAGCTAAACTGCTGAACCTCCTACTACTTCTAAAATCTCCTGGGTTATTGCAGCTTGCCTTGCTTTGTTATAAGTAAGGTTTAAGGTACTTGCTAATTCTTTAGCATTATCACTCGCATTATTCATTGCAGTCATTCTGCAGGCTAATTCTGAAGCAGCAGACTCTTGAAGAGCTCTAAGAATTTGATTCTGCAAGTACAAAGGTAATAAGGAATCTAGTAATTGATCAGGACTTTGTTCAAAAACGATATCAGAAGGCAGTTTCTCTAATTCGTTCTTTTCTATATTGGATTTTTCAACTAGTAGCTTACTATTTTTTGTAGTTAATCTAAAAATCTCATCATTTTCCTCTGCAATTCCTTGTGGATCTAATGGCAGCAATGTTTGCACAACTGGTGCACAACTTACGAGAGTAATAAATTTGGTGTAGATGATCTCTACCCTATCTGAGTTTTCTGATAAAAATTCCGCTAAAACCTCATTAGTTATCCCTTCAGAATCTATAGCTGTTGGTACTTGTTCTAGCTCTTTGAATGTATTTTTAATTAAGTATTTATCCTTTCTATTTTGGAAGTAACCTATTGCCTTTTTACCAACTAAAATCAAATTTGGTGCGTAACCTTGTTTAATTAACTCTGCATACCTAATTTCTACCTTCTTAATTATGTTGGTATTATATCCACCACACAAACCTCGATCGGCAGTTATGCAAACCAAAGAAATTGTCTTTACGTCTCTTTTTGATAAGAGAGGAGAATCTACAGCTTCAAACTGCACTCTAGATTGAATATTCTCTAAAACACGGGCGAGTTTGTCTGCAAAAGGTCTACTTTTCAGTACTTGATCTTGTGCCCTCCTTACTTTTGCAGCCGCAACTAATCTCATAGCCTCTGTTATTTTTCTAGTATTTTTAACAGAAACAATTCGATCTCTAATTTCTTTAAGATTTGCCATAATATCTCCTTAAAATAAATTTAAACCGTGGCAAGCATTGAGGACTTAACTTCTGTTATGACCTCTTTTAATGTTGTTTCTAAGCCTTCATTAAGTTTCTTCTCTTTAAGAATCTCTTCAATAAATTCTGCTTTATTTAACTTCAGATATTCTCTAAGTTCAGCAGCAAATTTGGTTACATCTTCAACAGGGACTTCATCAATAAGACCCTTAACACCTGCGTATACAACTGCCACTTGTTCTGCAAGATTTAATGGTGAGAATTGTGCTTGTTTTAACAATTCTCTTAATCTCTTACCTCTTTCAAGTTGTTGTTGAGTAGCCTCATCAAGATCGGAAGCGAATTGAGAGAATGCTGCTAATTCATCAAATTGAGCCAATTCTAATTTTAGTGTTCCAGCAATCTTCTTAATTGCTTTTGTTTGTGCTGCTCCTCCAACCCTACTAACTGAAATACCAACATTAATAGCAGGACGTAAGCCTGAGTTAAACAAATCGGCACTCAAGAAAATTTGTCCATCAGTAATGGAAATAACATTTGTCGGAATATATGCGGAGACATCTCCAGCTTGTGTTTCAATAATTGGTAATGCTGTCATTGATCCGCCACCCATATCATCAGACAATTTCGCTGCCCTTTCAAGTAGTCTGCTGTGACAATAAAAAACATCTCCAGGATAAGCTTCCCTTCCTGGTGGTCTTCTCAAAAGAAGAGACATTTGTCTGTAAGCTTGCGCTTGCTTTGTTAAATCATCATAAATAACAAGAGTAGCCTTACCTTGGTACATGAAATGCTCAGCAATTGCAGCTCCAGTATATGGAGCTAAATATTGTAAAGCAGCTGCTTCAGAAGCTCCTGCACTAACTACAACGGTATAATCAAGTGCCCCTTTTTCTCTTAAAACTTCAACAACGTTTGCTACTGATGCAGACTTTTGACCAATTGCGACATAAACACAGACTACATCTTGGCCTTTTTGATTAATTATCGTATCTATAGCAATAGCAGTTTTTCCTGTTTGTCTATCTCCTATAATTAATTCTCTTTGACCTCTTCCAACAGGTATCATTGCATCAATAGAGGTAATACCTGTTTGCATTGGTTCATGAACTGACCTCCTTTTAATTATTCCTGGAGCCATTTCTTCAATAAGTCTATTATCACTTGTTGGTATCTCACCTTTACCATCTATTGGTTGCCCTAAAGGATTAACAACTCGTCCTTTCATAGCTTCTCCAACAGGCACAGAAGCAATCTTACCTGTTGACTTAACATTACTTCCCTCTTGCACACCAAGAGCTTCTCCCATTAAAACCGCACCAACATTATCGTCTTCAAGATTTAGTGCTATACCTTCAGTCCCATCTTCAAATTCTAATAATTCACCAGCCATGACCTGATCTAAGCCGTATATTCTTGCAATGCCATCACCTATTTGCAGAACAGTTCCAACATTGCTAACACTTACGGATTGGTCATAATCAGTTATCTGTTGTTTTAAGATTGAACTGATTTCATCAGGTCGTATAGATACCATGGATTTAAGAATTTAAGGTTGAATTTTGAATTTACTTGGATAGTGACAAACCAAGCTTTCTAATTTGAGAGGCAAGACTAGCATCAATTACTTTAGATCCTACACTCGCGACGAAACCACCAATGAGAGATGGGTCGATTTTAGTTACAAGTTCTAATTTTTCAGTCCCAGCTATATTGATGATTTTTTTGGTAATTAAAACTTTTTGGTCATCAGTTAGCTCGACAGCGGAAGAAACAGTTGCTAATGCAATATTACTATTTTCTCTGTAAATTTCTAAAAATCTATCAAGAATTGAAGTTACAATTCCAATTCTTTGCCTATCAGACAATAATTTTAAGAAATTTAGAAGAGAAGAATTAATCTTGTCCGAAAAAATTTCAATTATGATCTTTTTCTTAGTCTCTGTCTCTAAAACTGGTGAAGACAATGTTCTTCCTAGATCAGGGGCATCATTAATCAAGGAAAGTAGTTGTTTTACTTCCTTAACCATTTCTTCAGTTTGGTCTTTTTCATTAACAACCTGAAGTAACGCTTCTGCATATGGAGTAGTGACTGAATTTAAAAGTGGCATTAGTTCATCTCAATATTGTTTATGGATTGAGTTACCAAATTTTCTTGAGCATTTTGATCAAGTCTATTTGGCAGAGAATCTAAAGCTTTCTTAATAGCTATTTCTACAGCTTCTTTACGAAGTTGGGAAATTGCTCTTTTAGCTTCTGAGCTTTCATCAGAGATTGCGCTTTGTTTTATTCGTGCCATCTCTTCAATAGCTTTTTTCTCACTTTCCATCCTGATGGATTCAGATCTTTTAAGAGAATCTGCTTTAATTTGACTAGCTTTTTCTTCTGCTAAAGATAAGTCAGTCTTTGCTTTGTCTAAAGCTTGCGTTGCCTTTAAAAGTCGATTTTCTGCTTCTTTTAATTCAAGGAGTATTCCCTCTCTTCTTTTTTGAAGCATTTTACCTAGAAAACCCGGTAAAAATTTATAAAGACCAAAAACAACTACAGCCCAATTAAGAACATTAGTCTCGAATAAATTAAGATTTAATCCAAAACCTTCTGTAGCTAAAAGAGGTAAATTCATTTTTTTAGAATTAATCTATTAACAATAAGCTCGCTTAAGTCCTCAGCTTGCTTAAATAATTGTTCACGAGCTGAAGATGTCTGATTTTCTATTTCTAACCTTGCTTTTTCTTTAGAAGCATTTGCTTCATTATTAGCAAGTTCAAGAGCTTCTTTATAAAGCTTATCAGATTCATTTTCTGCTTCACTCACAATCTTTTGAGCTTCAGATCGAGCACTTTGAAGCTGACTTAGTAAATCAGCTTCTAATTTTTCAACTTCTGAAAGTTTATTTTTAGCCTCCATAATATTATTACTTACAAATTTTTCTCTTTTTTCAACAACATTGCCCACAGGCTTAAAAAAGAGAGAATTTAATATGTAAGTAAGAGCTACTACTTGTATTGCCATAAGAGGCAGAGTGGCATTTATGTCAAATAATCCACCTTCAGTAGTACAAAAAAAATCAAAGGCCAACATATTGTTTCAATTGAAATTAAAAAATTATATTTTAATATTGCTAATAAGAATTATAAGCAACATTTACTTTTAGGAAAAAGGATTAGCGAAAAGTAATACTAAAGCCACAACTAATCCATAGATTGTTAATGACTCCATGAAAGCGAAAGATAAAAGTAGAGTTCCTCTGATTTTACCTTCAGCCTCAGGTTGACGGGCAATACCCTCAACAGCACCTTGAGCTGCGTTACCTTGTCCTAGGCCAGGGCCAATAGCGCCTAAACCAACTGCTAAACCAGCAGCTACAACAGATGCAGCGGAAGTAATGGAATCCATAATTTTGAAATAAAGAGCTTAATGCTTGTGATAAATCTTTTTGTCTAAGACGCTTGGACATTCTTTTTTTTAAGAATGGGCCTGATTTTTCAGACCTACGCGATTAAACATTTTGCCAGATTACAGGCCCTTTGTAAAAGAGTCTGAATGTATTAAAGAAAAACTAGTGATGTTCCTCTACTGCTTCTCCAATGTAGTAAGCAGCGAGTGTAGCGAAGATTAACGCTTGGATTGCACTTGTGAACAACCCTAGAAACATTACAGGAATGGGTAAAACCAAAGGAACTAAAAAAACCAAAACACCAACAACAAGTTCATCAGCAAGAATATTTCCAAAAAGCCTGAAAGATAAAGATAAAGGTTTAGTAAAGTCTTCTAGAATTTTAAAAGGCAGCATTATCGGTGTTGGATGAACATAATATTCAAAATATCTCCAACCCTTATTACTAAGGCCAGCATAGAAATAAGATAAAGAAACTAACAATGCCAATGCAATAGTTGTATTAATATCAGCTGTTGGGGCTCCTAATTCTCCACTTGGTAATTTTATTAATCTCCAAGGTATAAGTGCTCCTCCCCAATTACTTACAAACACAAATAAGAAAAGAGTGCCTATAAAAGGCATCCAATCTCTATATACTTTTTCGCCAATTTGAGTTCTTGCAAGATCTCTGATGTAGTCCCATAAAAATTCAAGTAAATTCTGCAATCCCTTCGGATCATTTTCCATTTTTTTAGTCCCTAAAGAGATGAAAACTAATAAAGCACCTAATAGGATCCAAGAAGTTAAAAAAACTTGTCCGTGAAGTCTTATATTTCCAATTTGCCAATAAAGATGTTGACCCACTTCTAATGCTGCAAAATTTGTTGGCAAGTAGTTTAAGAACATTTTGATTTAAATAAAAATTAATAAATTTTGTAGACAAAATTTATTTAAGAACGTGAGAAATAAAAAATAAGAGAAGGCTTGTAGATAAAAAAACCTATCATTGCAGGTAAAATATCTAAGGATCCTAGCTTGCTAGCAAAAATAAAGAGACAAACTGGAACGAATAGTTGTAATTTAGAACCCCCATTAGATTCTTTCCCTATTTTTCTTATGCTTTTAGCAAGCAAACGCAAGTAAAAAATACCAGCAATGGCACCTATAAAAACACTAAAACCAAAGGTATACCCAATTATAATTCCTGTTATAGATGCAACTAAAATGGCAATAATAAAAGTAATACCAAAAATTGTCATTTGCATCCTGGAGTATTCATCATTTTTTAAAAATAATTTTTGAAATTGACTTGCAAAAACTAATTTAATTTTATTAATGAAAGAATTATCGTGGGAAGAGGATTCGTGAACATTCTTACTAGGAAGATGTTCAACAATTTTTTTTCTATTTGAGTCCACTGATGTGAACATAATTTAGAAACCCCCTCGTATACGGATTTAAGTAAGTATTTAAACCCACGGAATCTATCATGGGAAGGGGCCTTTTAGCTAGGTATTTTTTGTTTAAAGTCCTAATTCTTAAGATTTGTGATATTTGATTTACATGTTTTTGAAAAACTAAAAATAAATTGAGTTTTTATTAACCAAAATCTAAAAACTAAAATTAACTCAAAAATGCTGCATAAAGACTTGGCAAAGTGGTCATTTAACGTCTCAATAGTATATCTACAAACTTTAAATTGGAGATAAGTAAAACAGCTACAAAAACATATAAGAGTGATTTTACAAGAAATAGAACTTTTGATTCCATAAGCAACCCCAACTATTTAAGGGACAATTTCTTACCTCTACCTTGGAAAATCTGGCCTTATGAAGGGAAACTTCTGTTAATTTTAATAGGTATTTGGTCTGTTGTAGGTTTATTTATTCTCGGTTCTGCAAGTTGGTGGGTAGCTAGCAAGGAAATGGGGGATTGGGCTTATTATTTAAAAAGACAAATTGTTTGGTGTATTCCTGGATTAACTTTTTTTTATTTTATTTTAAATACAAATATTAGAGATCTCTTAAAAATTTCAAAAATTATTTTTTACATCTTAATATTCTTAATAACTTTAACAATATTCTTTGGCAGTACAGTTAACGGTTCTTCAAGATGGTTAATTCTGGGGCCTCTACAAATGCAACCTTCTGAATTAATTAAACCTTTTTCAATTTTGGAAGCAGCCAACTTATTTGCACATTGGAATTTAGTTAAAAATAATAAAAAAATTATTTCATTAAGCTCTTTTGGGTTTTTAATTTTATTAATAATGAAACAGCCCAATTTAAGTACCGCAGGATTAACAGGAATTCTTTTTTGGATGATGGGTTTATGCGGGGGAGTTAGATTCAGTTCACTTTTATCAGTAGCTTCATTAGGATTTTTAAGCGGTTGTATTAGTATTTTGAGTAATGAATATCAAAAGCTAAGAGTCATATCATTCATAGATCCTTGGAAAGATTCAGAGGGCAATGGATATCAATTAATTCAAAGTTTGCTTGCGATAGGTTCAGGAGGATTATTTGGACAAGGATTTGGTCTATCTACACAAAAATTACAATATTTACCAATTCAAAGCACAGATTTCATTTTTGCTATTTTTGCAGAAGAATTTGGTTTATTAGGATCAACATTATTGTTAGGCTTTTTAGTTCTTTTTTCTTATGTAAGCTTACGTATCGCTATAAAATGTAGGAATAACTATACAAAGTTAGTTGCAATTGGATGTGTAACCTTACTTATAGGTCAATCTATAATGCATATAGCAGTAGCTACAGGAACAATGCCTACCACTGGATTGCCATTACCTTTTGTAAGTTATGGAGGAAATTCCTTATTGTCTTCATTTTTTGTAACTGGAATGTTGTTAAGGTGTTCACTTGAATCAACTGGCTATATAGGCATGATTAGTGCACGAAAGTCTTTTCATTAGCTAGAATTTAGAGGATTTTAGTTCTTGTTATCGCCTCAATTAATTTATTTATTTCAGAATTAGCTCAAAAGGGTAATTTCCTAATGGAGCAAGGACTTAATCATCCAGGTCCACTTACCATATTTTTAATTTTTACCGCAGGCCTTTTAACCAGTCTTGGGCCATGTTCTTTATCCTTAATGCCAATAACAATTGCTTATGTTGGTGGAACTAAGAATAATAAATTTAAACTTATTAGTTTTGCTGGAGGGGTTATTTTTTCCCTAATTACATTGGGTGCATTAAGTGGATTCTTAGGAAGAATATATGGACAATTACCCTCTTACTACTCATCTTTAGTAGCTTTCATAGCAATAATTATGGGTTTAAATTTATTAGGCATTTTAAAATTCCAATTACCTAATGGGCCAGATCTCCGATTTATGGAAGATAAGGTGCCATCTATAATTACCCCTTTTGTAATAGGTGGAGCTTTTGGTCTTGCCTCTTCACCTTGTATTACTCCAGTATTAGCAACACTCTTAGCATGGGTATCCCAAGCAAAAAACCCTACAATTTCAATAATTTTTTTGTTCTTCTTTGGCCTTGGTCAAGTCACCCCATTAGTTATTGCAGGAGCGACTACTGAAAATTTAAAGCAGTTTCTTGAACTCAGAAAATATAGTCAAATAATTCCTACTTTAAGTGGATTTTTTTTAGTTTCTATTGGGACTCTTAATTTAATTTCAAATTGGATCTAAATGGACATTTTCAAGAAATTTATTCTAAAGATATCAAGTTTAAGATTTGCAATATTATTAATAATTTTCATTGCCATTTCAAGTGGAGTTGGAACGTTTATACCTCAAGGAAATGATCAACAAGAATATATTGATTTCTACAACGAAACGCCAATTTTGGGATTTATTAATGGATTCCAAGTTATAAAACTCCAATTAGATCATATTTATACAAGTAATTGGTTTTTATTTTCATTAATACTTCTTTGCATTTCTCTTGCAGCTTGCAGCTTTAGGAGGCAAATTCCGTCTTTAAAAGCATCCTTAAAATGGACTGACTACAAAGACGAAAAAAAATTCTACAAACTTGAGTTAATAAATCATTACGAAATAATCAAAGATGTAGATCACATTTTAAAAGCTGATACTCTGCTTAGAAAAAAAGGTTGGAGCATTACCAAATTTGAAAATCGCTTGTCTGCAAGAAAAGGCTTAGTAGGAAAACTTGGACCTATAATTGTCCATATCGGGCTAATTATTTTACTGATTGGATCTGCATACGGAAATTTCAGTAGCCAATCTAAAGAACAATATTTGAGATTAGAAGAAAGTTTAGATTTAATAAATGAGAATACACATGCAAAAGTAAAAATAAAATTAAAAAACTTTTTTATTGAACGTGAAAGTGATGGGAAACCAAAGCAATTTATTTCAAATTTAGAATTTTTTTCGGAAGAACAAAATTTAAATGAAATAAAAACAACTCAAGTTAATCAACCTATAAGATTTAAAGGTTTAACGATTTATCAAGCGGACTGGTCTGTTTCAAATATTGTTATAGAAATTGATAGTGTTCTTTACCAACTCCAACTCAAGCCTATTCCTGAAATAGGAGATCAAATATGGGGTCTTTTAATAGAATTAGGTAGCGAAAATAAAAAAAATTATCTTTTAACTATCGATAATGAGAATGGTCCTCTTAAAGTCACAAATATTGAAGATTTTTCTGAAAATTTTATTTATTTAAATAACAATCCATTAGAAATTAATTCTTCAAAAATTTCCTTAAAAAAAATAATTCCTAGTAGTGGTTTAATTATCAAAAATGATCCTTCAATTCCATTTATATATTTATCTTTTACTTTAATAATTTTAGGTACAATTTTTAGTCTTATTCCCACAAACCAAATATGGATTTTATTTAATGAGAATTCAAATAAATTATTTATTGGAGGTTTAAGTAATAGAAATCTTTTAGGTTTTAAGAAGGAATTTTTAAAATTATCAAATGAGATCAAGAATAATTAGTTTATTCTCTTTCCACTGTAAATATCTAATTTCATAGAAACGTTGCCTCTAGGATTAAATTCAGCATTTAAATGAATCCAGTGAGGCGATGCTGCATTTAAAAGATCATCCATAATTCTGTTTACTACTTCTTCATGTGATATTTTTATATCTCTAAATTTATTAATATAAAGTTTTAAGGATTTCAACTCATATACTTTCATCTTAGGTTGATAAAAAATATTTAATTTTGCAAAATCTGGATAACCAGAAAATGGACATTTACAAGTAAATTCAGGTAACTCAATTGAAATTTCATAAATTCTTTTTTTATTTGGATTTTCAAAACAAATTATATTTGATTCTTCTATTAGTCTTTCTCCATATAAAGGCTTATTAGTTGAATCGTGTAAATTAGCTGTGCTCATTTTTTTCAAAATTACCTTTACTAAAACTATATAAAAAACTCAATAAAAAACTATATAAAAAGCTAATCATCCTAAAAAATTAAAAACTTACTTAAGTATTACAAATCAATAAGTCAAAGTATATAAAATTTAATTTTGTATCAATAGTAACAATCCTTTGGTCATCAAAAGGGGTTATATGGATAAAGTTTCAAAAGACTTATGGACATCTGTTTGGTAAATATAGACAAAAATTTAAATAAATCTCTACAACCAACTAGTGCTATTGGAATGTTATGGCTCCAGACACATTTTGAAGATGATCAATGGGAGGCGTTATCAAATAATCAAGTAATAGTATCAAATGAAAATTCTAAGTTACTAGTTAAAGATGCAATTAGCGCGGGTCTAAAGATTAAATCATTTTCTGGTGTTTCAATGCTAGATGTTTTTCAGAAAAAGAATTAAAATTAAATTATTCAAGAGAAAAACATGAAGAAAATCGAGGCAATCATACGCCCATTTAAATTGGAAGATGTAAAGATTGCATTAGTAAATTCTGGAATTGTTGGAATGACTGTAAGTGAAGTCAGAGGATTTGGAAGACAAAAAGGCCAAGTAGAAAGGTATAGAGGTTCAGAGTTTACAGTTGAATTTCTTCAGAAACTTAAAGTAGAAGTTGTAGTAGAAAATGAAAAAGTAAGTTCTGTAATAGATGCTATTGCCGAAGCTGCCAAAACAGGTGAAATTGGAGATGGAAAAATATTTATATCATCTATTGATTCAGTCGTAAGAATTAGAACTGGAGATACCGATGAAGAAGCCCTTTAATTAAAGAGTTTCTTTTACTAACTTTTCTATAAAATTACTATCAATTATTGGATTAGCTGTCCCAAGCTTAGACATCCAGGCTAAATATTCATGATTCCCTGCGGGCCCAACTAATGGAGAAGCTACTAGACCTTGGATATTCCATTGCAGTTGTTCTCCTGCATTAATAACTGACTCTATAGCCTCAATATGATATTCAGCTTTTCTTACAACACCCCCTTTACTTACTCGATCTTTTCCTACCTCAAATTGAGGTTTAATAAGAAATATTCCCTCTATAAAATCTCCCGATAATAAATTATTAATAGAGTGGAAAACTAACTTTAGTGAAATAAAAGACAAATCCGCTACAACAAAATTTGGCAATAAACTTTCTTCAGAATAAATATCCAAAGGCTTTAAATTTCTAATATTTGATCTTTCAAAGAGTTTCACTTTGGGATCTTTCCTTATTTTCCATGCCGTTTGTCCATAACCTACATCTATCCCATAAACCATTTTCGCTCCTTGTTGCAACAAGCAATCGGTAAATCCTCCAGTAGAAATTCCGACATCTATACAAACTCTATCCTTCACATTAATCTTTAGTTTTTTGAAAGCCTCCAGTAATTTTTCTCCTCCTCTCGATACAAATTGAGGTTCAGATTCAATAATAAATTCAGTTCCTATTAAAACTTGTTGACCAGGCTTATCAAAGATCTTACCATTGATATCTTTAACCTTTCCTGCAAGAATTAGACCCTGAGCTTTCTGACGAGTCTCACATAAACCTTCGTACAGAAGATAAAGATCTAACCTGCTTTTTTTAATCATTTATTCTAAAAAGGTAATTGAATAAATAATTACTGTATATTTTCAGATTATATTTTTTAAACATAATGCCAATTTTAAATTTTATTAAACCAAAATGCCTACTATTTATAAAGATAATCCAATAGCAGGTTTTAGACACATTTCAAAATGAATTGATATTTACAAATACAAAAGCTTTTAAATATGACAACAATACTTTTACAAATATGTTCAATGGCAAGTAGATCTTTAACGTATAGAGCAATTATGAGAATTTAGTTATAAAGTTGAAAATGAAGATGTTTAAAAATTGTGATTGAGCGTTACACATTACCCGAAATGGGAAGAATCTGGACTGAAAATGCAAAATTCCAGAGTTGGCTTAAAGTTGAAATTGCAGCATGCGAGGCAAATTGTTCACTTGGAAAAATGCCGGAAGCTGCGCTAAAAGAGATTCGTTTAAATGCAAAATTTGAAGAGTCAAGAATTAAAGAAATAGAGAAAGAAGTAAAACATGATGTCATAGCATTTTTAACAAATATCAATGAACATGTTGGTGATTCCGGAAGATATATTCATGTTGGAATGACTAGCAGTGACGTCCTTGATACTGGCCTATCTTTGCAGCTAAAGGATTCCTGCGAATTGTTATTAGAGGAAATTGAAAAACTAGAAAATGAAGTCAGATTATTAGCGAGAAAGCACAAAAATACTTTAATGATTGGAAGATCGCATGCAATTCACGGAGAGCCTATTTCGTTTGGGTTTAAATTGGCCGGATGGTTAGCAGAAATCTTAAGAGATAAAAAAAGATTATTAATCCTTAAAGAATCTATTGCCATTGGACAAATAAGTGGAGCGATGGGGACTTACGCTAATACAAACCCAGAGATAGAAAAAATAACTTGCGATTTACTGGGTTTAAAACCAGACACAGCAAGTACTCAGGTGATATCAAGAGATAGGCATGCTGAATATGTTCAAACAATCGCTCTAGTAGGAGCTTCACTTGATAGATTTGCGACAGAGATAAGGAACCTTCAGAGAACAGATGTTTTAGAAGTTGAAGAAGGATTTTCAAAAGGGCAAAAAGGAAGCTCAGCCATGCCTCACAAAAGAAACCCTATTCGTAGTGAAAGGGTTAGCGGTTTATCTAGAATTTTGAGAAGTTATATTGTAACAGCTCTTGAGAATGTTCCACTTTGGCACGAGAGAGATATTAGCCATAGTTCTAATGAGCGTATCATGTTACCGGATGTATCTATATGTCTACATTTTATGCTTAGAGAAATGAAAGACATAATACATAATTTAAAAGTTTATCCAGAAAATATGCTCAAAAATTTAAATATATATGGGGGAGTAATTTTTAGTCAGAAAGTTTTACTTTTACTTGTTGAAAAAGGTTTATCTAGGGAAAAGGCTTATAGCTTGGTGCAAAAAAATGCTCATCAAGCTTGGAATAATGAGAATGGTAATTTCAAGCAGAATATCGAAGGAGACCAAGAGATAATGGAATTAGTTACTGAGACTGATTTAAAGGAATGCTTTGACCCCTCAATTCATCTCAACAATTTAAATGTAATATGGGAAAAGTTAAGTATTTAAATCCCTAAATATTATTTGAAGTTTAACCACAGTTTTTTTTAATGACCAAGAACTTTAGATTTGAAAAAGATAGTATGGGACAGATTCAAGTTCCAGAAGAGGCTTTGTGGGGAGCCCAAACTCAGAGATCAATCATAAATTTTTCTATTGGTGAGGAGTTAATGCCAATTGAATTAATTTATTCACTCACAGTTATAAAAAAAGCAGCTGCAATTGCTAATTTCAAATTAGGTTTAATAAATAATCTAAAAAAAGATCTCATTATTGAAGCCTGTACAGAAATACTCGATGGGAAACATGATTCTCAATTCCCTTTAAAAATTTGGCAAACAGGTAGCGGTACGCAAACAAATATGAATATAAATGAAGTCATATCTAATATTGCTGCATTAAAAACGAATTCAGAACTTGGGAGTCATCATCCTATTCATCCAAATGATGATGTTAATAAATCGCAGTCTACAAATGATACTTTTCCTGCGGCTATTCAGATATCTGTTGTTACTCAAATAATTAAAAAATTAGTTCCATCTATAAAGAAACTTACTAAGATTCTTGATAGTAAGAGTAATGAATGGAAAGATCTTATAAAAATAGGTAGAACTCATTTTCAAGATGCAGTACCAATTTCTCTTGGTCAAGAATTTTCTGCATGGTCAAAACAACTAAAAGACGCTGAAGATGCTCTCATAATCAGTCTTAATGAATTATGTTTCTTACCACTAGGTGGTACTGCAGTTGGTACAGGTATTAACTGTCCAAAAGATTTTTCAGAGGAATCTATAAAATCAATTTCAGAGCATACTAATCTAATTTTTTTTAAATCGAAGAATCATTTCTCTTTAATGGCATCTCATGATCGATTAGCCCAAGTAATGAGTCAATTAAAAATCCTGGCAAGTGCATTATTTAAGATTTCTAATGATATTAAAATATTATCCTCAGGACCTAGGGCAGGTATTTATGAATTAATAATTCCTCAGAATGAACCTGGGAGCTCAATCATGCCTGGGAAAGTCAATCCCACTCAATGTGAAGCATTATCAATGGTATGCACTCAAGTAATGGGCTTTGAATACGCAGTATCAATAGCAAATGCCAGCGGTAATTTACAAATGAATGAATACAAGCCACTAATTGGATTTAATATTCTGACGAGTATAAAATTACTGAATAATGCAATAAGTAACTTCAGACTAAAATTAGTTGAAGGGATACAACCAAACCCAAAAACTATAAAAACTAATCTTGAAAATTCACTAATGCTTGTGACAGCATTGGTTCCCAAAATAGGTTACGAAAAAGCAGCAGAAATTGCTAATCTTGCCTTTAATGAATCAATTAACTTAAAAGAAGCAACAATTAAATTAGGTTATTTAACTGCTAATGATTTTGATGATGCTACAAATACTAAAAAAATGATTTAAGTTAACTACTTTTAAGAATTATTATCAATTCTTTTTGTTGCTGGATTTATATTTTCAGAGACTTTTAACAAATCATTAGATTCAGAAACAGGAAATCTATTAATAGCTTTTAATGCTAACTTTGCTTTATTTTTTAGTTTATTACTTACTCCTACGCAATATTGAATTTGTGACAAAACATCCATAGACCTTCTTAAGATCCGCACAACATCCCCCTCATCTAAAGAAGTATTAAAAATTAGTTCTTTCCATTTTTTACCACCTGCCCATTCTGAAATTATCCCAGTCAAATCTGTTTCTAGAAAAATTGGAGTATTAATATTAAATTTATTTTGTTTTGAGGCTAATAATTTTCTTAGGCTTTCTAACTCATTAAAAACATCTATAACTTTTATGGAAGGCTTAAAATTACACCAAAGATTTGGTCTTCTTACATCCACACAAATTGCTTGAATGATTGCGGCTAAATCTGGCGGGTTCAAATCATCCAAATAGCCACTAAGTAAAACAAGTCCAACCCATAATTCATTTTCACTTCTTATGGCGCCAACTGATTGTCCTACTTCGGTAAGCTCTAAATCATTTAAACACCCAAAATGATTTAAAATTTTTATTAAATCAGTAAATTTTTTCCAGTTGTGATTTTCTTTATCTTCCATAAGATTATTTTTCATCACTATTTCTTGCTCAATCTCGATAATCCTTTTTCTATATCTTTTTAATTTTTTAGAGTCGCCAAATTTATGCGCAGGCTGATTATTTATTGTTTCATTTAAATTAGTAATTAGTTTCTGTTGTGCTAAAACCTCAGTTGTTAAATCATATTGAGGAGTTGTCAAATCATATTTTTCAGAAATTTCAAAAATTTTATCTGCAAAAGTTTGTGATTCTTTATCACCTCTCACAACTTCTCCTGAGAAATTCATCTTGGGTTCCTTAAGCTTCAAAATTTCAATCTCCTCTAAATCAGGAAAAATATTAACTATATAAGAAGGTTTTATAAGAATAAATAAATTATCAATAGTTATACAGAGCAAACTTTTAATTTTTTTTGATTCATATATTTTTTTACAAATCAAAGCTGGAACAACTTTTCTTTTTAATTGAGGGGCTTTTATAGAAATTAAACTTCCATCTTTAATAAAAGTAAGAGCACTAGTTATTTCTTCTGACAATTTTTCAGCTGCTTGTTTTTCTAATATCCTTAACAATCTTCTTTCTTCTTTTAAACGACTTTTCAACTTTTCGTATGAATCAAAATCTTGCCAAGAAATATTAGAAGTTATTTTTTTTAGTTCTTTTAAATCTCTTTCTAAATTATCAAGAATAGTCATCTCTTCTGAAGATTCTCTTAAATATAAAAAGCTACCAAAACTTCTTTTTATTAATTCTCGAGATTTATCTAAACTATAATTTTGCAAAAGGTTAAGAACCATTCCATAGCTTGGCGTGAACTGACTAACTAGTGGATTTGGTTCACTTATAGCCAAGGTACTAGCTTCTTTTGCTCCTTCAAATCTAGTTTGTAAAGTTACAACATATCCCTGCAAATCCTTTCCTCTTCGTCCGGCTCTTCCTGACATCTGCAAAAATTCACTACTAAATAATAATCTATGTCCTTCATCAGTCCTTTTTGATAATGTTGAAATAACTGTTGTCCTTGCAGGCATATTAATACCCGCAGCTAAAGTTTCAGTTGCAAAAACAACTTTTATCAATCCTTGCTGAAATAGTTCCTCTACTAACTCTTTCCACGCTGGTAGCAAACCAGCATGGTGTGAAGCGATACCTCGTTTAAGAGCTTCACAATGAAATTTATCTTTTACACCCTCTTCATTATTTTTTAGATAAACATCTAATCTTTGAGATATCAAAGTTGCTTCTGAATAACTTACTAAAGATAAATCTTTTATATATTCAACAGCCTTATCACACCCTCTTCTACTAAAAATAAAGTAAATAGCTGGCAACATATTTCTCTCTGCAAGTTTAGAGACTACAAAGGCAATAGGAGGGGCCTTTGGTTGTATTATTCTGCCTACTTTACCTTTCTTTTTTTGCCCTTTTGGTGCTCTCCAAATCTTACAATTTGGATGAATCCCATTACCCTTATTATTCAAAAGGGGGTGAAGTCCCTTTGCACTACAAAAAATAAAATCCAATGGAACTGGTCTTTTATTACTATTCACAAGTACTGTTGGACCATGAACTTTTTCTATCCAATTTTGAAGTTGGTCTGCATTAGAGATAGTCGCTGATAAAGCTATTATCTGAGATCTACTTGGACAATGAATTATTGTTTCTTCCCAAACTGTTCCCCTTTGCGGATCATTCATATAATGACATTCATCAAGAATTACGGATTCCAGATTTACTAATGGGTCATCAAATTCTTCAAATTCTCCATAAAGCATATTCCTAAAAATCTCAGTAGTCATTACTAAGATTGGAGCATCTCTATTTATACTAATATCGCCTGTGAGAAGACCCACTTTCTTCTCTCCAAATTGACTAATGAAATCCCTAAACTTTTGATTTGATAAAGCTTTTAAAGGAGTTGTATAAAAAACTCTACTATCATGAGACAAAGCTCTATAAATAGCAAATTCACCAATTAATGTTTTACCTGAACCTGTTGGAGCAGTTAAAACAACAGAATTTCCACTATTAATAGCTTTAATTGCTTCTATTTGGAAGGGGTCTAAAGGGAATGGGAAATATTCCTTTAAATTAAGCAATAATTGAGATTGAAGATTTGAGGAGTTAACTTCTTAAGATATGATCTATATAGATATTAATAAGTAATAATCACCTTGCAAACTTTAATAGTAAATCTAGATCATTTTATAAAAAATCAATTAGTTATAGTTGTTTCAAAATGAATAAAATAAAAATCCCAAAAAATAGGCTTCGTAAATTAAAAACATTTGCTTTAGGTCAAAAACCTTATGAACTTCAAAGTTTAAATCCAGAAAAAGTTAACAATAATCTTATTGATTTATGCAGTAATGATTATTTTGGATTAAGTAGAGATAATGATGTAATAAAAGCCTCTTATGAAATTAGCTTATCAGAGGGTCTTGGTTCTGGTAGTTCTAGATTTATAACCGGCTCAAGACCAATACACAAATTATTAGAAACACAACT
The DNA here is from genome assembly GCA_003279875.1 of Prochlorococcus sp. AG-388-D03. GTDB lineage: Bacteria > Cyanobacteriota > Cyanobacteriia > PCC-6307 > Cyanobiaceae > Prochlorococcus_A. The sequence continues at coordinate 55,341 of QCGN01000001.1, forward strand.
TGCAGAATGGCTTAATCAGGAAAAAGTACTTTTATTTCCTAGTGGGTTCCAAGCCAATATTGCTGCCGTACAAGGTTTAGCTAATAGAAATAGCATTGTAATAGCAGATAAATTTATTCATAATTCTTTATTAGTTGGAGTAAAAGCTTCTGGATCAAAACTAGTAAGATTCGCACATAATGATTTAAAAGACTTAGAAAATAAAATTCTTAAATTCAATGGAACTCAAAAGTCCATTCTTATAATTGTTGAATCCTTATACAGTATGGAAGGTTCAATTGCTCCTCTCAAAGAAATTTCTGGAATTTGTAAACAATATAATGTTGAATTATTAGTTGACGAAGCTCATGCTATTGGAATTTTAGGACCTGAAGGTAAAGGTTTATGTTTTGATTTATCTGGCGAAATAACTATGATTACTGGTACATTTGGTAAATCGTTTGGCAGCGGCGGGGCTTTCATAGCTTGTAACTCAAAAATTGGTGAACACCTTATTCAAACGAGCGGGGCATTTAGATATACAACTGCTCTTTCCCCAGCTTTATCTGCAGGTGCACTTAAATCCCTTCAAAAAATCAAAAATAATAACGAATGGGGTATGAATTTATTGATCTCTTCTAAAAAATGGAAAAAAGAAATTCTTGAAAATTTTAGTTACCCAGTTAAAGGAGAATCCCAAATCTTATCTATAATCGTTGGACAAGAAGAAAAGGCCATACTTTTACAAAAACATCTTGAAAAAAATGGTTTTTTAGCAATAGCTATAAGACCACCGACTGTTCCTGTGAACGAATCAAGAATAAGGATAACAATTAGAAGAGATTTAAATCTAGACTTACTCAAGACTTTTATTTCTGTTTTAAAAGCTTTCAAATGAACCAAGTTATTACTCAGCATGGTTGGGGTTTAGATCAAAGTTTCTGGGATGACTATAAAGTTGAATTTCAAAAAAATGGATGGCATTGGCAAGATAATGAAAGAGGTTATTTTTCAAAAAATGTCAATCAATCAAAATGGATAAACAACAATTTGACTAATCAAATCAAGATGGTTTTGTGTCACTCTTTAGGTTTCCATTTAATTCAAGAAAATCTTTTATATGAAGCATCCCATGTTGTATTTATAAATTCATTTAATAATTTTCTTCCTTCAAGCAAAAAAAGAAATCTAATTTATAGATCTCTTAAGAGAATGGAGAAAAAAATAATATTATTTGAAGCAGAGGTTGTGTTAAAAGAATTTATACGTCGATCTTTTTTGCCCAATAATATGACTATTAATTTCCAAAATATGTTTCATGAAAACTTAGGGGGTTTAAATAATAATCTTCTATTAAATGACCTTAAAAAACTTTATGCCGATAAAAATTCTTTAAAGTCTTTTAAGAAAAATTGCAATGTCATTATTCTAAATTCTAAAAACGATTTAATTCTTGACCAAGATTCTAGTGAAAACTTTATTGAATTACTAAATAAAACGTTAACTAAAAAGCCAACTGTAATTGAATTAGATAATCAAGGGCATTGTCTTTCTAATTTAAATTTTTACCTAATCATCAAAAGAACTCTTGATAATAAATTATGAAAAAAAACATCTGGCATGAAACAGTTAAAAAAAACTTTAATAATGCTTCCGCAAATTATTTAAGTTATTCAAATATTCAAAAACATTTTGCTGAAAAGATTGTTTCTTTCGTAAAAGGTCTAAATATTCAAAAAGGTGAATGGATAGATCTTGGTTCAGGAACTGGCTTATTAGCTGATGAAATAGAAAAAATTTTTTCTAAAGAAAATATTACTCGAATTGATTTCAGTAAAAAAATGCTTCTTCAAAATAAAGACTCTAGTAAAAAGATTTTATGGGATTTAAATAATGGTTTACCTCCATCAATTAGTAAATGTTCTCTAATAACATCAAACTTTTGCATACACTGGTTAGACGATCCCGAAAAAATAATAAGAGGTTGGTTCAGCAAATTAAGATCTGGCGGCTATTTAATAATTTCATATCCCACAATAAATTCCTTCCCGGAATGGAAGCAAACTTGCAAAGAAACTAATATTGAATATAGTGGCCTAACTTTCCCTGTTTCAAGAGATATAATCCAAAGTTTCAACTCCGATGAAATATTCTTCTCAAATAAATACTTATATGTAGAAAACTTTCCAAATGTTTATAAACTTTTCAGAAGCATCGTAAATGTGGGAGCGCAATCAAGTAAGTGTGAACGTAAAAAAGTACATGAATTAAAAGAAATACAAAAGTATTGGCCTAAGAAAGCAACTAATTCAGTTAACCTAACTTGGGAGATTAATATTCAAATATTAAAAAAATCATGAGCGCTATAAATAATAAATTCCAATTTGTCATATGTGGTACGGATACTGATGTAGGAAAGACATTAATTAGTTCTTTTTTTGTAAGGGGATTAAATTCTTTTTACTGGAAGCCTATTCAAAGTGGGATAGAGTCAGAGACCGATAGTCAAGCTGTTGCAAGACTTGCAAAAGTGAACAAAACAAAGATACTCAATGAAGCTTATATCTTTAGAGAACCTGTTTCACCTCATTGGGCGGCAGAAATAGATCACAAACTTATAAATTTTCAGCTATTAAATTTACCGAATATTGATGGTTCATTAATTGTAGAAACAGCGGGAGGCTTGATGGTTCCAATTACAAGAAATTATTTACAAATAGATCAAATCAAGAAATGGGACATTCCCGTAATACTTGTATGTAAGAGCGGACTTGGGACTCTCAATCACACTCTTCTTAGTATTGAGGCATTAAAAAAAAGAAATGTTAAAATTCTAGGCCTAGTTATTAATGGAAAAAAACACTTAGATAATCCAAAAACATTAACTGAATTTAGTAATCTACCTATTATTGCTGAATTTCCATATATCCAGAAAATTGACTCCAATCAGTTAGATATACTGTGGGAAGAACTAAATATTAACAATAAATTGATAACATTATTAAATTCCAAAAAATATTAAATGAAATCTCAGGTTTTAAAAAATACTAATCAAAATTGGCACCCTAATATATGGCCGCCTTTTACACAGATTAAAAATAGCAAACCTCAAATAGAAGTAACTCACGGAAAAAATGCTTTAATTTATACTAAAAATCCAAGACAAGAACTCATTGATGGAATAAGTAGTTGGTGGGTTACTCTGCATGGACATAGTAACGATTACATAGCAAATGCCATTTTTCATCAAGCCAAGACCCTTGAACAAGTTATATTCGCAGACTTCTTACATCCACAGGCTCAAGTATTATCAGAGAGGCTAAGTAGATTAACAAAGTTAGAACGACTGTTTTTTTCTGACAATGGATCTACCGCAGTAGAAGTGGCTTTAAAAATTGCCTATCAATTTTGGCAAAATCGAGGTGAATTAAGAAACCAAATAATTGCTTTTGATGGAGCTTATCATGGTGATACATTTGGTGCAATGGCTTTAGGGGAAAGAAATATTTTCAATGAAAATTTTGATAATCTAATGTTCCCAGTCAAAAGGGCCCCATGGCCTTCAACTTGGATAAATGATGAAGAGGTTGAAATAAAAGAGAATAAATCGATTCAAATATTAACTAACCTTCTTAAAAAGCCAACTGTAGCTGTCATCCTCGAACCATTAGTACAGGGTGCGGGAGGAATGAATATGGTTAGGCCTGAATTTATCAAAAAAGTTTCAGAAGTAGTAAAAAATAATAATTCTTTATTAATAGCTGATGAAGTATTAACTGGATTTGGACGATGTGGAAGTCTCTTCGCATTTCAAAAGGCAAATATAATTCCTGATTTAATTTCTATTTCAAAGGGTTTAACGGGAGGATTCCTACCTATGGGCATAACATTAGCTAAAGAGAATATTTTCCAAGCTTTTATTAGCGATTCTCCTAAAAAAACTTTTTGGCATGGTCATAGCTTTACTGCAAACCCTTTAGGATGTGCTGCAGCTAATGCGAGCCTTGACTTACTAGAAAATGATCCAATGAAATATCTTGCTATTGAGAAAAAGCATCTTTCCCATTTAAAGAAATTTAAAAAATTATCATTCATAAAAAACATGAGAGTCACAGGAACTATCGCCGCATTTGATATTGAAATCGGAAAAAATATAGGTTATTTGAACAATATTGGCAAAATGATAAAGGCCTTATCAATTAAAAAAGGTTTATTTATTAGACCACTTGGTAATGTCATCTATCTCTTACCCCCTCTTTGTATTACAGATAATCAATTAGAAAAAAGTTATAGGATTATTTTTGAAATTTTAAGCGATCTTTAAATTGTAATATTAAGGTCCTTGTAAAATAGAATTTTCAATATCTTCTCTATTAATACAATAAGAAAATAATCTTTTAGTCAATTTCCCTCCACTCTCCCAGACTACACTTAAATCTTCTTGTTCAAAAATAATAGTTGCATTCCAATTAGAAAGTAACAAATACCATTTTGATGGATTATCAATATCCTTAGTTGCGCCAAGATCTTTTAACCATAATTCTAATGATTGAAGTGAATGTTGATTAATTGGTGTATCAGATGGGATCACAGAAGTTCTTTAAATTATTATCTCAAAAGCCAAGTTGGGACTGACTCTATTTCTTTTCCAGTAAAAGAGGCAATTAAGATAGCAAAAAGCAAACTAATAAAAATTATAGTAATTAACAAAAATAATGAGAACATTTCTCCATTTGAAAATGGTCTCCTATTACCTACTAACTGTTGATTATTCGAATCCATAATAAAATTATTTAAAACATGTATATTATCTTTATTTGATTTTTTAAGGTTTAACCTTAATTTCTCATCATAAATTTTCCTTAAATTAGAATTATTTAAATTCTCATAGGCCTCAAGTACTTTTTGAAACTTTTTTTTTGCCTCTTCTAATTCTAAGGAAGTTGTATCGGGATGAAGCTCTATTGATAGTTTACAAAAAGCCTTTCTTAATTCATTATTTGATGCATTTTCTTTAACACCTAAAATTTTATAATAAGTTATGTCGCCTTTCAAAAATTTATTTATCGTTAAATTCATTCTAATCAATTTTGATATTATTGAATGTTTTTTACAACAGTAAAGTAGAAACTATTTAAAACTTAATGACAAAAGAAAGTATCCCTAACGAACTTCTCAAATTAATAAATGAAGAAGAAATAATGATGTTTAAAGAATTACAAAGAAGAATTCAAGAACTAAATCATAAAACTAACTTAACGAGATTAATTGAAGGAGATGATTACTGGATTTCCCAAGTTTATGACAGTATTTGGACATTTAAAGAACATTCAAATACTAATTTTGATAGTAAAAAATTTATTGATATTGGATCAGGGTGTGGTTTCCCAGGATTTGCATATGCAATAACACATCCTAATTCAGAAATTTATCTAATAGATTCATCAAAAAAGAAATCAGATTCTCTCAAAAAAATTATCAAGAGAATCAATTTCAAAAATAATATATATGTAATCAATGATCGTATTGAAAACATTGCAAGGCAATCTTCATTTAGAAATAGTTTTAATATTGCAACAGCAAGAGCCGTTAGTAATCCTTCAACAGTTTCAGAATATATATTGCCAATGTTGAGAGAAAATGGATTAGGTATTTTATATTGTGGAAAGTGGGATCATAAAGATAATGAAAATTTAGAAAAAACATTAAAGGTATTAGAAGGTAAAATCTTAGAAACTAAAAGTAATAATCTACCTAGAGAAAAAGGCATCCGTAATGCTATTTTTATTGAGCCAAAAGCTTCTTGTCCTGAAATTTATCCTAGAGGTAATGGCAAAGCTGAAAAATATCCGATCAAAGGTTAATTCTTTGATAATCTTGATAATTCTTCTTTTCCGAATTTTTCTTTTAGAACTCTCAATTTCCTTATAACCTTTTTGGGTTTTATATGTTTTTCTAGCACAGTTAATAATTGACCTTCTGAAATATCGACATCTAATAAATTTGCATTATTACCTGGGAACCAATGACTTCCATTACCAAGCAATTGGTATCTAGATTTTGCAAATTGTTCCAGATCAAATGAATCTATTAAATTTGAGAGCCAGAGAAGAACAGGAATATTGATACCACCAGGTGTATTTTGCCAATTTGGTATATTTTCAGCCCAACTTTGATACCACTCTAGACCTAAGGAATTTATTGATTCTTCCTTTAAATTAATTAGTATTTTAGGAATATATTGCTCAGATTCTGGCAATAAAGACAGTGCTTCTAAATGTAAATCAAAGTCTTTCTCTTTTGATATTCCCACACTTATTGTATGAATATTCATATTCCTTAAGCAAAAAAGATCGTTAAAAACTATTGGGTGTAGGGGACTACAAAGTTCCAACATTTTTTCAGATGGAGTATGAAGATGTCCACCTTTATCTGTAGGACTTATTATGAAAACCCCAAGATCATATTTATGAGCGAGATCAATTACCTTTGAATTTGTTTGATTAATGAAATACCAGTGCAAATTAACATAATCAAATAAATTTGTTGATATCGCTTTTTCTATAAGTGATGATTCTCCATGAGTCGAAAAGCCTATATACCCAATTAAATTTTCTTTTTGGAATTTTTTTAAAACATCAATACAGCCTCCATCTCTTACAGCATGATGAAGGTGTTCAGGCAAATTTATACCATGTATTGCTAATAAATCAATTTTCTTTACTTGCAATTTTTCAAAGCTTTTCAAAAGTTCTCTTTCGAATAATTTTGGATCACTATTAGGAGGGATTTTGGTTTGAATGATTTTTGGTATTTTCTTAGTATTCTTAAAAGCCATACCTAACTGAATTTCAGAAGTCCCATAATACTTAGCTGTCTCTATGTGGTTAAAACCAAATTGATTGGCAAGATTAAATATGTTTTCAACTTTTTTCTGTTCTTTTTTTGAGATTTCCGAAAATTTTAATTCATCCCAACTTTTTTGAAATCTCATACCTCCTAATGACAAAACTGGCATTTTTAGATTCGTTCTACCAAATCTGCGATGAGGCAAATCCATTAGAAATTAATGCTTATTAATTCTTGGTAGTTTTCCCAAAGATTGAAACATATCTCTATCAAGACTATTTTCTAAAGCTTCTAAATTATCAAATTTAACCCAATGAATACAATCAACAGGGCAAGTATCGATTGCTTCTTGCATCGTTTCTAAATTATCCCCATCTTGTCTTATTGCTCGACTCCTACCGTATTCTTCATCAACAACAAAAGTATTAGTTGCAACATGGGCGCAGTATCTACATCCTATACATCTAGATTCATCAACCCAAATAGCTTTTTCTGTTAATTCTCCTCCAAGAACAGGTTCAAAACCTGTTAATTGGTTAATTTCATCAAGATTATCAACATCAAATATAGGATTGATATCCAATGACTAACTTTCCCACTTGGTAAGGACCAATTCAATTGATCCATCATTTTGATTTTTTTTCTCAACTATTTGGTATCCATCTTCCTCTGTTTTAGAAATAATTGTGTTATAAGCATACAATTGAGTAACCTTAGATATAAATCTTTCAACTGGCAAATCAAATTTCCATAGATCGAGATCTGTAACAAGTTCATAGGAATTTGAATTATTATCCCATTTAAAACCAACTTTTGTATCTCTAGGTAAGTCCATGCTTATGTCAACTTCAGTAAATTGTCCTCTATAACCTTTAATAAATTTTTTTTCTTGATTTATCACATAACCAAGTTGAGTTAATGCTTTAGTTAAAGCTTTAACCTCTTTAAGCTGCGTTTTAATAGTACTAAAATGTGACATTAGATTCTTTGTTGAGTTGTTGTAAGTTTTTTGTTTGATTAGAGATAAAAGCCTCTGATGTTTTGTTTTTAACTTTTACTTCACCAAGCGACTTTTCAATATTTCTGGTAGCCTCATCGCATGCTCTACCATTAAATCCTTCCACAGTTTCTTCAACTCTTCCATCTTGATGAATTTTGAATCTTAATGTTCTTTGTGGCATTAAAATCAATAATTAGTATTTGTACTGTATACACATTAACGAAAAATAAATGTTTCAGTTGGTACAAGTTAATTAATTTTGATTTTTTTATATTGATTGCCTAATAAATACAAAACTCTATTTATAAAAACCTTTCATTCCCATTGAATCCAAGGCAGTTTTTGCTTCTTCCATAACTGAAGGTTCTTTATCAAATAGTGCAATTTTTGTACATTCATCAACAAATTTCTCTTGAAATATATTCTCTAACTTTTCAAACAACCTACATAAAGACCATATACAATTACTTCTTACTACAGGCTCATTATCTATTTTTAAGCTTATTAAAAGTTGTTCAGCGGCCAATTGAGCATTCGAAGATGAGATACTTCCTATTTCGGCAAGAGAACTAGATGACCATAATCTTACTGAAGCCACATCATTTTTTAATGAATTTATTAATGGCTTCAAAACAATTTGATTATCATAGTTAGCTAAACTCCAAGCAGTAGCTCTTCTTACATATGCATTATCGTCTGTTTCTAAAAGAGTCACTAATTTTTCAACTGCGCTAGGGAATGGATTTCTACCCAATGCATAGACAGCGCTCATTCTTTCTACTGGGCAAGGTTGATCAAGTAAAGGTAATAAAAGAGGGAAAGATCTTTTATCTCTGTATTCACAGAATATTCTCAATCCTTGTATTCTCTGTTCTCTGTCACCCTTAAGCAATTTTAAGGCTTGATCACATTCTAAATTTTTATTTAAATTTCCTTTTGAGAAACTATCTTTATCAATCTGTTCTAAAGGATCAATTTCAAGCTCTACAGATAATTCTTTAGCTAAAATATCAGGATCAATAGCTATTTCTGCTAAACTTTCATTTTGATTTTTTTTTCTTTTAGTCATTTTATATAAACATAAATATCAATTAATCGGAGCAGGTGACATCATATCTCCTGGTAGCCAAATCCTGGCACTAACAGCAAAAAAAGCCAATCCAAATAAGCTAACAATTGCAAAAGGTAAAAGCTTAGTTTTAATAAAGCCCAATGATAAAAAAACAATTAAGTCAATAATAACGTGTTTAATTTGAATTTAATAAAAATTACAAATATACTTATTTGATTTTGGCATTTTGTCTTAGTTGACCGCAGGCTGCATTTCTATCTGAGCCCCTACTTTTTCGAAAACTAACATTAATCCCATTATTAGAAAGTCGGGTTTGAAATAGGTGAGCATTCTTTGAAGGAGTTTGCTGAAATTCAACTTCCTGAATCTGGTTATATTGAATCAAATTTACATGGCATTGGAAACCTTTTATTAGATTACTTAATTCATCAGCGTGCTCTAATTTATCATTAACTCCATATAGCAACAAGTATTCAAAACTAACCCTTCTGCCTGTCTTTCTTACAAATTTTCTGCAATCATCAATAATATTTTTAATCTCATAATTTTTTGCACTTGGTATAATCTTTTCTCTTATTTTTTGATTTGAAGCATGTAAACTTATTGCAAGAGTAAACTGACATTTACCCAATAATTGAAAAGACATTTCTGATAATTTATTGATCATCTTTGGAATAGCAACAGTGCTTACAGTGATCTTTCTCTGACTAATATTAAAATCCTCGTTGATTGATCTAATTGACAAAAGTAACTCATCAATATTTAACAATGGTTCACCCATTCCCATAAAAACAATATTAGTTACTCTCTGATTCATTTCATTTTCAATAAATAAAATTTGGTCAAGTATTTCGCTTGCTTTTAAAGATCTCTTTAATCCTTCTTTCCCTGTAGCACAGAATTTACAATCCATTGGACATCCCACTTGACTTGAAAGACAGGCTGTTAATCTTTTCTCAGTTGGAATGCCTACGCACTCTACACTCTCATTATCTCTTGTATTTAACAACAACTTTAAAGTTCCATCATTTGCTAAATACTTTTCTTTTAAAATTAATTCTCCAAATAAAAAACCTTCTTTTTTTAATTGATTTCTAAAATTTAATGGCAAGACATCTATTTCATCAATACTTTTAGACCTGTTTTTATAGTTATAAAGCCAACTATAAATTTGACGTCCTCTAAAGGCAGCTTGATCGTGATTCAAAGCTACATTTTCTAAGTCCTTAATACTACATCCGAGAAGGTTTTTCAAATTATTAGTAATCCAAATTCTATAAAAGAATTACCATAGTAATAATCCATGTTTTAAGAAAAATTCAGTCAATAAAAGAGCAATAAATCCAATCATTGCCATCCTCCCGTTAAGCCTCTCATTATAAAAATGAAATCCGTAACGAGGTAATTTTCTTTTTGGAACAATGTCAGGCTTAATCATTAATTAAAATTTAAAATAGAATTCTAGTAACTCAAGATGAAAATAGTTTATTCATCTGAAAGAAGTCCCTCCTCTTGTAACCCTTCCAAGGCAGCTGGATCGGGTAATTGGTCCTCAGAGAATTGATTTTCAGCATTAGGCCTAGCGAAAGCAGCAAAATTACTCGAGGAAGGATCGATTCCATGTCTATTCCTTGTAGTTTCTAAATCTGCATCACTTGGGTCATCAAGAATAGCAGTAGAACTTACAGTTGGTGATTGAGGCATATCAACTGTATAGTCTGGTCTTAAATTCTGGGCTCTTCTATATCCACCAGATTCTTCTGCGAGAATATCAGGATGCGGTCCAGCTTCCGAAGCTAATTCTTCAACGAACCCACTGAAACCTGTACCAGCGGGGATCAGTCTTCCAATAATTACATTCTCTTTTAAACCTCTAAGCCAGTCAGATTTGCCTTCTATTGCAGCTTCGGTAAGCACTCTTGTTGTTTCTTGGAAAGAGGCTGCTGATATAAAGCTGTCTGTATTAAGGGAAGCTTTAGTTATACCTAATAAAACAGGCGTGAACTCTGCTGGTGCTCCCCCAGTAATAGACATCGCTTGGTTTGTATCTTCCACTTGTCTTAGTTCTATTAATTCCCCAGGAAGAAGGGTTGTATCTCCTGCATCTTCAATACGAACTTTACTAGTCATTTGTCTCACTATTACTTCTATATGTTTATCATCAATTGCTACCCCCTGAGACTTATAAACATTCTGTACTTCGTTTACCATCCTTCTTTGTAATTTTGATATTGATTCGCGAGCTGCATCCATTAAAGTTTTTTGATCTTTTATATCTGTAAATAAACAATCAAGCAACTCATGAGGATTAATTGGACCATCTGTTAAAAGTTCTCCTCCTTTAACCTGTTGTCCATCACTTACCATAATATTTTGCCCAATTGAAAGTTGATACTCATTAATAGAATCATCACTCTCAATTACAGATAAAGATACAGATTCATCATCAGTCCCTTCTTTGATTTGCACAACTCCAGATTTTTTGCATAAAGTTGAAGCATCTCTTGGTCTCCTAGCTTCTAATAATTCTTCAATTCGAGGTAACCCTTGAACAATATCCCCTGTTTTCTGCCGCTCAAAAACTAGTAATGCTAAACCATCTCCTCTAAGAACTAAATCTCCATCTTTAACATGTAAAACAGAATCAGGAGAAACCATATATGGTCTTCCAAGTCTTAAGGTTACAAAGTCGCTAGAAACTTCTTCTATTTCTCCGCATGAAGTTGATTTTTCTCCTTTACTAATTGAATCTCCATCTACAACACGATCGCCAATTTTTACAAGTGCTTTTCCTTTGATATTAATTTTTATTTTATCTTCTTCTCTTTCTACGATAAGTCTTCTAATTGGTTCATTCTCAACTACATCTGGTAATTGAACTATTCCTTTCTCTTTACAAAGAATTTGAGTAGTAGCAATCACATCACCAGCTTTAACTTTCTGATTATTCTTTACTTGTAATTCAGTATGCGTTGAACCATGACTAGAATCAGATATAGTATCTCTTCTTACCAAAATAGATTCTAGGATAACTAAATTTAATCTATTTATTGATTTATCACTTTTATCTTGACTTGTCTCAACATCAATTGTCATTTGGGGTGTGGCATCAAAGCTTTCTAAACTTAGATGAGTTTTGAGTAGTTCTACACCCTCAACAGATTTTATTAATTCACCATCTTTATAAGTAAGCCTTTGAATAGCTTTCAAGCCCAGTGATGGTCCTTTTTCCTGTTTAACATGAGATAATTCAGGTAACTCAGCCTCATTAGGGATGGTAAATTCTTCTACAGTTCTTAAAAGTAAACCCTTACTTTTTGATGTTTCTAATTTTTGAACAAAAAGAATTTCGTTATTATCGACCCCATCAATAATTTTTTCGCCAGGATTAACTAGTGTTCCTTCTTCTGTAAATCGACTTAAAATTTCTTCATCTTCACACTCATGAAAAGAACCATTTCTAACAGTAATTTCTCGCAAGATATCATTTTTTTGAGTTACTGTGACTATCCCTGAAGTTTGACTAAATATATCCTTAACAACTTCTGTTCCTGCTTCAATCCATGCCATATCCTCAGTCATAAGTAAGGATATATCTTTATTTATTTCATGAGTCTCTTGAGGAATCCATAGCAATGTTCCCCCTTGACTAACTTCGAAACCATTTTTAGACGATCTTGCTTTTTTAACACTTAAACCAGGTGCATATTTCACTAATCCGCCAGTTTTTGTTCTAAACCTTTCATCTGCTAAATCAGCAATAACTTCGCCGCTACTAATCTTACTCCCTGGTGAAGTATTTAATCGATAAATAGTTCCATCGTTAGATTCTAAATGGAATATTTCACCTGAATGAGTTGATTCTTCAAGTAATTTAAAATTACTTAATAGCATTGAAGTTGTAACAATCTGAACTTCTCTTGAATCTCCTACTGATTCCCTCAAACGCACTTCACCACCGAACTCGCTAGATTGACTCGCCTCTGCTAAAACTGTTCCCTGTTCCACATTTTTATCTGTAGAAATAACAGGTTTAGCATTAGGAGGTAGATTATAAACATCTCCAGCTAAGACCCATAACCTTCCTAATCTTTGAGCTTTCAAAGTGATATTACCCTGCCTATCAGTAACTTCCTTTGGTTGCAGTTCTTTATCATATCTTACTTGTCCAGCTAAATCACAGATAACATCCTTGGTAGCTTTTTCAACACTTTTCTTTACAGCTCCTGAAATGATTTGTGCAACAGTTATATCTGAATCAATTTCTTGACCATCATCTACGAATAGAAGAGATCCACTTGATACTTCAATTTTTTGGGCTTTATTAGAGTTAGTTCCAGATGGAATAATCTTTAATAAAAAATCTACTTCAGCTTGTTTAGCTTCCACTCCATGCGGGGTTCTATATCCTCTTATCTTTGCTTTTGAACTAAATTCAACTTTACCTTTAATTTTAGATCTTACAACTCCACTTTCTGCAGTAGATACGCCACCAGTATGAAAGGTTCTCATGGTCAATTGAGTTCCAGGTTCTCCAATTGATTGAGCTGCAATTATCCCTACAGCTTCTCCTAAATCAACTAAATGATTATGAGCTAAAGCCCATCCATAACACTTTCTACAAACTGAACGATTCGCCTCACAAGTTAATGGGGATCTAATATTTACTTTTGAGATTAATGCTGTCTCTATAGTTTTAGATAAAGAAGGATCTATTGCAGTATTCTTTGGAATAATTACGTTATCTTCAGAATCCAAGATATCTTCGGCTGAAAGTCTTCCAATAAGCCTTGAACCGAATTTACCATCTTCAGCCTCTATTACTATTGATCTTTCAGTACCGCAATCCTCTTCTCTAACAATTACATCTTGTGCAACGTCAACCAATCTTCTAGTCAAATAACCTGAATCAGCAGTTCTTAATGCTGTATCAACTAAACCTTTCCTAGCCCCATAAGAAGAAATCACATATTCAGTAACTGTAAGACCTTCCCTAAAGTTCGTTCTAATAGGTAAATCAATAATCTCCCCTTGAGGATTAGCCATCAATCCTCTCATGCCAACAAGTTGTCTTACCTGAGACATATTACCTCTCGCACCAGAATTAGCCATCATCCAAACTGAGTTAAGAGGATCGTTTTGATTGAAATTATTCTTTACTGCATCAACTAATCTCTCATTAGTTTCTGTCCATGTATCAATAACTTTTGTATGTCTCTCAACCTCCGTAATTTCTCCAAGTCTGTAGCATTCTTCAGTAGCTGTAATTTGCGATTCTGCCTGTCCAATTAAATCTTGCTTAGCCTCAGGGACTTTCAAATCTTCTACTGAAATAGAAACAGCTGCTTGTGTGGCATATTTAAATCCTAAATCTTTTAAATTATCTGCCATTGCTGAGGTTACAGCAGTTCCATGAGTTTTATAAGCCCATGAAACCAAATTCTTTAAAGCTTTTTTATCTACTACTTTATTTTTGAATGAAGGTGGAGTTTTTGCTAATGAAGGCATTATTGTTTTATTATTCTTTTTTGAATTTTTTGAAGTTTTACGTACTCTTGAACTTTTTTTTGGTTTAGATGATGTCATTTTTTTATGGATAAATAATTAGTTTTTTTTAAAGGATCATGTTTTTGAGACAGAATCAATGATCGTATGATTCATAACCACCCTTCCAACTGTTGTTAGAATAAATCTACTTATTAAATTATTTTGGGAATCGAATCTGTCTCTTCTAAAACTCCAAATTTCTAACCTAGAACCATCTTCCAATTCTTTAGATTCTTTCGGTTTATTTGATTCTTCTTCATCATCAACTTCACCGTTAAACCTTAACCAGACCCATTCATGTAAACCAACTCTTTTATCTTCAAAAGCAAAAATTACATCTTCTAATGAAGCGTAAGTTCTTTTATTGTCCCCAAAATTTGGTTTTTTAAAGTTTGGTTGTAGTGCAGTTAGATAATAAGAACCTAAAACCATATCTTGTGAGGGAGTTACAATTGGTTCTCCTGTTGCTGGTGAGAGAATATTATTACTGGCTAGCATAAGCATACGTGCCTCTGTCTGTGCTTCTAGTGCTAAAGGAACATGAACTGCCATTTGATCTCCATCAAAGTCAGCATTAAAGGCAGGACATACAAGTGGATGTAGTTGGATAGCTCTACCACCAACTAATTTAGGTTCAAAAGCTTGAATTCCCAACCTATGAAGAGTTGGAGCTCTATTTAAAAGTATTGGATGGCCTTCAATAACTTCTTGGAGTACTTGCATGACTTCATCGTCTGCTTTTTGTATTAATTTTTTTGCAGCTTTTATATTATTTACAATATTTTGACGTATTAATCTATGTATGACAAAAGGCTGAAAAAGCTCAATAGCCATTTCTTTAGGGAGTCCGCATTGATGCATCTTTAACTTTGGACCAACAACTATGACAGACCTTCCAGAATAATCAACACGTTTACCAAGTAAATTCTGCCTGAATCTCCCTTGTTTTCCCTCTATGATATCGCTAAGAGATTTTAAGGCTCTGTTATTTGCACCAACAACTGTTCTACCTCTTCTTCCATTATCAATAAGTGCATCTACAGCCTCTTGCAGCATTCTTTTTTCATTTCTAACAATTATTTCGGGAGCTAAAATTTCTTGAAGCCTTGCTAGCCTATTATTCCTATTTATAACTCTTCGATAAAGATCATTTAGATCAGATGTGGCGAACCTTCCACCATCTAGCTGAACCATTGGTCTAAGATCGGGAGGAATGACAGGGATAGCGTCTAATACCATCCATTCAGGCTTTGCATTTGTTGCTATGAAATTATCAATAACTCTTATCCTTTTAATAAGTTTTGCTCTTTTTTGACCTTTACTATTAGTAATTTCTTCTCTTAGTTCTTCTGCAATTTGATTTAAATCAAGATCCTCAAGTAATTGCTTAAGGGCTTCTGCACCTATACCAACAAATGGTTCATTTTCAATAGTTGAATCCTCTGCATAAATTTCATCTTCTATCTCTAACCATTCATCTTCAGTAAGAAGCTGCTTATATCTAAGATCTTTATGATCGCCAACATCTAAGACAACATAACAATTAAAATAAACTATCTGTTCTACATCTCTAAGTGGGATATCTAAGAGAATTGCGACATAACTGGGAATACCCTTTAAATACCAAACATGGGAAACTGGAGCTGACAGTTTTATATAACCCATTCGATGCCTTCTTACTCTACTTTCAGTTACTTCCACTCCACATCTCTCACATACAATTCCACGATGTCTAACTCTTTTATATTTACCGCAGTGACATTCCCAATCTTTAGATGGTCCAAATATTTTTTCACAAAAAAGACCATCCATTTCTGGTTTTAGGGTTCTATAGTTAATAGTCTCAGGTTTAGTAACCTCTCCTACTACTTGTCCATTTGGTAATGTCCTCTGCCCCCAATCCATTATTCTTTGGGGTGAAGCAATAGAAATCTTGACGTAATCAAAGTGATTTTCTGTTCTTAAGTTGCTGTTAGTCATGTTTATGAGATTTTAATTAGAAAGTTTTGATAGAGTATTTTAATCTTCCTCATATTCAGAGGTTCCTAGAGATTCGTAGGTAGGCCTAGAAGGCGTATTCCTTCTGGGATTTACATCTTGCATTAAATCAACCTCCTTACCTTCATCTGTATATACACCAATATCAAGACCTAAAGATTGCAATTCTCTCATTAGAACTTTAAATGATTCAGGAGTTCCTGGTCTAGGGATAGGTTTTCCTTTAACTATTGCGTTTAATGCTTCATTTCTTCCTTGCATATCATCTGATTTAACAGTTAACAATTCTTGCAAAGTGTAAGCGGCTCCATATGCCTCTAAAGCCCAAACTTCCATCTCTCCAAGTCTTTGTCCGCCTTGTTGAGCTTTACCACCTAAGGGCTGCTGCGTAACTAAAGAGTATGGACCTGTTGATCTAGCATGAATCTTATCATCTACTAAGTGAACAAGCTTTAGGAAATGAGAATATCCAACAGCAACAGGTTGATCAAAAGGTTCACCTGTTCTGCCATCTGTAAGTAATAACTTTCCAGGATCTTCAGGATTATAAACCCAATTCTTACCATCTTGCTTTGAAGCTTCCTTTAAAAATGCTTGTACTGTTTGATGTGATTTTTCAGCTCCATACATCTCATCAAAAGGAACAACTTTAACTCTACAATTTAAGTTTGAAGCCGCCCAACCCATCAATAATTCAAAGACTTGACCAACATTCATTCTACTTGGTACACCAAGAGGATTTAAGACAATATCAACAGGAGTACCATCCGGTAAATAAGGCATATCCTCTCTAGGTAAAATTCTACTAATTATCCCTTTATTACCATGCCTCCCTGCCATCTTATCTCCTACTTGAATTTTTCTCCTTTGAGCAACATAAACTCTCACAACCATATTTGCTCCTGGAGGCAGCTCATCGCCCTGCTCCCTTGTATAGATTCGAACATCTAAAACTCTTCCTTTTTCTGTTTTAGGAACTCTAAGAGAATTATCTCTCACATCTCTTGCTTTTTCACCAAATATAGCTCTCAAAAGTTTTTCTTCAGGTGGTTGATCTGATTCTCCTTTTGGAGTAACTTTTCCTACTAGAATATCTCCACTTTCAACAAATGCACCTGTTCTGATAATTCCCATTTCATCAAGATTATTCAAACTTTCTTCTGAAATATTAGGAATTTCTCTAGTGATTTCTTCAGGACCTAATTTAGTTTGCCTGGCTTCTATTTCATATTTTTCTATGTGTACTGAAGTATAAAGATCATCAGTGACCATCCTTTCACTTACTAATATTGCATCTTCATAGTTGTAGCCTTCCCATGGCATATAAGCAATTAAAACATTTTGTCCTAAAGCTATTTCGCCACCTTCACAAGCTGAACCATCAGCAAGAACTTGGCCAGAAATAACATGATCTCCATTCTTCACTATTGGTCTTTGGTTTAAACAGGTATCTTGATTAGATCTTTGATATTTTTGAAGATAATGAACGTGCTCGATACCATCTACATCTTTTACTACTATTTCATTAGCATCAACATAAGAGATTATTCCATTGACTTTTGTGATTGGAACCATACCGGAGTCTCTTGCAACTTGTGATTCTAATCCTGTACCAACTAGAGGTCTTTCAGGTCTTAATAATGGAACTGCTTGACGCTGCATGTTAGAACCCATTAACGCTCTATTGGCATCATCATGCTCTAAGAAAGGGATAAGAGAAGTCGCTACTGATATAACTTGAACAGGAGAAAGTTGAACATAATCGACTTGATGAGGCGGTACTTTCTCAAAATCTTGCCTATACCTGACTGGAATTAAATCTGCGAGAATATTACCGCTCTTATCAGTAGCTACATCGCCAGGAGCAACCCGACATTCATCCTCTAAATCAGCTGATAAATAAACAGGTTTACCTTCCTTAATTACCCTACCTTTATCAACTTCCCAAAAAGGAGTTTCAATAAAACCATATTCATTAACTCTTGCATGTGTTGCCAGAGAATTTATAAGACCTGCATTTGGGCCTTCAGGAGTTTCGATAGGGCATAACCTTCCATAGTGCGAAGGATGTATATCTCTAACTGCAAAACCTGCTCTTTCTCGAGTTAGCCCACCTGGGCCTAATGCTGAAATTCTTCTTTTATGAGTTAACTCAGCTAATGGATTTGTTTGATCCATAAATTGGCTTAATTGACTGGATCCAAAAAATTCTTTTATGGCTGCTACCAATGGCTTGGGATTCACTAGCTGAGCAGGAGTAAGAGAATCTGTCTCGCCAACAGTCATTCTTTCTTTAATTATTCGCTCTAGTCTGTTTAGACCAACTCTAACTTGGTTTTGAAGAAGTTCTCCAACAGATCTAACTCTCCTATTTCCTAAATGGTCAATATCATCTAAGCTTGCCCCACCAATATCAAGTTCAAGATTAATAAGATAATCAATCGTCGAAAGAACATCCTCATGAGTAAGAGTTCTTACATTATCTGGAACAGTTAGTCTCAATTTTTTATTAATTTTATATCTACCTACTCTTCCTAAGTCGTATCTTTTAGGATCAAAAAATCTGCTATGTAGAAGTTGTTGACCACCGGAAACAGAAGGGGGTTCTCCCGGTCGTAATTTTTTATAAAGTTCTAATAAAGCTTGATCTTCTGAATTTATTCCTTCATCATTAGCTGCATCAATTGATTGCTTATAAAACTCAGGATGTCTTAATTTATCAACCACATCATTATCTGAGAGGCCCATAGCTCTCATAAGTACGTGTGCATTAATTTTTCTTGTTTTATCAACTCTTACATAAAGCAAATTATTTTTATCAGTTTCAAATTTTAGCCAAGCCCCTCTATTAGGAATAACACTAGCGTTATAAGTCCTTCTACCATTTTTATCCATTTCATCTTTAAAATAAACCCCTGGACTGCGTACTATTTGATTAACTATTACTCTTTCAGCACCATTAATAATAAATGTTCCTCTTTCTGTCATTAAAGGTAGTTCACCGATAAAGACTTCTTGTTCTTTGATTTCTCCTGTTTCTTTATTTATCAATCTACAAGTAACATACATTTGCGAAGCAAAAGTTGCATCTCTTCTCTTGGCTTCTTCAACATCGTGCCTAGGTCTTTTTAACCTATATTCTTCTCCAATAAAATGTAATTCTAATTTACCTGTGTAATCTGTTATTGGAGAAAAGCCTTTTAATTCTTCAATTAAGCCTTTTTCCAAAAACCATTTAAAGCTTGCCCTTTGTACTTCAACTAGATCTGGTAGATAAGTTGCTGTTTTAGCTATCTGTAAAGCGCTACTGCTCATCCAAGAAAACCCGCCATTCTATAAGATTTACTAATTACCAAAAATACGACTTAATTTTAGAAAAAATAATCAAGAATTTTTAAATTGAAATCGAGATTTTAGTCTTGAATTCAACAAATATCTTAGTTAATAAAAAGCTTATATAATTAAAGATAAAGGTAATAAAACCACACTTTAATTGGCTGTTTACTAATAATTAAGAAAAATTTCCAGTAATTTTTAATACTAGCAGGTTTAGTGTTACTTTATCAAGTCAAATTTAAACAAATCTTCAGCATTCTTATATGACTCTTGAGCAATATTTTGTAATTCTGATGATCTTAAACTAGCTATTGACTTAGCCACACTTTCAACAAAAGCTGGCTCATTTCTTTTCCCTCTATAAGGAACAGGAGCTAAAAAGGGTGAATCTGTCTCTATTAAGTATCTATCACTTGGTACAAGTCTTGCGCATTCATGTATTTCATGTGCTTTTGGGAAAGTAACTATTCCGCTAAAACTTATATAAAATCCTAGATCTAAAAATTGCTTCATCTCATCTGGAGTTCCACTCCAACAATGTAGTACTCCTTTGGGACATTTACCTTCGTTAGATAGCTGATTACATATTTTGATCATCTCATTTGCAGCATCTCTACAATGGATAATCACAGGCAATTCAAGTTCATAGGCTAAATGCATTTGTGGAATCAGAGCATCTATCTGTTTTTTTGTATTATCGCTTTTAAAAAAATCTAGCCCTAATTCACCAATAGCTACAACTCTTGAGTCACTTTTGGCTGCATTTTGCAATATAGATTTGGAATGACATTCCCATTTGTTAGCTTCTAGAGGATGAAGACCAACTGAGTAATATATTTCATCAAACTTTCGAGATATTTTTTGTAATTTAGGGATTTCTGATAACTCACAACAAGCATGTAGCAGTCTTTTTACTCCAATTGAACGCCATCTTGAAACAACTTCATCAAGATCTTCCTCAAAGTTTTCAAATATCAAATGACAATGAGAATCTATGAGTTCAATATCGCTCATATTTGCTTACTTCCTTACTTACTTGCTTGTGAGGAAATTTTTAACTAATTTGTTGATTTTTGATTTTTTGTTAGCGCCATTGTTTTTATGTAGAACATTTTTTTTGACTGCCTTGTCAATAAGACTGAAAGCTTCATTTAGACTAAACAGAACTAAATCTTTATTCTCTGACTTAGGATCTTTCTTATATTTCTCACAGTTAGCTAAAGTTTTTTTTGTTAATGTTCTTACTGTTGATTTATATGATTTATTAACTAAACGGTTTCTTTCAGCAACTTGAATTCTTTTTTTCGCTGATTTGTTATTGGCCACAGAAATTTAATTAAATTAGATTATAGTTTTATACTATACCAAAGAGTTAGTCAACTAATCAATAATATATAATTGAATTTAGACTAGTTAATTATGTAATTAATCACTTGAACTTTAACTAAATATTAAGAAAATGAAGATTATAAATAATAAACAAGAGGCTCTCCAAGAGTTGAAAAGGATTTCTCAAAGAACTACCTCCGGCGACTATAAAAAAATAAATTTAATAGTTGAAGAAATTCTTGAAGAAGTAAGAATTAATGGAGATAAAGCTATAGAAAAATATACAAAAAAGTTTGATGGATTCCATCCAAAACCTATGCAAGTTAGTGCTAGGGATATAAAAACTGCATGGGATGAGACAGACCATAATTTAAAAAAATCATTAGAAATTGCATATCAAAGAATAAAAAAATTCCATGAAAAAGAAATTCCTGAATCATTTACTATAAAAGGAGAACATGGTGAATCTGTCCAAAGAAGATGGATGCCTGTAAAAAATGCTGGCTTGTATATTCCTGGAGGGAGAGCAGCGTATCCGAGTACAGTTTTAATGAATGCGATACCCGCAAAAGTAGCTGGAGTCAAAGAAATTTCAATGGTATCTCCTGGAAATAAAGACGGTATAATAAATAAAACTGTTTTGGCTGCCGCGTACTTATCCGGGATTGATAAAGTTTTTAGAATTGGAGGAGCACAGGCAATAGGCGCCTTAGCATTTGGCACAAAGCAAATAAAGAAAGTTGATGTAATTTCAGGGCCTGGAAATATTTATGTCACCGCTGCTAAAAAGTTAATTTATGGATTTACTGGAATTGATTCTTTAGCCGGTCCAAGTGAAATTTTAATTATCGCAGATAGAACAGCTAAAAGTTCTCAAATAGCATCAGATCTTTTAGCACAGGCAGAGCATGATCCATTAGCTTCCTCTATACTTTTGACCACATCAAATGATCAAGCTAAAGAAGTTTTTAATGAAGTCTTCAATAAAATAGACTATCATCCCAGAAAAGAAATTTGTATTAAATCGATTAAGAATTGGGGATTAATTGCTATTTGCGATGATTTAGAATCATGCATTGAACTTAGTAATGACTTTGCTCCAGAACATTTAGAAATAATTACCATTGATCCAAAAAAGACGCTTAAAACTATTGAAAATGCTGGTGCCATTTTTTTAGGAAAATGGACACCGGAAGCTGTAGGTGATTATTTAGCCGGACCAAACCACACTTTGCCCACATGTGGCAATGCAAGGTTTAGTGGCTCTTTAGGAGTCGAAACGTTCATGAAAAATTCGTCAATAATTGAATTCAATGAAAAAAGTCTTAAAATAAACAGCTCTGATATTATTAATTTGGCAAATAGTGAAGGTTTACACAGCCACGCCAATTCAGTAAAAATTAGATTTGAAGATTAAATCCCCTTAGAAGGCGAAAATAATACTGGAAAATTGTTTTCAATTTTACCTACCAAAACCTTATCTGTTAAATCAATAAACAATCCATTTTCTAAGACTCCAGGAATATTATTAATACACATTTCTAAATTTTTTGGGTCTTTAATACCATCTTTAAATAATACATCCAAAATCAAGTTACCTTGATCCGTCACAACAGGGCCTGCTTTTTTTGTTGCCATTCTTAAATTAGAAACACCACTCATTTCTGAAAGTTTATCCTTCACCTGCTTCCAAGCTGAGGGTAAAACCTCTACAGGAAGAGGGAAAACTCGGTTTAAACTTTGCACAAGCTTTGTTTCATCAACAACAATTAATAATTTATTTGCTTTAGATGCAACCAATTTTTCTCTAACATGACAAGCTCCACCACCCTTTATTAGTTGAAAGTCAGGATCCACTTCATCTGCTCCATCAATAGCTAAATCAATGTTACTAACTGAAGTTAAATCTATTAAAGGAATCTTAAGTTCTAGTGCCAGAACCTCAGACTGAAAAGAAGTTGGAACACCTCTAATATTTTTTAATTTACCTGATCTAATTCGTTCAGCAAGACTCTTTATCATAAGAGCAGCGGTTGAACCAGACCCTAAACCTACGATCATTCCATCTTTTACTTCTTTAACTGCTGCATCAGCAACTATTTGTTTCATCTGATTCTGTAAATCCAAAATGTTTTTAACCTTAAGTTTATAGATTATTAAATTTCAACAAATGATTTATGTCAAACCGGGAAGTGCTTCAGGTTTAATATTAATTTTAATTTCTTTATTGTCTCTTACAACATTTAATAGAAATATTTTTCCAATTTGAGCTTTCTCTACTTCATCTAAAAGAGTCTTGGGTTCTTCTATTGAGATATTTTCAGCCGCAATTACTAAATCACCTCTTCTCAATCCTGCTTTTTCAGCTGGACTATTAGGAACTACAGATTGAATTAAAGCTCCAGACCTTTCTGGTAATTGAACAATTGCGTTAGGATCTTCATTGTGTTGCTTAGCTATTTTAGGATTCAAGGAAATTAATTGTACGCCTAAATAAGGATGTATAACTTCTCCATTCTCTAATAATTGTTCAGAAACATTTTTAGCCAAATTTATAGGAATTGCGAAACCTAGGCCAGCTCCAGGTCCACTTCTTACTAGAGTATTAATTCCAATTACTTGTCCGTTAGAGTTTATAAGTGGACCTCCAGAATTTCCTGGATTAATTGCAGCATCTGTTTGTATGAGATCAAGTCTTTTATCAGAAAAGCCTAGTGCATTAATATCTCTATGAAGACTACTAACTATTCCAAGAGTGACTGTTTTCTCAAGACCGTAGGGAGTACCAAGGGCTATTGCCCAATCACCAACTTCAAGTTCTTCTGAATCTCCTAAAGGTGCATAACTAGAATCAATTTGTTCTTCAATTTTAACCAATGCTAGATCAGTAATTGAATCAGTTCCCAACACTTGACCATCACAATTGGTTCCATCTGCCAATGTAACGGACACGTTATCAACTCTTTCAACAACGTGTGCATTTGTCAGAACTAAACCATTTTTATCAATAATCACACCTGAACCTTGACCTCTTTCTCTGTCAGGAGCAATTCCAGGTTCTCCAAGTAAATCTCTTAATAATGGATCTAATAAAGTTGGATCAAACTGTTGTCTTTCTACTAATCTTTCAGTATCAATTCTAACTACCGCAGGGCCTACATTTTTAACTGCATCCGAGACAAAATTATGCCCATCAAGAGCATTTAAGGCTAAAACTTCAGAAAAAGGGTAAAAATAAAGTAAAAAAGCAGATACTAAAATACTTATTTTGCATAAATAAATAAACCTATTTTTTAGAAATCTCATTTTTTTGTTTGATATTTACTTTGTATTCAAAATTTAATTGAATAAATTTCCTAGTGTTGTTTTTTTGTTTACATCCATAAAATACACATATGAAAAATTTCAAAAAACATTTTTATATGTGAAAATAATAAACATATACAAGATTATATATCTAGATAAAATTGGACAAAGAAATTAAAAAAAATTTAGAAATTCTTCTTCAAGAAGTCGCTAAAGAATTTAATCTAGAGATATATAGTTTAAATTTACTGACAAATCAAAATCCCATAATTATAAAAATTATTATCAAAAATTCTAATGATGATGATATTACTATAAATGATTGTTCAAGATTCAATAACCCTGCATCTGCAGTTATTGAAAATTCAAATCTTTTAAAATGTTCATATGTTTTAGAAATTAGTAGTCAAGGGGTCAGTGATGAATTAACCTCAGAAAGAGACTTCAAAACCTTTAAAGGTTTTCCAGTTAATGTTGAGTTAAACCAAAAAAAATCACAAACAAAATTTTTGAATGGTTTACTTTATGAAAAGTCTAAAGATTATTTAGCCATTAACATAAAAGGTAAGATAAAAAAAATCCCCTTTAATGAAGTATTAAAGATTAGTCTTTGCACCATAAAAGACTAATACATTTTTCAACCATTATTCATTTTACCCATCATAGATGGCATTAGTAATTCTCCCAGGTTTAAACAATCTTATTGAAGACATTAGTGAGGAAAAAAAATTACCTCCTCATGTTGTTGAATCAGCTTTACGTGAAGCCTTGCTTAAAGGTTACGAAAAATACAGAAGGACCTTTTACATTGGCGTAAAAGAGGATCCATTTGATGAAGAATACTTTAGTAATTTTGATGTGGGATTTGATCTAGATGAAGAAGGTTATCGAATTTTATCAAGTAAAATAATCGTTGAAGAGGTTGAAAGCGAAGATCATCAAATTTCTCTTGTTGAAGTAAAGCAAGTTGCAGACGATGCTCAAGTTGGTGATACTGTCGTTTTAGATGTCACTCCAGAAAAAGAGGATTTCGGGAGAATGGCTGCCTCAACTACGAAGCAAGTATTGGCTCAAAAGTTGAGAGATCAACAAAGAAAAATGATTCAAGAAGAATTCGCAGATTTAGAGGATCCCGTTTTAACAGCAAGAGTTATAAGATTTGAAAGACAATCAGTAATTATGGGAGTAAGCTCAGGTATTGGAAGACCAGAAGTAGAAGCAGAACTTCCAAAAAGGGATCAATTGCCAAATGATAATTATAGAGCTAACGCAACATTCAAGGTATTTCTTAAAGAAGTCAGTGAAATAGCTAGAAAAGGGCCACAACTTTTTGTAAGTAGAGCTAATGCTGGTTTAGTAGTCTATTTATTTGAAAATGAAGTCCCAGAAATTCAGGAAGGTACAGTCAAAATTGTTGCTGTATCAAGAGAAGCTAACCCACCTTCAAGAGCTGTAGGCCCAAGAACAAAAGTCGCAGTTGATAGTATTGAAAGAGAGGTTGATCCAGTGGGTGCTTGCATCGGAGCAAGAGGAGCAAGAATTCAGCAAGTAGTTAATGAATTACGAGGGGAAAAAATTGATGTTATTAAGTGGTCATCTGATCCTATTCAATACATACTAAATTCTTTGAGCCCCGCAAAAGTTGACCTTGTCAGGCTCGTTGATCCAGAAGGACAGCATGCTCATGTTTTAGTTCCTCCTGATCAATTGAGTCTTGCGATAGGAAGAGAAGGTCAAAATGTACGCCTAGCGGCTAGATTAACTGGGTGGAAAATAGACGTTAAAAACTCTCATGAATATGACCAAGAAACAGAAGACACTGCGGTAGCAGAATTAATTGTTCAAAGAGAGGAGGAAGAGCGTCTCCAAAGCGAAGCTGAACAGAGATTGGAGGCAGAGCAAGCAGAGAGAGCAGCAGAAGATGCAAGATTAAGAGAACTTTATCCTCTACCTGAAGATGATGAGGAATATGGGGATGAATCATATGAAGAAGAGAATCTTTCCGAAAACAGCAAAATAGCAAATATTAACCCAGATGAAATAATGTCTACAGAGGAGAAAACGCGGTGATACAAAAAACTCCTGTTATGCGTAAGTGTATTTCCTGCAGGACAACTTTTGATAGAAATAATCTTTTGAAGATTACTAAAGATCATAAGTTTGGGATAATGCTAAACCAAGGCATGGGTCGTTCTGCTTACATTTGTAAATCAAAAAAATGTTACACAGATTCCAAACTTCAAAAAAAGCTGCAAAAAGCTTTAAAAGGCGTTTTAAATCCTGAATTTTTTGATGTTTTAGAGAGGGAAATTGCAAACTATAAATAACTATCCCAAAAGAGCATATAATTAAAACTACATGCTCTAAAAATTTCAAAAAAAGAGTAACTTTTAGAATACATGACTATCAGCGATAAAATCAGAGTTTATGAACTTTCCAGAGATTTGAAACTGGAAAACAAAGATATATTGGATGCTGCTCAAAAACTTTCAATATCAGTCAAAAGTCACAGTAGTTCAATGAGCTTAGAGGATGCAAGAAAAATAAAAAATCTTATCAATAACAAAAATTCAGGTAAAAAAATACTTTCTGTAAGTAAATCTTCATTCAAAGCTACGAATGAACAACAAAAAAATATTGATGATAAAAACAAAGATATCAAGTCTCATGTAAATCCCCCGAATCAAGAGAAGTCCTCAAAAGAAAGTTTAAATAAAAAACCCCTTTTAATTAAGCCTATTAATAAGCAGGGAAATTCATTAATAAGCTCAAATAAAAAAAATACAACTAAACTTAAAAATCCAAATCCCCCTTCAATTGTCTCTAACCGTCAATCTCAGGAGCCTTCAAATACTCAAAATAAAGCTAATAATCCAATCAAAACAGCAAATCTAAAGGATAAACAAGAGCAAACAAAAAATTTCCAAGACAAAAAATCTTTTAATAATATTTCAGATCCAACAACAAAAAGCCCTGCAAGACCACCTATTCAACTAATTGAAAAACCTAAAAATTTAACAACTTCCAATAAAGATATAGATGCTAATAAAAAAAATAACTCTTTAAATCAAAGACCTCAACCATCAAATAGATTAAATATTAATAATAATTTTCCTACTAAAAAGAATTTAAATAAACCTCGCATTAAAAATACACCTGAACTAGTTGGAGCACCGATCAGAAGAGAAGACCCTAAAACTAACTTAAATAGACAAAATTCTAATACCAGGCAACCTCCATCTAATACAAAGGCTTCTGCAAATAGACCTGGCATGCCTAATAGACAACAAGTGTCTATTAGACCAGGGAATCCAAATAGACAAGGTGTTCCTAATAGAACAGGAGGAGGCCAGAATAGACAAGGTGTTCCTAATAGAACAGGAGGGGGTCAAAATAGGCAGGGCGCACCAAATAGACCTGGGAACCCATACAGACAGGGGGATCCAAATAGACAGGGTGTTCCTAATAGAGCAGGAGGGGGTCAAAATAGGCAGGGCGCACCAAATAGACAAGGAGGATCCTATAGACAAGGAGATTTCAGCAGGGCTGGGTCTAAATTCAATAATCAAAGCCCTTCAGGTATTAGGAAGCCGGTATCACCTAATGAATTGATGCAGCTACAGAAAACGAATGCCTCAGATAAAGAAAAACTTAATAGATCTAATTTTGAAACCCAAAAAGTTGAGGCACCTAAACAGAAGGCAAAGGCACCTAATAGTCGTTTAAATACATCCCCTCCGGCAAAGAAACCACCTCATAGATCATTTGCAAACAACTCTAAGAAACCTGGGAGATCAGATTGGGACGATAGCGCAAAGCTAGAAGCATTAAGAAATAAAAATCCGCAGAAACAAAGACAAAAAGTACATATTATTGGTGAAAATGATGATTCATTAACCTCTGAAACTAGTGGCTACTCAGGAGAAAAGGTTTCAATATTATCTGCTAGTTTAGCGCGTCCAAAAAAAGAAAAATCTGAAGAACCAAAATTACAAAAATCTACAAGACAATTCAAGAAAAAGAATAAAGAGACTACTAGGCAAAGACAAAAGAGAAGGGCTATGGAACTAAGAGCAGCCAAGGATGCCAAACAAGTAAGACCTGAGATGATTATTGTACCTGAAGATAATTTAACAGTTCAAGAATTAGCCGATAAGCTAAGTCTTGAAAGTTCTGAAATAATAAAGTCTCTATTCTTCAAAGGCATTACAGCTACAGTTACTCAATCACTCGATTTAGCAACTATCGAGACTGTGGCAGAAGAATTTGGAGTACCCGTCTTACAAGATGATGTTGAAGAAGCTGCTAAAAAAACAGTTGACATGATTGAAACTGATGATATTGAGAGTCTTATTAAAAGGCCTCCCGTCATAACAGTTATGGGTCACGTTGACCATGGTAAAACAAGTCTTTTAGATTCCATAAGAGAATCCAGAGTGGCTTCTGGAGAGGCAGGTGGAATAACTCAACATATAGGAGCCTATCAAGTTGAATTTGAGCACGAATCAAAAAAGAAAAAGCTAACTTTTCTTGATACACCAGGTCATGAAGCGTTTACCGCCATGCGTGCAAGAGGGACAAAAGTTACTGACGTAGCAGTACTTGTAGTAGCCGCTGATGATGGTTGTAGACCTCAAACACTTGAAGCTATTAGTCATGCAAGAGCTGCAAAAGTACCAATAGTTGTAGCTATAAACAAAATTGATAAAGAAGGAGCTTCTCCAGATAGAGTTAAACAAGAGTTATCAGAAAAAGATTTAATTGCAGAAGATTGGGGTGGAGACGTAGTGATGGTTCCAGTCAGCGCAATAAAAAAACAAAATATTGATAAATTATTGGAGATGATCTTATTAGTCTCTGAAGTTGAAGATCTCCAAGCAAATCCAAAAAGATTAGCAAAAGGGACCGTTATTGAAGCCCATTTAGATAAAGCAAAAGGTCCTGTTGCGACTTTATTAGTACAGAACGGAACATTAAAAGCCGGAGATGTTTTAGCTGCTGGTTCAGTCCTTGGAAAAATCAGAGCAATGGTTGATGAACACGGAAATAGAATTAAAGAAGCGGGACCTTCCTGTCCAGTAGAAGCCCTCGGATTTAGCGAAGTACCCACAGCAGGTGATGAATTTGAAGTTCATCCTGATGAGAAAACTGCCAGAGCTATTGTAGGAGAAAGAGCTACTGATGCAAGAGCAACAAAATTAGCCCAGCAAATGGCATCTAGAAGGGTGAGCTTGTCATCTTTGTCTACTCAAGCAAATGATGGTGAACTGAAAGAATTAAATCTAATTCTTAAAGCAGATGTCCAAGGTAGTGTAGAAGCTATATTAGGTGCATTAGAACAATTACCAAAAAATGAAGTTCAGGTAAGAGTTCTCCTGTCCGCACCAGGAGAAATAACTGAGACTGATATAGATCTTGCAGCTGCTTCTGGCTCAGTAATAATTGGATTCAATACATCATTAGCCTCTGGAGCCAAAAGAGCAGCTGACTCAAATAATGTTGACATAAGAGAGTATGAAGTTATCTATAAACTTTTAGAGGATATTCAATCAGCGATGGAAGGACTACTTGAGCCTGATCTAGTTGAAGAATCTCTAGGTCAAGCTGAAGTAAGAGCGACTTTTGCAGTTGGGAAAGGAGCTATTGCTGGTTGCTATATACAAAGTGGTAAGTTGCAAAGAAATTGTTCTTTAAGAGTGCTTAGATCAGATAAAGTAATTTTTGAAGGTAATTTGGATTCTCTGAAAAGATCTAAAGATGATGTCAAAGAAGTAAATACAGGTTTTGAATGTGGAGTTGGATGTGATAAATTCTCAACGTGGAATGAAGGAGATATTATAGAAGCATTCAAATTTGTCACTAAAAAAAGGACTTTAAATAAATAACTTAATTTTCTTTATTTCTTTCAAGAAATAATAGGAAAGGAAATAATACACAAGCTCCTAATTGTATTAGGAGATTATTTTGCTGAATTTCGTTACCACTAGCAATTTTCGAAAGCATTATGAAAAGACCTAAAAAGGCTGAGCCTGTAAATGCTATCCATAATACTTTTCTTAACCCTTTATATGGAGCCTGCGACTCCTTAAGTAATTTTTTCTTTAATTCAGGATCAATTTTTGACATTAATTATTTCAAATATAAAATTATTCTATATGAAAATTTCAAGATTTTATATTGCCGATATAGCTCAGCGGAAGAGCAACTGTCTCGTAAACAGTAGGTCATTGGTTCAATTCCGATTATCGGCATTTATTTAAATTTTTTATTAAAAATATGATTGAAAAGAATAATAATTTTAGAAAAATTTTAAAAATTTGTCTTTTTATTCCTCTTACTTTCTATTACGGAAAAAGAAGTTATATAGCTTTTGATGAAGGATTTTATGCTTTGCAAGCGAGATGGATACTAGAAAAAGGTAACTGGACAATTCCATTATGGTGGGACGAATATGTTTTGGATAGAACAAATGGATTACAAGTTTTAATCGCAAAATCACAAGAAATATTCGGCAGAAATCTTTTCGCTGCATATTTACCAACAACAATTGCAGCAATATTAATGTTATTCATAACCTTTAAATTACATGAAGAATTTTTTGATAAAAATTATGCAATAGTATCTCCACTCATACTTTCTACAACATATCTATGGTTTGACTACTCTCATTTAGCTACTCAAGATCTGATTTACTCTTGCTTGGTAACTATTGGAGTATTTTCTCTAGTTAAAATCAAAAAAAATAATAGCAATTTCTATATTTTACTTTTTGGTCTTTGGATAGGTTTAGCTTTCATGATGAAGACTTTTCTTGTCGCTGTTCCTCTTGCCGCACTATCACCATTGGTATTATCAAAAAGAAATTTATTATTTGATAAATTCTTTTGGCTTGGATTAATAATTGGATTTATTCCATTTCTAATATGGGCTTATTCTATAAACTTCTATTTAGATCAGAGTATTATCTTTTACCTGTTTGGGAAATTTAATTTTCTTGCTAATAAAAATGATTCTACAAATCCTTTTTATTATTATTTTTGGAACATTCCAATAACATACTTACCATGGAGCATATTTTCTATTGTAGGTTTAATTTCAAATATTTTAGAAAATAAAAATAAAAATAAAATATATATCTTAACTTTTTTTCCTATAATTTTAATACTAATAATAAGTATTTTTTCTACAAAAACACCCTATTACCCTCTTCAAATATCTTCAATCCTATCTTTAAATTCATATATTGGTATTAAATATTTATTCGGTTCAAAAAGATATAAATCTATATTCGTTTTTATTACATCAAAATTTGTACCTTTGCTAATCATTGCCTTAATTATTACATATTTTATTTTCTTCAAAAGTGCTTTAAATTTTACAGTAAAAGAAAATATATTCATTATTTTAGGATTAATATTATTTGCGATGGCTTGGTCTTTTATAAAAGATAAAAGTAACCTCAAAGAGATTTTTATATCTTTAATTATTGGTCCTTATCTATTAACATCATTACTATTGCAGTCAGGTTTATTTACAGATCGATCAAGAGAATTAAGAGAAACTATGGAGTATCTCTCTTCATTAAACAACCTGAAGAATCAAATCATTAAGGTTGATAAAAATTACACTGGGAATGAAAAAGCACAATCAAAAATAATAAGAATTTCTCTCCTAACTCCTAATTTAGGAGATGGTATTGAAAGCATAGAAAAAATGAACCCCTCTGATTTAGCATGGTCTACTGTTTCTTCAAAGGAACTAGATGAATCTGATTCTTATCAAATAGTTTACGATTATGAAATTTTGTCGCCTTGGAAATTAATCAGAAAAAATTGATAAGTTTATATTAAAATTATCCTTATGAAAAATTAATTCAATGAAATCTGTAAATACATGGAATCTATCAAATAATAAAATTCACCAATTATTTAAAGATAATAATGAGTTCATTTCTCTTAAAGTAAGAGGTAATACTTGGGAACCAATTACAAGATGGCTTAAATTAGATTCTAGAATATTTAAAGGAACAACTAACAAAGCAAGAATTACTATATGTGATATAGAATCGTTAGCTGAAATTTATAATTACAGATCTATAAGATGGAAAGCAAAAAAGTTAACTCCAATTCCAACTAAATTAATTCCTCAATTTATAAAAAATACTTTCCGTAAGGTACCAATAATTAAGCAACTTGCTTTTGAACTAGAAATTATATTTTATAAATATCAGGAAAAAAAAGGTGATCATTTGATTTCAATAGTTATTCCTGCAAGAAATGAAGAGGGTAATAGGGAACTACTAATAGAAGCTTTAAATAAATTTAAAAAAATTCCCAATAAAATAGAAATAATATTTGTGGAGGGAAACAGTAAAGATAACACTTTTCAAATGCTAGAACAGCTAACTAAAGATTTCTCAAATAGCTTCCAAATATATCTTTTAAAACAAACTTCTAAGGGTAAGAAAAATGCTGTTGTTGAAGGTTTCAATATTTCAACTGGTGAAACTTTGGCAATTATAGATAGCGACTTCACCGTAGACGTAAATGATAGTATCGATGCAATAATGCAATCTACGAAAAATGAGAATATTCTAGTTAACTGCTCTAGAACAACATTCCCAATGGAAAAAGATGCAATGAGATGGGCTAATTATATCGGCAATAGATGTTTTGCTTTATTTTTATCGATATTAATCAATAAACCAATTTCAGATTCACTATGCGGAACAAAAGTTTTCTCAAGGAAGTTTTTCAATTTGATGAAAAAAAATGGTAGTTGGGAATCTAAATCAGATCCTTTTGGGGATTTTACGATAATTTTTGAAGCAGCAAATAATAATATTAAAATCCTTAATTACCCTGTTAGATATTATGCAAGAAAATCTGGAGCACCAAATATATCAAGATGGGTAGATGGCATTAAACTTCTTAAGGTGTGTTGGATATACATGATTTCTGACCTCTAATACAAAAAATAATTTTAATTTTTTGGAAATAAGTTTATAAAAGTTCACCGAAAGGGTAATAAAATAGTTAGATTCTTAATGTGAGATCATTATTAAATCTCTTTTATGGAGTTTAAGTTTCCTTTAAAAAAAATAACAAGTAATAATAATAGAGAAATATTCAACAAAATTCTCATTGTTAGACTTCCATGTAATCCGATATTCCCTATAGGACCTGTTTATTTGGCGGATCATATTAATAAGTGCTTCCCAAAAATAGAGCAACAATTCATTGATTTAGCAATAGTACCTTCAAACAATATTTCTAAATACCTAAAAAGAAAAATTGATCAATTTAGACCTCATTTAATAATTTTTTCTTGGAGAGATATACAAATATACGCCCCAGTTGACGGAAGAAGCGGTAATCCCTTACAAAACTCATTTGAAGTTTTCTACTCAAATAATATTTTTAAAAAAATTCGAGGCGCTTGGGGAGGCCTAAAGTTAATAACATCACATTATGGAGAAATAAATAGAAATACATCTTTGGTGAAAATGGGACTAAAAAGAGCTAAAAAATATAATAAATCAGTAAAAGTTATTTTAGGAGGAGGGGCCGTCAGTGTGTTCTACGAGCAGCTAAGTAATTTATTACCAAAAGGCACAGTGATTTCTATTGGAGAAGGTGAAAACCTAATTGAAAAGGTTATCAAAGGTAATTCTATTGAAGAAGAAAGATGTTATCTTGCTGGGCAAAAACCAAGAAACAAATTAATACATGAACAGCCATCTGGAACTGTTAAAACAGCTTGTAATTACAAATACATTAAATCTATTTGGGCTGAATTTGATTGGTATATAGAAGGTGGTGATTATTATGTAGGAGTTCAAACAAAAAGGGGTTGTCCACATAATTGTTGTTTTTGCGTTTATACAGTAGTAGAGGGCAAGAAAGTTCGAGTTAATCCCGTACAAGAAGTGATAAAAGAAATAAAGCAACTTTATGAAATGGGTGTGAGAGGTTTTTGGTTTACTGATGCTCAATTTATTCCAACAAGAAAAAATATAAAGGATGCTAAATTACTTCTTCAAGCTATAAAAGATCAAGGTTGGAATGATATCAAATGGGCAGCTTACATTAGAGCAGATAATATTGATCGCGAATTAGCTCAATTAATGGTTGATACAGGAATGAGTTAT
The DNA here is from genome assembly GCA_003279875.1 of Prochlorococcus sp. AG-388-D03. Classification (GTDB taxonomy): domain Bacteria; phylum Cyanobacteriota; class Cyanobacteriia; order PCC-6307; family Cyanobiaceae; genus Prochlorococcus_A. Next base: position 89,907 of record QCGN01000001.1, read on the forward strand.
TTTGAGATAGGCATTACATCTGGTTCTCAAGAACTTGTTAGAAAAATGAGGTTAGCCTACAACCTCAGAACAGTACTAGAAAATTGTAGGATGCTTGTAGACGCAGGATTTAGGAATCATGTCTCAGTCAACTACTCATTTAATGTTTTTAATGAAACCCCAAATACAATTAAACAAACTGTTGCTTACCATAGAGAGTTAGAAAATATATTTGGCAAAGGTTTAGTAGATCCAGCAATATTTTTTATAGGTTTACAACCACATACCCTGCTAGAAAAGTACGCTTTGGAAAATAATATATTAAAGCCTAATTACAATCCTATGAGTATGATGCCATGGACAGCAAGAAAACTTTTATGGAACCCTGGCCCTCTTGGTAAAAAGCTAGGAGAAGTATGTTTAGAAGCTTTTGATAATAAAGATGACGAATTTGGAAAAACAGTTATTAATATTTTGGAGAGAAATTATGGCAAGTCATCATTAGATGATTCTTTAAAAGTTCGTAAATTATCAGAAAGAAAGCTAACAGCAGCAAAACTTTAAAGGGATATTCATTTAATTAACTACTAATAAGCTGATTAATCTTCTTTTTCAATTGAACTTGATATTCCTTTTGATTTGAGAGATTCTGAATAAAATTCAGCTGGCTCGAGGTCACAAACGATGACTAAACCAATTCCATTATTATGAGCTTCGAGCATAATAGAAATAGCATCTTGCTCGCTTAATTGTGGAACAACTTCTCTAAGTGCAATAGTGACATACTCCATGGAATTTACTGGATCATTATGAAGTAAGACTTTATATTTAGGTGATTTATTTTTTAACGCAGCTGTTTTTTTTTCTAAGACTGCTGCGTTATTATTTTCCCCTTTTTCTAGCTTTATATTTGACATTACTTTGAAATTTTAATTACTAGGAAATTTATTAGATATTATATATTAATTATTCGTTCCATTGCATTAATAACATTTAATCTTGAATTAAAAGCAGACAATCGAAAATAGCCCTCTCCTGCCAAACCAAATCCACTTCCAGGTGTCCCCACTACATTAGCTTTTTCAAGTAAATAATCAAAAAAGTCCCAAGAAGTCTTACCAGATGGAGTTTTAACCCAAACATAAGGTGCATTATCACCCCCATACACTATAAAACCAGCAGTGCTAAGCTTACTTTTCATAATCTTTGCATTTTCCATATAAAAATCTATTAAAGAATTAACCTCTTTTTTACCTTGAAAAGAATATACCGCTTCAGCTCCTCTCTGTACTACATAGCTAACTCCATTAAATTTAGTACATTGACGCCTATTCCATAATGGCCATAAATCAACCTTATCACCTTTTGAATTTTGTCCTGATAAACCTTTAGGTATTACTGTATAAGCACATCTAACTCCGGTAAATCCCGCATTTTTTGAGAAAGATCTAAATTCTATAGCACAATTTTTTGCTCCATCTATCTCATATATTGAATGTGGAATATCTTTATCTTGAATAAAAGCTTCATAAGCTGCATCGAAAAGTATCAAAGACTTATTGTCGTTGGCATAGTCAACCCATTTTTTTAATTCATGCTTAGTAATTGTTGCCCCAGTGGGATTATTAGGAAAACAAAGATAAACAATATCAACTTTATTTTGAGGAATTTCAGGTAAAAAATTATTATCCTCATTAATTGCTAAATATAATAAACCCTTATAAGTGCCATTTTGAAGTGTTTCCCCAGTTCTACCAGTCATCACATTACTATCTACATAAACAGGATATACAGGATCTGTTACGGCAATCAAATTATCATTGCCAAGAATATCTAAAATATTGCTACTATCGCATTTTGAACCATCTGAAACAAATATTTCTTCCGGCGTAATTTGACACCCTCTAGAAATAAAATCATTTTCAGAAATTTTTTCTCGCAACCATCCATATCCTTGCTCTGGACCATAACCCTTAAATCCTTTAGTTGTTCCCATTTCATTTAATGCTTTACTCATAGCATTTATACAAGCTTTTGGTAGTGGCTCCGTTACATCACCAATTCCAAGCTTAATAACATCGGAATTTTTATTAGCTTGAGTATATGTATTTACTCTTTTTGAGATTTCAGGAAATAGATATCCTGCTTTGAGCTTCAAATAATTTTCGTTTATTTTAACCACTTTAAAAAAATTAGGAATTAAGTCTATATAAGAATAATAGATGAATGTGCTTAAGCGGGAATTAGATGTTAATATAGTAAAAGTTATGATTTAATAAAGAAAAAATCATAGCTTTTAAATCAATTACAAATAGTTTGAAAGTCGTCTAAAACTTAAATACTTAGCAAATGAAATTGCTACCTTTATTTTAAAAAAATCTAATAAACTTAACAATCAAAAATTATTAGTAAATAATTAAATATTAAATTATTTACTTTTTATCGATTTTCAAAATTCAAAACATACTTAATTTTTTATATATGTCTCAGCAAATTATAATAGCTGAGCAGGCTCGTATTGCAGCACTACTCACGGATGATCGAGTTGATGAATTAATCGTCGCACAAGGTCAATATCAAATCGGGGATATTTTTTTAGGAACTGTTGAAAATGTTCTTCCAGGAATCGATGCTGCCTTTATCGATATTGGAGAAAGTGAAAAAAATGGCTTTATTCATGTATCAGATTTAGGTCCATTAAGACTAAAAAAGGGTGTTATGGGTATTACTGAACTTCTTGAACCCAAACAAAAAGTTCTCGTTCAAGTAATGAAAGAACCTACTGGGAATAAAGGGCCACGACTTACAGGTAACATCTCTTTACCAGGGAAATATTTAATATTGCAACCTTTCGGACAAGGAGTCAATATTTCTAGGAAGATAAATACTGATACTGAAAGAAGTCGTTTAAGAGCACTTGGGGTTTTGATTAAACCACCCAGTACAGGTTTATTATTTCGTACAGAAGCTGAAAAAATAAAAGAAGAATTACTTATTGAAGATTTAGAAAATTTAATTCAACAATGGGATCAAGTCATGAAAAATTCGGAGAATTGTCATCCTCCAAATCTAATAAATAGAGATGAAGATTTTTCATTAAAAATTTTAAGAGACTGTGTTAAATCATCAACCAACAAAATTATAATTGATAATAAAATAGCTCTCGAAAAAGCTAAAGACTTTCTGATTAATAATGATTCTAATGTGGATCTTGTCTTTCATAGTAATGATATAAACGAACATATTTTAGAAAAATACCAAATTAACAAAACTATTCAAAAAGCACTTCAACCAAGAGTAGATTTACCCTCAGGAGGATACATAATTATTGAGCCTACTGAAGCTTTAACAGTAATCGATGTAAATTCCGGGTCTTTCACAAGATCAGCCAATTCAAGACAAACTGTTTTATGGACGAATTGCGAAGCAGCTGTTGAAATTTCTCGACAAATGAAATTGAGAAATATTGGGGGAGTTTTAGTTATAGATTTTATAGATATGGAATCTAGAAGAGATCAATTTCAGTTACTTGAGCAATTTACATTAGCCATAAAAGATGATTCTGCAAGGCCTCAGATAGCTGAGTTAACTGAGTTAGGTTTAGTCGAATTAACCAGAAAAAGACAAGGGCAAAATATATATGAATTGTTCGGCAAAAAATGTAATATTTGCGGTGGATTAGGACATGTAGAAAATTTACCAAATTTCCATAGTTCAAATCCAGAAACAAATGACTCTTCAAAGAAATCTAGTAAATTGAATAATACAAAGTTTCCAGATATAGACACACCTCAAGAAAGTGAAAATCAAGAGAAGATAGTTAAAAAAGAATTATCTAACTCCAAAAATTCAAATAAAGAAGATGATCATTCCAAAAAAAAGGAAAATGATAATGAAATACTTAATACAAACAAATCAAGAGAAAAGAAAATAATAAAAGTTGAGCTAAGCAACGATGAAAAAATTGTCTACAGTCAACTGGGTATTAATCCATTAATTAAATTAGGTAAACAATATCTAACTAATAATAATTTAATACTTTTAGAAGATATTAATAACAAAGAAAAAGAAATGGCTTTAGATAATAATAAAAAATCAATAAATAAAGTTAACAGTAAGAAAACAAATAAAAAAACCTCAACTTCTGATTCAATAGAAAAGTCTGAAGTTGAATTAGATGATTCTAAAGAAATTAATCCCAATAATAATTTACCCATGATAACAACTAACGAAGAAGAAGAAATAAAGGATGAAATTGATAACTCAAGAAGGAAAAGAAGAAGATCATCTGCAAATATTGAGTAAAGTTTCTGAGATAGGTATTGACGAAGTAGGTCGTGGTTCAGTTTTTGGACCTGTATTTTCTGCTGCAGTAGTTCTTACTGGGAAAAATGGATTAACTCTCAAGAGCTTGGGGGTTACTGATAGTAAAAAATTAACTCCCCAAAAAAGAAAGAAATTTTTTCCTAAAATTATTGCATTATCATCAGATTACAGTATAGGACAGTCTTCAGTAAGAGAAATAGATAAGTTCGGAATAAGATATGCAACTGAACTTTCAATGATTAGAGCTGTTAAAAAGTTAAGAAATATGCCTTCTGAGCTAATAATTGATGGCCCATTATCATTAAGACTTTGGGATGGTAATCAAAAAAATATAATTTCAGGGGATTCTAAATTTACTTCAATAGCTGCTGCAAGCATAATTGCCAAAGTATTGCGTGATGCTTTAATGGAAAGATTAGATAGCAAATACCCTGGATATTTCATATTTAAAAATAAAGGATATGGTACTAAAGAACATATATCAAGTCTTAAAGCAAATGGAATTACTAATCTACATAGAAAAAGTTTCTTGACTAAATTAAACCTTATTTAATTCGCACCAATTTACAAAATCTTTTATTAATTGTTGCTGAACTCTAGATTTTATTCCCAATAAAATTCCATTCAAAACTGAATGGCCAGTAGATTCCAAAATTTTCTTTGGCACAAGTTTCAAAAGAGGTGGTTGACTTACTGAGACACCCAGAAGTGCTTCGCCCTCTAATCCATTATCAGTTGCCTCCAAGTTTGCCTTCAAAATTAAAGTGAAATCTTCTACCATACCTAAACCATCTAATTTGCTATCAAGTGCGCTCATTTTCAAAACACCCTCTATATTCTCAACTGCAATTGATACAACAGGTTTAACATCTAATTGAAAAACCCTGAAACTTGTTACAGTATACTTATACTTTCCATTCCCTTCAGGTTCTAATTTATTGGGGTCCAGCATTGCTCCAACCACTCTTTCTTCTTCCAAAAGATATTTAGAAAGATATTCTTTATTCCTTGTTACAGAAAGCTGAAGTTTCTGTTTAGCATCAAAAGCTAAAAGCATTTTTCTATATACCTCCAATGCTTATATGATCTCTTTTTTTTCTTACAATTAATCATGCGCAAACAAGTTGCTTATTTAGGCCCTGAAGGGACATACGCAGAAAAAGCAGCTCATATTTTATCAAAGCTTGCCAATTTTGAGTCACCTTTATTTGTACCATGTAATGGGCTATATTCGGTTATAAAATCAATAGCCTACAACAATTGTGATGCAGCAATAGTACCTATCGAAAACTCTGTTGAAGGAGGAGTAACAACCACTTTAGATGCTCTTTGGAAATTTTCTGATATTAATATCAATAAAGCAATTGTTTTGCCTATTAAACATGCATTAATTAGTGATGGAGACATTTCGGAGATATCGGAGGTACTATCTCATCCACAAGCATTAGCTCAATGTTCAGAATGGTTATCTGAGAATCTTCCAGAAGCCATTACTTTATCAACAAATTCAACTTCAGAAGCAGTCAATATGGTAAAAGGGAGTTCATTTAGGGCAGCTATTGGATCTAAATCTCTTACTGAAATTGAAGGTCTTAAAGAATTAGCTTTCCCCATTAATGATGTTCCAGGTAATTGCACAAGATTCGTTTTATTGAGTAAAGAATCTATTTTAGATAGAGCCAATATTGCGAGTTTTGCTTTTTCATTACTATCAAATAAACCAGGCGCTTTACTTGAAGCCTTAAATTATATTGCAGAATTTGGATTCAATATGAGCAAAATAGAATCCAGGCCTTCTAAGAGAGAACTAGGAGAATATATCATTTATATTGATGTTGATATAAATATAAAAAGTAATATTGAAGACTTTTATGAATTAAAGAAAAAAATAAGACCCTTATGTGAACATTTAGTCGACTTCGGCTGTTATTTATCAGAAAAGATTAATTTAGAATAACTAACTAACTAACCTCTACATTTATAAACCCCAAATTCCATTAAACCGTTTTTAAAGGCCCAATCCATTAATAATATTGTAGGAATTTCTCTTATTGACTTTACTAATGCTCCTGGACCAAGAGATAAAATTGCATTTGGCCTTCTAATTCCTTCAAATATTGAATCAAACCAAGATGGATTTGTATAGGAATTCCAATTATCAAAAATGACTTGACCTGAACTATTTTTATTAGCAACCAGAATACTACTAAAGTCTTTAATACTCATAAATTTTGGGTGAACCCACTGCTCAAGTAATTGTTTTAAGACTATTTTTTCAAGCATTGATGGGGGCTGTTTTTTTAAATCTCTTGAGTTCCAATCAGCTAAAGCTAGATATCCTCCAGGTCTTAAAGTTCTTAACATTTGATCTGCAAATTTATTTTTGTTATTCATATGAGCTCCTGCCTCAACACTCCAAACCCCATCAAATGCTCCATCTTCGAATTTCAAATCCAAAGCATCCATAACTTTGAAGTTACATTTACACTCCTTAGGTGTAAGTTCCTTAGCTCTTTTTACTTGAGCTGGGCTAATAGTTATTCCCGTAACATTAAAACCATAATAATTAGCCAGAATCCTAGAACTTCCTCCTATTCCACAACCTACATCTAAAACCCTTGAACCTCTAGGTAATTTATCTAAACCACTCCAACTGACCAATTCATGTACAAATTGTATTTTAGCCTCTCTAAAATCAATATTTTTATTAGGAGGATAAAAACCTAAATGTATATGCTCACCCCACAATCTTTCTAGTAGTTTATCTTGAGTCCACGAGTCATAAGCCGAAGCTACAGTTCCTGAAGAAATATATTTTCTCTTAGTAATTCTCCAAAGTACTAAATAAGAAAATAACAAAATTAATACTAAAAAAATAGAAGTTTTTAAAAATAAAGACATTTAATTTTCTTTAATATCCGGTAAGCTTTCCTTTAGCGCTGTTCTAGCTGCTAGTTGTTTTCTGGTATGATCTAACATTTCAAACTCTCTTTGCAAACGTGTATAGGTATTCCTCTCCTCTAGAAGTCTTTGCTGCTCTTCCGCTACAGGTCCGCCTAAATGAGCACCGATCCAAAAAGAGAGCTCCATAGGGTTTTCTGGTAATTTATCAGGAAGAACTTTCTGAGAATTAGTTAGTTTACTAGTTAATTTAACTACGTCATTTAAAGCTTCTGTAACTGAATCTCTTAGAAGGTCTAAGCTTTGAAAACTTTCAATATTTTCATCAGTAATCCAACTAACCATCGCTGAGCAGTAAGGTGTTGAACGTACAACTTCTAAAACTTGAAATCTTTGCTGTCCCATTGTAACTATATTACTTCTCCCATCATCTGCTGTTTGATGTTTAATTATTTGAGCACAACAACCAACGTTAGCCATACTTTTAGTATTTGGATCCCATTTAATAACTCCAAACATTGAATCCGATTCGAGTACAGATTTAAGCATAATTCTGTATCTTGATTCAAAAATATGTAAAGGCAATACTTCTTGAGGGAAAAGAACAACTTCTGGCAGAGGGAATAATGGTAATTCCCTTACTGAAAGCTCTCCCATTTAAACCTCAAATTTCTTTTTACACATTTTAGTAAATTTAAGTGCTATTCGGGCTTTTCTTATAGTTTGACTTCTATATCTACACCGCTAGGAAGATCTAATTTCATTAGAGCATCTATGGTTTTAGCAGAAGGACTATATATATCAATTATTCTTCTATGAGTTCTGGTCTCAAAATGTTCTCTAGAATCTTTATCTACATGGGGAGATCTTAAAACACAATAAATTTTTCTCTTAGTTGGTAATGGAATAGGTCCTATAGCTGAAGCAGCAGTTGTATCTGCTGTTTGAATAATTTTGTCACATGATAAATCCAGCATTCTTCTATCAAACGCTTTTAATCTTATACGAATTTTTTGTTGAGCAAGTGAAGTTGTCATAAGTTTAGATTAATCTCTTTATGAGGGGTTATTGATAATCAATAACCCATATCTTTTTATTTAATTATTTTAGATTATCAAAGGTTAACTTCCTAAAATTAAAGAGAATTATTCAATAATTTTAGAAACAACACCAGCTCCAATAGTACGACCACCTTCACGAATAGCAAAGCGCATACCTTGTTCGATAGCAACTGGACATATAAGTTCTCCAGTCATTTTTATTCTGTCACCTGGCATTACCATTTCTACATTAGCACCATCATCAGAGGTAAATGCAGTAATTTGTCCAGTTACATCAGTTGTTCTTATATAGAATTGTGGTCTGTATCCTGCAAAGAAAGGAGTATGTCTTCCACCTTCTTCTTTCTTAAGAACATAAACTTCACCTTCGAATTTAGTATGAGGAGTAATTGAACCCTTTTTAACAAGGACCATACCTCTTTCTATATCTTCTTTTTGAACACCACGTAATAAAAGACCTACGTTATCTCCAGCCATCCCTTCGTCAAGAAGTTTACGGAACATCTCAACACCAGTAACAGTAGTCAATCGTGTATCTCTTATCCCAACTATTTCAACTTCTTCTCCAACTTTTACTTTTCCCCTTTCTATTCTTCCAGTAGCAACTGTTCCTCTTCCTGTGATAGAGAAAACATCTTCCACAGCCATCAAAAATGGCTTATCAATCTCTCTTTCTGGTTCAGGAATACTGGCATCAACAGCTTTCATTAATTCTTCAATTTTTGATTCCCAAGTAGAATCACCTTCTAAAGCTTTTAAACCTGAAACTTGAACAATGGGGATATCGTCACCTGGGAAATCATAACTATCAAGTAGTTCTCTGATTTCCATTTCAACAAGTTCAATAATTTCTTCATCGTCTACCATGTCACATTTATTCAATGCAACAACTAATGCAGGCACACCAACTTGTTTAGCTAAAAGAATATGCTCTTTTGTTTGAGCCATAGGACCGTCTGTGGCGGCACAAACTAAAATTGCACCATCCATTTGAGCAGCTCCAGTGATCATGTTTTTTACATAATCAGCATGCCCTGGACAATCTACATGAGCATAATGTCTGCCTTCAGTTTCGTATTCAACGTGTGCAGTATTAATTGTTATGCCACGTTCTCTTTCTTCTGGAGCACCATCAATGTCTCCATAATCTTGAGCTTGTGCTTGACCTTTTTTAGCTAGAACATTTGTGATAGCAGCAGTCAGGGTTGTTTTTCCATGGTCAACGTGGCCAATAGTACCTATGTTGACATGTGGTTTGTTCCTTTCGAACTTCTCGCGAGCCATTTGAATTAAAGAATCGAGGGTTAAAGAGTGTTTAGTTTAGAGATCAGGAGTTGCCCTGATTCTTGGAAATGATAGCTTCAGCAACATTACGAGGAACTTCCTCATAATTTGCGAACTCCATTGAAAATATACCCCGACCTTGAGTCATTGATCGGAGTTGAGTGGCATAACCGAACATTTCGGCTAAAGGCACTTTGGCCTGTACTTTAGACAATCCATCATCAACAGATTGTCCTTCGACTTGACCTCTCCTTGAGGAAAGATCACCAATTACAGATCCAAGAAAATCGTCAGGACTTTCGACCTCGACTTTCATCATAGGCTCTAATAGGACAGGATTGCATTTTTTAACCCCATCTTTAAAGGCCATTGAACCTGCAATTTTGAAGGCCATTTCAGATGAGTCTACATCGTGGAACGAACCATCGACTAGTGTTACTTTTACATCAATCAGCGGATAACCGGCAAGAACCCCTGATTCACAGGTTTCTTTCATACCATTTGAAGCTGGTCCAATATATTCTTTTGGAACTGTTCCACCTACAATTTTGTTAACAAATTCAAACCCTTTTCCAACTTCAGCAGGTTCCATTTCTATTACTACATGTCCATATTGGCCTTTTCCTCCTGTTTGTCTCGCATACTTACCTTCACCCTTAGAACTTGATCTAATTGTCTCTCTATAAGAAACCTGAGGAGCACCTATATTTGCCTCAACTTTGAACTCTCTCAACATTCTATCTACAAGTATTTCTAAATGTAATTCACCCATACCAGCAATAACAGTCTGATTTGTCTCTTGATCTGTACTTACTCTAAAGGTTGGATCTTCTTCAGATAAGGCTTGTAAAGCTTTAGAAAGCTTTTCCATATCCCCTTTAGTTTTTGGTTCAACAGCAACTGAAATTACAGGTTCAGGAATAAATAAAGTTTCTAGAACTATTGGGTCATCGGTATTACATAAAGTGTCCCCTGTTGTTGTATTTTTCAACCCTAGAACAGCACCTAAATCACCCGCTCTTAATTCATCAACTTCTTCCCTCTCATCAGCTTTTAATATGACTAATCGAGAAATTCTCTCTTTGGCATCCTTTGTTGAATTCATGACATAACTACCTTTTGATAGCACGCCAGAATACATTCTTACAAATGTTAATTTTCCGTAAGGATCTGACATTACTTTGAATGCTAATGCACTGAAAGGAGCATTATCATCTGATGGTCTGATATCTTCTTTGCCATTTGGTAAAACACCCTGTATTGGCTTCACGTCAACTGGAGCTGGTAAATAATCAACCACAGCATCTAGAACTAATTGAACCCCTTTATTTTTGAATGCTGATCCACATAAAACAGGAACTAAACCATGTTTGAGAACTCCCTCTCTGATCCCTTTCTTTAGTTGGTCTTCAGTTAGCTCTCCCTTATCTAAAAATATTTCAATTAATTCTTCATCGTTTTCTGCAACACTTTCCATTAATTTACTTCTCCATTCCATAGCCTCTTCCTTCATATCTTCGGGTATTGGCGCCTCTTCAATATCAGTACCTAAATCATTTTTGTATAAATAAGCTTTGTTACTTACTAAATCTATAATTCCTGTAAGATCACCTTCTGCACCTATTGGGAGTTGTATTGGAAAGGCATTTGCTTTGAGACGGTCCTTGATTTGTTGATTTACTTTTAAGAAGTCTGCTCCTGTCCTATCCATCTTATTTACGAAAACCATTCTTGGAACAGAATATCTATCAGCTTGACGCCAAACAGTCTCTGATTGTGGCTGAACTCCACCTACAGCGCAAAAGACAGCTATAACTCCATCTAAAACCCTCATAGATCTCTCCACTTCAATCGTAAAATCAACGTGACCTGGAGTATCAATAATATTAATTCTGTGGTCCTGCCAACTTGTAGAGATAGCAGCAGCTGTGATAGTAATTCCTCTCTCTCTTTCTTGAGCCATCCAGTCGGTTACAGCAGCACCGTCATGTACTTCTCCGATTTTGTGAACAACTCCTGAATAAAAAAGTATTCTTTCAGTTGTTGTTGTTTTACCAGCATCAATATGAGCGGCTATACCTATGTTCCTTACTCGTTCAAGGGGAAAGTCGCGTGCCAATGTTAAAACTCCAAATAGAATGAATTGCTAAATAGCTACAGTTTATTTGATCAAATAAACTTTTGTTTAATAATAAACTAATTAAGGACCATTTTGGTCGAAATTAGTATCTGTAGTGAGCAAAAGCTTTATTAGCTTCTGCCATTTTATGAGTGTCTTCTCTTTTCTTTACTGCGCTGCCAGTCTCATTAGCTGCATCCATTAATTCTCCAGCTAATTTTTGTGACATACTTTTTCCGTTTCTTCCTCTTGAAAAAGTAACAAGCCATCTTAATGCCATTGCGGTACCTCTTTCTTGACGAACTTCCATTGGGACTTGATAAGTAGCACCACCAACTCTTCTAGCTCTCACCTCAACTAAAGGAGTCGCATTCTTTACTGCTGTTTCAAATAACTCCACAGCATTTCCACCTGTTCTTTCACTGATTAGAGAAAAAGCATCTGATAATATTTTTTGAGCTGTAGATTTCTTACCATGTTTCATCAGTCTAGAAATCATCATTGAGGCAAGACGACTATTAAATTGTGGGTCTGGTAAAACCGGTCTTTTTACTGCTGCATTACGACGTGACATATTAAAAAAAAGTGATGTTAAAAATTAATCATTTTTAGGGGCTTTAGCTCCATATTTAGATCTGGATTGACGTCTATCTTTGACTCCTGCAGTATCTAAAGTTCCTCTTATTATATGATATCTTACTCCTGGCAAATCTTTTACTCTTCCACCTCTTAGAAGAACAACAGAGTGTTCTTGTAAATTATGTCCGATTCCAGGAATATATGCCGTAACCTCAAAACCTGAAGTTAATCTAACTCTAGCAACTTTTCTTAAGGCAGAATTAGGTTTCTTAGGAGTAGATGTATAAACTCTTGTACATACACCTCTTCTCTCTGGACAAGATTTAAGTGCAGGAGATTTTGTTTTCCTTGTCAGACGTTTTCTTTCTGATCCAATTAATTGTGAAATGGTCGGCATCTATATTTATAGATAAAAATACATATCAAAACATCATAACCTTTTGCGAGTCACATCAAAAGTTTTTTTTTATTTTTTTAATTTAAAATTCAAATTTAAATTTGTTTAGTAAATCTTCATTATTTTTAGTTTTATTTGGATTTTTATTTTTATAATGGAAATAAATACAATCTTCTATAAAGTTAAATAATCTATGCGAGAAAGTATCAAAAGAAGCATTGAACCATATCAAGATAGTTTTTCTCCAAATGGAATAATTGGAGAGAAAGATGCATGCGGAGTAGGTTTTATAGCAAATATTGAAGGTAAAGAAAGTAATTGGATATTAAAACAATCTCTTAAAGGACTTAATTGTATGGAACATAGAGGAGGATGCGGAGGAGATAGTGACTCAGGAGATGGAGCTGGTATTTTATGTTCAATTCCTTGGACATTTTTAGATAAAGAATTGAATTTAGTTGCTGAACCTAATGAAAAAAGGGGTTTAGGTATGATTTTCATGCCAAATAATGAATTTAAAGTCAAAGAATCAAAATTGATATGTGATGAAGAAGCTAAAAAACTAAATTTCAGAAAAACATTTTGGAGAAACGTACCTGTTAAAAATGAAACATTAGGACCTCTAGCAAAAGCAAATGCACCAACAATAAGTCAATGGATCATTTTTTTGGAAAAAGATGATAGTCAAGATATTGAGTTGCGCTTATTTCAACTAAGAAAAAGAATTGAAAAAAGAATAAGAGAGAATACAAAAAATGCGGTTGGCGATTGTGAATTTTATTTCGCTTCGCTTAGTTCCAAAACGGTTGTTTATAAAGGGATGGTTAGATCTGAAGTTTTATCAGAATTTTATGCAGACTTAAAGAAAGAGGACTTTAAAGTATCATTTTCTGTTTACCATCGAAGATTTAGTACAAACACCTTGCCAAAATGGCCTCTTGCTCAGCCAATGAGGTTTTTAGGCCATAATGGAGAAATTAATACACTCTTAGGAAATATTAATTGGGCGAAAGCATCAGAAACACATATTGATGACTACTGGGGTGAATTATCTAGAGATATCAAACCAATTGTTGATATAAATAAAAGTGATTCATCAAATCTTGATGCAACTCTAGAAATTAATATTCGTTCAGGCAAACCAATAACTGATTCTTTGTTAGGACTTGTTCCAGAAGCATTTAGAGATCAACCAGCACTTGAAAATCGAGATGATATAAAAGCATTTTATGAATATTCAGCTAGTCTCCAAGAAGCCTGGGACGGGCCTGCTCTATTAGTATTTGCAGATGGCAATTTTGTTGGGGCAACTTTAGATAGGAATGGATTAAGACCTGCAAGATATTCAATAACAAATGATGGATTTGTGATAATGGGTTCAGAAACAGGAGTAGTAGATATTGAAGAAAACAGAGTCATAGAAAAAGGACGCTTAGGTCCTGGTCAAATGCTAGCAGTAGATTTTCTTAAAAATAAGATTTTGAGGAATTGGGATGTTAAATCACAGGCTGCTAAAAGAGAAAACTATCGAAACCTTTTGAGACAAAGAATTGTAAAACTCCAAAATAATGAATGGAATAATACTTGCATTTTAAAAGATCTTGAATTGCTTCAACAGCAAACTGCTTACGGTTTTTCTTCAGAAGATAATGATCTAATTCTTGATTCAATGGCTTCTCTTTCTAAAGAACCGACATATTGCATGGGTGATGACATACCATTAGCTGTGCTTTCTTCAAAGACTCATATTCTATACGATTACTTCAAACAAAGATTTGCACAAGTTACTAATCCTCCAATAGATCCTTTAAGAGAAAAATTAGTAATGAGCTTAGAAATGCATCTTGGGGAAAGATGCTCCCCCTTTGAAACGAAAAATATTAAACCCTTTATTCATCTAAAAAGCCCAATTATTAATGAACAAGAATTAATTTCACTCAAAGAATCAGAAATTAAATCTAAAACAATTTCAAGTTTGTTTAATATTGAGGAAGGTATTAAGGGTTTTGAAAAAAAATTAGAAGAAATATGTAAATTAAGCGAGATCTCAATAAATGAAGGCAGTTCTTTAATAATCATTTCTGACAAAGGAGTAAATTCAAAAAAAAGTTTTATTCCTCCTTTGTTAGCTGTAGGTGCAATTCATCATTATCTGCTTAAAAAAGAAATAAGATTAAAAGCCTCGCTCATAATTGAAACTGGACAATGTTGGAGTACGCATCATCTAGCTTGTTTAATTGGTTATGGAGTTAGCGCTGTTTGCCCATGGTTAACACTTGAATCTGGCAGACATTGGTTACAACATCCAAAAACCCAAAAACTTATAGCTAGTAAAAAAATCAATCCAATATCTGTTGAAGAGGTACAGAAAAACATCAAAAAAGCTTTGGAAGATGGGTTAAGAAAAATACTTTCTAAAATAGGAATTTCTCTTTTATCTAGCTATCATGGTGCTCAAATTTTTGAGGCTGTTGGGATTGGTTCTGATTTAATAAAAATAGCCTTCGATGGAACAACAAGTCGAATTGCAGGAATTACGTTGAAAGAACTTGCAAATGAATCACTTGCAATACATACAAAAGCATACCCAGAAATCGATTTAAGAAAATTAGAGTTTCTAGGATTTGTTCAATTTAGAAATAATGGAGAATATCATTCGAATAACCCTGAAATGTCTAAGGTTCTACATTCCGCTTTAAAGCAAGGACCAGGATATAATCATTTCGAAACTTATAAAACACTAATACGTAATAGACCAATTACTTCTTTAAGAGATTTATTAACAATTAATTCGAAGAGGAAAAGTATTCCAATAGATCAGGTAGAAAGTGTCGAATCAATATGTAAAAGGTTTTGTACAGGAGGTATGAGTTTAGGAGCATTATCAAGAGAAGCGCATGAAGTCTTAGCAGTTGCAATGAATAGAATTGGAGGTAAAAGTAACAGCGGAGAAGGGGGTGAAGATCCAGCTCGCTTTAACGTTTTAAATGATATTGATGAAAATACTCAATCCGCTACATTACCTTTTATAAAGGGTCTTGAAAATGGAGATACTGCTTGCTCAGCAATTAAACAAATAGCTTCTGGCAGATTTGGGGTTACTCCAGAATATCTTAGAAGTGGCAAGCAACTTGAAATCAAAATGGCTCAAGGAGCTAAACCAGGTGAAGGTGGACAATTACCTGGGCCAAAAGTTGATTCATATATTGCAAAACTAAGAAATAGCAAACCTGGGGTAGCTTTAATATCTCCGCCCCCACATCATGATATTTATTCAATTGAAGATTTAGCACAATTAATCCATGACTTACACCAAGTTCATCCAAAAGCCAAAGTGAGTGTCAAGCTTGTATCTGAGATTGGCATTGGAACTATTGCAGCTGGTGTAAGTAAAGCAAATGCTGATGTTATACAAATTTCCGGACATGATGGAGGTACTGGGGCTTCACCCCTAAGTTCTATTAAACATGCTGGTTTACCATGGGAATTAGGGGTTGCAGAGGTTCATAAATCTTTACTAGAAAATAATCTCAGAGATAGAGTCCTTTTAAGAACTGATGGAGGTCTGAAAACAGGATGGGATGTGATAATTGCGGCTCTATTAGGTGCTGAAGAATATGGTTTTGGTTCAGTTGCAATGATAGCCGAGGGCTGCATAATGGCTCGTGTTTGTCATACAAACAAATGTCCTGTGGGAGTTGCTACTCAAAAAGAGGAATTAAGAAAAAGGTTTAAAGGTTTACCTGAAAATGTAGTTAATTTTTTCTTATACATAGCTGAAGAGATAAGACAGATAATGAGTAGTATCGGAGTTTCCAATATGGAGGAATTGATTGGTAATCAGGAGTTTTTAAATATCAGAAATATTAGTCTTCCAAAAACTGAGCATATTGATCTTAGTTCTTTGGTAAATAATAAAAAATTTGTTAGAGATAGGTCATGGTTAAAACACTCCAAAGATGCTCATAGTAATGGCAATGTTTTAGAAGATAAATTCTTGTCTGATGCTGAATTTATGAATTCCATAAAAAATCATGGAAAATTAACTAAAAAAATTGAAATCAGTAATACAGATAGAAGTGTTTGTGCAAAAATATCAGGAGAAATTGCGGCACTTTATGGAAATAATGGATTTAATGGTGAACTAAATCTCAAATTCAGTGGATATGCAGGACAAAGTTTTGGTGCTTTTCTATTAAAAGGAATGAATATCCAATTAATTGGAGAGGCAAACGATTATGTTTGCAAAGGAATGAATGGTGGTGTACTTTCTATTATTCCTCCACAAGTCGATGAGAAATCTTCAGAACAAGTAATCTTGGGTAACACCTGTCTTTATGGCGCAACAGGTGGTAAGTTATTTGCCTTAGGGAAATCCGGAGAAAGATTTGCAGTTAGAAATAGTGGAGCAACTGCAGTCACAGAAGGGTCCGGTGACCATTGTTGTGAATATATGACTGGTGGCAAAGTAGTAATTTTAGGTTCAACAGGTAGAAACATTGGAGCGGGAATGACAGGTGGAATAGCTTACATATTGGACGAGAGAAATGATTTAGAAAATAAAGTGAATAAGGAAATAGTCAGTATTTATAAAATAACTAACATCAAACAAGAAGAGATTTTGTTAGGAATACTTAGAGAGTATTATGAAAAAACAAAGAGTTTAAAAGCAATTAAAATAATCAATGATTGGTCTAATTTTAAAGGAATTTTCAAAATAGTTGTTCCACCTAGTGAAGAAGAAATGCTTGGTATTAAAAATTATTGAATGCCTATTTTTATTAAGAGTGAAATCATAAAAAAAGAATACCTAATTCAAAAAGATATTAGAAAGAAAGTAATCAATGAACATACCCAATGGATAGGAAATTTAAAGAAAAAAGGAATAAATATTAAAAGCGGATATTTAGTTAATGAATTAAAACAACCAGGTGATGGAGGATTACTAATTCTTGATATTGAAACGTATCAAGATGCCTTAGAAATTGTAAAACAAGACCCTATGATAAAAAATAATATAGTTGAATGGAAATTAAATGAATGGATTGATATTACTCAATAATTAATATAATTATCTTGGAAACTTTTTCATAAGTTTTTGAATCTCTTCCGCATGATAACTACTTCGAGTCAAAGGAGAACTGACAATTTGCATAAACCCTAATTCATTTTCTCCAAATAATTTAAAATAATTAAATTTTGAAGGACTAACAAATCTTTCTACCGGAAGATGTTTTGGACCTGGCGATAAGTATTGTCCAATAGTAACTATATCTACATCATTTTTTCTTAGATCCATAAGAAGATTTAAAACCTCATCATCCTTCTCTCCTAATCCCAACATAAAACCAGATTTAGTATAAACACTTGGGAAATAGTCTCTAGTTCTTTTAAGTAATTCTAGAGTTCTTTGATAGTTTCCTTGTGGTCTTACTTTTCGATACAAAGCTGATACAGTTTCAATATTATGATTTAAAACATTTGGTTTAGAATCTAAAACCTTTTCAAGTGCCGACCAATTCCCACATAAATCAGGAATTAATAGTTCAATAGTCGTTTCAGGGGATTTAGTTCTAACTTCCGAAACACATTTATAAAACTGCGAAGCTCCACCATCATCTAGATCATCTCTGTTAACTGATGTGATCACAACGTGCTTAAGTTTCATCCTACAAACAGCCTCCGCCAAACGATCAGGTTCTGTTGGGTCTAAGTCTCTCTTTGATCTATCGAAATCAATATCGCAATATGGACATGCTCTAGTACAGCCAGGACCCATTATTAAAAAAGTTGCCGTACCACTAGCAAAACATTCACCAATATTAGGACAACTTGCTTCTTGACATACCGTATTTAATTTTAGATCACTCAACAAATTTGCAGTATTTCCTATTCTCTGAACTTGAGGTGCTTTTACTCTTAACCAGTCAGGCTTTACAAATGCTTTATTAGAAATATTAGCCAAAATAATTTATTCAACTCAATTAACTTCAATTTTAATCAAAATAGTGAAACTTTACTATTTTTATTCCATTAAAATAAAGAAATTAAATTTCTAATTAATTTGAAGGCGATTAAATATTACTTTTGAAGAAAAATAGTTAATCACTATCTAACATTTTGCTATAAATAACAATCGAATAATAGAATATATGTTCTTATAACATAAAATAGAACAATATATAGAACGTTATTTTTAGTACAGTTTTCAAACATAGTAAAATATGAACATATAACATAATTGTTAAATAATATTTGATTAAATCGTTCTATAAAGTGTTTTTTTTGTATGTATTTGATACAGTTAAAAATATATGTATTAAAACATTGACTTTTAAATTTAAAAGAAAACGTTTTCTTTTATCTGAAAAAAATAAAAAATGTAAATCTATTGGATACGCAAGAGCTGTAGATAGCGAATTTGATTACTTAGATGAACAAATAAAAAGCTTAGAAAATGAGGGTTGCAGGTTAATATTTTCTGAAATCATAGGTATAGATGAAGAAATTAAACCAGAACTTAGAAAAGCCCTTAATTTTTTATCAAATGGAGATGAATTAATAGTTACAAAACTAGATAGGGCATTTTCTAATAGGAATGAATGTATAAAAACAATTAATAAACTCTTGAATAATGATGTTAGATTGAGAACCTTGTCTGGTTTTTTGTCTCCAAAAAATTCCTCAGAGATATCTTCTTCAGTCTTCAAGATTTTATATGAATTAGATAATTTGGATCATGACTGTTTAAGAGAAAGGAAAAAAGAACTTGTTTTACAAAGAAGATTAAATGGAAATAATTTAGGAGGCAGACCAAAAATTAGTCCTTTAAAAGAATCACTAGTTATGAGGTTACGTAAAGAGGGTTGCTCATATCGATCAATCAGAACTCAAACTGGAATTGCTTTATCAACAATCAGAAGAATAATTTTGGATCAAGAAGCAAACTGATATGAATAAAAAAGAACTTGAAAACCTAATTAAAGAAAATCTTAAAGATACTGCATTACGTATTCATGAATTAGATATTAAAGATAGAAAAAGTTTATTATCAGAATATAAGGAATGGATTTTGAATGAATTAGATTTTGAGGAGGTAATGATGTTACCTTACGAAGCTTATACAAATAAATTAGATAGAGATTTATTAGATGATTTGATTTAATATTAAACCAATTTATTATTGTATTTATAAACAGCATTGGATATTTCAGGAAATAAGATCTGATCTTTGACGTATTTTTCTCCATTACCAAAAACAACCAATAAAGTTTGTAATGAATCATTATTAACCCACCAAGCTGCATCATGTCTCGCCTGTGACATTAAACCAGCTTTACTCCAGAAATTAACATTCTCTGGTAATCCCCCTCCTAAAAAACCATCTACCTGATTAAGAGGATCCTTATTAAGAAAATTCTTATTTAAATTTCTTTTTAAAAAACTTCTTAAATTTAAATTATCTTTTTCATAATCAAGTTTTATCATGATCTCCTCCAAAATCCTTGCAGTTGAATCGGTTGTCATCATATTTCTATTTTTGTTTCCAATTCCATAAAATTCCTTTTCTCGGCCAAACGGTCCATCATCCCATGTCTTTTGACAGCAATTTATTTCATATACTTCATTCCAATTCAGCTCTTTTAACCAATCATTGATTATTGACCTTTGATATTTCCAATTCTCCCATGGATCTCCTTCTATACATGGTCCACTTGTAGTACCAGTGATGGTATCAATTAAAAAACTTGTAGCATCATTACTAGAATAAAAAAGCATTTTATTTACTGCATCACTTATTTCTTGGGTTAATAATATTTTTTTTGTTTCAATCCATGAGTATGCAGCAAGGCCATAAACTAGCTTTACGATACTTGCAGGATAAATGAGTTTTCTATTATTAATTCCAAATCCAAAGCCTTTATGAATATGATTATTTTCACTTTTATAATTGATCCAAGTTATTGCGATATCATTCTTTAAATTTTCCCTATTTTTAGAACAAACTCTGTCTAAAATATTGTTTAAGGCTAAACCCATTTCTTCTTGTAAATAATAAAAAGACATTGTATGAAAGAACATATAGATCCTATCTCACTATTTAAGCAAACTAATTTTTCAAACACTATTTGGTGGAAAGTAAAAATTAATATTTCTGGATATCAAAATGAAAGTGACAATAATTTAGTGACCGAAATATTCAAAAACAGAATTTTTAGGCTGATTTATCCAAGTTTTTTTCAAAGTAAAAAAAAGTTATCGAGGATATTAGTTCAATTTTATGAAGATGGCTATATATGCTGGATTAATTTGCAAAATTTATCTATTGAAAAATATAATCCTAAAAATAGTTTTGTCAAAACTGATGAATCATCTATACAAGAAAAAATTCCATTAATACTTAATTGGATAAAAGATCAATCTAAAGTAAAAAATAAATATCAATGGGGTGGTACTTTAGGGCCAAATTTTGACTGTTCTGGACTAATTCAAACGGCTTTTTTAAATCATGAAATTTATATACCTAGAGATTCATATCAAATAAAAAGTTTTTGCAGGCATCTTTTCAATTTTTCAGAAAACAATAATTCACTCAAAAAAGGAGATATTTTATTTTTTGGAAACAAAATAAAATGTGACCATGTTGGAATTTATAAAGGAGATGGATTTTATTACCATAGTTCGGGTATTGATTACGGCAGAAATGGTATAGGACTAGACACCTTAAAAGAAACTAATGACAAAATATCACTTCACTATCAATCAAAACTTATTTCTGCAGGAAGAATATTTAGATCATATAGATGGAATAAGACTATTAGGTAAAATTTTTATATAAAAGCTAACTATTGAATTTACTTTAGATGAATTTTGAAATCAACCAGTTGTCCAAATATTTTTCACAATTGGCATTATGGTATCTAAATGGAGAGTTCCTACAAGAAGCCATGCAAAGACAGCGCCTCCGCAACCACCTAACCAAAATCCACTTGTAAAATCAGCCCAACCTGCTCTCGTAAATAAATCTGCAGGAGGATTATTCACAGTAGCATCAGGAGGTTGTACATTTGGAGCTTTTCCTGGAGCATTATAGAGAACCAATAGGGCTGTTAAAATATGTACGGCTCCTATCGCTGCAAGTAATCCTGCGGTTAATGCAAAATCAGAGTTTCTTAGAGGGCCAGTCATAGAAAATGGTCCATATAAAAGATATCCAAATGCAGCTCCAGTTTCTAATCCTCTAAAATTTGGAGAAATTCCTTCTCTATAAAAAGGTAAATTATTAATAAAGGCTTTTGTAAAGTAACCACTATTAACTGGCGTTGCAAGATTTCCAACACATGGATCCGAAACTGTTTTAACAGCCCATTGATCTGCGATACCAATATCATTTGGCTGTACAGAATTATCTATGTATTTTTCATCAAATTTAACAGAACTTGTTGATTCTGAGAATGATTTTTGAAAGTCGCTCATTTTTTAATATAAGAGTAGTGTGAATTTAATTAATCAGTAGCTGTAATGAATCTTCCAATTAATACAATAAAAACTGCTGGAGTTACTAGACCAATCAATGGGACAAAGATTGATGGTAAAAACGTTGAAAAATCAGATGGCATAATCTTTTAAAGATATTTGAACACTTTAGTATTTATCTGACAATTAATGTTACTTTTATGACTGGATGATATAAAAATTATTAACTTTTTATATGCTCAATTTTATTTCAATACTTCTTATTATTTTTATAGTATTTTTTTTATTACTTTATAAAAGAAAATATTTTATAAAAGCTTTTAACAAAAAGACTTTATATTCGAGCAAAGAATTAATAAGTAAAAAAAAGACGAATAACTCTTTATCAAAAAATAAAAATTTTTCTTATCAAGAAAATTCTAAAACAAACACAGAATTCTATAAAAGATCTCTAAGAGCAAGAATGTTGAAGTTTTTTAAGGGTAACACTGAAGATAAATTAAATGCCTTGAAAATTGCAAAAGAATTAGCAGATCAATCTACGTTACCAATACTAAGAAGAGGTTTAAAAGATATGGATCCAGAGATAGTTAAACTTTCAGCTGCTCTTATTAGAAAATTTAAGTAATCATCAATTATTGATTTTAGTTTGAATTTTTCTTACCCTATAAATAGGCCTATTTTGACTTTCATGATAAGTTCTAATTAAAAGTTCACTTAATAATCCAAAGCTAAATAATTGAACTCCGGCTATTCCTAATATCAAAGCAAACATTAGCATCGGTCGATTACCTATATCTTCCCCAAACATTTTCACAAGTATTAGGTAAGAAGTCATCCCAAGACTTACTAAGATACTTATAATCCCAACGAAACCAAATCCATACATAGGTCTAGTTAGAAATTTAGTCATAAACCAAACAGTAAGTAAATCCATTAAAACCCTAAAAGTTCTATCAATTCCATATTTACTAGAACCATATTTACGACTACGATGATTTACTTTAATTTCTTTAATTTTAGCTCCTTCAATATTTGCTAAAACAGGTAAAAACCTATGAAGTTCACCATATAATTTTATGTCATCTAAAATTTCTTTTTTAAACGCTTTTAAAGAACATCCATAATCATGCAGCTTAAGGCCAGTAACCTTAGCAATTAACTTATTTGCAATTTTTGACGGTATACGTCTATTAATTAATTTATCTTTTCTATCGTATCTCCAACCACAAATCAAATCATAGCCTTCATTGATATGTGAAATTAAAATCGGAATATCATTTGGATCGTTTTGTAAGTCTCCATCTAAGGTAATTACAATTTCACCATTAGAATTATCAAAACCGGCTGACATTGCAGCAGTTTGACCATAATTTTTACGAAGTGAAATTACGGATAATTCTTTAATAGTGTGAGATAATTCATCCAATACATTAGAAGTATTATCTTTAGAGCCGTCATTTACGACAACTATTTCAAAATTTATTTTATTATTATGCATAACATTTAAAACTTCATCTAATAAATATCCAATACTCTCGCTTTCATTAAAGACAGGAATAATAATAGAAATTAACTGATTAATATTTTTCATATAATTGGCTATTAATAATCTTTTAATTTTAACTTAATTTAGAACAATAAAATTAAACAAAAAAAATCACCACAATAATGTGGTGATTTTAATTTTTAAATCAAGTTTTATCCAAACTTACCGGAAGTAGATGCTATTACAAATGCTCCAAATGTCAGGATATTTCCAATTGTAAAATGTGCTAATCCTACTAATCTTGCTTGAACAATTGAAAGTGCAACTGGCTTATCTCTCCAGCCTACTAAATTGGCAATTGGAGTACGCTGGTGAGCCCAAACTAAAGTTTCAATTAATTCTTGCCAATAACCGCGCCAGGATATCAAGAACATGAATCCAGTAGCCCATACTAGATGGCCAAATAGGAACATCCATGCCCAAGGTGATAAAGAATTAACTCCAAATGGATTATATCCATTGATTAGTTGAGCAGAATTCAACCATAGATAATCTCTAAACCAACCCATTAAATAAGTACCAGACTCATTAAATTGAGCTACATTACCCTGCCAAATTGCTAAATGTTTCCAATGCCAATAGAAAGTTACCCATGCTATCAAGTTTAAAGCCCAGAACATCGCAAGATACATAGCATCCCAAGATGAACTATCACAAGTACCTCCACGGCCAGGGCCATCACAAGGGAAAGCATATCCTAAATCCTTTTTATCAGGAATTAGTTTAGTTCCCCTTGCATCTAAAGCTCCTTTTATAAGGATTAAAGCGGTAGTATGAAGTCCAAGAGCAATAGCATGATGAACTAAGAAATCTGCTGGACCTATTGGTAAGAAAGAACTAAGGGCATCTTGTCTATTAATTAAATCCATCCAGTAATGATTTCCTGGTAAAGAGTTTGCGGCGATACTAGCAGAACTTGTAGGATCAGATAGTAAAGCATCAAAACCATACATCATTTTTCCTTGAGCTGCTTGAACGAATTGAGCAAAAACAGGTTCAATTAAAATTTGTTTTTCTGGATTACCAAAAGCTACAACGACATCGTTATGTACATATATACCTAAAGTATGGAATCCAAGTAACATCGTTACCCAACTTAAATGACTTATTAATGCTTCTTTAGTTCCTAAAACTCTAGATAAAACATTATCTTTATTTAGTTCAGGATCATAATCTCTTACGAAGAAAATTGCTCCATGTGCAAAGGCACCAACCATCAAAAACATAGCTATATATTGATGATGGGTATAAAGTGCAGATTGAGTAGTATAGTCTCTGGCAATAAAAGCATATGAAGGAAGAGCACCCATATGTTGTGCAACCAATGAGGTGGCGACTCCAAGAGATGCTAAAGCTAAACCCAACTGAAAATGTAAAGAGTTATTTACTGTCTCATAAATGCCATCATGATTAATACCAAAACTACCTTTATGTGGATCATTAGGATGCCTTGTGTTATGAGCTTCAGTAATTTCTTTTAAACTGTGGCCTATACCAAAAGTATTTCTATACATGTGCCCAGCAATTACAAATACAGTACCTATTGCAATGTGATGATGGGCTATGTCAGTTAACCATAATGCCTCACTTTGAGGATGAAGACCTCCTAAGAATGTAAAAATAGCTGTTCCAGCACCTTCAGCAGTTCCAAATACTTGATCTAAAGAATCTGGATTTTGTGCATATGCACCCCAATTCAGAGTAAAGAAAGGAGCTAATCCGGCAGGATGAGGAAGAACTGTCAACCAATTATCCCAGCCTACATGCTGACCTCTTGATTCAGGTATAGCTACATGAACTAAATGACCAGTCCATGCGATACTACTAAAACCAAATAAAACAGCTAAGTGGTGATTTAATCTTGACTCTGCATTTTTAAACCATGCAAGTGAAGGTCTGAATTTTGGTTGCAAATGCAACCAACCTGCAAATAAAGTCCAACAAGCTAATATACTCATGAAAATTGAGGCTTGGAATAGTTGCTCGTTAGTTCTCATTCCAATTGTGTACCACCAATGGTACAAACCTGAATAAGCTATATTAACCGGTCCACTAGCCCCCGCTTGTGTCATCGCTTCTGTAATACCAGAGCCGAAATGAGGATCCCATATAGCATGAGCTATTGGACGAACATGAGTTGGATCAATTACAAATTGCTCAAAGTTACCTTGCCAAGCAATATGGAAAAGGTTACCAGCGACCCAAAGCGCAATTATCGCTAAATGTCCGAAATGTGTAGAGAATAACTTTTGATAAAGTTTTTCTTCAGTCATTCCATCATGACTTTCAAAGTCATGAGCTGTAGCTATTCCGTACCATATTCGGCGGGTTGTTGGGTCCTGAGCTAGACCCTGGTTAAATGATGGAAATTTTGTTGCCATTGAATTAAAAAGGAGAAGTTCAGGTTATTTAGCCAAGCCCGAAAAGGCGAGCATGGAAGAATGCCCAAGTAGTAGCAATACCTCCTACTAAGAAGTGAGTAACACCAACTGCACGACCTTGAGTAATTGATAGTGCTCTTGGTTGAATTGTTGGAGCAACTTTAAGTTTGTTGTGTGCCCAAACAATTGATTCAAAGAGTTCTTGCCAGTAACCCCTTCCGCTGAATAAGAACATTAAGCTAAATGCCCAGATAAAGTGTGCTCCCAAGAACATCAAACCATACATGCTTATAGCTGAACCATAACTTGTCAGAACCTGAGAAGATTGAGCCCATAAAAAGTCTCTTAGCCAACCATTAATAGTGATTGCACTTTGGGAAAAATTACCTCCAGTGAGTCCCCAGACATCGCTTTGCATCTTCCAAGAAAAATGGAAAATAACGATTGATAAGCAGTTATACATCCAGAAAAGTGCTAAGAAAACATGGTCCCAAGAAGAAACTTGACATGTACCTCCTCTGCCTGGTCCATCACAAGGGAATCTAAATCCTAATGATGCTTTATCAGGGATCAATCTTGAATTTCTTGCATATAGAACTCCTTTAAGAAGAATCAAAACTGTTACATGGATTTGAAAAGCATGAATATGATGAATCATCAAATCAGCTGTTCCAAGGGGAATTGGAGCAATAGCTACCTTTCCGCCTACTTCTACTAAACTTCCATTAAAGACTTCACTTATTGCTTTGTGGGGTAAAGCTTCTGCAGTACCAGCCAATATAGATGTCCCAACAGCTGAAGCTTGAATGCTTTGAACCCATTGAGCAAATATTGGTTGTAATTGAATTGCAGAATCACTAAACATATCTTGTGGTCTTCCTAATGCCCTCATTGTGTCGTTGTGAATATAGAGTCCAAAACTATGGAAACCTAACCACATACAAACCCAATTAAGGTGACTTATCAACGCATCTCTAGCTTTTAAAATCCTATCTAAAACATTATCTATATGTTTGGAGGGATCATAATCCCTAACCATCGCTATTCCTGCGTGAGCTCCAGCTCCAACTATAAACAATCCGCCAATCCACATATGATGAGTGAATAGACCAAGCACAGTCATGTAATCAGTAGCAATGTATGGATATGGAGGCATCGCATACATATGATGAGAGATCAAGATACTCAAAGAACCAAGCATCGCTAAGTTAACAGAAAGCTGTGCATGTCTACTTTCAGCCATAAACTCAAAAAGCCCTTGATGACCTTTAGGCGCTGGGAATAAAATTGGATCTCCTTGATGTGCTTCTAATATTTCTTTCATACTATGACCAATTCCATAGTTGGTTCTATACATATGACCACCAATTATGGCAATAACTCCAAAAGCTAAATGATGATGTGAAACATCAGTCATCCATAAACTTCCTGTAACAGGATTCAAACCACCTTTGAAAGTTAAGAAATCTGAAAAAGCAAGCCAATTTAAGCTAAAGAAATTTCCAGTTCCACTTGCTAAACCTGGGAAAATTTGCCCAATAATTTGCGGATCACACAACTGATGAGGCATAGGCATATCAGCAATTGTTGCAATCTCCTTACCATTAAGAACAAGAGGTGTGCCTGCATCAATTGCATCTAAAAGTGCTGCTGTTGGAGCGCCGATATGTATACAGTGCCCCGCCCAAGCTAGAGATCCAAGACCAACTAAACCAGCAATATGATGATTTAGCATTGACTCTATATCTTGGAACCATTCCATCTTTGGAGCGGCTTTATGATAGTGGAAAATACCGGCGTGAAGCATAAGTGCAGCCATTACAACTGCTCCTATGGCTAATGCCATTAATTCACTTTCATTGGTAATTCCCCATGCTCGCCACATGTGAAAAATTCCAGAACTTATTTGTATTCCGTTATAGTTAGCACCAAGATCACCATTTAGCATCTCTTGTCCAACTACAGCCCAAACTTGTTGAGCCCCAGGCTTCACATGGGTCGGATCAGCTAACCAGCCTGAATAATTTGAAAATCTAGCTCCATGAAAAAATGCAGCACTCATCCAAATGAAAATAACTGCAAGATGTCCAAAGTGTGCTGAGAAGATTTTTCTAGTTGCCTCTTCAGCATCTCCCGTATGGATATCGAAATCATGGGCATCTGCATGCAAATTCCAAATCCAAGTAGTAGTTTTTGGACCTTTGGATAATTTACTAGACCAGAAACCTGGTTTGTCTAATTTGGCAAAATCAATAGGTCTTGGATCAGCCTTTACCGGCTCTTCCAAAACCTTTTTGTTTTTTTCTCCACTTTCTGGTGGGCTGATGGTCATCTAGCACCTCAAAATAATTGACCTTAGAAGAAAATTTATCAAATCTTAAGCTCATCTATAATGATAAGCTTCACGAAACGATGAATAATCAAAAATTAAGATCTTCGTTTCAAAAATAATAAGCCAAAGATTCTTTGGATATGCAGTAACGTAACAAATGTTCTAATGATTGTTACTTAATAAATATTTTGCAAGATCCCTTAACATTAAAAGAGTTTAAGTATAATTACTTAAAAAAGGCATGAATTTCTTAAATTTTTTTTTATATTTCGTTTTTGGTTTTTTTAATTGCAGTGAAGAGATATAGTTTTAAATTGATAATTAAAGAGAACTTTTTAAATTGAACGGTATTGCAATAGGTTTTTCTGATAATTCACAAGAAATTTTAAAAAGACTAATAAAAACTGAATTTATTAATGAGATTTATATTGGAAGCTCATTTAAGAAAAGTAAAAACATAAATGAATCAATTGAGGTTTTGAAACCTAAGAACATTTTGAGAGAGAAATGGGCCGAATTGGATTTGATTATCTTTGTAGGATCAGTAGGTGCTTCAATAAGACTAATAAATTCTTTATTGTCTTCCAAAGATAAAGATCCTGGAGTAATAGTTATTGATAAAAAAGGGTTAAAAATTATCCCTGTCATTGGTGCACATCAATCCAATGTACAAAATATTGCATTTCAAATATGTAATTTATTTGGTGGCGAAATTATAGAAACTAATAATTCAATAGATCAGAATTACTTAAATATTGATTCATTTGGAAATCAATGGGGTTGGAAAAAATCAGGAGATGCAAAAGAATGGTCAAAATTAGTAATAAAGCAAGCTAATAATAAAAAAATTTTTTGTAACCAATCCTCAGGTAATGATTTATGGAAAACTTCCGAAGCAGGAACTACTATTAATCAATTATCAGATGAAGATAATGATAAAAAAAAGTCAACTTTTCATATAAGCATATTTAGTGATAAAAAAAATACTTGGCATCCTCCTACTTTGTGGATTGGTTTAGGTTGTGAGAGAAACACGAGCAAAGAATTAATTAAAGACTCGTTACAAAATTTATTGGCAACTAATAATCTTTCTCCATTATCGATTGCAGGTTTTGCAACTGTTGATTTAAAAAAAAATGAGCAGGCTATCTTAAAGATCGCAAAAGAAAATAATTGGCCTGTTAAATTTTTCACATCTTCGGAGCTCGCCAAAGTCAATGCCCCAAACCCGTCAAATGTAGTACTCTCTGAAATTGGTACCCCTTCAGTTGCTGAGGCAGCATGCATTCTGGCGGCAGGAGATGGTTCAAAACTATTAAAAGAAAAAAAGATTTTTAAAAGTATCAATTCTTCAAAAAGTATAACCGGGGCAGTAACTATTGCAGTAGCTCAATCTAAAAGTCAATATGCCCCATTAAAAGGTGAAATTCATATTGTAGGTAGTGGTCCAGGAGATATTTCTTATTTAACAAATGATGCAAGAAAAGCTTTATCCAAATGTTCTACTTGGATTGGATACAAAATGTATTTGGATCTAATTAAACCTCTTAAAAGAAAAGATCAAGTCCTCATTGAAAGTAATCTTACCGAAGAAAGAGCGAGATGTGATAAAGCTATAAAACTTGCTGAAGAAGGAATAAAAGTAGCACTAATATCTTCTGGTGATTCTGGTTTTTATGGCATGGCTGGTCTACTTTTGGAATTAATTCAAAAAGTGAAAAAAGAATTTAGGCCTGCATTTGAGGTGCATCCAGGAATAAGTAGCATGCAATTAGCTGCAGCACTTGGGGGAGCTCCTTTAATGAACGACTTCTGTTCGATAAGTTTAAGTGATAAGTTAACCCCTTGGGAAAATATTGAAAAAAGAATTGCGGGTGCATTATTAGGAGACTTTGTAATTGCCATTTTTAATCCGCAATCACTTGGAAGAAATTGGCAATTGAAAAGAGCCATCGAATTATGCTTAGGATATAGACCAGGAAATACTCCAGTCTTAGTAGGAAGACAAGTAGGAAGAAAAAATCAATCCAAAAGCTTTTTTAACTTAGATAGCATCCCCTTACAAAAGATAGATATGCTTTCAATAATTATTATTGGAAATTCTAAAACTACTTTAGTTGATGAAATATTTGTAACCCCAAGAGGATATTTATAAAAGAAATTTCAAAATAAATTTCATTTAGACAATTAAATAATTAGTTTTTGCTTTTTTTATAAGAGAAGATTAATCTTTAATAAGTTAGTACTGAGATTAATTCCTTGAATAATATAGGTGTAATTTTATTTGATATTGATGGAGTGATAAGAAGCGTAGAAAATAGTTATAGGCTTTCGCTAAAAAAAACAGTTTATCAATATTGCGGGTGGGAGCCAAGTTATCAAGATATTGATAATGCTAAAAGTGAAGGTATCTGGAATAATGATTGGGATTTAAGTTTAGAACTTATAAAGAGGAATATTAAAAGCAAAAATTCCAAACTTAAACCACCTCAAAGAGAAGAAATAATTTGCTGTTTTGAAAATTTCTACTTTGGTGGAAATCCAAATAAAGATAGTAAAGATTGGTCAGGCTTTATAAGAAATGAGGAGTTACTAGTGGAAAAAGAATTATTTACTTTTTTAACTGCCAAAAGGATTACTTGGGGGTTTGTAAGTGGAGCTGAATCTGCTTCTGCAAAATTTGTTTTAGAAAAAAGACTTCAGCTAGTATCTCCCCCCTTAATAGCAATGGGTGATGCACCTGATAAGCCAGATCCCAAGGGGTTTCTTAAATTAGCAAAAAAGCTTTGCATAGAAAATCTAGGTCAAAAAAATATACCAATTGCATACGTCGGTGACACAATTGCTGATATAAATACAGTTAATAATGCAAAAAAAAGAATCCCAAGTCAAATTTTTATAAGTATTGGAGTAGCTCCACCTCATCTTCATTTGGAATCCAGGATAAATGAACGTAATTCATACGAATCAAAACTTAGAGAGGCAGGCGCTGATTTAATCCTTAATTCTGTAAATGATCTTAAAAATATAGATATTGATTTTTTTAAAAAATACTAAATAATTAAAACAATTCTTATAAATAATTATGGAAATGGATTCAAAGTAAAAGAAACATATAGAACCAAGATGAGTAAAAATAAAGTTAGATGAGACGTCTTTTATGAAATTTATCCATCACATTACCAATCATATTTATTTGTAAATCAGGAGACTTTTGTAAAAATTATTTTGCTATTTAATTTTTTTTTACTTATGACTTTTTAGAACGCCATATATTTCTCACTTTAAAAAACAAATATAGTTAAAGTTTTTATTCCGAACAAATTTTCCACTAAGATTGGCAACAATAGTTTAAATTCCATTTGATAAATGAAAAATACCTATGATGTTGTAACTTGCATTAGTAAAAATCATTTGGAAATTGGAATTCGCACGATTAGATCGTTAATCAAATTATCTGAAGCAAAGAGAATATTTATAATTACTTCCGAGAAAAATATAAATTTTTTTAAAAATAATTTCCCTAGAGAGAAGTCCTTAATCATTCTTAATGAGGACAAAATAATTCCAAATATCAAACTTATTGATGTTGTCCATATTCTTAAAGAATATGGAGGGGAAGCAGGAAGAGCAGGTTGGTATTTTCAACAATTCTTAAAAATGCATATTTCAAGGCATCCCCAAATATCAAAATATTATTTAATTTGGGATTCAGATACGGTTATGCTAAAAAAAATTAAATTCTTCGACAAATCAAATAAATCGATTATTAATACGAGCAAAGAATTTCATAAACCTTATTTTCAAACCATAAGGAATTTTGGCTTACTTAAAACAAATAACTTCTCATTTATTAGCGAGCATATGATAGTTAATTCAGAGATAATGAATAATTTAATATCTTTAATAGAAGAAGGTAATAATGAAAATATTTCCTGGATAAAAACTTTAATAAGTTATATAGATAAAGATCATTTATACGAAACTGGAAGTGGTTTTAGCGAGTTTGAAACATATGGCACCTATCTATCTAAATATCACCCAGATTCTTTTGTCACAAATAAATTAAAATCCTGCAGAAATACTTATTCTATATACGGCAAACACAATCAAATTAATACATTCATAATTTTGAGTTTTTATGGCTACTATTGGGCATCATTCGAGAATTGGGACTTAAAAACCCAAAATTTCCAAAATTTGAGATTAATTCGTATTCTTAATAATTTAATAGCAAATTTTTTAATAATTTTTATGAGCATCACCAATTCTCACAAACAAAACTTCGAACTTTCAAGGTATCTTGCAATGCCAATAATTAAATAATAGTTGATATTGAAATTTGTAAAATTAGCAAGAAATTACCTAAATCCCTCTCACAAAAATATAGTCGCAACTACCTTAAAAGTATTTAAGAAATCTATATGTTATTGAAAATAAAAAATAAAAATAATCTGGAGCATCATCTTATATTCATTTTTTAAAAAATCGAGTAAATAAATGGCGCAACAACTGAGCCCTGAGTAAATACAATAAGAGCTCCCATAAGGACAAGCGTAATTATCAAAGGTGCCAACCAGTACTTTTTGCGAACTTTCATAAAGTCCCAAATGTCTTTAACGAGATCAAAAAATGCTTTCATAGTTAAAAAATGCGAGTGAGGTCAGTTTGATGGTGTTCTCTGTTTTCTCGATAAGTTTTCTCACCTTTTCGTCTAGTTCTTAATGAATCATATCCAGTAACACGCATGATAAATGCAATAGGTAAAAGGACAACTATGAAAATAAGACCAAGGATGATTTTGCTATTAACCCATCCAAGGGCATGACCAAGTGCTATCCAACTTTTGTATGGATAATGCAGTAGGCGTGGTGAAGTAAGACCAATTATAAATGCTGGCGCCCCTATCCAGAAAGTCCATACCCTGAATCCGTGTCCCGCTAGTCCAGGAAGTAACCAACCAATGAATAATGGGAAACCAAATCCAATAAGAACTCCAAAATCTCGTAGTTGTTTTTTTGAAATTGTTTCTTTCATGATCAATCGAGTCCAAACTCTTGCATCCATGTTTCATCTTTCTCTACATTTGGTTGATCGCTCTTGAAGAGTATTTGATTTTGAAGAACTAGAACTTCCATCTCTGTTCTCATGAAACATCTGTAAGCATCCTGCGGAGTGCAGACAATTGGTTCGCCCCTAACATTGAATGAGGTGTTAACGATGGTGGGGCATCCAGTTTTTTGCTTGAAGGCATCAATCAATTTGTAGTACCTAGGATTTGTTCTGCTACTTACAGTCTGAACTCTGGCTGAGTAATCAACATGGGTAATGGCAGGTAGGGATGACCTGGCGATATTAAGTTTTTCAATTCCAAAGAGTTTATCTTGTTCTTTTGTCATCTCTATACAAAGTTCCTTTTTAACTGGAGCAACCAATAACATATATGGACTTTTGGCATTCATCTCAAACTGATTGCTTACATCTTCTTCGAGTACAGAGGGAGCAAAGGGACGAAAACTTTCTCTGAACTTTATCTTTAGGTTCATCACGCTCTGCATCTTCTGATTACGTGGATCTCCTATAATGGATCTACCACCTAATGCTCTTGGCCCAAACTCCATAGGCCCATTGAACCAACCGATCACATGACCCTTCTCTAATTCCTCTGCTAAACACTCAAACAAATCAGGGTCATCGTAAGTATGAAAAGGTGCATTAATATCTTGAAGGTATTTGGTTATCTCTTCATTACTAAACTCAGGACCCAAATAGGTCCCTTTCATAGAGTCATTAGTGTTCACAATCCTCTCCTTTTCTTGATGTTGATGCCATCCAACCAAGGCTGCACCCAGTGCCGAACCAGCATCCCCACTAGCAGGTTGAATCCAGATATCATCAAAGATCTTCGCTAGAAGTAATTTCCCATTAGCAACACAATTAAGAGCAACTCCTCCAGCAAGACATATTTTTTTGACACCGGTTTCTTTCCTAAGTGATTTTGCTAATTTCAGTACGATCTCTTCCGTCACAACCTGAATTGATGCTGCCAAATCCATATGGAACTGAGTGAGTTCAGTTTCTGCTTTTCGTGGTTGTCTACCGAAAAGTTTATGGAACTTCCGTCCTGTCATACGGAACCCACGATGGAATTTAAAGTAACTGATGTCTAGACGGAATGTCCCGTCCTCTTTGATATCAATCAGATTTTCCTTTATCGTATCAACATATCTGGGTTCTCCATATGGGGCGAGACCCATCAATTTATATTCACCAGAATTGACCTTAAATCCGCAAAAATAGGTGAAGGCAGAATATAGCAATCCAAGGGAATGAGGAAAACTTATTTCCCATAGTGGTTTAATGCTCTTACCTTTACCAATCCAAGCAGACGTTGTTGCCCATTCTCCCACGCCATCCATACAAAGGACTAAAGACTCTTCAAACGGACTTGGGTAGAAGGCAGCAGCAGCGTGAGAAAGATGATGCTCTGAAAAAAGGAGGTCTGGCATAACAGACATCTGAGATCCAAAAGATGCTTGTACCTCTTTAAGATTCTTTTTGAGTAGTGTTTTTAAAAATAGTTTTTCCTTCAACCAAACTTGCATTGCTGTAACAAACGATCTGCCTCCTCTTGGTGCACAGCCTAAATAAGTCTCTAAAAGACGTTCAAATGTAAGAAGAGGTTTTTCGTAATATACAACCTCTTTGATATCTGAAAGACTGATTCCCTGAGATTTCAGACAGTAGGAGACTGCATTCTTTGGAAAGCCCGAATCATGCTTCTTCCTAGAGAATCTTTCTTCTTGAGCAGCAGCAATTATCTCTCCATTCTTTATTAGAGCAGCAGCACTGTCATGGTAATAACAAGACAAACCAAGAATATAAGAACTCATTAGATATAATCGAGAAATTATATATTTCCCTAATACTCTACTTTTAAACAGGAAAAATAGACAACTACTATTTAACCTACATTAATTTTGAATTTTACTTCACTCACGATTTTAACCACTTCTCGGTTGACGTAAATTATGAACCTATACAAATATCTATGTGAACTTAAATTTGCCAAAACTCTATTTTTCTTCAGTATAAGCTGAACATAAGCACTTGTAAAAACTTCTACGAACCGCAAGTCTACGGAGAGGGAGGGATTCGAACCCTCGACAAAAGTTACCTCCTGTAACTCCTTAGCAGGGAGCCGCTTTCAACCACTCAGCCACCTCTCCAGCTCTTATACAATATCAATTTTTTAGCAAACATTCAAAATTATTTATTTAATCGAAATGTCTAATCAACTTGGACTCTTGGTAATCTATTTTTAAAGGAGCAAAGAATTTCCCATGGAATGCTATTAGATTTATCTGCCCAATCAATCGGAGAAATTGTTTGCTCCCCCTCAGATCCTAGTAATAGCATTGTACTCCCAACTTTAATATCATTAGAATCTGTAATATCTACCATCATTTGATCCATTGTTATGGATCCTACCTGAGAATAAAGTTTTTTATTATGAATCAAACTTATTTTGCCAGAGAGATTTCTAAAAATACCATCAGCATAACCAATACTTAAGACAGCTAACTTTGTTTTTCTATCACTAACAAACTTATTTCCGTAACTTACTCCAATACCTTTTTCAATAGTTCGAACAAAAGTAACTTTAGCCTTCAAAAATAAAGCAGGTTTAAGAAACAACTTTTCGTTTATCTTTACTAATGGGTCATAACCATACATGGCCAACCCAACCCGTACCATATCAAAATGAAAATCTTTACCAATAATCATTCCAGCAGAGTTTGCGAGATGAATCTTGATATTTTTTGTATTATCAATACATATAAGTTTCAATAATTCTTGAAATTTTTCTCTTTGTAATTGTGCGCTACTTTTGGGATTTAATGCATTCTTTTCATCTGCGCAGGCAAGATGACTATATATTCCTTTTATAGCAATATTTTCAAGAGATTTAATATTATTAAATTGTTGAACAAATTGATTACATGCAAATCCCAATCTTGACATCCCGGTATCAACTTTTAGATGTAACGAAAATTTCAAATTATTACTCTTTCCAATGTTATTGCAAATCAAGCATTCTCTAATAGAACTAACAGTTGGCATCAAATTATTTCTAAAACATATTAATAAATCTTTTTTTTCATAGAGATTACCAAGTACAAGAATTGGAACATTTATTCCAAAAGAACGAAGTTTAATTCCCTCCTTTAAGGTTGCTACCCCTAATTGAGACGCACCACCTTTAATTGCATTTTCAGACACAACTTTCGCATCATGTCCATATCCATCAGCTTTAACGACTGCCATGAATTCACAATTATTTTTTAATTTTGATCTTAATTGCCTAACATTAGACTCTATTGCTTTACCACTCACTTCTATCCATGCTCTTTGAGTTGGATCAATTTCTCCTTCAAAATTTAAGTTGGTATCGACATTATTTTTTCGATTATTAAAGAGAATCTGCATTGAATGTTTGCGCAATTATATGCGCTTATTTAAATATACCGCTAGCATGACATGTAAATTGATTTTTGGCATGAGCCAGACTCTTGTTTTAAATGCTTCCTATGAACCTTTAAATATAACTTCTTGGCGTAGAGCTGTCATTTTAATGATTAAAGGTAAAGCAGAAAGTCTAGAAGAAGATCAATCATACCTAATTCATGATGGTCAAAAACTACCTACTGTTATTAGACTTCGTTATTACGTTAAAGTCCCCTTCAGAGAAGTAGCCCTGACAAGAAAAAATATACTTTTAAGAGATAATAACTCCTGCCAATATTGCAACCATAGAGGTAGCGATTTATCGATAGATCATGTTTTACCAAGGAGCAGGGGTGGAACTGATAATTGGGAAAATGTAACAACAGCATGTCTTAGATGTAATGTTCAAAAAGGCAGTAGAACTCCTGAAGAAGCAAATATGCCTTTAAAAAGAAAGCCATACCGCCCATTAAGCAATCTAAATTTTGAAGCTACAAGACAAATAGACTCTGGCAAACACAAAGAATGGAGTAAATATGTTATTGGTTTAGCTGCTTAACTTTAAAAAATTTAATTTTCACTCTCATTAAAATCTTCCATCATCCTTTTTTGTTCTTGAGCTATACAAGCATCAATCACTTCGTCTAATTGTCCAGCCAGAATTGGCTCTAAAGCAAAATTAGAACTTAATCTATGATCAGTAGTTCTATTATCCTTAAAATTATAAGTTCTAATTTTTTCGCTTCTATCTCCAGTTCCAACTTGCATTAACCTTTGTGACCTCTCCTTAGCATTAGCTTCTTTCAATTGAATTTCATATAACTTAGCTCTTAAAATTTCCATAGCTCTCTCACGATTTTGTAATTGAGATCTTTCTTGAGTACAAAATACTCTTATACCTGTCGGCTTGTGAATAAGATCTATAGCAGTTTCTACTTTGTTAACATTTTGACCTCCAGCACCACCTGACCTTGCTGTACCAATTTCTAAATCAGTTGGATCTATTTTAACTTCAACTGGATCAGCCTCAGGCATAACAGCGACTGTTGCTGTAGAAGTATGAACTCTACCTTGAGATTCAGTCGCTGGAACTCTTTGAACTCTATGAACACCCGCCTCAAATTTCAATTGACTATAAACAGAATCTCCTTTTACAGAAATAACTAATTCTTTAAATCCCCCCATATCCGATTCTGAGGCACTAATAGGTTTTACTGACCACCCAATTTTTTGTCCATATCTTTCATACATTCTTGCTAAATCACCGGCCCAAATACAAGCTTCATTTCCTCCAGCTCCAGCTCTAATCTCAAGCATTACACTTCTTTCATCTCGTGGATCTTTGGGTAATAAGGCAATTGTTACTTTCTGAATAAGTGAATTCTTAAGTACTTCTAGACTGCATAATTCTTCATTGATTAACAATTCCATATCCTTATCGTTTCTATTATCTTTAAGCAATTGTTTGGAATCATCAATTTCTTTATCAGTATCTAGCAATTGATTAAAATCAAGGACCAAAGGTTCCAATTTAGCCCTCTCTTTTGCTATTGATTCTAATTTTTTTGGATTATTTGCAATATCAGGATCTGCCAACTGCATTTCTAAATTTGCAAAACTTTCTGAAGCAGTTTTCAACCTTGCAATTAATGTTGTATATTCCAATTTAAGTTTTGCTTAAAATTTGATTTGTAAATTTCTATTTATCTGATTCTTTTGATTGTTTTGTTTCTGGTGAAGTAGCTGAATCAGCAGACCCCATTCCATATTTTTTCATAAATCTATCAACTCTACCTTCAGTATCAAGAATTTTTTGAGTTCCTGTAAAGAAAGGATGATTACCACTCCAAACATCAACATGTAATTCAGGTTTAGTCGAACCTGTTGTCATTACAACTTCTCCATTACAAATAACTTTTGCATCTGGGTACCATTTAGGATGAATTTCTGATTTAGGCATAATAAAGATTTTAACGTTTAGAGAATTGAGGGGCTTTTCTAGCTTTTTTAAGACCATATTTTCTTCTTTCTTTTGCTCTGGGGTCTCTACTAAGATGACCTTCTGTTTTTAAAGGCTTTCTATTATCTGGTGATAAGCCACAAAGAGCTCTAGCTGCTCCTTGTTTGATTGCGTCTGCCTGTCCTGTTAAACCACCACCAAAAACATTTACAAAAATATCATAAGAGTTTTCAAGACCTAAAGTTTGCAAAGGTGCTTTAACAGAATTTAAGTGTGACGGGTTAAAGTTTAAGTAATCATCACCAGAACGACCATTGATTTTTATTTGTCCATTCCCTGGAATCAAACGAACTCTTGCAACTGAAGTTTTTCTTCTTCCAGTACCCCAATAAACGGCTTTGTTTTTTATTTGACTATTCATTGTTAAAACTTAACTATTTAATAATACAGGATTTTGTGCAGCATGAGGATGATCTGAACCTTTATAAACTTTTAATTTCTTGAATTGCTGTCTCCCCAATGAATTATGAGGAAGCATTCCTTTAACCGCTTGCTCAATTATCCTCTCAGGAATTCTTTCTTGAAGCGATTCGAATTTTTCAACTTTCATT
The DNA here is from genome assembly GCA_003279875.1 of Prochlorococcus sp. AG-388-D03. Lineage (GTDB taxonomy): Bacteria > Cyanobacteriota > Cyanobacteriia > PCC-6307 > Cyanobiaceae > Prochlorococcus_A. The sequence goes on from QCGN01000001.1 coordinate 129,371, forward strand.
CCTCCTGGTCTGCCAGAGTGCCTTCTATATAATTTCTGTGATGCTTTTTTACCTGTTACCTCTACTTTTTCGGCGTTTACAACAATCACAAAATCACCAGTGTCCAAATGAGGGGTGAATGTTGGTTTATTCTTTCCTCTCAAAACAGCCGCTATCTCTGTAGAAAGTCTGCCAAGTGTCTTATCTTTAGCATCAACTAAAAACCAATTCCTTTCAATATTTTCTATGGAGGGAGTGATAGTTTTATTCATTTATAAATGTTTTTCAGAATAAATTCAACAAGTATTAAATTCTACATTATTGAAGGAAGAATAAACAATTATTTTTGATTATCTAAATATATTATTTGAGGATATAGAAAATTTTCCAAGCTAGGAGTAACCTCTAATTACAAATTTTGGAAAAAGATCATTTTTATTAATCCCTTTAAAAATATTTTCTTCATATACTGAGTTTACAAAACATAAACCTTTTGCTGGCGCTGATTCGCGAACATCATGTTTCTTTTTATAAATCCATCTATCTTTAAAAATATCTGGTGTTATTTTCTTTTCTCCTACTAAAACAAGTTGACCCACTATTGAACGGACCATTCCATAAAGAAATCCTGAAGCTTTTATATCTATCAAAATCAAATCCTCAATCCTTTCTAATTTTATGTATTTTATTGTTGTAACAGAATTTGATCTATTACTCCCACTCTTTTGAAAAGCAAAAAAATCATGTTCTCCAAGCATTCCATCTAAGGCCTTTGACATTGAACACTCATCAAGATATTTTTGATATCTATGCCATGACCAATTATTTAAAAATAAATTAGGAATCTTACTATTATTAATTACGTATCGATAATGTCTATAAACTGCAGAATAGCAGGCGTGCCAGGTATTTTTTACCTCTACTGATTCTAAAATTCTGATGGTCTGAGGTAATCTGCAATTTAATACATCTGCATAACGATCAATTGGAATTATAAAATCAATATCAAAATGCACTACTTGTCCAGATGCATGGACGCCAGCATCTGTTCTACCTGATGCAAATGTTTTTATATTTTGATTTGATATTCTAAAAAGGCAATTTTCAATTGTCTCTTGAACACTTATTGCATTTTTCTGTCTTTGCCAACCTGAAAAGTAGGATCCATCGTATTGGATAACTAAAGCTACTCTTTTCAAAGGTTATAATTTAAATTATTTTTCTGACTTCAAACAAGTTCGATAATAGCCATTTGGGCATTGTCACCTTTTCTAGCTACAGTTCTAACAATTCGTGTATAACCACCATTTCTATCTCCATATCTTTCTTGAGCTTTCTCGAATAGTGAATGAACTAATTTTTTATCATAAATAAAACCAATAGCTCTTCTTCTGGCAGATAAAGTACCCTCCTTTGCTAAGGAGATCATTCTTTCCGCCTCATTTCTTAAAGCTTTAGCTCTTGCTTTAGTTGTTGTAACTCTACCTTCTCTAATAAGTTGGGTAGTTAAACCTCTAAGAAGAGCTTTTCTTTGATCAGCTGGTTTACTTAAAAGAGGAATTCTAAGTTGATGTCTCATAATCTCAAAATTTGTTAAACAGATGTCCTGCTTTGTGGAATTGAAATTCCTATTCGCTCAAGAGCTTCAATAACCTCATCCGCAGATTTCGAGCCGAAGTTCTTAATTTCTAAAAGATCTTCATAACTGAACCCCATCAAATCTGATACAGAATTGACTTGTGCTCTTTTCAAACAATTATAAGCTCTAACGGACAAGTTTAGTTCTTCTAATGGAATTTGAGCTTCAGGAGAAGGTTCTGGTTCTTCAGGTATTTCTTCAACCATTGTAACTGTTGCTAGGGGCTGAAAGAGTTCAATTAACTGGTTTGCTGCTTCAGCAATTGCATCATCAGGGCTCGTTGAACCATCCGTTACAACTTCCATTTTTAATCTTTCTCTACCAGTTCCTCCTTCTGCCACAGCAGTTTCATCTATTGTAAAATTAACTCTCTTGACAGGCATAAAAACAGCATCAATTTGAAGTAAGTCAATAGCTGTAGTTTCTTGGTTTCTGCGATCTACAGGTCTATAACCAACTCCTCTTTCTACATGAATTTCCAGCTCTAGATTATGTCCTGCTTGAATTGTTGCAATAGGTTTTTCACCATCAACAATCTCAACTTGAGAAGAAAATTGTATGTCATTTGCCTTTACTTCCATTGGGCCACTTACAACTAATCTTCCAATCTCAAGTTCTGGGTTAGAACTATTAATAGAAAGTTGCTTACAATTTAAAAGAATATCTAAAACATCTTCTCTAACTCCTGGGATAGTGGCATATTCATGATTAATTCCTGCTATTCTTACAGCAGTAACAGCACTTCCTTCAAGTCCTCCCATAAGAACTCTTCTTAAAGAGTTACCGAGAGTTGTAGCTTGTCCTCTTTCTAAAGGGCCAATTAAAAATGTTCCTGTTTGGGAGCGGTCATCTGATGTTTGATGATCGATTCTGTCAATCTGGTATTGCAACACGGAAAAAAAGGGTTGAATGTTTGGGGGGGTTGGTGGGAAATGGTTAAGTTCTAAACGCGTCTACGTTTAGGTCTTCTGCATCCATTATGAGGTAATGGAGTTACATCTCTTATTAGAGTTATTTCTAAACCAGCAACTTGTAAAGCTCTTATGGCGGTTTCCCTACCTGAGCCAGGGCCTCTAACTAGTACTTCTATTTGCCTCATCCCTTGATCAAGCGCCCTTTTAGCTGCGGCTTCGGCAGCTGTTTGAGCCGCAAATGGAGTTCCTTTTCTAGCACCTTTAAAACCACTAGCTCCTGCAGAGGACCAAGAAATTACATGACCTGAAGAATCAGTAATAGATACGATAGTGTTATTAAAAGTACTTTGAATATGTACTACACCGTTGGGGATATTTTTCTTTGATTTCTTTGAACCTGTTTTTTTTACTGGAGCTGCCATAATAGTTTGATTGATTACGATTTTTTATATAAAGAGTTAATTATTTTTTCCTACCCGCAACAGTTTTTCTTGAGCCTCGTCTAGTTCTAGCATTAGTTCTTGTTCTCTGTCCTCTCACTGGGAGACTCATTCTATGTCTCCTACCTCTAACGCAACCAATATCTTGCAAGCGTTTTAAAGCCATTCCTTCTTGCCTACGCAAATCACCTTCTACAGTGAAATCTTCTGCGGCACCTCTCAATTTTTGTACATCACTATCCGATAAATCTTTAACACGAATATCAGGATTAATTCCTGTATTTGAAAGGATTAATTTTGATCTTGTTAGACCAATTCCATAGATGTATGTAAGTGCAATTTCAACTCGTTTTTCACGAGGTATGTCAATTCCTGCAATCCTGGCCACTTGTTTCGAATTAGTAAAAGGTTTTAATTTAATGTCATCAAAGATTAACCTTGACGCTGTTTATGTCTAGGGCTCGCGGTGCAAATAACCATTACCCTGCCATGTCTACGAATAACACGACATTTGTCACACATCTTTTTTACTGAGGCTCTAACCTTCATAAGGTTTTCTCATTAAAATGTTAATTTTATATTCTACATCATCATCAAGCCATTTTATGTTTTATATCAGCAGAAATAGTTTTTAGATCATCATTAGCATTTATATATTTTAATAAAGAGAGACTTTTATAGTATTCAATCAATGGCTCTGTAGTTTCCTTATAAATTTTTAATCTTGTTTTAATAGCTTCTTCATTATCATCTTTTCTGCCCCTCATAAGTAAACGCTTTATTAAAACTTCTTCTGGGATATCTAAATAAAATACAATCTCTAAAGGTTGATTGATATTCATCAAGACATCATTTAGAGAATTCACTTGAGACAAATTTCTAGGATAACCATCTAAAATCCAACCTTTATTATCTTTATCCAAATTCTTTTTAACAATTTCTAAAACTAGTTGATCACTCACAAGTTCCCCTTTATTCATAATATCTTTTACTTGTTTACCCAAATCAGTATCCAAATCAATTTCTTTTCTTAATAATTCTCCAGTTGATAAGTGTAAATAAGAGTTAGTTTCACTTAAGAGGGCTGCTTGAGTTCCTTTCCCTGCTCCAGGTGGGCCTAAAAATAGTAAATGTTTTTTCATTAATTATTAACTAGTCCCTCATACCGCTGCGAAATAACGTAAGTTTGAATTTGTTTAGCGGTATCAATCGCAACTCCTACAAGAATTAATAGAGAAGTGGCTCCTAAACCTTGAAAAGTTTGAACGTTAGTTGCTCTCTCTACTGCCGCAGGAATTATAGCTACTGAACCTAAAAATAATCCACCTAATAGCGTCAACCTATTTTGTATACCTGATAAGTAATTTGCGGTATTCGAACCAGGTCTTACCCCAGGAATAGCGACTCCCCCCTTTTTTAAATTAGATGCTACATCTACTGGATTGATAGTAAGAGAAGCATAAAAATATGAGAAACCTAAAATTAGAGAAAAAAACGTTAATGCATAAGGCCATGGATTGGAAGAACCCGGATTCAAACTGCCAGCTAATTTAATTAGAATTGGATTACCAGTAACATTTGCGACTGTTATTGGTAAAAATATCAAGGCTGATGCAAAGATTATTGGCATAACTCCACCAGCATTTAACTTTAATGGCAGGTAACTTTGTCGTGTTGGAAGTAATGAAGAATTACCTATCTGTCTTTTTGCACTAACAATTGGTATACGTCTTGCTCCTTCTTGAACAAAAATTATTCCTACGATTGTCAGTAAAAAGACCCCAAGCAAAACAGCTATACCTAGGACATCTCCACGATCTCCAGTTTGTGCTTTTTCAATAGTTGAACTTAAAGCTTTTGGCAAGGTTGCAACAATATTTAAGAAAATCACTAATGAGGCTCCTTGACCTATTCCTTTCTCCGTAATAATTTCACTAAACCACATTACTATCATTGAGCCTGTCACAAGGGCAATAGATGTCTGCAAAACAAAGGAAGTTTCACTAATACCCTCGATTGCATACTGTCTAAGAATTAAAGAAAAGATAATACTTTGTAAAAAACCCCACCCTAAAGAAACATATCTGGTTATCTGAGCAATTTTTCTTCTACCTGCTTCACCCTCATTTTTTTGTAAATCCTCAAGGACAGGTAATGAAGCAGTCAAAAGTTGAATAATAATTGAAGCATTAATAAATGGTAAAATCCCAAGTGCAAATATTCCTAAGGTTGAAATTCCTCCCCCAGTGAAAATGTCTAGAAAACCAATTAATTGACCACCCTGGTCAATAAAACTTTTAAAGGCAACTCTATCAATTCCAGGCATCGGGATATAAATACCCAGTCGGACCAAAAGTAGAAGACCTAAAGTTGTTAAAACTCGATTCCTTAACTCTTTATTTAGAAATAATTGAGTAACTATTTCTGAAGCACTAGGATTTCTACTTTTGTTAATTAACATCGGCAAGTGAAATTAAATTTATAAGTAAATTTATTTAGTATTAATAATTTCGCAAGTTCCACCTGCTGCTTCGATTTTTTCCTTAGCAACTTTAGTGAATGCATGAGCTTGAACTGTTAATTTAACTTTAACTTCTCCATTTCCTAAAATTTTAAGAGGAAATTTCGGCTTGAATAGTAACTTCTTTTTCACAAGTGAATCTATATTAACAATCTCACTATCTTTGAAGTCACATAATTTGCCTAGATTAACTATTGAAAAGTTTTTTTGATTAATAATTTCAAAGTGCTTTAATTTCGGAACTCTTCTGTAAAGAGGCATTTGACCACCCTCAAAGCCAGGTCTTGTAGGTCTTCCAGATCGAGATTTCTGTCCTCTCATACCAAAACCACAAGAAGCTCCCTGCCCAGCGGCAATACCCCTGCCTTTTCTTAATTTTTTCTTTCTTGAACCAGTGTTTGATTTTAAGGTATTTAATTTTGTAGTCATAATTTTAAGAGTAAAGCTGTTCAAGAGAAATACCTCTCTCTCTGGAGGCAGATTTGTGAGTTCTTAATTGGGAAAGAGCAACCATTGCAGCTCTTGCATTATTTAAGGGAGTCTTACTACCTAATCTTTTAGCTAAGACATTTTTTATGCCTGCTAATTCTAACACTGTCCTAATTGACCCCCCAGCAATAACACCCGTACCAGGTGCAGCAGGTCTAATAAGTACATTGGCCGCTCCATCTCTGCCTTTAGATAAGGTGGGTATTGAATTATTTGGAGTTAAAGGGACTCTAACAAGATTTTTTTTACCATCTGAAACTCCTTTTCTAACTGCTCCAATAACATCTCCTGCCTTACCGACTCCTACTCCAACTTGCCCTTTCTCATTACCAACAACAACAATTGCTCTAAAACTCATTTTTTTACCACCTTTTACTGTTTTAGATACCCTTCTAATTTGCACAACTCTTTCTTGCCACTCAGAATCCCTCTCATTTTTAGAATCACCTCTTCGATTTCTTTTTCTTTCATTATTACGATTACCTCTCCTCTGCTCATTAGGACTAGATGAAGATATATTTTCAGTCTTTGACTGATTTTCTTGTTTTGTTGGAGTGTCTGTCATGATAAAAATAAATATTTAGAAATTCAAGCCTGCATCACGGGCTGCATCAGCAAGAGCTTTAACCCTCCCATGGTAAAGATTACCGCCTCGATCAAAAATAACTTGCTTGATACCTTTTTTAATCGCTCTTTTAGCTAATAACTTTCCGACAATTGAAGAGGAACTACAATTAGATGAGAGTTTATCTGAATCATCTTTAAGTTCTTTATCTATAGTAGATGCTGAACATATAGTTTGTTGTGAATCATCGTCAATAACTTGCGCATAGATATGATTATTAGAACGATAAACAGCTAACCTTGGACGAGTTCTATTTCCGATTAAGTATCGCCTTAATCTTTTATGACGTTTTTGAGTTTGAAGTTTTCTTGAAAGTTTAGCCATGATTTTAAAGAAATTATTTTTTGCCGGATTTTCCAGCTTTTCTGATGATTCTCTCATCTTGGTATTTTATCCCTTTACCTTTATAAGGTTCTGGAGGTCTGATTGATCTGATTTTTGCTGCTTCGTTTCCAACAATTTCTTTATCAATTCCAGATACAGTTACATTTGTATTACTCTCAACTTTGTATGTTATACCATCGGGGGGGACCATTTCTACTGGGTGACTATATCCAGCACTTACCACTAGATTTTTCCCTTTAACTTGAGCTCTAGATCCAACTCCCACTATTTCTAATTTCTTTGAATATCCTTCAGTAACTCCTTGAACCATATTTGAAATCAACGTTCTACAGAGACCATGTCTTTCCCTTGAGTATCGTTTGGTAGTTGCTGGAGTAACAACTATATGATTTTCTTTTTGATCAAAATTGACACCTTCTGGCATCAGTCTTTTCAATTCCCCTTTTGGACCCTTTACAGTAATATTTAATCCATTAATATCAACAGATACCTTTTCTGGAATTTGTACTGGAGATTTTCCTATTCTTGACATAATTAATACCCCTTAATAAACATAACAAAGAACTTCGCCACCGATTCCTTGTTTCCTTGCGTCACGGTCACTCATTACACCCTTTGAAGTTGATACTATAGCAACTCCAAGACCCCCAAGAACTTTTGGTAAGCCCTTTGTGTTTTTATAAACTCTCAATCCAGGTTTACTTACTCTTTGCATTGATCTGATAGTAGGAAATTTATTTTTACCACTATATTTAAGTCCTAAAACTATTTGAGACTTGTAACCTTCACCCTCCTCATTAATATCAGCTATAAAACCTTCTTTTTGAAGTACTTTAGCTATACTAAGAGACATTTTAGATGCTGGGATCGAGGTGGATGTATGCTTTTTTTGACTCGCATTTCTTATACGAGTAAGCATATCTGAAATAGGATCGTGATTTGACATGTTTATAAGGTTAATTACTAAAAGGCATTCCTAGCTCTTTCAGGAGAGCTTTACCCTCATGATCAGTTGAGGCACTGGTGACAATTGTTATGTCCATTCCTCTAATGGAATCAATTTTATCAAATGAAATTTCTGGAAATATCAATTGTTCTTTAACTCCTAAAGTGTAATTACCTCTTCCATCAAAGCTTTTGGGATTAACACCTCTGAAGTCTCTGATTCTTGGTAAGGCTAGATTTATAAATCTTTCTAAAAAAGAATACATCCTATCTCCCCTTAGGGTAACGGTACAACCGATTGCCATGCCTTCCCTAATTTTAAATCCTGCGATTGCTTTCTTAGATCTTGTAACTAAAGCTTTTTGTCCGGTAATAGTTGCCATTTCATTTAAAGAGGCTTCTAAAGCCTTTGAATTAGAAGCAGCTTCTCCAAGACCTCTGTTTACGTTAACTTTAATAACCTTTGGTACTTGATGAATATTTTTAAGACCAAGATCTTTTAAAAGCTTTGGTCTTATTGCTTCTTTGTAGCGAGTTTTAAGAGTCATGATTTTTGTAATAAATTCTGGTCTTTGTCAGAATTGTGTAATAAGAAAATTGAAATCTCGTTTTTGATGAAGAATTTAATCAATTAATTCACCAGTTTTTTTTAATCTCCTTTTTTTAACGCCCTCTTTATCAATAAAATATTCTATTTTACTAATTAGATTTTTATCCTTTGAAAAAAACATTACATTAGAAGCGTGTAATGATGCTTCTTCAGTTAATATTCTCCCGCTTTCTCCTTCTTGAGTAGGTTTGACATGTTTTGTTCTAAGATTTATTCCTTTTACCACTACTCTATTCTCTAGAGGAATAGTTTTTAAAACTTCACCAGTCTTTCCCTTTTCTTTACCGTTAATAACTTTAACTAAGTCTCCTGTTTTGATTCTCATTTTTATTCGTTTAAAGTTTTTCTTTTGTTTAAGTGAGTCCAACATTTAAATAACCTCCGGAGCTAAAGAAACAATTTTCGTAAAATTCTTATCACGTAATTCTCTTGCTACTGGTCCAAAGACTCTAGTACCTTTCGGGTTTTGATCTTCATTAATCAAAACAGCTGCGTTATCATCAAAACGAATTGAGTTACCTGTATTTCTTCTTAAAGTGTGTCTTGTTCTAACGATAACTGCCTTAACAACATCTGATTTTTTAACCCCCATATTTGGCAATGCATCTTTAACTGATGCAACCACAACATCTCCGACATGTGCATATCTTCTATTTGAGCCTAAAACTCTAATACATTGAAGTCTTTTAGCACCACTGTTATCAGCAACAGTTAAATAAGTTTCCTGTTGTATCATTTTTTATTCTCCTTATTCTTTATTGTTTTGTTTAGAATTTCTTCTATTGCCCATCTTTTGTGAGCACTTAGCGGCCTTGTTTCTTTAATTTTGACTCGATCTCCTAGAACACATGTGTTTTCTGGATCATGAGCCTTATAGCGAGTAGTTCTACTTACAATCTTTTTATAAGTTGGATGTGGGTATCTATTGATTACGGCAACAACAACTGTTTTGTCCATTTTGTCGCTTACAACAGTACCAATTCTTTCTTTAAGTGCCATGGTAATAATTAATCAGCGGTTTTTTGAGAAGTGGATTGACTTTTACTAAGAGTAAGTAATTGTGCAACTTGTTTCTTTATGATTTTAAATTGATGAGTTTCATTAAGCTGTCTTGTTGCTTGTTTGAATCTCAGATCGAAGAGATCCTTTCTTAATTGATCAATTTTTTCACTAATTTGAGAAGAATTTAACTTTTTAAATTCCTTTATAGATTCTGAGTTTTTCATTTTTTAACCTCCTCTGTTGATTCTTTCTCTATCTTTGCTTCTAATGATGAATTACTTTTAAGATTTTTATCAATAGAAATAAATTTTGTTTTTACTGGTAATTTGTATTGGGCTAAGCGCATAGCTTCTTTGGCAATTTCTTCTGTAATCTCTTCACCACCCATTTCAAATAATATTCTTCCAGGTTTTACAACAGCTACCCAAAACTCAGGATTACCTTTTCCTGATCCCATTCTAGTTTCAGCTGGTCTCATAGTGACTGGTTTGTCTGGAAAAATACGAATCCATATTTTTCCACCACGTTTAACATATCGTGTCATTGCTCTTCTACTTGCTTCAATCTGTCGAGCAGTTACCCACCCACAGTCTTGAGCTTGGAGTGCAAATTGACCAAATGCAATAGTATTGCCCTTAGAGGCAATACCTTTCATTCTCCCTCTATGTTGTTTTCGGAATTTAGTACGTTTTGGACTAAGCATTGTTATACCTCCTATGAATTCTCATTTGAACGATCCTCAAATTGCTGAGGTTTTCGACTACCTTTCCTTCTTGGAATAGCCCCAACCGGTATAGTTTGTTCTTCTTTAGGAAGGACTTCCCCTTTGAAAACCCAAACTTTAATACCCAAAACACCATAAGTTGTATTTGCTTCGCGCAGTGCATAATCAACCTCAGCTCTTAAAGTATGAAGAGGAACCCTTCCTTCTCTAGTCCACTCTGTTCTGGCTATTTCTGCGCCATTAAGTCTTCCACCTACTTGCACTTTCAAGCCTAAAACCCCAGCTCTTTGCGCTCTTTGTAAAGCCATCCTTATAGTTCTTCTAAAGGCAACTCGTTTTTCTAATTGTTGTGCTATGTATTCAGCTAGTAAATATGCATCCGCATCAACTCTCTCCACTTCAACCACATTAATTCGAACTTGCCTTGTTCTATCTCCTATAGTTTTTTGTATGCCTGACCTCAATTCCTCAATACCACTTCCTTGCCTTCCTACAATCACTCCAGGTCTAGCTGTTTTCAATTCGAGCTCTAATTGATCAGCTTTTCTAGCAATTAGAACATCACTAATTCCAGCTGCACTATATTTCTTTTGAATAAAAGTACGAATCTTATTATCTTCTTGTAGAAGAATTGGATAAGTTTTAGAGGTAGCGAACCATTTTGAACGGTGTTCTTGGGTAATACCTAACCTAAGCCCAGTTGGATTAATTTTATTGCCCATTAGTTTTGTGCCTCCGCATTAGTTTGATTAGGAGCAGATTGAACAGAAATACTTATATGGCAAGTCTGTTTTTTGATAGAGAAAGCTCTGCCTTGCGCTCTTGGCCTGAACCTTTTCATCACCGGGCCATTGTCAGCAGAAGCTGAAGATATCACTAAGGTGGAGGGTTCCATACCTAAATTATGTTCTGCATTAGCTACGGCAGATCTTAAAACCTTGGTAATAGGATCGGTAGATCTATATGGCATAAATTCCAACATAATCAATGCATCTCTATAAGATTTACCTCTAATTTGATCTAGAACTCTTCTTACTTTTGATGCAGAGCCACGAATATACTTACCGTGAGCAATAGCTGTTTTTGTCATTTCAGATGTTTTTGTCATTTATCTTGCCCCCTTCTTATCTCGCAAGTGACCACGATAGGTTCTAGTAGGAGCAAATTCACCTAATTTATGGCCAATCATTTGTTCAGTTATAAATACTGGTATATGAGCCTTACCATTATGAACAGCGATTGTATGACCAATCATTACAGGAAGAATAGTTGAAGATCTAGACCATGTTTTGATGACTGATTTATCATTATCAGTATTTTGTTTTTCTACCTTTTTGAGCAAACTATCTGCTATAAAAGGCCCTTTTTTTAATGAACGTCCCATAATTTATAAAATAGAAATAGAAATAAAAATAGTAGTAATCAAGAATCTCTTCCCCCTCTACTTCTCTTGGAAATACGACGACGCCTTCGAACAACTAATTTGTTACTTGGCTTGTTTTTCTTACGCGTCTTTAATCCAAGCGCTGCTTTACCCCAAGGAGTCACAGGGCCTGCCCTACCAATGGGAGCTTTTCCCTCTCCTCCTCCGTGCGGATGATCGCATGGGTTCATAACACTACCTCTTACTTGAGGTCTTCTACCTAACCATCTTCTTCTGCCTGCTTTTCCTAAACTTGTATTACGTATTTCTGAATTACCTACTTCACCTAAAGTTGCATAACATTCCTTACGCACAAGTCGAACTTCAGTTGATGGAAGCTTTAAGGCAACATAATCTCCTTCTTTGGCCATTAGTTGCGCACTAGCTCCTGCAGATCTGACCATTTGAGCACCTCTGCCAGCATATAGTTCTACACAATGAACAATTGACCCTAATGGCATAACCGATAAAGGCATTGCATTCCCTTCTTCGATTGGAACACCTTCTCCAGAAATTACATTTTGACCAACTTTTATTCCTGCAGGTGCGATTATGTATCTTTTCTCTCCATCTTCATAAAATAGGAGTGCAAGCCTTGCATTTCTATGAGGATCATAATGAATAGCTGCAACCTTAGCATTAATATTTTTTTTATCTCTTCTGAAATCTATCAATCTATATTGCCTTTTGTGTCCACCCCCTCTATGACGACAGGTTATAACTCCTCTATTGTTTCTACCTTTGTTTCTATGCTTAGAAACTATTAATGATCTTTCTGGTTTTGAACCTGTAATCTCACAAAAGTCAGTAACGACTCTTTGTCTAGTTCCAGGTGTATAGGGTTTGAATTTACGGATAGCCATGATAAATACTTCTTAAGATTCAGGGAATAGTTGAATTTTGTCTCCTTCAGCAAGACGGACAATTGCCTTTTTGACTTGAGAACGTTTCCCGGAGAATTTACCAACTCTTCTTGTTCTCCTTGGAGGATTCATAGTGTTTATTCCAATAACTTTAACACTAAACAAGGACTCAATTGCTGCCTTTATCTGGGGCTTTGCGGCTCTATGATCTACCTCAAAAGTATATTGGTTAATATCTAGCGCATTTGTCGCTTTTTCTGTAATTACAGGTTTGCGTATTATATCTGCTAGACGAGAATCAAATAATTTACTCATGATGCATAAACCTCCTGAATTTTATTGATTGCTGATTGACCTATAACTAACTTATTAGAGTTGAGAATATCAAAAACATTTAATTGATCAGCAGCAATTAGTTTTACCTTTTCAATATTGTTAATAGATTTTTTTATAACGTCAGAGGGATTATCAAGAATAACTAAAACCTTTTCAGTTTTTTCTATTCCTAATCGAGAAAGACCATTAATTATTTCGATAGTTTTTGGTTGATCTAAGTTAGAGCCAAAATCTTCCACAGCTTTAATATCACTAATTCTCGACATTAAAGCTGTTCTAAGTGCTAATCTTCTTTCTTTTCGATTCATATCCAAATTATAAGAGCGTGGTTTAGGACCAAAAATTACACCTCCACCTGGTTTTAATGGAGTCCTAATTGATCCTTGACGAGCTCTACCTGTACCCTTTTGCTTATATGGTTTCCGACCCCCTCCACGAACTTCAGACCTTGTCAAAGTACTTGCAGTACCTTGTCTTTTATTAGCTAACTGTCTAAGAACAGCTCTATGGATTAAATCAGCAGAAGAAGTTTCTTTGGCAACTTTTAAATCAATTGAAACTTTGCCAGCTTTTTTACCATCCCATTTTAAAGTTTCTAGAGTTGTCATGATTTTGCTCCTCCTTTGTTGCCCACAAGATTATTAGGCTTGATATTGACTATCGAGCCAGGTTTTCCTGGAACCGAACCTTTCACTACAAGCAAATTTTTCTGATCATCAATTTTGACTACCAATAATCCTTTTGTAGTAATTTTTTTCCCTCCATATCTTCCTGCCATTCTTTTACCTGGGTAAATCCTACCTGGAGTTGTTCCAGCACCTGTAGATCCTGGGGCTCTATGATTTTTTGAACCATGACTCATAGGTCCTCTGCTAAAACCATGTCTTTTTTGATATCCAGAAAAACCTCTACCCATAGATTTCCCACTAATATCAACTTTTTGGCCAACCTCAAAATTTGTAACAGTTATTTCTTTCCCAATTTCATAAGAAGAAGTCTCTTCGACTCTGTATTCCTTTAAGTGTTTTAAAAGTACTTCACCTGACTTTAATAAATGTCCTTTCTCAGGCTTGCTCAAATACTTATCGTTTGATACACCGTAACCTATCTGAATAGCTGTATAACCATCCAAAGATTTAGATTTTAATTGAGTGACTCGACAAGGACCTGCCTCTATGAGAGTAACCGGCACTGCATTTCCATCCTTATCAAATAATTGGGACATGCCCAATTTTTTTCCTAAAATTCCTATAGACATAAGACTTGAGTATGCTAGCAAGTAAATAATTTTTGGTTAATTTTCAATTCTTTTTCAAGCTTTGAAAATGTTGTCAATCAAAAATTTAATTATTTGTAGGAGTGAGACTTTTCCAAAATTAGAAAGTTTCTCTTCGGGTTAAACCCATCCCAAATTTCTTTAACGAAACGCTAAAAAATGTGAAGTTACAGAGGCTCTGCTAGCTTGCGAGCTTAAAAAAATTCACCGAATATAAATTGTACATCATCAAGTACCATAAAATGAAATAATATATAGATAAAGAGAATCTTTATGCCATTACTTCTGACAGGAAAAAAGTTTCATAATGATTTAAATAAAAATAAATGTTTAGCTATATTTGCTCCTCTTGAGGGCGGATATGAAACTCGTCTTCTAAGAAGAATGCGAGCTAAAGGTTTTAAAACTTACATAACTTCTGCCAGAGGATTAGGAGATCCTGAAGTTTTTTTATTAAAATTACACGGTATAAGGCCACCTCATCTCGGGCACCAAAGTATTGGCAGAAATGGTGCTCTTGGAGAAGTTCAGCAAGTAATCCCTCAGGCTTCTGAATTATTTAATGAAAATGATCAGGATAAATTATTATGGCTATTGGAAGGTCAAGTCTTATCTCAATCTGAGCTAGAAAGCTTAATTAAACTCCCTACTACAGATAACAAATTAAAAATTGTTGTTGAAATGGGTGGTTCTAGAAAACTTGAATGGAAATCTTTAAATGATTACATATTAAATGAATTCTAAAATTGAGTTGTTTGAAGAAAATAAAAAGGGATCAGATAAATGGGTTAAATTGATTTGCGGGGCTAGCAATGAAGATATTGTTGCTATAGAAGATTTATGTGCAATTTATTCAGCTGCTGGAGTTGACTACATTGATGTTGCTGCTGACCAATCGATAGTTGAAGCCGCGAGAAATGGTATCAAATGGGCGAAGGACGTATGTGGGGCCTCTCCTGGATTGATGATAAGCATTAGTGATGGAAAGGATATACATTTTCGTAAAGCTAAATTTGATCCATTGAAATGTCCCTCAAATTGTTCTAGGCCATGTGAAAGGATTTGTCCTACCTCTGCAATTGATTATTCTGGGGTAATAGAAAATAAATGCTATGGATGTGGAAGATGTATAAATAGCTGTCCCCTCAATTTAATTTCTGAATATGAATATAGGTTGTCAAATAATGATTTACCGGACACTTTACAAACAATTAAGCCAGATGCAGTAGAAATTCATACAGAAATTAATCGACTAGATTCTTTTATAAAAGTGGCAAATATTCTCAAAACTTCAGGGATAAAATTAAAAAAAATATCTGTAAGTTGTGGATTAAATCAATCACAAAAAAGAGCAAAAGATCTTTTAAAAGCACTCTGGGATAGATATGAAATTCTTGTTGAACATAATGTGCCGCTAATTTGGCAGCTAGATGGTAGGCCAATGTCTGGGGATCTAGCACCAGTAACAGGAAAGGATACAGTTCAATTATGGAACGATATAGGATCTCATCTTCCCCCAGGTTTAATTCAACTAGCAGGAGGAACTAATGAAAAAACTCATGAATTTTTAAAAATGAATAACTTCCCTGATGGAATTGCTTTTGGGAGTTCTGCCAGAAAAATAATGCAACCTCTTATTGAGGATGCCAACAAAAATAATAAAAAATTACATGAATATCCTGAAAAAATGGCTTTAGCAATAAAAAAAGCACAAAAATTGCTTAACCCATGGAAAATAAGCTAATCAAACTTTTTGAGTACACAAAAAAAATTACAGAAAATCCAGAATAAAAATTTATATTTTTTGATAGAAAAAAAACTAGAAATGTATTAAAATGAAAATTCATTGGGCCGTCGCCAAGTGGTAAGGCATCGGGTTTTGGTCTCGACATTCCTAGGTTCGAATCCTAGCGGCCCAGTTTTAAAACTTAGTTGAGTGAGCTCACAGAAATTATTTCTATTTGATTTTGATGGCGTTATTGTTGATGGAATGAACGAATACTGGCATAGTTCATTATTAACTTTTGAAAAATTTTTAAATTGTCCAAATATCTTAATTGATCAAGATCTTTACAAAAAAGTTTCAAATACTTTCATAGAAATGAGACCTTGGGTTAAATACGGATGGGAAATGTTAATCATTGTCCACCAAATTATCAAAAGAAAAGATCCACTAAACAATCAAAATAAAATCAATTTTTTAAATAAATATAATCAAAATTGTCAGAAAGTTTTAGTGGAAAATTACTGGGTTGCTGACGATTTAC
Source organism: Prochlorococcus sp. AG-388-D03 (assembly GCA_003279875.1). Classification (GTDB taxonomy): domain Bacteria; phylum Cyanobacteriota; class Cyanobacteriia; order PCC-6307; family Cyanobiaceae; genus Prochlorococcus_A. The sequence continues at coordinate 145,769 of QCGN01000001.1, forward strand.
AAAAAAGTCTTGATAACGCACGAAAATATCAAATAGATAATAATTTTGACAATTGGATAAAATTGCATCGACCATTTTATGAAGTTATAGATTTTATAGAAAAAATAAAGAAAAACAATATCCAGACAGGGATCATAACAACAAAAGGAAAAATATTTGCAGGCAAATTTCTTGAAAAATTAAATATTTTTCCAGAGTTAATTTTTGGTTATGAATCCGGAACAAAAGTAGAGATTACATCAAAACTCTCAAGAGAATATGAAATTTTGGGTTTTATAGAAGATAGAAGAAATACACTAATTGATATAAAGCAAAACTCATTGACAAATAATATCCCTTGCTACTTAGCTGATTGGGGCTATTTAAAGAGTATAGATAGACTTAATTTACCGTATGAAATTAAATTATTGAAATTGAAAAGTTTAGAAAATTTACTTGCAATTTAAATATCTTCGGCTAGAGTACGCATGTACTATGATTTGTAATTATTAATTTTAAATTTATTTTAAAAATAATTATGAGGCTTTATCAATAAATTAACATGAGTTTTGAAGAAAGAAGAAAAAAAGATTCGAAAGAATCGTCATCTACAGAGAAAAACAAAGCATTAAATCTAGTCTTAGGACAGATAGAAAGAAACTTTGGAAGAGGATCAATAATGAGGCTTGGGGATGCCTCAAGAATGAAAGTGGAAACAATATCTACAGGAGCTCTCACGTTAGATTTAGCATTAGGAGGAGGATATCCAAAGGGAAGAGTCGTTGAAGTTTACGGGCCTGAAAGTTCAGGAAAAACAACTCTAACACTCCATGCAATAGCAGAAGTTCAAAAGAATGGAGGCATAGCAGCATTTGTAGATGCTGAACATGCTTTAGATCCAGTCTATGCTGCCTCTCTAGGAGTAGATGTTGAAAATTTACTAGTCTCGCAACCAGATACGGGTGAAATGGCTTTAGAAATAGTTGATCAACTCATAAGGTCTACAGCAGTAGATCTTGTAGTTGTTGACTCAGTAGCAGCATTAACTCCTAGAGCAGAAATAGAAGGTGAAATGGGAGATCACGTAATAGGAAGCCAAGCAAGACTAATGAGTCAAGCGATGAGGAAAATAACTGGAAATATTGGGAAATCAGGATGTACAGTGATATTCCTCAATCAGTTACGTTTAAAAATCGGCGTTACATATGGGAATCCAGAGACAACTACAGGAGGTAATGCATTAAAGTTTTATGCTTCAGTAAGACTCGACATTAGGAGAATTCAGACTCTTAAGAGAGGTACAGAAGAATATGGAATAAGAGCAAAAGTGAAAGTTGCAAAGAATAAAGTAGCTCCTCCTTTCAGAATTGCAGAATTTGATATTCTGTTCGGCAAGGGAATTAGTACAACAGGATGTTTATTAGATTTAGCAGAAGAGACTAATATCATAATTAGGCGAGGTGCTTGGTATAGTTACGAAGGAGAAAATATTGGACAAGGAAGAGATAACACAATTATTTGGTTGGATCAGAACTTGGAAATAAAGAATAAAGTAGAATCTATTGTAAAAACTAAACTAACAGAAGGTACTGAAGTCAGTTCTAATTCGATGAAAGTACTAAATAGCAATCAAGAAAATGCCGTAATTGCTAATAACATTAAGACAGTAGCTTAGATTGATATCCCCGAAAGGGTATCACTTCTAAGTGCTACAACTAACTTTTTTAATTAAAGGTATAAGTTACATACATGTTATTAGTAGAAGGAGTAGCAGAAGTGTTAGAGATTACATCTTTTAAATCAATAGTCATTAAAAATAATTAAAAGCTTCTAAATTATATTTAAACATTCTTAAAAAATTTAAATATGACCGGAAGGTTTTAACGCTGTATATTTATTTTTTGATTTATAAGATCTCTCCATAAACATGCCATCACGTAAATTAAAAATGAGGTTGAAAATATTTGAAAAAATGATGTAGTAGTCATATTATTATTGATTAAATCAATCCCAGTGATCCTGCTATATAACCGATAGTTAAACAGAAGATGAATTCAAATAACTCTCGTGGAGCAGAATTAAAGAATAAATTAAGTTGAGTCAATTTTTATGACCTAACAGTTTTGTTTAATTCAAACTCTTCAGCTATTTCATTTTGACACTCAGTATCATCTTCAACGCATTTGATTTCTGCTTTTTTGTTCAAGTGGCTACTACAACCGCCTGCCATCAATGGTGAAGCATTTGTTACTGTGAAACCTGTCAAACATGCAAAGGCGATATAAGGAATAATTCTTTTCATCTAATTGTTACTATATGTAAACATATTATGTTAAATAAAAAGCTCATCTGTGAGTAGCTGATTATTTTGATAATTTTGGGAGAAATTTGTCAGGTCTTATATATGATGAAGCACGGTATTTTTTACCCCATACAAGCCCTAGAAAACTACAAATAGATAACTATACAATTAACGATTATCACTTAAACAAACAAAAGAGGCTCATCCTTGGCTCAGCTATGACGAAATAGTAAAGGTTATTCTCTCTCAGCATCAAGGTTGAATGTGGAGATACAGAATCTTAAAAAGAGAAAAGCTTGAGAGGTCGATGGAAGCGCTTACAAAGCTTCCTTAATTAAGGAGCAGAAAAGGCCTTAACCCTGCAGAGTAATATCTAGACGCCTACAAGAGCGGCGTAGATAAGCATGGCGCCAGGCAGAGCAAAGCAAAGAGTCTTTTGAGAATAGATGGCATAAAGCAAGAGGAATTTTACTAAAGAGCAAATAAGTTTGTTGCCCCCTAAGCTTTACAAATAATATAAATATTAGTACGCGTATACTAATTAATCATGGGGAACTGGCAAGAGTAGGAATACTTCGACTATCACAGAGATTCGAGAAGCAAACGTACAAAGATTTGCATTACTTGTACTCACTTTCGCTACAGCACGACAGATCAAAGTATAACTATTCTGACTTGCCCTTTTCACCAGAAACTTATTCCTCATGGAGATTACTTAATTAAGAGGTGTAGATATTGGAGGGAAGATAGTCGAATATTTGCTCCAGAAGCAGCTTTAAAACCACAGACAAAAAGACAAAGCTTATATCATTAAACTAAATACAAAATTCCTAATGAAATCTTTTCTTGCAAGTAACAGATCAAAAGCAATATTAGGAATTGGAGTATTATCTTTAGGTATTGGGGCAATATCAAAAAAGGTTATCAGCTATCCATCAGGAGAATGCATGAAAGGGGGTCAAGAAATAACCTTGAATTGGGACAAATCTATTCTCAATAAGTATTGGTTAAGATAAATTCTTGAAAATAGGATATCCATGCCTTACCACTACTTAACTTTAATATTCCATATAACTAAGATTACACAGATAACAATTAAAGGCATGGTCTAGCTATTTCTTTTTTAATAAGCTGCAAGGGCAAATCTATAGGGTTCAGATAGTTATTGTAAATTATTGCTGAAAATATACTTTCAAAGAATTAAGTTCATTAGGATATAAAAGCTCTCTTTTTTATTCCTACTTAATCGATATGTTGCTATTTTAATTTTAAGATTTTCTTGTTCCGCCATAATAATATTCCTCTTGCTTAGAAATAACTTTCCAACACTCTTTGCAAGAAAATATCCAAGTTTTATAGTCAATAGATTTACATCTATAGTGGACTTTGCCTAACTTATCGCAGACATCACATCGTTTCATTTCAGAATATAAACTTGGCAAGGTAGGTTGGAGAGGCAAATTGGTAAGGCACCCTTTTGGTTAAATAGGAAATTACCTTCATAAATCAATGCTGTAAGGGGCTTTAAAATTTTATAAAAAAGAAGCTTGCTTCATAATGAATCAGCAGGAGTCCACCATCCTGCAGCTGGTCCAATAAATCTGACAACCACCCACAAGATCACTAACCCTCCAATTCCATACCAACTAGCTTTTATACTTAATTTTATTAAGCTGTCTCTCTGATTCAGAGTAAGGGGTAGCCAATCAAATAATCTAGGTGATTCATCTGATTTAGACTTGGTATTTTTTTGTTTAGGAGGAATACCTAATAATTTCCTCCTTTTTGCTTCTCCCATATTTAGATATATTTCCTGAATAATAACCTAATCGTAAGGAAGCATATAATTTATTTGTTTTGAAGGTTGAATACTTTGTACAATAAATCTCCCCCATTTTCTTTTATTTGCTCTTCCGTCTAAAATTATTAATTTACCAGCGTTTTTTCTTAAAGGTGAAATTGATCTTTCTAATTTTTGTATTGCCTCAGGAAGTAAAAATTCTCTAAACCAATCTTTAGAATGATTTTTATTATTAGAAACAGTAATTTCATTAATAGGTTCTGACATATTAGGAATAGGTAGCAATGGAATAATGATTTGTTCAGGACTTTTTATTAAATAAGAATTATTAATCCACCAAATATAACTAGCACATAAAATTTCATTATTAAGCGAAGGAATAGTCTCTAGTAATACTTTCTTTCCATAAGTAGCAGCAAGTTCTGTAGCAAGTTTAAGCTTTAAATTAACGTCATCAGATAAAACTAAAGTCAGCCCTTTTCTGAATATTATTAATTTTTTACATCTCTCTAAAATTATTTGAGTAAACATTGGATTATTTGGGATTATTTGCCTGGGAGGAACATATACTAAAATTTTTTTTTCATTAAAATTACTCTTAAAATTCATGACTAAATCAATATCTATACTTTGCTTTTTAAGATACTTTTGAAAAAAATTATCTTTTCTCGTAGCTGATAAAAATACAAATTTATTATTTTTTAGTAATTGTTTAATCTGAGAAAGTACATCTATAGGTTCTAAATAAAAATTCCACTCAAAATTTATTTCATCCAAAGTCACCCAGCATGCCCATCCTTCAGACAAAGCATGTCTTACTTTTAAAAAATGATCAGAAAATGAAGCATGTTCATCAAAAAATTGTGAAAGAAAATTAATTTCTTCTTTATCTAAAAAAATATATTCATTATCTAAAGCTTTCCTTAAGAAAAACTTCTTTTTAAGAAAGTTATATGTACTAATTATCTTTTGATTAATAGATGATGATTGATCAAAATTATGGACCCAATTTTTTTTCAGCAATGAAATTCTAAAATGATTTTTTAAATCTTGCTTTATATTTTCAATTCCAGAAAAAACAATTCGATTGTTACAAGAACTAAGGAGATCTAAATCATTTAATAATTTTTCAAGGGTGATAAAACAAACTCGATGATTGGGAAAAATTATTTGATCATTTTCTAAAATAAAATTAAACCCAAGACTTTTTAATTCTCTGAAATGTTTGTTTTTTAAAAATTCTATTTTTTCCTTCGATAAAACAAAAATTGAATTTTCTTCAAATAAAAATAAAGAAATCAACAACGCGGATAGCCAATTATTTGTGGAAAAAATTTCTGAGTTAATTAGATAAGTTTCATTTTTTTTAAGACACTTTGAAATTATTCGCCCAAAAGAATAAATATGATCCCAATCTGACTTATGAGATCTAATAAATCTTTTTAAGTATTGATGACTTAAAATTTCAAGCATTATATAATTCCAGTAATGTCAAATCAAGAAAAAACATGCTCCTAATATACAAAAAACTGGTATCAATATAAAAAGCCTTTAATTAATAAATCAATGAATATTGGAATTGTAGGACTAGGACTTATAGGTGGTTCAATAGGGTTAAAACTCCAAAGATTAAACCACACTATTTATGGTGTCACGAATAATAATCTTAATAAAAAAAAGGCAATAAAGAAAAATCTTGCGAATTTTATTAGCTGCGATTTGGGCATCCTCAAAGAATGCGCTCTAATAATATTGGCATTACCCATTAAAGATCTAATCCATCCTTCCGAAGATCTAATAAGTGCAATTCCAAAAGATGCGATAGTAACAGATGTTGGTTCTATAAAAGAGCCAGTTATTAGTACATGGGAAAAAATACATCCATTATTTATTGGATCACATCCCATGGCAGGCACAGAAGAAAGAGGAGTTGATTCAGGTTTCGAAAGTTTATTAGAAAATAAAAAATGGATTATTACTCCTACTTTGAAAAGTAATTCACATGCACTTAAGACATTAACTAATTTAATAACCTCCATGGATTGTGAAATCTGCCACACATCACCAAAAGAACATGATGAAGCTGTTTCTTTAATATCTCATTTACCAATATTCGTTGCCTCTACATTAATAAAAACTGCTAAAGCAGAGAACAATCAATCACTATTAGATCTTACTCAAAAACTTGCCGCTTCAGGATATGCAGATACAACAAGAGTAGGCGGGGGTAATCCAAATTTAGGTTTAGATTTAGCAATAAATAATCAGACTAATATCTTAAAGGCAATAAAAGAATTTAAAAATAACATAAATGAGATTGAAACTTTAATAAAAGATAAAAATTGGGAATTACTTTCTAAAAAACTTACAGAAGCAATAGAAATCAGATCAAATTTTATTAATTAAAATTCTCATAAATTAAAATTATTGATTCCTTTGGAGGCTAAAACTTGCCTTGAAACCATTAGTGCGGACTGACTGACACCAGCTGTGCCTTCTCCAGGATAAATAGAATCACCACATAACCATAAACCCTTGAAAGGAGTTCTACTTGGTAGCCCAAACAATCCAAAAACATCAGGGCTTTGACCTAGACCACCTACTATTCCATTTGGCCTATTAGTCCACCTTTCAAAACCTAATGGAGTAGCCAATTCTTTATGAAGCCAATTCTCAGAAGCAATATCAAATTGATTTTCTAGTTCCATTGAAATGATTTGGAGATACTCCTTTTTTTTCTTAATATATTGAGGTCTATCTAAATTAAACCATTCATTCGTTTTAGTAAAAATACTAGCTATTAATGTAATCTCCCCCTTTGGAGCTCTTCCATCTCCTTCATCACTTATGGAAACAAAAAGTGATCCCAATTCATTAGAAACAACTTGATAATGATTTGATGAAATTAATTTCAGATGTTCTTTTTTTAAAGCTGAATAAAATACCAAAGCACCACTTGGATCAGGAAGGTTTTGTATTCTCTCTCTATAATTATGATTTCTATCTAGAGAATTTTCTAGACTTTTCACGAGAGATTGTGGTGGTGGTGTATAGATAACATCATCTGCATAGTACTCTAAATTCTCTTGCTTAGATATTGCACAAACCTTCCAACTCTTTTTTACATCATCATATTTCATAGAATTTACTTTTTGTCCAAAAAGAATATTAACTCCTGTATCTTTTAATGAATTTTCTAAAGCTTCACTTAAACCCTGCATTGATTTTTTTAAATGCCAAAGGCCATGTGGTTTTTGACACATTTGCAGAACTGTAGATCCATATAACGCTGCTGTTTTATAAACATCTTCTTGAGAATAAAGCTTTAATTGTAAATTAAGAAACTTTATTAATCTCTCATCATTTGATAATCCACAAATTCGCAAAAGATCAAAAATAGTAGATTTCAGTAATATTCCAGTTAATAGGTTCGTTGGAGCTAGTGCTTTAAACAGTTGTGAAAAATCCCACAAATTTCTTATGGGTAATACAGGATTATTACTAGCAAAAGTCCAATTACTTTGATGAATTAAATTACATATTTGCCAAAATTTGCGACTACCTGGGAACTGCATCTCCCTCTCTTTAATCCATTCATTTTTGTCGTACCAAATAGGTATTGGCTTACTTCCATCATTTAAATCAACAATACAAGCTGGATTTAAAATAGATGCTTCAGGAACAGGAATATCTAGGAATTTAAAAATTTTATAATGTATTCCCCCTTCTTCCAATCCTGCTACTTGTGTCGCGCCAACATCAAAAATATATTTTTTTCTCTTAAATGTTCCAGCACAACCTCCAGATTGAGTATGTGATTCAATCAAAGTAACTGAAAGCCCTAGTTTTGATAAAATAGCTGCAGAAGTCAACCCTGCGATACCAGCACCAACCACAACAATATCTGACTTAGACATTAAAATGCAAAAAATATCTCAATTCGAAGTTAGCGAAATTTGTAATCAATTAGGAGAAAAAACACCAAAAAGTATAAAACAAGTTTTTGGTGGAGATATTCATAATTCATGGCAAATAGAATTTCAAACTGCAAAATTCTTTCTTAAGAGAAATGAAAGAAAAGTCAAATTTCTTAAATTTGAAGAATTTTGTCTGAAGAATCTTCAAAAATATATTAATTATGAAAACTTAATTATTCCAAAAATTATTTTGTACTTAGAACTCAACAATGTAGAACTACTATTAATGGAGTGGATAGATATGAAAAATAGTGATCAGAAAAAATTAGGGCAAGGTTTAGGAGAAATGCATTGTGAATCAAATAAATTTAATCCACAAAGCTTTGGCTTTCCTATAGATGGTTATATAGGAACCACAAATCAAATAAAAGGTTGGGAGAGAAATTGGATTAAATGTTTTATTAATTTAAGAATTGAACCTCAATTAGCAATGTTAGAAAAAGACTTTTTAGAAATTAATATTAAAAATATTATAAAGACAAAAATTGAATCGGAACTACATGACCATGAGCCATTTAATTCACTTGTTCATGGTGACTTATGGTCGGGCAATATAGGTGTAAATAGAATTAATAAAGGTGTAATATTTGACCCTGCATGTTGGTGGGCCGATTGTGAAGTAGATATTGCTATGACTAGATTATTTGGTAATTTTGGAAGCGAATTTTATGAAAATTATCATAAAGTTATTCCAATTAAAAAAGGGTTTGAAAAAAGAACTATGATTTATAATTTTTACCATATATTAAATCATGCCAATATGTTTGGGGGTTCATATTATCATCAAGTTAAAGAATATATCAGGAATATATTGAGTTTATAAACTGAATTTATCCTAAATATGTTTTTTTAAGATTTTGAACCCTCTCTAAAACTGCTTCACGATTCTCACTAGTGCGAAGATTTTGCCAGCTCCATTGACCCGCAACTACTACACCTAGAAGTTCTAGTAGTCCAGGAAGAATCGGGAAAAAATTAATCGTGTCAATAACAACTTTAATTATTATTTGGGCGATAACCACAACTGCAATTACGCCTGCTGCTTTACCATATTTTCCCATTTGGGTCCAATCAATAGTTCCAAGTGTTTCATTGATTTTTCCCATTACATCAGAATACTTCTCTGAAAAGCTTTTATTTTCTGAGTTTGTATCGGAGCCGGAGTCTTGATTTGACTCAGGAGTGTTATCACTCATGAATTCAGTCAACTTAATATATGAACCAGACAGTATCGGAAAATTTGTCTGTTGACTACCTTTTTGTCATGCATAATTCCGAACCGAAACATTTTGTATTTGACAAGATATATTGATACCATTACAGTCTTAGGATTTTTAACCTCAAATTTGATTTATAAAAACTTCACAATATCGTCTTGTTCTAACAAAAAACATTAAAAAACTTAATTAATAGAAAAAAATAAAAAGGCTAAATTAATTATTTTAATTATTATATTTTCATAGATCATTTCTACAACCAAGAATGACAATATCAATTGATCGCAAATCTAATTTCTTAACTTTAGATGAAGAAGAAAGATACAAAAGACATCTAACACTAAAAGAAATAGGATTTCAAGGTCAACTTAAACTTAAACAGAGTTCAGTAGTTTGCATCGGAGCCGGAGGTTTAGGCTCTTCAGTTTTACTTTATCTTGCCGCTGCGGGAATCGGAAGAATTGGAATAGTTGATAATGATCAAGTTGATAAGTCGAATCTACAAAGACAAATAATTCATGAAACAAACACTGTTGGAAATTTAAAAATTGATTCTGCGCAAGAAAGAATTAAAAAATTGAATCCTAATATTACAGTAAAAACTTTTGCTGAAAGAATTAACTCAAATAATATTCTGGATATCATTAATGAATTTGATATTATTTGTGATTGTTCAGATAACTTTGGTACTCGATATTTAATAAACGATGCTTGCTTATTACTTGATAAACCTTTAGTTTTTGGTAGTGTTCAAGGGTTTGAGGGCCAAATAAGTGTTTTTAATCTAAATAAAAATAGTCCTAATTTGAGAGACCTACTCCCAGAATCACCCTCAAAAAATAATATTCCTAGTTGCGAAGAATTTGGTGTTATTGGAGTTTCAACTGGTCTTATAGGAGTTTTACAAGTAAATGAGATAATAAAAATTATTATAAAGAAAGGGGAAATTCTTGATGGGAAAATAATGATTTTTAACCTACTAACTATGAACATAAAAACATTAAATTTACAAGCTGATAAATTAAAAAAAACAATTAACAACCTTTCTCAATTTGAAGAATTTTATACAGACATTGATTGCCAAGATAATTTTAAAATAAACAAAATAAGTGCAAAAGAATTTGAAACTTTGTACAAGGCCAACTTTAACAAAGTCCTTTTAATAGATGTTCGGGAAAATAAAGAATTTAATGAATCCTCTATTCAAGGTTCGATATCTATCCCCCTTAATAATCTAGACCAAAAATCACACCTAGAATTTATTAGACAAGAAAGTTTGGAGAAGGAAGTTTTTACGTTATGCCAAGTAGGAAAACGATCCGAAAAAGCTTCACAGATTTTAATGAAATTTAAAATTACATCAAAATCAATTGAAGGCGGAATTAAAAAATTCAAAAAAAAATATTTAGTTAAAAATCTGAAGAAGATTTAGTAATCTACCCCTCTTTTTAAATCAACTCCTACATTTGCATAATGCTTATGACAAACCATTTCAGAATATACATCTGCCAGTTCGAAATAAGAAGGTTCATTTTTACATCTGCCAGTAATTACAACTTCTGTATCTGCGGGTTTTTTAAGAAGAGTTTGATATATTGATTCAACTGGTAAAAGTTCTAAATCAACAGTTGGATTTAGTTCATCTAAAATTATTGTTTTATATAAACCACTTAAAATAGCCGCTTTAGCAATTTCCCAAGCTCGTTCTGCTTCTACATAATCTATTGGTTGTTGCTGGCCCCTCCAAACTATGGCATCTCTTCCAGAACGTAGATGATCAACTAAATGAGGATAGCTCTCTCTTAAAGCTTCAATGGCAGCATCTTCTGTATAACCATTGCCACCTTTTAGCCATTGCAAGATTAAAACTCTATGACTCTTATCTTGAGATATTCCCTTACCAATAGCTTGAAGAGCCTTACCAAGTGCACTAGTAGATTTACCTTTTCCCTCGCCAGTATAAACTTCAATTCCACCAGAACTATTAATTTTTCTATGATATGTATTTGAATCGCTTTTTAAACGAGGTCTCATTTCTGAATGGAGTTGAGAGATTCGTACCAATGAAGAAGGTGCTGCCCTACCTGTGATAATTATTTCCAACCCATCAGGTCTATTTTGAAGAGAATTAACTACTTCCTTTATATCGAGCATCCCTAAATCTAAAACTGGATTTAATTCATCAAGGACAACTACTGAATAAAGGGAACTGGCAATCGCTCCTTTAGCAATATTCCAACCTCTCTCGGCCTCTTTAATATCAGATTTTGTAACTTGATCAGCGTTAAAAAATTCAGATCTCCCTGTCCTTACATGATCGATTAAGTGAGGGAAACCTCTTTGTAATGCTTCTATAGCGGAATCTTCATCATATGACCTCTCAGGGCCTTTCAAGAATCGTAGTAACAGTACTCTGGACTGTCTTTTTTCGCATATCCCTAAACCTATTGTCCTCAATACCACTCCTAAGGCAGCCTGACTTTTACCCTTTCCTTCTCCATCATAAATATGTAATTGACCTTTAGATCTTTCTTGACTGTCATTTGCAGTGACAATTCCAATACCTCTATTCCTACTTGTATTTGTCAATTGAAAAAGGTTAGTGAATTTAATTTAAGATATAGTTAATAATATTATTAAAAATTTAATAATATATAAACCTATTCATACTTTACTGAAATTTTTCAAAAACTTTAGTATGTTTTATCAACTTGAAATTCTCTCTGATGAACAAAGTGAAAAACTGCAAACAATTAGAAACTTTATCAAAAATCTCAATAGTGTTTGTGTGGCCTATTCAGGAGGAGTAGATAGTACATTAGTAGCCTCTTTAGCATTTGAGCAATTAGGGACTAACGCAATAGCTGTTACTGGTGTTTCACCTGCACTAGCCAAAACGTTACTTGATGAAGCAAAAAGTCAAGCAAAATGGATTGGGATTCAACATTTAGAAATAGAGACATCAGAACTAGATCAATCAAGTTATAGTAAAAATTCAAAAAACAGATGTTTTGCATGCAAAAAAGAGCTTCACAAACACACCACATTTTTATCTAAAAAACTTAATTACAAAATTGTCTGTGATGGAGTAAATCTTGATGATCTAGACGACTACAGGCCTGGGATTCAAGCAGCAAAAGAGGCAGGAGTTGTCTCTCCTTTGGCAAAATTTAACTTCACAAAAAAAGACATAAGAGATATATCAAGAGCATTAGGGTTCCCCTGGTGGGATAAACCTGCTCAACCTTGTTTGTCATCAAGATTTCCTTATGGCAATGAAATAACAAATGAAAGACTAAACATGGTAGAAAAAGCTGAAGAATATATTAAGAAAGGAGGCATATCAGAAGTCAGAGTAAGATGTCATGGTTCTACAGCGAGAATAGAAATTCCCAAAGATAAATTAAAAATATTTTTTAAAGAATATGATTTTAATGAATTAATTCACTATTTCTCTAATCTAGGATTCAACTGCACAAGCCTAGATCTCGAAGGTTTAGTCAGCGGTAAGCTCAATCGATAAATATTATAGTTCAATTAATTTTTCTTACTTGATTATGAACTTTTAAAGGAGGATTTCTATTAATTACACGCAACAGATGTTCTTCAGCCATTAATGCTTGAATTAAGTATTTACAAGATATATCTGGCTTCATATTTTGGCCACAAGTAAAAATATCAACCGCAGAATATTGCTCTTCAGGCCATGTATGTATTGAAAGATGAGATTCAGCAAGTAAAGCAATTGCTGTAACTCCCTGCGGTTCAAATTTATTACTTATTAGATTCAAAACTGTTGCATTAGCAAGTTTGGCAGCATTATTTAATGTGCAACGCAAAAAAGATTCATCATTTAATTTTTCGTAATTACATCTATAAAGCTCTAACAAAAAATGCTTACTTTTATAAGGTAATTGAGTCTTATCATTTAATGCTTTAATATTTTGATTTTTTTTGGGAACTTCCATTAATGAATATTAGATTAGCTTAAAATTACAACATCTCTAATTATAAATGAATCATTTGCGAAGAGCTTATAAAAGATTGATTGAATTTATCTAAATGAGTAGCACTTATAAAACATTGACTATCTTTCCCAACCGAATTCAATAAAAGATTTTGCCTATTAATATCAAGCTCGGCCAAGACATCATCCAAAATAAGCAGCGGAGGTAAATTTATCATTTTACGTAATAAATCGAGTTCGGCCATTTTTAGAGCTAAAATAAAAGTCCTTTGTTGACCGGATGAGCCGTATTTTCTAATAGAAATATCATTAATCAAAAATTCTATATCATCACGATGAGGTCCAAAGCCACATTTACCAGTTAATGCTTCTATTGATCTCTGCTTTTGTAATTGTTCCACTATTTTATTACTTATTACTCTTTCTTCTTCTTCTTCCTGATTTATATTTTCAATACCAGAAAGATAATTTATACCGATTTGCTCTGTAGATTTACTTAAATGATTATGCCAATATTCAACATAGGGTCTTATTTTTGCTAGCGCTCTTCTCCTACGCCTAAAAATCCTTGTGCTAATTAATGACATTTGAATATCAAAACTATCAATAACTTCTGAAGATTGATTTTTTTGAAAGCTTTCTGAACGCCAAAAATGACTTCTTTGCTTTAAAAGTCTATGGAATCTATGAATCAATTCTACATAAACCGGTTCAAGCTGAGAAACAACTTTATCAATCCATATCCTTCTATAACTAGGCTCACTTTTAACAATATTGATATCGTTTGAACAAAAACATACACTTCTAATATAATTTTTTATTTCACTCTGTTTTTTCAATAAAGAATCATTAACATAAATCTTTTTAGCTCCTTTCCTAAATAAATTTACTTTCAAATCATCAGTGAAATCAATTTGACCAGCAATAGCTGCCATCTCACTATCATTTTCTATTAAGTCCTTATCACTTAATGCTCTACTAGACCTTAATTGACTAAGAAATTCGACTGATTCAAGCAAATTCGACTTGCCGATACCATTACAACCAAGAACAATAGCTCTTTGTTCATGAAGATCAATCTCAAAACTTTTATGGTTTCGAAAATTATTTATTTTTAAGTTATTTAAAAAAATTTTTTTAATGCGTGACTTAATTAAATTAGCTAAATTTAGGTTATTTAGAATTTCTTTAAAGAAATTGAAAAATTAAGGGCATGTAGCTCAGTTGGATAGAGCATCAGATTCCGGTTCTGAGTGTCGGGGGTTCGACTCCCTCCATGCTCGTAATTAAAGATTTAAAGTTTATAACCCATTACCCTAATACCATTAGGGTCTAATATAAAGCCACTATCTTCTAAACTTTTAAATGAAGACGGTGGGGCCTGGACTGAAATACTACATCCTGGCATTTCCCTATTTATTTTTTCAAGAGTCGCTTGAAGTAATACTGCGTAAAAAAGATTTTGATTATTACCTTTCTCGGCGCTTAGATTCCATAAGTTAGCATTCAGTCCTCTATCTGATGTGACCCTTACAAAGCCATATAGTTTATTCTTGTATTCACATTGAATAGTAAAAAAGAAATTACTATTTTTTATAGCAAGATACAACTTTTGAGTGGGAAATGACTCACAACCGCAATTTACCAAGAGTCTATTTATGTCCTTAGCAATTGGAATTTGAGAAGAATTAATAAAATAACCTTGTGGAAGAATTAGTTTTTTAGTTGAAAAATATTGCAACGATTATCCTGTATTTCTCATACCTGCCGCGATCCCATTAATTGTTAAAAGCGCTCCTCTTAAAAGTTCACTACGACTATAAGCTCTTTTAGATTCATTCATATCATTTAAAAACTCGCTAATTGGAGGTTGTCTTGTTTGATCTCTCAGTCTTCTTAAAAGTGAAACTTGCAAAAATCCCAAAGGAATTATCGTTTTATTTCTTAAGTTAACCGATGATCTCAAGTCTCTATCTGATTCTAGAAGCTTTTTTTTACCAGTTATTGCAAGGACTAGAGATTTAGTAAGATTATATTCTTTAGAGATGACATCAAAAATCTCCTCAAATGACTTTGAATTTTCTTTGCTTCCAAGTGTATCCACATAATATTTTGCTACTTCTAAATCAACTTTAGATAATGTCATTTCCACTTTAGATATAAGCATTCTAAAAAAAGGCCATCTTTGATGAAGAACTCTTAGTAATTCAATTTGTTCAGGATCTGATTTTAATTCAACTGATAACGCCGTTCCCACCCCGAACCAACTTGGCAAAAGAAATCTACTTTGAGTCCACCCAAAAACCCACGGGATTGCTCTTAAACTTGACAAATCCTTTGCACCTTTTTTTCTTCTTGCAGGTCTACTGGATATTTGCAATTTACTAATTTCCTCAATTGGAGTTACCTCTTGAAAAAAAGTGAGTAGATTAGGATTCTCATGTACTAGTTTTCTATATTGTATCCTTGAAGTTTCTGCTAATCTAGTCATTAAATCGTTCCATTCTGGCGTTGCATCAAGCCTATTATTAACTAAGCTATTTTGAATAACTGCTGTTGTGACAGTCTCTAGATTATATAAAGCCAACTCAGGAAGACTATATTTAGAGGCTAGAACTTCTCCTTGTTCTGTAATTTTTATTCTACCTTTAAGTGTACCGCTTGGTTGAGCTAATATCGCTTGATAAGCAGGTCCTCCCCCTCTACCTACAGAACCTCCCCTACCATGGAAAAGTCTTAAAAGTATATTGTTTTTGCTTGAAAGATTTTGGAGAGCAATTTGAGCCCTATGAATTTCCCAGTTACTTGATAAGAACCCTGAATCTTTATTACTATCTGAATAACCAAGCATTAACTCCTGAATCGGTTTAAAACTTTCTCCAACTTTTGGTAATAAAGATCTATAAAAATCTAATTGAAATAATTGCTCCATTACTTCGGGAGCTCTTTGCAGATCCTCAACAGTTTCAAAAAGAGGGACAACTAACAATTTCGATTTTTGGGAACTTTGATCAATCAGTCCCATTTCCTTTGCTAGAAGGAGTACTTCAAGTAAATCAGATGCGCTATGACTCATTGAAATGACATATGAATGACAAATACGGCTACCAAATTCTTCCTGCAATCTTTTGACCATTTTAAAAACTGAGAAAGTCTCTTCAGTATTTTTTGTCCAGCTAACTTCAGCTGGAATTAACGGCCTTTTTGTATTTAATTCATCTTTAAGCCATTTTATTCTTTCTATTTCATGCATTTGATCATATTGTTTAGGCAACTCAAGATAATTTGTCAATTCTTGTATTGCATCGCTATGCCTAGTACTCTCTTGACGTATATCCAAACTTGCTAATGAAAAGCCGAAAATATGGACCTGAGTTAATAATTTGCTTACTGCTTCGCAAGTCAAATCAGTACTATTAAGACTATTTCTAATTAATTCAAGATCATAAGTAAATTCGTCAACAGACCTATAATGTAATTTTTCAACTAACTCAATATTTTTATTATCTGATTCCCTTTCTAAAGAAAATTTCCAACCACCTTCTGCGAGCAAATTATTTCTTTTTTGGGTTAATCTTAATTTTTCTAGAATATAACTTAATTTCAATCTATAAGGTTCTGATCTATATCTTGTTGCCCTAGCTTCATAAATTTTAGGAAACTTTACTCTGTCTGTTTCTAACGATTCAAGAAGTGATGAGCTAACTTGGCTCCATTGCATTGAAACACTTAATTGATCTCGCAGATTAGAGGTCGCATTTATATATCTTTCCAACATTAATTGCCTTTGGTAACAAGCAGTCCTCCAAGTTATTTCAGGAGTAACTGATGGATTCCCATCCCTATCAGATCCAACCCATGATCCAAATGTACAAAAAGATTCAGTTGGCATCTGCACGTCTGGATAATTTTCGGAAAGAGCTGAAGAAATTCTCCCTCTTAACTGAGGCATCGCATTAAAGAGAACTTGTTGAAAATAATGCAAAGCATAGTCAACTTCATCTATTACAGATGGTTTAAACTGATGCAGCTCATCTGTTCTCCACCACAATCTAATCTCTTCTTTTAATTGAATTTTGAGTGAATTAATATCTTCAACTGTTAAAAATTTTTCAACCTGTATTTTTTGAAGCAAGTTAGCCACTCTAGTTTGCTTATGCCTAATTGTATGTCTAACTATCTCGGTAGGATGAGCGGTAAAAACTAATCGAATATCCATTTCTTGCAATAGTTCCTCTAATTTACCAGGAGGAACATTTAATCTTCTAAGCCTATAAAATAATTCTCTAAATGTCACTGGAGCATTTTGCCTTGCTAAAGCAGGTGCAAATGGATCTAAATTATCATGTGATTTTTGAGTGTTTTGATTAGTAAAGCTTTGAATATATCTATCTTCCTCTACTCTTTGTTCCAAAATATTAACTAGCTGAAAATATAATGAAAAAGCTCTTGCCGCTGAAATCGATTCAGCTAAATCCATAGAGTTCACAATATCAACTATGTCATTTTTAAAAGTTTTGGAACTATCTTCTTCAACTTGATTGGAGTAACTTAATTCTTTGAGCTGAATTAAACGATTTGCTTGATCATTTGGGCACTCTTCTCTTAAAACAGACTCCCACAAATCTTCTATCAATAAACGATTTTTATCTAACGGATCATTGTTACTTATAAGATCCACATTATGATTTTTAAATTGTTTCATAGATTCCATATTTTTATTATGTCACAAGTAAATATATTGGGATCAAATATTTCTATAAATGATTAAATACTTCCTTCTTCAGTTTTTATCATCTCTTCAATAGTATATTTCATAATCTCCTCAATTGATAATCCTTCATTATATTGCCTTATCCAATTCATAGATTGATTTCCCTCCTCAAGAACTTTATAGATAGGTTTCAAAAGATTAACCATATTAAACTTTTCTGCAGTTAAAGATAAATCCACTAATAAATTTTTAATCCATTCTCTACAAATCACTTTTTTCCCATCTCTCCAATGAATTAATTCAGCATCTAAACTAGATTGTGCAGCTTTAATTTCATTTTGATCGCATACTGTTATCAATTGATCCATAGAAAACTTACTATTTACTGCTGGATCCAAAGTCTTCATATTTTCAAAAAGATGAATGACTCTAAGTTCAAGCAAAGCTGTGATTGCCAACAATAAATCAATATCTGAAACATAATCACAAATTCTTAATTCCAGACGGTCTAAATCATGAGGCCTTCTGGGACCATTTGGGCGAATAGAAGACCAAAAATGTCTAATATTTTGCATATTTCCCTTCTTAAGATTTTCATCAATCCATTTTATATAGTTTTCATGATTATTAAAAAATGGCACTTTATAAGGTGTTTTTGGAAATTGGATCCATCTCTGTGAGTGATTATTAGTTATTTTATTATTCAGGAAAGGAGAGCTTGCGCTTAGTGATAGATACAAAGAAGCCTCACACCTGACGAGTCGAATAGCAGCAAAAAGTTTATCTAAATTATCAATACCTAAATTTATATGAACACTTGAAGTCGCGATTGATATGCCATATTTATCTTCAATAAATTGATGATAAATATTATTTTTATCAGAACGTTGAAACACATTATTATGTTTAAAACATAATGTAGATGAAGGGATTATAGTCAAATTTCTATTACTTAACCATTGCCTTAAATGTTTTCTAGGTTCTAATAAATTTTTATAACTGACTTTATAATCTTTTTCTGGATTTGTAATATATTCAACATTTCTATTATCAGGCTCTTTGACAAAATTTGAAAATGTTTTTTCTATATCATCCGATACTCCAACATGATTATTTTGAGAACCAGTAAAGAGTTCGACTTCAAAGCCTTTATACAAATTATCATTATGCATTTATCTATCCAAACAAGCTAAAGACATTAATATTCCTTTAGCTTTATTAATAGTCTCTTGATATTCATTCACAGGAGATGAATCTGCTACTATCCCTGCACCAGCTTGAACAGAAACTGTATATTCTCCGTTATTCGAGGGTTGAACAATCATTGTTCTTATAGTTATTGCAGTATTTAATGCACCATTGATATCTATAGATCCATAAACCCCAGCATATGGGCCTCTAGCTTCTTTTTCAAAGTTCTTAATTAGCTGCATAGCTCTTATTTTTGGTGCGCCAGTCACTGTCCCAGCAGGAAAACATGCTTTAAACAAATCCCAAACTCCATTTTTACTTTTTAAAATCCCCTCAACTTCGCTTACTATGTGCATTACATGTGAATACTTTTCAATTATCATCAAATCTTTAACCTCTACTGTACCTGTTTCGCATACTCTTCCTAAATCATTTCTCCCAAGGTCAATAAGCATTACATGTTCTGATATTTCCTTAGGATCTTTTAACAAATCTTTCTCAAATTTTAAATCTTGTTCTGCATCTTTACCTCTTGGCCTAGTTCCAGCTATTGGTCTTAAGCTGGCAACAATTTGATTATTTTTATTCTTCTCTGCTTTGACCATCACTTCAGGACTAGAACCTATCAGATACCATGTTCCAAAATCAAAGAATGCCATATAAGGCGAGGGATTAACCATTCTTAAACTTCTATATAAATTAAAGGGATCACTTTTAACTTTCGCTTGAAATTTTTGACTAATAACAATCTGAAAAATATCACCTTTTTTTATATATTCTTTAGCAGAAACGACTGCATCTTCAAATTCTTGTTTATTCCAATTGCTTGAAATTTCTAAATTCAAGTCTTTGCTATCGTTCCAATTAAGAACCTCTGTTTCTTTAATTGGGTATCTCATTAAATCTCTAATACTATTAATTTTTGAAATAGAATTTTGATAAATTACTTCAATATGAGAGTCTGACGCACTAGAGGTATCAGCATATACTACTGCTGTGATACATCTTTTCATTTGATCAAATATTACTAATTGATCAAAAAACATCCAAGATCCATAAGGTATTTCTTTTCCCTCCAATTTATTAATAGGAACATTAGGTTCTACATAATTAATTAATTCATAACCCCAAGAACCATATAATTGACCAACATAAGGTAAATTTTCCAAACTATAAGATTTATATTCTTCTGCCCAAGTTCTTAACAAATTAAAAGGATCTCCTTTATGTATTTCCCTTTTCCCACTATTCCAAGTTTTAATAGTTTCTTCTCCATGACAAACAGCTTCCCATAAAGGGTTAACAGCAACAATACTCCATCTACCTAAATTTTCTCCACCTTCAACAGATTCAAGAAAAACACCATGAGAATCTTCATTTGATAATTTCAACCAAGTTGATAATGGGGTCTCTAAATCTGCAGGCCAAGTTTTGAGAATAGGTATAAAATTTTTACCTTCTTTATAAGCCTTTAAAAAACTATCTTTTTGAGAACTGATCATACTAATAATTTCAGCCCAAATTATAATTATATTTATATTTCATATCAACTTTCGAAAATTTATTCAAAAGTTTCTTTAGTTGTAAATTTTAAGCCTGCAGGATTTGGATTTTCTCCTATTCTTCTTGGATTATGACCAACTTTCTCTCTTCCTTCATTAACTTTTTCAGGAAATACACCATCTTTTGGATGTAAGAATTCTACATCTCCACCAGGAAAAATTCTATAAATTTTAAATGCTTCAATTCTAGGTTTAAAACCCCTTAATTGAGTACCAAGAGCTAGACATTGTTCCTTTCTTGCAAAGTACATCAAATTATCTCCCTCATGCATAATCGCAGCTCCACCAGTTGGCAATTCAAATGCTTGTTCCTTGGAGCTATTCCATGAAATCGCATATTTTTCTTCAGTTTCGGCAGAGTTTAATAACCCTCCAGTACTACCAATATGCTTTGGAAATTGACCAACTAAAGTTTCAGTCATCCTAGTTTTGAAGTTATTTATAATAAGAAACTAGCATTCATGTTTTACAAATTTCTGAATTATTAAAAAAGTTTCTACATTATTTAATAAATTAATACAAGATATTATCACCTAAAAATCATTTGAATCTGAAATAGGAAAAAATACTGTCAACCCCGTATCCCTTCTCTGAGTAACGTGGCCACCTAAACTTGCTAATAATTTTTGTGTGGCAATCTGACTTAATTGTAAACTTCCAGTTTGAGGATTCCAATTTAATACTGGACCAATATCTGAACCATTTTCTTTATTATTAATTTCGTTTATATCTAAATCAAGTTTTTTTACTTTTAATTGAAGTTTTAATTTTTGTCCTGCAGGTCTTAATTCTAAGATTAAGCTGCTACCTTCTCTTAATCCTCGAGTATTTTTGTCGATTAGTCCTCTCAGCATTAATTCTAATTTTTCAGAATCACTCAAAATTTCGGGAAGTTGCTTTGGTATATCAATTTCCAGTGAAATACCACGTCGTTTTAATTGCTTACTCCAAACAGGTGACAATTTATATAAAATTTCTCCTAAATTTATTCTTGCAAGTTGATTGGGGAAAGATACATTATTACTAACAAGTTCCGCAGCATTAAAAATAAGACCAAATCTATCAATTTGCTCATTACACTCATTATCAATTTGAATTAAACGGTTTCTCATTGATTCATCCATATTATATTTTCTAAGAGTAGAGCTTAATAAAGTCCTTATAGTTGCTAAAGGAGTTCTGACTTCATGAGAAATTGCTTGTAATAACTTTGCCTCTGTTAATTGATCATTTTTATCATCATTTTTAGTTGCATTCTGAACACTGATTTTAGGAATTAGGTTTGCTAGCTTACTAGATAGTATGGGCCAAAAATTTTTTTCAAATTCATTATTAATATTAAGATCTCCTAAATATTTAATTGCTTTACGAAAATTAAGTGCCTCCTCATAATTTTCTTGATTTAATTTAGCATCTATCAATTCAATTACAGTTTTCAGACTCTTTTCATCACATCTCATCAATAAAGTTCTTTTGTCTTTTTCTCCTGCAACTGTTAAAAGACATTGAAAATGTTTAGTAAAAATTATTAAAAAAGGTTCATAACCATCCTTAGCATTTAAATTTAATACTTTGTAATTCCTTGTAAAATTACTACTATCTTCTTTAATTTTTACTGAATGATCTACTGGTAAGAAACCAGCATTATCTCTTTGAAAATATGGGAAACCCTCCGGAGACCATAACCAGCCTTTCATTTTAGTTAAACATTTTTTATCTGTAAGAGCAGGTAAAGGAGAAGCCACCCAAAAACCTCCTTCTTGAGAGTAATGAGAAAGGAATTCTTTTTGAATAACTGATAAAGAAGCCCACCACATACGCCTAGAAGTTTCATCATCAACATATGTAGTATTCAATCCTTGCAAAAGTAAATCTTGAATTTTTTTTATAGTTATTAGAGATTTCATTTATTGCGTAACGATAAAGAGCGATTTAATATAGATAATGCCAAGCCAATAAATATAAAGTTAACCAGTAAAGAAGTCCTACCATAACTCATGAATGGCAGTGGAATTCCTGTTACTGGACCTAATCCAATAGTCATAAATAAATTAATAACGATCTGAAATAAGAATGTTGACGCTATACCAATAACTATTAATGACTCAAAATTAGTTCTGGCATTTTTCGATACCTTTACAAGTTCACTAATCAAAATAAAAAACAAAAAAAGAACCAGAATACATCCTAAAAAACCTAATTCCTCACCTAACGCACTAAATATAAAATCCGTATGTTGTTCAGGTATGAATTGTAAATTTGTTAATTTACCTTTTAATAAACCAGTCCCAAAAAGGCCTCCAGAACCAATCGCTATTTTACTTTGTAATAGATGATATCCCCCACCTAAAGGATCCCTACTAGGATCTAAGAACAAGATTAATCTATCTTTTTGATAATCTTTTAAGCCAAATTCCCACATAATAGGTGTAAACTTCATAACTAATAAATGAAGGGATAATGTCAAAATTGAGAAGATAATTTTTTTTTGCGATGACCTATATGATAAATAACCCATAAAAGGAATCCAAAAAATAAGTAAATTTGGAGAAACTAAATAAAATATTGATGTAAAAATACAAAACCCTAAAATGAGAATCCACTCTATAGGCATTTGGGACCAATAAAGCATTACAAAAGTCAATACTATTAAAACTAACGAAGTTCCTAAATCAGGTTGAAAAAATATCAATAACCAAGGAGCAAAAACTATTAAAAAAGGAAATAATAAATCTTTTAGCGAAGAAATAGATTTTCTTTCTAGCACTAAAGCAAGAATTAAAATTGTACTCAATTTAGCGACTTCAGAGGGTTGAAAAGAAAAAATACCTAAGCTCAGCCATCTTTGAGCTCCATAAATTGAGAGCCCAAAAAAATAGATTAAAATTAAAGAAATTAAAGAACAAAAATAAAATGGAATCAAGTATTTTCTAATTCTTTCTATAGGTATATATGAAATAAAGATAGCTAAAAAATAACCCAATAAGCCCGTGAAAAAATGATTTAAAAAATCTGATTGTAAAAAGTCTCTTTGTACACTTTTTATTAAAATGCTTGAAATAAACACTAATAGTAAAGGTATTAACAGTAAAGGTGAAAAAACAATTTTTCGATTAATTCTATCTTTCTTTTGAAAAAATCTCTTATTCCTTAGTAAAGAAATTCCGTTGATCATTTATTGCTTATTAATAAATTGTTGTTTTATTAATTGAGCTAACTCTTTAAATCTAGTAGAACTTTCTTTATATGGTTCACTGATTGAAATTGGAACGCCTTTATTACTTTCATTAACAAGTGTCATTTCAATAGGAATTTGAGCAAGCAATGGTAAATTATTTTCTCCTGCTAAAATTTGCCCACCACCTTTACCAAAAATTTCATATTTTTTATTCGGCATATCAGGTGGAATAAATACAGACATATTTTCTACAACACCCAATAACGGCACCCCAAGTTGCTTAAACATTGCCAAACCTCTTCTTGCATCTTGCAAAGATACTTGTTGAGGTGTTGTTACAATAATCGCACCAGAAATAGGTACAGATTGAGATAAAGATATCTGCGCATCTCCTGTACCTGGTGGCAAATCAATAACCAAGAAGTCAAGGTTATTCCATTCAACTTGATAAAGAAATTGCTTTATTATGCTATTTAGCATTGGTCCTCGCCATATCACGGGTTGACCTTCTTCTATCAAAAAACCCATTGAAACTAATGAGATACCATACTTATTAATTGGTATTAATCTTTGATCATTCCCACTACCATCTGTCACTTTTGGATTTTCTTCTGTAACTCCAAGCATTGAGGGAGTATTAGGCCCGTATATATCAGCATCTAATAAACCTGTTTTCAATCCTAATTTAGCCAATGAGCATGCGATATTAACTGCGATTGTACTTTTCCCTACACCTCCTTTGCCACTACTTATTGCAATAATATGTTTTATACCTTTTATAGTCTTTAACTCGGGGATATTACTTTTGCTTTTAGAATTTGATTCAGATACTTCATTGTCTATTTCTATTTGTACGTCGTTAATATCCTCGAATTTAAGAAGTTTATTTCTAACCTCTTCTACTATTCTCTCTCTTTGTGAATTAGCAAAAGAAGGCAATGATAAAGTAATTATTATTCTAGGTAAAACTACTCTAACGTTTTTAATCCAAGTCAATTCAATGAGATTTTTCTTCGATCCAGAATCTAGAATCTCCGACAAAGCATTATTCGCATCTTCGACTGTAGTCATCAAAATTTTTAAATGATTTTATAGGTTAGTCGACATATAAAAAGATTAAGAACTATGTCGAACTATCAAATAATAAGAAATTAACCCCCCTTAAAGGAAATTATAAAGGGAAACTACTAATTAACCAAAAATTTAATTCTTCAATATCAAGTTAAATTAATGTCTAAAAAACCCCCTAATAATTCAAGAGAAAAAACTAAGAATCTCTTACTAAAATTACAAGATAATATTTGCAAAACTCTCGAAAATACTGATGGGAAAGCAAAATTTATTGAAGAATCTTGGCTAAGAAAAGAAGGTGGAGGGGGAAGATCAAGAGTTTTAAAAAACGGCTCGATTTTTGAGCAGGCAGGAGTTAATTTCTCGGAAGTATATGGTCAAGAACTACCCCATTCAATAGTCTCACAAAGACCAGAAGCTAAAGGCCATGAATGGTTTGCCACAGGCACATCAATGGTATTGCATCCTAAAAATCCATTTATACCAACAGTTCATCTTAATTATCGTTATTTCGAAGCAGGTCCAGTTTGGTGGTTTGGTGGAGGTGCTGATCTAACACCTTATTACCCATATTTAACTGATGTGAGACATTTTCATAAAGAACATAGTAACGCCTGTGAAAAAGTTAATACAAATCTTCACAAGGTACTAAAGCCATGGTGTGATGAATATTTCTTTTTAAACCACAGAAATGAATCTAGAGGTGTTGGAGGTATCTTTTATGACTATCAAGATGGTTCTGGAAGAATTTATAAAGGCAACAAAAAAGATGGTAATGCCTATAAAGAATCTAATAATATTGGAGAGTTAAGCTTAAGTTGGAATAATTTATTTTCATTAGCAGAAAATTGTGGTGAAGCATTTCTAAGTTCATATCAACCAATAATTGAAAAAAGAGTAAAGCAAAACTACACAAAAGAAGAGAGAGAATTTCAACTTTATAGAAGAGGGCGATACGTTGAATTTAATTTAGTTTGGGACAGAGGAACAATTTTCGGATTACAAACAAATGGAAGAACTGAATCTATATTAATGTCATTACCACCATTAGCCAGATGGGAATATGGGTATAAAGCCAAAAAAGGATCTAGAGAAGAATTCCTCACTAAAATTTTTACAAAGCCACAAGATTGGCAAAATGATAAGAATTTAGAAAAATTTTGCTTTGAAAATAATATTTTTGATTAAAGATTTCGAAAATTATTAAGAAATTTTTTACTAAATAGGAGTCTTGAACAAAGAACCATCACTTTTCAAGTTAAGCCTATCACTTAATTCATTTTCTAAAGATATTAATTCATCTCTATGAGCTCTTAATCTCATAGAAGTCATTTTTTCATTATCATCATTACTTATCAATCTCAATTCAAATTTTTCTTCCCTAGCTGACTTCTTAAAATAAATTATTCCTGATAAAGGACCTCCAATTAAACCTAAAAGAATAGGCCACCATCCTAAATTCGGATAAATTTGAATTATCACTAACCCTAAAGCACAAGATCCAAATCCACCTAGCAAACTTAAAAAAATTGCCAATAATTTACTAGATACAACCTGTCCCTTAAATATTAAAATTCTTTGATCAAAATCTCCACCTGACTGTTTCCAGCCTCTTAAATTAAGCCAATCGCAAATTACATTTAGCACTTCTAATGGTTTTTGAGATGAAGTTATTTCAACTACTGTTGTTCTATCTTTACTTGAAGCTCTGAGAAAAAAAAATAAACCTATAGCAAGAAGAATTGTCAGTAAAAATGTCGAATTAAGAGAAGAAGTCATTTATAAATTTCAAATAATTATGTACGAATTTATATATTTGGAAACTTATCATAATATAAATTACGATTTGTCACTATTAAAAATAACTTTAGGTGCTAAGAAATACTCAAATCAAAATTTATAAAAATAATGTAAAGTAACAATTAATATAAATTATCGCTAATACTAATGAATAATATTGAAAAACATAAAAAAATAACTTTTTTCCATAATGATATATCTGCTGATTTTTATAACCTCTATAAGGATTCATCTTTTTTAGCTGTAGATACTGAGGCAATGGGATTAATACACGGAAGAGATCGGCTATGTTTAATTCAAATATGTAATGAATTAAATTTAACTTCGTGCATAAAAATAGAACTTAATAACTCAGATTCTCCCAATATAAAAAAATTATTTGAAGATAGTAAAATTACCAAAATATTTCATTATGCAAGATTTGATGTAGCAGCTCTAAAGTGCAATCTTAAAATTAATACAAATAATATTTTTTGTACAAAAATAGCTAGCAAATTGGCTCGGACATATACAAATAAACATGGATTAAAAGATTTAATCAATGAATTAATAGGAATAGAATTAGATAAAAGCTCGCAAAGTAGTGATTGGGGTAGTAAGGAGGATTTATCCAAAAAGCAAATTGATTATGCTGCTAATGACGTTAAATATCTAATTAAGGCAATGCACAAATTAAGAACAATTCTTGAGAGAGAGGGAAGATATGAGTTGGCCCAAAAATGCTTCAAAACTATTCCAGTTCATTCAGAATTGGATATATTAAAATTTTCTAATATATTTGAGCATTAATCAATTAATCTTCAGTCAAAAAATTATCTTCATTTTCTAAAGTAGACATAAGTTTGTCTAATATTTTTGAAGAACTTAGTTTATTCACGTTGTCCTTTTCACTTAATTTCAACAGATCTTTTGCAACCTGTCTTTTTTCTTCAATAGTTTTTGAACCTTTTTTTGCAATTTGAATTTCTACTTTTTTCTTTGCTGATGACAAACTTACACTAAGTAAATTAGCTATCTTAGAGCATATTTCTAAATATTGACGATCATTAGTAGGGTACATTAAAAACTTACAAAATCTTTTTTGATATTACCTTATTAAGTTAACAAACTTGAGTTTATATAGTCTACAATTTTTTTACTAGCTCCACTTTTACCCATTCTCTTCATCCCAATTTTTACTTGTTTTAATCTACAATGTTTTTTATTTAGTAGGGTCTCTAAATTATCTAAAAGAGTCTTTTTATTCTCACAGACTAATACGCTACCACCTAATAATCTAGACTGTCTTTTTGCAAATGATTTTGTGAATTGAGGACCCGCCCCAGGAAAAGAGATAGAAGGTACACCAAGACCTATAATTTGTTCAGTAGCAGTTCCTGCATTTGATAATCCAACAGAAGCCATATTAGCCCACTTATTAAAAGTATTTTTACCTAACAAAACATATTTTTCTTTATTTTTCCAAACTGAATGTTCACCAATCAAAAATTGAATGTTTTTTTGTTTCAAATAACCATTATTTATTAAATGACTTTTAATAGTAAAAATATCAGCATTAAGACTTAAAGGTAAAAGAATAATCAAATCACTGGATAATTTAAGATCTTCTAAACAATCCAAAAAAATATCTAGATTATTTAGTGCCTCAGGGAATCTACTTCCTATTATTAAAATAATTCTTTTATGTTTAATAATATTGTTAATTTTTTCATTTTTTTCATCTACAAAATCCATCATTGGATTACCAAAGTATCTCGCACTAATCTTTTTTTTATTTAAATTATTTGCTGTCATTGCATCTCTCATTATTAAACTTTTACATCTATTAGATCTCATGATAAATATTTCCCAAGGATCCCATTCAGATCCTTTGAATTTATGATAAAAATCACTCAATGCCCATCCTGGGCCATTGCTCCACGTATGATCACTTTTAGGTGTTCCGACAAAACTAAATTCGCAATTTGAACTCCACGCAAAAAATAAAGGTAATAAATCACCTACTGCAATAATTTTGTAATTATCTTTTGACTTTCCTCTTATAATTAAGAAATTTTTAAAAGTATCTAATAAAAACCCTGCAAACAAATCAAGAAAAAATCCTTTAATGCTTTGATTACTAAAACCTCCGCTTGGTAATTCTTTGAGATGACCAATTTTGCTAAAATTCTTTGATTTAATAGAATCAAATACTTTACCGTTCCCTACCAAGGGCATAACTTCAATTGTTTTAATTTTTATTTTTTTTAAAAATCTTTTTATTATTTCTAATGCTATAACATCTTCCCCATGCCCATTACATATAATTAATAGAGAATGAGACGCATTACTGGTAGGATCATTAAGAGATTCAATCAAATCTCTATCGGCGGCATGGCCAAGTGGTAAGGCAGAGGATTGCAAATCCTTTATCCCCAGTTCGAATCTGGGTGCCGCCTTCTTAAACGATGTAATAAATTCAGCTATTGTTCTTTCCAGCACAGAAAGTTTGTAAAATCGATTATTCATCAAACATCCAAATTGAGCTTACAGAAGCTAAGTAGAAATTTTTTTAAAATTTAAGATACACAATATTATTATCCTATTTCTTTATCACAAAGCACAATCTACTTTTCACTATTTTTAAAGTTAATTTTTTAATATTCATTATCAGCAACACATATACCTAAACAACGTATACCATTTGAGGCAGTCCTTTTGCAGTGATTACACAAAATCTTTTCTTTATCTAAATAGACCGGAGATTGCTTTTTAGTTTTATCACTTATCGAATTAAGGTTGAGCTGATAAACTTCCATTATTGTTATTTTTGCTTGAATCGATACTAACAACGAAAGAGGGATTGGTGTTGGAAGAGGGTATATCCATTATTTTTACAGTTTCTTTTGGTTCATTAATAACTTCACTTTTTTTAGGACTCTCATCTACTGAACATGCCTCTAAGGCTTCTCTAAGAAGAGAATCAAAAGTTGCCCCAGGTAATCTATGTCTTGCAACTTCAAGAAAAGTTCTTGGTAATGATTCAGAAGCAGCATCCCTTAATGCAGGATTATTCTTTCTATGATCTTGTTCTTCTTCTATTGATTTTATAAATCTAAGCGTTACATCTCTTTTAGTGGAAGCTTTTATCAAAGTATCATTTTCGGGATTTGTAGAATTTGGTTCATTCTCAAGATCGCTTAACCTTTTCTCCAAACTATTTAAAACCTCATTAGCTTCTTTACTTATATGAGCTAATTGTCCATCAGATAAGTTTGGCAAATCAGCGACAAAAACCTTTCCATGATCTCTTAAAGTTAAAAAAGTTGGCCTTGGTCCTTGATTTTGGCGCCCATTAAAATCTGAATTATTACCTAATGGTCTTTTAGGAGGTGTAGGTCCTGCTGAACTACGTCTACGTGTAATTCTTTGATTATTTTCAAAGGGCATTGAATTAAAGTTAAATCTACTTACTTAAATCTCCGATATAACTCGGCGGTATTCTTATTATATTACACCCAACTTTTTCATTTGTGTAGATAAATTTAATTTGTAATTTCTCAATAAAGGTAAATACAAAGGATCTAAATTAATATTTCAGGCAAAAATTTATTCTCTTTTGAGTTATCTTTCCTAAGAACCTTCCCTAAGACCCAACTTGACACATCATTAGCGTCACATATATTTAAAATCTCATCCTTAAATTTCTTATCAATTATTAAACAAAATCCAACCCCGAGATTAAAAGTATTCCAGAAATCTTTTTCAGGAATTTGACCAACATCCTTTAAAAATTTAAATAAAATAGGAATATCCCAAGATTTCATATCTATGTAAGGAATAAAATCAGAAGACATACACCTTGGTAAATTTTCAGGAATTCCGCCTCCAGTGATATGAGACATTCCCTTAACTTCTATATTCTGAGATAAAATTTGATTTACAATTTTAAAATAAATTTTTGTAGGTTTTAATAATTGATCATAAAAATCTAGTTGGTACATTTTTTCAAATTGCTTATGAATTTGATTATTATTTTCAATTATTTTTCTGACTAAACTAAATCCATTACTATGAACCCCATTACTTTGTAATGCAATAATTAAATCATTTTCACGTATTTTTTTACCATTAATTAATTTTTCCTCATCAACTATTCCTACACAAAATCCTGCCAAATCATATTTGTTTTTTGAGTAAAAACCTGGCATTTCTGCGGTTTCTCCTCCCAGTAAAGAGCAGTTATTTTCTCTACAACTATGTGAAATACCCTTAACAACCTTCAATAATTGATCTTTATCAAGCTTCCCCGTAGCGATATAATCAAGAAAAAATAGTGGTTTTGCTCCACTTGTAATGATATCGTTCATACACATTGCCACCAAATCAATACCTACTTCAAAATGAAAGTTTTTACTTTGAGCTAATTCCAATTTCGTACCAACACCATCAGTGCCTGAAACTAAAATAGGTTTTTCAAGACCCTTAAGAGGTATTTTAAATAGACCACCAAATCCTCCAATCCCTTCTAAAACATTAGATGAGTGAGTCGACTCAACAGCTTGTTTAATTTCTGATACAAACTCTCTTCCTGCTTCTATATCAACTCCTGATTTTTTGTAATCCATAAAATAAAAATGATAGACTTCTCTTATATAGATATTCCTCCTTAGATTGCTTTTGTCCAGTAAATACTTATTAAATAGATTTATTTTTTAAAACAAAGTGAAAAAGATAATATTTAGAAAAACAGAAGAGCTTAAACAATGGCGGCAAAACCTCAAAATTGATATTAATTTTATCCCAACTATGGGTAATCTTCATAATGGTCATCAAAAATTAATATCAACAGCAAAAAGTGACAATTCCAATTTTAATTTAGTTAGTATTTTTATTAATCCACTTCAATTTGATAACAAGGCGGATTTAGAAAATTATCCTAAAACAATTGACAATGATATTAAACTCTCCTTCTCAAATGGCGCAGATGCCATCTTCATCCCAAGTACTGAAGATATATATCCACCAAATAATAAAAATATTGAGTTCCTGAAAGCTTCTGTAGAATTATCTTCGGCATTATGCGGATTAAATCGAATTGGACATTTTGATGGCGTTTGTACTGTTGTTTATAGATTACTTAATATCATCAAGCCAAAAAATCTTTATTTAGGGGAAAAAGATTGGCAACAACTATTAATATTAAAAAATCTTATCCTAAGAAAGCAATTAAATATAGTTATTAAATCTATTCCTACCCAGAGAGATTTTGATGGAATTCCTTTAAGTTCTCGTAATGTACATTTATCAAAAAACGAAAGAGAATTAATTAGGTTTTTTTCAAGTGAGTTATTAGAAGCAAAAAAAATTTTTCAACAAGAAAAAAAGATCAATTTAAAAGAAATTATTAAAAAGCTATCAGCAAAAAAAATTTCAATTGAGTATCTAGAACATTTACACCCACATACACTCCAAAAAGCAAAACATGAGGATAATATTTCGTTACTGGCTGGTGCGATAAGATGTGGTGAGACAAGATTAATTGATCACGTTTTCCTAATGAAAAGAAGACCGATTATTGCAATTGATGGTCCTGCAGGGTCAGGTAAAAGCACTGTAACAAAGTTAATAGCGAAGAAACTTAAACTTTTATACTTAGATACTGGAGCAATGTATAGGGCATTAAGTTGGCTTATGACAAAAGAAAATATTGATTATAAAAAAGAAAAAAAATTACATGATTTTCTTAAAGATATATCTATTGTTTTCAAGTCGAATACAAATTCACATCAAGATGTTTATGTTAATAACTACTGTGTTACTGAAGAAATTAGGTCTCAAAAGATAAGTTCCATAGTTTCTAAAATTTCCTCAATAAAAGAAGTAAGAAAATTCTTAGTAGAAGAACAAAGAAAAATTGGAGAATCAGGCGGACTTGTAGCTGAGGGAAGAGATATAGGAAATACTGTTTTTCCTCATGCAGAACTTAAAATATTTTTAACTGCTAGCATCGATGAAAGAGCAAAAAGAAGAAAATCTGATAAAAATAGTAGAGACTCACAAGAAATAGATCTTCATTCATTAAAAGAACTTATAAAGAAAAGAGATTTTGAAGATTCCAATAGGGAAATTTCACCTCTAAAACAAGCGAATGACGCAATAGAAATTATTACGGATGGATATTCAATTAATGAGGTAGTGGATAAAATTATTGATCTTTATAATGACAAGATTCCTAAAGAGACTGAGATCAAATAAATTCAAGAAATACTTTCCAAAAAACCGTTTACAGAGTCTTCTAAAATATCAAGGACATAATCGAATCCCTCATCACCTCCAAAATATGGGTCAGGAACTTGTTGCTCATTAAAAACTGATCTAAAATCTTGTATTTTTTTAATTGATGCAACATCAGTTGAAGCTGTTCTATTTTTAAGATCTTGAATATTACTAAAATTTGAATCGTCCATAGCCAGAATATAGTTAAATTCATCAAAATCTTTGCTAGTAATTTGACGAGCCCTGCTTAAGATATTTATATCCCTTCTATCTGCCGCAATTCTCATCCTAGAGTCAGCTTTTTTCCCAATATGCCAACTTCCAGTTCCAGCAGAATCTACAATAAAGCTATCGGTTAATCCCTTCCTTTCAAGAAGACTTATAAAGATAGCTTCTGCTGCAGGAGACCTACAAATATTTCCCAAACATACAAAAAGAACAGAAATTTTTTTCATATGATTTCAAATTTCAATAAATTATAAGACTTTTAAGTAGTAAATAAAACTTCTTTAATTAAAGATTCAGTAAATTCTTTACCAAACAAACTCGACAACATTGGCCTTGCTGGATCGTTATCTCTTCTATATTTTAAATAATTGCTTTGACCATTTATTAATTCTTTTTGCATTTCCTTATTGGCTTCTTTGCTTTCAAAAAGAATTTCCAAATACAAATCAAGATATTCCTTAAATGAGGTATAAAGCTGATTAGCAATTAAAAAATCACTACTTTCTTCTTTTGGCAATTTTGACCAGATTAATCCTGGAGAAAAAAATCTGGCTACATCTGCAGACATTTTGTCAGCTAATGGGAGTGATGAATGACCACTAGTTTTAAGTTTTATAAGTTGTTCTAATAATTTATGACTATATTGATTCTCTATTTTTAATGAGGGCTGGAAATCTAATACTAATAAATGACTATTAGGTAGAGAAACAAAATCTACTCCAAAAAAAGGTACGTTATAGAAAGTATTTGGAATAATTAAAAAATTTAAAACAGAATAATTTGGACTATTAATACAAACTGCTCTTGCGAATTTAATTCTTTTTTTATGCGTTACACCCCAGGTATAAAGATTGACATTCTTTTTTGATTTTTTTGAACCATAAGTTGAATCTTTGTAAGAGTATTCAGTGGGTATTATTTTTTCTGGGCAGTTATATTTACTTAAATTATTAATTAAATATTTTAGAAAATTATGCCATTTCCAGTCTGGTCTATAAAAAATAGTATTTTGTATTAACATTTAATTAATAATCTCTTTATTTAATGTAAAAAGAAAATTATTAATAAAGTTTGTTGTCCATTTTTCTCCAAAAAAAGATTTAAACAATTTATCTGCAGGATCTTTTTCAAAACTGTACTTATCATATTTAATTTGATTAATCCTTATTTGTTCTAGGTTTAAAAATTGATTAACAGGATTCAAATTATAAATATTCAAATAATTACTAACAAATGAATGGAATATTTTGTTTAAATCTCTATCAAGATTTAATTTATTTCCCCTACATATGATTACCCATGGGGAGAAATACTTTTTTGAATCATAGATATTCTTCATTTTATTATTATCAAATGCAGAATATTTTTTCTTTATAATACCCAAACTTGAACAATACTTTTCAAGATACTCACTTTCTTGAATTAAGGGTTGATAATCGAGGATTGCTAATAACTTTTGAGAAGTTCCAAACCATAAAATATCAGCTCCTAGGATTGGCAATTCACTATCAAAATTTGGATAAGCCACTGTATTAAACACTTGTAGTTTTTTGCCACCATCTAATCTAGTTATTCGCCACTTTCTATATTCAGGAGATGAAAAAAGCCAATTTTTAATAATATATTTTGAATCTTTGTTGTGATGTTCTTTAAATTCGCTAGATATTTGAACTTCTTCACCATTTAATTCATCAATATTGGTTTTAAGACAATCAACTAATGAATCAAACATAAATACTAAGTTTCAGTGCTTCCCTTCCTAACTTTTTTTGTAATGTAATTAAATACAATTTTACCTAAAACAGCAATCAGGTTGCCCTCAAGTTCCTTAAACATGTTCATGTTATAAGTAAATGCTTGATTAGCTTCATCAATAATTTGATCAGCAGTCGTTTGATCTATTGGAAGTTTATTCAAAGTAAGGGAATATTCTTCCTTAAATTTCTTTTCGTCAGCAATTAATTCAAATTCGTAAAAATTTAAACCATTATTTCCCTGTAAATTCAATGCTTTTTTAGCGATCCTTTTCAAGATTTGACCTCCAGATAAATCTCCTATATAGCGTGTGTAGTGGTGACCAACCAATAACTCTGGTGAACTTTTTGCTACCTCACGGATTCTTTCAACGTATTCTTTTGCTGATTGAGAGATATTAATTTCATTCTTCCAGTTATCACCAAAATAAAATTTAAGATCATTTTCAAGGGTTTCTTTCCTGAATAATGATTTAAATCCAATAGGTTTTATTACAGGATGTTCCTCATAGACCAATCTTTCAATTTCTTCTTCCATAGCTTCATAAACAAAATATAAATCACTAATTAATTTTCTATATGATTTTTTTTCGACAACTCCTTTTAAAAAGCAGGCCACAAAACCAGTATTTTCTGCCATTGTGTGGGATTTTTTTGTCCCTTCTCTTAGTTGTCCTGCAAGAGCGACTGCCATTTATTTAAAATTTAATTTATATGTGTATTTAATCTACAAGGAAAATACATAAAACAGCTAATTTTTGTTACCAGCGGATGTTGTAGAGAATAACTTATAAAGTTCTTTACAAACCAAAAAAAGATTATCTTTCTGTTTCTTTTGAGGTAAATGAGAACCAGTCATTTCCCACTTGCCGACAGTAGCCACTCTCCATCTTTCAGAAGGAACAATCATCCCTCGCATTATTATTCCTAACAATTTTGGGACTCTGTTATTGTTATCATTCTCATTTTCAATTCTCAATTGTAAGAGTATTGCCCTACATTCGATAAGTGGACTCCAACCTGGAAAATGAAAGGCGAAATCAATAGTATCCTGCATCGATTCATTGTTAGAATTTTCCCAGGGACTAAAGTTTACGCTAGCATCTGGAAAATATTTCCTAAACAAAGCTGCAGTAGAGGCAATTTTATTTGCTATTGCAACATTACGTACATTTGAACTCGCATTCATAGACAGCTGAGTGTTTTTTAGAAAATGACACAAATTCCTTTAACATGCTTATTAACTACCTTTTCTTTTAATAAAGATGTTGAAATGCTGATCAATAAAGTATTCTCTATTCACATTTGAATAATAAGTTTCTAGCTTTTAAAGAAAATAACTCATCGCAAATTACAATACGAAGAACTTCAATGAGTTATCTTTAATAACTAATTCAATGCTATGCCAAAATTTGAAAAATTAACTTTACCTAATGAAGGGGAGATAATAACTTTTAATCAAGGCAAGCCAAATGTTCCTAATAATCCAATTGTCCCATTTATTAGAGGTGATGGAACTGGAGTTGATATTTGGCCAGCAACTAAAATTGTTCTTGATGCAGCAATTAAAAAAAGCTATGGAAATGCGAGAAAAATTAATTGGTTTAAAGTCTATGCGGGAGATGAAGCTTGTGAACTTTATGGAACATATAACTATCTCCCTCAAGATACTATTGATGCAATTAAACACTTCGGAGTAGCCATCAAAGGGCCTTTGACAACTCCCATCGGCGGAGGTATCAGATCTCTTAATGTTGCACTAAGACAAATCTTTGATTTATATAGCTGTGTTAGACCATGTAGATATTATTCAGGAACTCCAAGTCCACATAAAAATCCTCAAAATTTGGATGTTATTGTTTATAGAGAAAATACAGAGGATATATACATGGGAATTGAATGGGAAGCAGAGGATAATAATTGTCTTGAATTAATTAATCACTTAAATAACGTTGTAATACCCAATAGTAAAAATTTAAAAAATAGATCCATACCAAAGGGATCAGGTATTGGAATAAAACCAGTAAGTAAATCAGGCAGCCAAAGGCATATTAGAAAGGCTATTGAGCATGCAAAAAGATTATCAGGAGATAAAAGGCATGTGACTCTTGTACATAAAGGTAATATCATGAAATATACTGAAGGTGCTTTTAGAGATTGGGGATATGAATTAGCAGTGAATGAATTTAGAGAAGATTGCATTACAGAGAGAGAAAGCTGGATTTTGGATAATATTCATAAAAATCCAGAAATTACAATTGAAAATAATGCTCGAAAAATCGAACCAGGTTTTGATAAGCTTACAAATAATAAAAAAGCATTTATTTGCGAAGAAATTAAAGAAGTTCTTTCATCAATATCACATTCCCATGGAGATGATAAATGGAAAGAACTAATTCTTGTTGATGATCGAATAGCTGACAGTATATTTCAACAAATTCAAACTCGACCTCAAGAATATTCAATTCTTGCAACATTAAACCTTAATGGAGACTATGTCTCTGATGCTGCTGCGGCAATAGTGGGTGGCCTAGGTATGGCCCCAGGTGCAAATATTGGTGATAATGCGGCAATTTTCGAAGCAACGCATGGTACCGCCCCAAAACATGCAGGCTTAAATAAAATCAATCCTGGCTCAGTAATTCTTAGTGGTGTAATGATGCTTGAATATTTTGGTTGGAATGAAGCAGCTAACTTAATTACCAATGGTTTAAGTAAGGCAATAGTGCAAAAAAAAGTCACTTATGATCTAGCACGATTAATGGAACCAAAAGTAGAACCACTATCCTGCAGCAGTTTTGCTGAAGAAATTATTTCAAATTTCTAATTTTAAAAATTATTTTTATTTTCCAAAACTTTCCAAATATTAGCTAGTGAATCTTTAGTGCCAATATTTCCAGGATGTGTAACTATAGGAAGCCTTTCATCATTTTTTAGTTTGTATGTCACTACAGAAATGCCTGTTAAAATTTGTCCCTCAAGATAAACATAATCTGCATTAAGTCCATTACTAAGAATCACATTTGTTGTTATACCGCCTTTTGAAATCAAATATCCAATTTCATATTTCAAATCTTCGACTAATTCAGCAATAAAAAGAGCTAGAGAATTATAAAAATTAAATTGTTCAGAATAATCTAGAGACATAAATTTTCTTGATGTAAATAATACAGGAGTTTTTCCTTTCTCAAAGGAAAATCTAATTTCTCTCAAAAATTTATTTTTAAACAAATTACTTTCCTTTTGATTATTCTCTAATGAAATAATTCTAAAGAATTCAAAAACATCTAATTCAATTGGATTACAATTACTTATCTCTAATAAATTATTCAATTGTATTGTTGAAAGTTCTACATAAGATCCAACAATTATCAGTCCTGGAAGAAAACTCTTTTCCTTATTTCTTATTCTTAAATTAGAGAAAAATA
Source organism: Prochlorococcus sp. AG-388-D03 (assembly GCA_003279875.1). Classification (GTDB taxonomy): domain Bacteria; phylum Cyanobacteriota; class Cyanobacteriia; order PCC-6307; family Cyanobiaceae; genus Prochlorococcus_A. The sequence goes on from QCGN01000001.1 coordinate 184,196, forward strand.
TTTCACTCTGAGAGACACTTTGTTTATCTGAAATTGAACTTATAAAACTTGCAGCAGTTCGAAAAAGAAATTTTTTTTGCTTAGTTAATTTTTTTATTATTAAAGAAAATTTTTTAAGTTGAGAATAATTTTCTACATCTACAATGACATGTTTATTATTCTTTAAATTCTTAAGAGTTTTAAAGACAATGTTATTTTCTTCATCATTAAGACTTTCGAGATCTGACAAAAAAAGATTTTGAATATCATCTAAATTTAGGAGAGTTTTACTCTTCTGAAATAAAAGATTCTTGACACTACTTGTCTCATATCCAAAAATTTTATCTCTTGCAAAAATTGTTTTATTAATGGGAATTTTATCAACAAAGTGTAATCCATTAATTGTTAATCTTTTACCCTCTATAAAAGCTGGGATATGAAAAGTAGCATCGAAAGGACCTAAGCAACTATTTAAGGCACTAGGCTCTAAAAAGTTATGTCCACGGAGAGTAGAATCTCCTCTGCTTATAAAAATAATTTCTTCTGCATTATCTTCATAAGCCATAACAGCCTTAAGATTTTTACAAATTTCTTCTATTGTTAATTTCGCATCCTTTTCAGATAGTGATCTTGTATTAGCCAAAATAAAAAATAGATTAGATTCAGATTCAAAACCTTTAATTAAAGTTGAATAATCCCACTTAAGAAGTAATAAGCAATCATGTACAGTTTGTGAGCCTGTTGGATCGTCATCTATAACAACAAATTTCATAAGTATTTCATATTCTCTAAATAGATTTTATTTGTATTGAAGCATGAAATTTTTGACTATTATTTGAAGGAACCATAATTTTTCTGAATCCATCAACAAAAGAATTTCTGGGACTAGTCCAAGGTTCAAGACATATCATTCTTCTTGGAGGGTCACTCCAAATAACCCCGAGATCAAAAGGATATGGATGATTTAAAGTTACCTGTCTTTTTAGGAGTTTATCTCGAAAGGCACTTTTACCTGATGTATACATAAGAAGATCAACTCCTGAATTAATATTTTTTAATTCATCCAGAGTATTACTTAGAATATTCTTTTCTTGATTCTGACAATTAGTTGGATTATCAATAAAATCTAAATTTTTGAAATCTGAAATTTTAAAATAAGGATGGAATCCAAAATTTATAGGCATAACAAAGTCTGTTTTGTTATGGATTGTAATTTCAAATTCTAAACAGTTAATCTTTAAGGCAACTTCTATTCTGAGTTCGAAATCGAAAGGATAATATTTTTTTGTTTTTTTAGATGAATTTAAGAATAAGCATAAAAATTTTTCATTTTCATTGAAGGAGTATTGCCATTGCAAATCCCTGGCGAATCCATGTTGTGGTAATTGCAAATAACCATTTCCAAATACTGAACTTGGGGTATTGAGATTTCCACATATTGGAAACAAGATTGGAATGCCTCCCCTAATACTTTTTGCCTTATCCATAAATCTTTTTTCATCGAAATATAGTATTTCATTACCATCCGAAACCCAATTTGTAATAACGCCTCCTCTTTCAGGACAAAATTTAATGTAGTTATTTTTATCTAATTGAAAGACAAAAATTCCTTGCTCTTTATTAGATAATTCAAGTTTCACAATTATTACTTAAAGAGAATCCACCCAATCCAAAATATGCTGATTAACTAATTCAGGTATCTCATCATGAGGACAATGTCCTGCATCAAGAATAATTTCTTTTGTATTCTTTGGAGTAAATTTTTTATATAGATTTCTTTTTTTTGGAGTGTTCATCCATGGATCTTTCCCGCCCCAAAGAAGTAATAATGGTGCATTTAGTTTTGCGAATAACTTATCCAACGGCAATCCCTGAGGACCTGATGGGTTAAATACACTTCTAAAAACATTAAAAGCTCCAAAATCTAGCGAAGGCTTCCTTATTGACTCAACTAAAAAATCATCAACATTTTTTTTATCAACATAAACTTGATTCAAAGTTTTTTTAATATTTTTTGGATTTCTCATATTCTCAAAAATCAAACGTTGAAGAATAATATTTTTCAAAAATATGCCGGCAACTGTTTCAATTGAAGTTTGCAACATATTCTTTTTGATAGTTTTTTCTTCACTAAAATATCCAGCAGCATTAAGTAATATCACCCCTGCGCTTAGCTCATTTAATTCTGCACCAGCTGCTAATGCTGCATAACCACCTAATGAATTTCCAACAACAATTGTAGGTTTTTTTATTTTCTCTTTTACATAAGCGACAACCTGATCTTTCCATAAAGATCCTGAGTATTCGACGTCTTGAGGCTTAGGACTTTTTCCAAAACCGAGTAAATCCATAGCATGAACTTCGTATGTTGTACTCAAAACAGGAATATTAAATCTCCAATGATCCGTAGAAGCACCGAAACCATGAATTAATAAAATCGCGTATTCTTTTGATGATTTCTCAGGCTTAGCTGAAACAATATGTATTGGGTAATTTAAAAAATTCCAGTCATAATTTACATCACTATCTATCAGAGCTGATTTTTCCATTTAATGAAAATACTATATTAATTAATACTAATAAAATTATTTCCTAAAGAAGACCTACAGGATCAGCTGCAACATCATCTGAAATTTTATTGCCATCATTTGGTGGCTTATCTTTTAGAACAATCCTCAAGAGAACAGGTGCAAGAAAAGTAGTTCCTATAACCATTAATAAAATTGCTGCTTCAAGAGAAGGAGTTAACAACTTAGCGCTTGTTCCTAGCCCAAGGAAAATTAAACCAACCTCTCCTCTAGGCATCATGCCCAAACCTACAACTAATCTATTTGTAGGTTTATCACTCGAAAATACCCATCCGGCAGCAATTTTTCCAATAATTGCTACAACTAATAAAAATCCTGCAACTACAAGAGCTGACCTACTTGTTGGATCAAGTGGATTGATAACTGATAAATCCATTCCAGCTCCTACTAATACGAAGAAAATAGTTGCAAATAAGGATACTAAAGGTAAAACGGATTGTTGAATTGCGTGATTATTTTTAGAACTACTAAGAATTAGTCCAGCTGCAAAAGCACCTAAAGCTGCTTCCAATCCAATGGCTGTTGCGACAAAACAACACAGCACAAGTATCACAAAGGAAGCTACCACTACGGCTCCAGGAGCCTTTAATCTATCTAATAACCAATCAAACCCTGGGGCTGCTGTTCTACTTAATGCGATAGCAGCAATAACAAATACTACAGCTGCAGCAACTAATTTAACAATAGGAGCTATTTCTAAAGAACCTCCAGCAGCAAGAGCTACAACTACCGCGAGAATAACAATACCTAAAATATCATCTAAAACAGCTGCTCCAATAACAATTTGACCTTCCCTAGTTTTCAAATATCCTAATTCACCAAAAACGCTTGCTGTAATACCTATGCTAGTAGCAGTCATTGATGCTCCTGCAAAAACTGCTGGTATCAGATCTACCTGAAAAATAAACATTAATCCAAAAGTACCGAAAGCAAAAGGCAAAATTACTCCAGCCATAGCAACAGTAAAAGCTTGAGCGCCAACTGCAACTAATTCCTCTAATTCACTTTCTAATCCAGTCAAGAAAAGAAGTGCATACAAACCAAGCGTTGCAACCGCTTGAAGGGAAGGAAAACTCTCAAAATAAACGTCAGGAACTACTTCAGGAGGTATTGATGCCAAAGAACTTATTACATTTACTAATCCTTGATTTAGTTCAGTATGAGCTGAAGGTGGTATTAATAAATGAAAACCAGAAGCTCCTATGACGACCCCTGCCAATAACTCTCCAACAATAGTTGGCAAACTTAGTCTTACTAATACTTCAGCTAATGCTCTAGCAGCTAAAAATATTAATAGAAATCTAATAACTCCTATTAGCGTCTCAGCAACTTCTAAATCATGTGCACTTAATTCAGCAAGTAAAGTAAACATGTTAAATACGAGAAAAATTAAACTATCTATTTGGAAGATAGTTTATGAAGGGCCCACTTTACGAAGTATGTAAAAAAAAGCAAAAATACTCAACAAGTGTGGATCTGAAGTTACAACAAATAATTTTTAAAAAAAATGGCTATTGTCAATTATATGTTAAATCCAATGAACACCAACGAACCCTTTGATCTACGCTTGCCTACTCCAGGTTGCTATTTAGATCCTGAGAAAGCTGGCATGGATTCTGATGCGCTTTTCAAAGGAATGACAGCGCACTTATTCTTTACTCTTGGCAAATTAGCAACCTCCGCAAGTCCTCATGACTTGTACATGGCGCTAAGTTACGCTGTTAAAGATAGATTAATGACAAGATATTTAGCTAGCCAAGAAGTAATACGAAAAAAACCTCAAAAGACTGTTGCCTACTTATCAGCAGAATTTTTAATAGGGCCTCAATTAAGTAATAACTTATTAAATCTAGGGATAACAAAAGAAGCAGAAGACGCTTTAAAAAGGTTTGGGATAGAGTCATTGTCAACAATACTAGAAGTAGAAGAAGAACCTGGATTAGGGAATGGTGGCCTTGGCAGACTTGCTGCTTGTTATATGGAATCTTTAGCCTCATTGCAAGTTCCTGCAGTTGGTTACGGTATAAGATACGAATTCGGAATATTTAATCAATTAATTAGAGATGGTTGGCAAGTAGAAGTCACTGATAAATGGCTTAAAGGTGGCTGGCCATGGGAATTACCTCAACCTGATGAATCTTGTTTTGTTGGTTTTGGAGGAAGAACAGAAAGCTACAGAGACGATAAAGGCAACTACCGATCAAGATGGGTCCCATCTGAACATGCAATTGGGGTTCCTCATGATGTTCCAGTATTAGGCTATCGAGTAAATACTTGTGACAGATTAAGATTGTGGAGAGCTGATGCAACAGAAAGTTTTGATTTTTATGCTTTTAATATTGGTGATTATTATGGCGCAGTAGAAGAAAAAGTTGCCTCCGAGACTTTATCAAAAGTCCTTTACCCAAATGACGGTACTGATGAAGGTAGAAGATTAAGACTCAAACAACAACATTTTTTTGTTAGTTGTTCTCTTCAAGATATGTTGAGAAGTCTTGAAAAAAGATCTATTCCAATAACAGAATTTGCTAAACATTGGACTGTTCAGTTAAATGACACTCATCCTGCAATTGCGGTAGCTGAATTGATGCGACTATTAATAGATCAGTATCAAGTAGGTTGGGATAAGGCATGGAACATAACAACTTCATCAGTAGCTTATACAAATCATACGTTGCTTCCTGAAGCATTAGAAAAATGGGATTTAGGCCTTTTTAGTGATTTACTTCCTCGTCATTTAGAAATTATTTACGAAGTTAATTGGAGATTTTTGCAGCAATTAAGACTTCGTTATCCAGGTGATGACAAAATTTTACAAAAACTATCGATAATCGATGAAGAAGGCTCTAAGTCTGTGAGGATGGCTCATTTGGCAACTATTGGAGCTCATCATATTAATGGAGTTGCAGCGCTTCACTCTGATCTTATTAAAAGACAACTTCTTCCAGAATTTGCCGAACTTTGGCCAGAAAAGTTTACAAATGTAACTAATGGAGTAACCCCCAGAAGATGGGTAGCACTAGCAAATCCATCTTTATCCAATTTATTAGAAAATGAGGTTGGTCCAAACTGGATAACCAACATGGAACTTTTGAAGAAATTAGAAAATAAAAAAGAAGATGCTAATTTTCTTCAAAAATTTGAAGAAACAAAATTAATTGGAAAACGTAAACTAGCTAGCTTTATCCACTCTAAAACAGGAATACTTGTTGACCCCTCAAGTATGTTTGATGTACAGGTCAAAAGAATTCATCAATACAAAAGACAACATTTAAATGCTTTGCAAATAATAGCTCAGTATTTAAGAATAAAAAATGGGACTAGTAACTATAAAGCACCGCGAACAGTGATTTTTGGTGGCAAAGCTGCTCCAGGTTATTTTATGGCTAAATTGATGATTAGATTTATCAATGGTATAGCTGATGTTGTTAATTCGGACCCAGATATGGAAGGTCTTTTAAGAGTTGTTTTCTTGCCTGATTATAATGTAAAACTTGGAGAAATAGTATATCCTGCAACAGATCTATCTGAACAAATTTCAACTGCTGGAAAAGAAGCTTCAGGCACAGGAAATATGAAATTTGCTATGAATGGAGCCTTGACCATAGGAACTCTCGATGGAGCTAATGTAGAATTAAGAGATCTAGTGAAGAAAGAAAATTTCTTCCTTTTCGGAAAGACTGAAAGTGAAATAATGAACTTAAAAAATAATGGCTATTCTCCCAAATCCTTTATTGAAAGGTGTTCAGAATTGAAAGAAGTAATTCGTTTAATAGAAATAGGACATTTTAGTAATGGAGATAAGGAATTATTCAAACCTTTACTAAATAGCTTGACTGGAAATGATCCATTTTTCGTAATGGCTGACTTTGAAGACTATTTAAATAAACAAGATGAAGTAAGTATTTGTTGGAATAACAAAAAAGCATGGAATAAAATGGCTCTATTAAATACTGCAAGATCAGGATATTTCTCTTCAGACAGATCGATTAGAGAATATTGTGAATCTATTTGGAAAGTTTCGCCTATGCCAGTTGAAATTACATGTGATATTGAAGATGTGACTAATTAGAATTATTCTTATCAGGTAAATCTGGTGTTTGATGAAATAATCTATTTAATATTAATCTATCAATATTTAGTGGATCAGGAGCCAACTTATTAGCTATTTCTTTAAATTTAACTTCAATATTTTCAGAAACTTTAGTTTCAAAAATACGCTCCATCAAAGCTTCAATCGAATATAAATAAGCGTTAACATTTTCAAGTTCATCTATTGCATCTTTAATTTCCATATCAGACATATTCTTATTATCTTTGATATGAGTATCATCGATTTGTTTATTAGCTTGTTGAATTTGTAATTCTTCAGTAACTTTGTTGCAAAGAGTTCTAAAAGATTGGATGGATGCCCAATTTAATTCCTGTTGCTGTTTAAAAGTAGGAAATTCTCGAATTAAACGATCATGTTCTTGATAGAATCTCTGACAATCGGGACATTGACATGGTTCTTCTTTCAAAAGAATAAATAACTCTATTTATATCATTGCATTATTTAGGCAAGATTGTAGGGCCATCAAACAATTCGTCATTTTCATCAAGTGAGTCTGGGCTATCAGGTAAAGGGATTTCAATACTAGTAACCAAATTAATGACATCTCTTAATCTCATTGAGTCTGCGAACCATCCCATTGCTTGTTCAGCATCTCCCCTCTTTTCAGCATCATTTGCTTGATCTTCATGAGCCTCTGCTAATAGAGAAAGCCAACATAGACATCTTGCTTGAACTATTGAAAGGTCTAAATCATTAGGTTGAGATTTAGAAATACGTTCATGCTCTTGTTGAATTAAGAGTTTTAGACGCATATCGTGAAGCTTAGCCATAAAAGCTTTATTACTAAATACACGCTAGCTAGAGAGTGATAAATTTGCACACATACTACATATAGTTTATTAACTTTAACGGGACTGGAGGGAATCGAACCCACGACCTACGGTTTAGGAAACCGTTGCTCTATCCTACTGAGCTACAGCCCCAAGAGATGTTTTTTGGGGTATTAAGCATTATGCTAAAGGAAAGCAGGAGAGGCAATCGCAAAAAAGTTTTATTTTGTTTTGAAAATAAAACTTTTTTGAGGAAAGTCCGGGCTCCCATATGGTCAGGCTTGCTGGGTAATTCCCAGTGCGGGTAACCGTGAGGATAGTGCCACAGAAACATACCGCCTAATACTTTTTAGTATGGCAAGGGTGCAAGGGTGCGGTAAGAGCGCACCAGCAACATTGAGAAGTGTTGGCTAGGTAAACCCCGGCTGGGAGCAAGGCTTAGTAGATTTATGACCATTAAACAATCTACTTTTAAGCGCCGCTTGAGGCTGTGAAGTAATTCCAGTCCTAGATAGATGATTGCCCATCTTAATTAAGGTGAACAGAACCCGGCTTATGACCTGCTTTCTAAATACTGACTAAATCTAATCTATATGGATCACTTAATTGATGAAAAAAGAACTGAACAAATTATTAAGTTTTTAAATTCGCTGAATATTAACTCAAAAAGATTTGTTGAAATTATAAATAAAAAAGATCAATTCATAATTCGTACCTTTAATGAAGCATTGACTCACTCCTCAGCAAAAAAGAAATTTAATTATGAAAAATTAGAATTCTTTGGCGATGCTGTTCTTAGATTATCAGCATCAGATTTTATAGAAAGAACATATAAGAATATGAGTGTTGGAAATAGATCAGAACTAAGATCTCAACTAGTAAGTGATGAATGGTTAACTGAATTAGGCAAAAAAATCTTTATCGAAAAAGTAATAGTAAAAGGTCCTAAAGCAATTGGTGATGAAAATTCAAAAGACACAATAATTGCTGAAACTAGCGAAGCATTAATAGGTGCAATTTATAAATGTTTTAATTCAATAATTGAAGTAAATATTTGGTTAGATAATTTTTGGAAAAAAGATGCAGAATTATATTTAAAAGCGCCACATAAATATAACGCTAAGTCAGCATTACAAGAATGGTGTCAAAGTCAGGGATATGATTTACCCATATATAAAATACATGAAGTATCCCAAAATCACGGAGACCCAAAAAGATTTTCTTGTGAAATATACTTAAATGGATCTAAAGAAGCTTACAGTTTCGGACATTCTCATAAAAAAGCTGAAAAAAATGCAGCAACTATTTTAATAGAAAAGATTTTTCAGGAAAATCACACTTAATTCTTTAAACAAGTTCTAAATTATTTAATTTAAATGTTACTAATTTATCCCAATTACCTCCTTCAAAAAGAACTGCTGCCGTTTTATTAGTCACTCTTTGTACGAATCCTTTATATCCTCTATAAATAGAATTAACATCTTTAACAACTACTATAGAACCTGGAAGTATTGGTTTATTCGATAATTCCATAGAAATAATTTACCTATATACTATGATAAATCATGATGAATGGTTGATTGTTGGATTAATAACATCTCCTCAAGGAATAAATGGAAAAATTAAAGTCAAGTCTCTTAGTGATTTTGAGGAAAGGTTTACAAAACCCGGTATTAGATGGATACAAAAAGAAAACGAGCCGCCTAGGGTCTTAGAGCTTATTTCTGGTTTTAAAAAACCGGGTAAAGAATCTTTCGTAATAACATTTAAAGGAATAACAAATAGAAATGAAGCAGAAAAATTAAAAGGGTATAGAGTACTTGTAAAAGTTGATGAAATTCCTAAATTGAATAAGGAAGAATTTCACTTAACCGAATTAATAAATTTAAATGTTAAAATTCTAGAAAATAACAAATTAAAAACTATAGGTAAAGTTATTAATTTAGAAAACGAAAAAAATAATTTACTTGTAATTAAACTTCAAAAAAATGATCGGGATGTTCTTGTACCATTTGTTAAAGAAATCATACCGGAAATTGATATAAAGAATAAATTTTTAATAATTACACCGCCTCCAGGTCTATTAGAATTATGAAATTTGATCCAAAAATTATTTAATTCAAGCCCAATCAAGAACTATTCCACCGTTACACTTTTAGCTAAATTTCTTGGTTGATCTACATCAAGTCCTCTATGAGCAGCAATATGATAACTCAATAATTGTAAAGGCACAATTGCAAGCAAAGGAGAAATCCACTCATTTGTTGAGGGTATAGTCATTAGATAATCAAAGATTTCAGTCCCCTTACATTTGGGGGCAACACCAATCAAATAAGCATCTCTCGCTTTTGCTTCTTGGGCATTACTAATAACCTTATCAAAAACTTCTCCTGGAAAAGCTATAGAAATTACAGGTACTTTTTTGTCTAAAAGAGCTATTGGTCCATGCTTCATTTCCCCAGCAGGATAACCTGCCGCATGAATATAACTAATTTCCTTCAACTTCAAAGCTCCCTCAAGTGCAATGGGATAATTTATTCCTCTACCCAAAAAAATAACATCTTTAATATTAAAAAAATCATGGGCAAGTTTTTCTGAAGATTGATTATGTTTTTCTAATAGCTCTTCAATTAATGGGGGTAATTTAGATAATTCTGAAATTAATTGACTAATATTTTCATTACTTTGACTACCTTTTATTTGAGCAAATTTAATAGCTAACCCATAAAAAGAAAGGAGTTGAGCAAAGAAAGTTTTAGTTGCAGCAACTCCAATTTCAATTCCAGCATCTATATCTATTATATTGGATATCTGTCTGCCAATTGAACTTTCAATTCTATTAGTAATAGCTACTAAATTTGGTTTGTAGTTTTTATCCTCCATTGAAGCTCTCCTTGTAATTTCCATTTTGATAGCGGCGATAGTATCAGCTGTTTCTCCAGATTGAGTCACTCCGATCGTTAGAGTATTAGGGAGTAATGGGGGTGGTGAGTATCTAAATTCGCTTGCAAAAAAAACATTTGTAGGTATCCCAGAAAATTGTTCTAACAAAAACTTTCCCACCATAGCCGCATGCTTACTAGTACCGCATGCAACAATTTCAATCCTTTCAATTGATTTTAAAAACTTTGTATCAAAAGAATAGTTAATTTGAAATTGACCAGTCTTTGTATCTTTAATTAAATATTTTTCTAACCAGTATTTTGCGATTGCAGGCTGATCATAGATTTCTTTCAACATATAGTGTCTGAAATTCTTTTTATCAATTACTTGTTCTGAAATTTGTAAAGAAATTGGATTTCGATATTGTCTTTCATTATTTGAATCATAAATTTCTATTCCCAAAGGATTTAATAGCGCTATTTCGCCATCCTCCAAAGGTAAAATAATCTTTGTAAAACTTGCTATTGCTGGGGTATCACTTGCGCATATAAATTCTCCTTCCCCCAAACCAATTATTAAAGGAGCATGCCTCCTGGCAACTACTAATGAATCTGGAGCACCTGACCATAGCACTGCTAAAGCATAAGACCCCTCTAAATCAGAAATTACATTTCTTACGGCTACCAACAAAGTTGAGCCATTATTTTCAAGCTTCAGTTGACTTAAAGCAAATAATTCTTTTTGAATTAAGTGTGGAATGACTTCTGTATCAGTATCAGAATTAAAAGCAATCCCTTCTTTTTCTAACTTGAATTTTAACTCCTGATAATTTTCTATTATCCCATTTTGGACAACTGCAACTTTTCCTGAACTATCAACATGAGGATGTGCATTTTTGACCTCTGGTTTTCCATGAGTAGCCCAACGTGTATGACCAATGCCTACAGTTCCAGATATTTCGGTATTTTTTAAATTATTTTTTAAGTTATTAAGTTTTCCTTCTGCTTTATTACAAATTATATTTTTTGTTTCAGAGTTTATTACAGCTATTCCAGCCGAATCATAACCTCTATATTCAAGTTTTTCTAAACCATTTATAAGTAATGGTAACGCTTTTTTATAACCAGTAACAGCAACTATTCCACACATATACTTAATTTTTTCTAATAATAATTGAAATAAATTAAGTATTCAATAAAACATGGACTGTCTTAAAACTGCCCTATAAATTTAATAAGCTAAACCCATACTTCTTGATGTCTCATCTCCTAAGTAGACTCTAATACTTAAAAAATCAGTTGGGCATGCCGTTTCACACCTTTTACAGCCTACACAATCCTCCGTTCTTGGAGATGAAGCTATTTGTCCGGCTTTACAGCCATCCCAAGGAACCATTTCCAAAACATCTAGCGGGCAAGCCCTTACACATTGAGTACATCCAATGCATGTGTCATAAATTTTAACTGCGTGTGACATGTAAAAATTGTCTTTTAGAACCTCGTAATATAATACTATTGTCTTACAAAGAAATTAAATAAATTAAGATATGCTTCACTCTTGTTAACTCTAGGGCATAAAATCATATAGATAAATAGTAAATTCAATAAACTATGTCACAAGAAGAAATCCTTCAAAAAGTTTGCTCCATTGTTTCTGAGCAACTAAGTGTTGAATCTGGAGAAGTCAAATCTGATTCAAATTTTCAAAATGATTTAGGTGCAGACTCCCTCGATACTGTTGAGCTAGTTATGGCTCTTGAAGAAGCATTTGATATCGAGATACCTGACGAAGCCGCTGAGGGTATCGCAACAGTAGGTGATGCTGTTAAATTCATCGAAGAAAAAAAAGGTTAATTTAGAATGCCAAATTTCCATCGAGTAGTTGTTACTGGTATAGGAGCAGTAACTCCAATCGGTAACAACATTGATGAATATTTACTCGGCCTTCAAACAGGGACTAATGGGGTTTCAGGTATCACTCTTTTTAATCCTGAAAATCATCCCTGTAAATTTGCAGCAGAAGTTAAAAATCTTCAACTCGAAAAATTCATTGAACCTAAAGAATCCAAAAGGTGGGATCGCTTTTCTCAATTTGGGGTAATAGCGGCAAAACAAGCATTCAACGATTCTGGACTTGAAATAAATGAATCCAATGCATCAAGAATTGGTGTAATTATTGGCTCAGGTGTAGGTGGCTTATTAACAATGGAGAGTCAAGCTCAAATTTTAAGTCATAAAGGACCTAAAAGAGTGAGTCCATTTACAGTGCCAATGATGATTCCAAATATGGCAACAGGACTAGCTGCTATTGCTCTTGGAGCAAAAGGTCCCAGCTCTGCTGTGTCAACAGCCTGTGCTGCCGGATCAAATGCTATTGGAGATTCTTATAGATTGTTACAACTAGGAAAGGCAGATGCAATGATTTGCGGAGGAGCCGAGGCAAGTATCACTCCTCTTGGTGTCGCAGGCTTTGCAAGTGCGAAAGCTCTATCTTTTAGAAATGACAGTCCCCAAACTGCAAGCAGACCTTTTGATGCTGAACGAGATGGATTTGTAATAGGAGAAGGATCCGGAATTCTTGTTTTGGAAACCCTAGAAAATGCAAAGAAAAGAAAAGCAAGAATCTACGCAGAAATTGTAGGTTATGGAACAACTTGTGATGCACATCACATTACTTCACCTTCTCCCGGTGGTACTGGAGGAGCAGCAGCAATCAAGCTTGCCATAGATGATGCTTCCATAAATCTTGATCAAGTTGATTACATAAATGCGCATGGAACTAGTACTTCAGCAAATGACAAAAATGAAACTTCTGCAATTAAATCTATATTTAAAGACAGATCTTACCTCATTCCTGTAAGCTCTACTAAGTCGATGACTGGTCATCTGTTAGGAGGGTCAGGAGGTATAGAAGCGGTTGCTTGTATTCTTTCTTTGACACATAATTTTATCCCTCCTACAATCAATTACGTTAATCCAGATCCAGATTGTGATCTTGATTATGTCCCAAATAATGCCAGAGATGCTCAAATAAGAGTTGCTCTTTCTAATTCATTCGGCTTTGGTGGTCACAATGTTTGTTTAGCTTTTAACAAGCTTAATTGATGAAAACCAATTCTACATTCCCAAATTACCTCATTTAAAACAATGGTCGCTGCATCTATTTCATTAGAATCGTTATGTGTTAATAGTATAAGAATGCTGGCTGTAGATGCAGTAAATAAATCTAACAGTGGGCATCCCGGTTTACCTATGGGTTGTGCTCCTATGGGTTATGCATTATGGCATAACATTCTTAATCATAATCCCAATAATCCAAAGTGGTTTAACAGAGACCGGTTTGTATTATCTGCTGGACATGGATGTATGTTGTTATATTCCCTATTACATCTGACTGGATATAAATCAGTTTCCATTGAAGATATCAAAGAATTTAGACAATGGGGGTCTAAAACACCTGGACATCCAGAAACATTCGAGACTGAGGGGGTAGAAGTAACAGCAGGTCCATTAGGTGCAGGTATTTCTAATGCAGTAGGTCTAGCAATTGCTGAAACCCACTTAGCCGCGAAATTCAACAAACCAGACTGCGAAATTGTTGATCATTACACTTATGTCATAATGGGCGACGGCTGTAATCAAGAAGGTATTGCTTCTGAAGCATGTTCACTCGCTGGACATCTTAAACTTGGGAAATTGATAGCTCTATATGATGATAATCAAATCACAATTGATGGTCGAACAGATGTTTCATTTACAGAAGATGTTTTAAAAAGGTATGAAGCATACGGATGGCATGTGCAACATGTTGAAGATGGTAATCATGATGTCAAAGGAATTACTAATGCAATTGAAAACGCTAAATCTGTAAAAGATAAACCTTCTTTAATCAAAATTTCTACAATAATAGGGTATGGGTCTCCAAATAAGTCTGATACTGCAGGTATTCATGGTGCTGCAGTAGGAGAGGAAGAAGCTTCTTTAACAAGAGAGTTTTTAAATTGGGAATATCCTCCTTTTGAGATTCCTGAGGAGGTATATAGTCAATTCAGACAAGCTATTACAAAAGGCGAGGACTCTGAGAAAGAATGGAATTTGAAATTTGAGGAATATAAAAACTCATATCCTTCTGAAGGTGAAGAATTAAACAGAATGATTCAAGGTGATTTACCAGAGAATTGGGATTCAGACCTGCCTTCATATACTCCAGATGATAAGGGTTTAGCAACAAGAAAACATTCTCAAATATGCTTAGGAGCTCTTGGCCCTAATCTTCCTGAATTAATTGGAGGATCTGCGGATTTAACGCACTCTAATTACACAGATATAAAAGGAGAAACTGGTTCATTTCAGGCACATTCTCCAGAAAAGAGATATTTACATTTTGGGGTAAGGGAGCATGCCATGGCAGCAATATTAAATGGAATTGCTTATCACAACAGTGGTCTAATACCTTATGGAGGAACTTTTCTCGTTTTTGCAGATTACATGAGAGGTTCAATGAGACTATCCGCTCTCAGTGAGCTAGGAGTTATTTATGTCCTAACTCATGATTCAATTGGCGTAGGCGAAGATGGTCCAACACATCAACCTGTTGAAACAATCCCTTCTCTTAGAGCAATGCCAAATATGCTAGTTTTCAGACCTGGAGATGGTAATGAAACTAGTGGCGCTTATAAGATTGCTATTAAAAATAGAAAAAGACCTTCTGCTCTCTGCTTAAGTAGACAAGCTATGCCAAATCAAGAGAATACCTCAATTGATAAAGTTGCATTAGGTGGATATATAGTTGCCGATTGCGAGGGAACACCTGATGTAATATTTATTGGAACGGGTAGTGAACTAAATTTATGCATTGAAGCAAGCATAGAAATCTCAAAATCAGGAATTAAAACTAGAGTTATTTCTATGCCGTGTGTAGAGCTATTTGAAGAGCAAGAAGCCTCTTATAAAGAAAGTATTTTACCTAGCAGTGTCAAAAAAAGAGTAGTGGTTGAAGCTGCTCATTCATTCGGATGGCATAAATACACTGGACTTGATGGGATTTGTATTACTATGGACAGATTTGGTGCTTCTGCTCCTGGCGGTAAATGTATGACTAATTTTGGATTTACAGTTGAAAATGTTATAAATAAAACTAAAAAAATTTTATAGGATTTAATTAAACTGCACTATCACATTTTGTAAGTTTATTATTCAATTCATCAAGAGTTTCATCAGAAATTTTTGAATTCATGGGACAATGCTTGGGGCCGCACATCGAACAAAACTCAGCTTTTTTAAATATTTCTTCTGGTAAGGTTTCATCATGATATTGTTTGGCCCTTTCAGGATCTAAAGAAAGTTCAAACTGTTTATTCCAGTCAAAATTATATCTTGCATGACTCAGCTCATCATCCCTATCACGAGCACCTGCTCTATGTCTAGCTATATCTGCTGCATGTGCAGCAATTTTATAGGCTATTAGGCCTTCTCTTACATCTTCAGCATTTGGAAGCCCCAAATGCTCTTTAGGAGTGACGTAACATAACATCGCAGTTCCATACCATCCTGCCATTGCTGCACCAATAGCACTTGAAATATGGTCATAGCCAGGAGAAATATCAGTGACTAATGGACCTAAAACATAAAATGGGGCTTCTGAACATTCTTCCATCTGTTTTCTAACGTTGAACTCAATCTGGTCCATAGGAACATGTCCTGGTCCTTCCACCATAACTTGAACATTATGATCCCATGCTCTTCTTGTTAGTTCACCCAATGTTTTCAATTCAGCTAATTGGGCATCATCTGAAGCATCATGTAAACATCCTGGTCTAAGTGAATCTCCTAAAGAAAAAGTACAATCATATTTTTTAAAAATTTCACAAATATCATCAAATCTTGTATATAAGGGATTTTGCTTAAAATGATGCAACATCCATTGAGCTAGAATTCCTCCCCCTCGACTTACAATGCCAGTAATTCTTCCTTTTACTTTAGGTAAATGTTCTATTAATAAACCGGCATGAATGGTTTGATAATCAACACCCTGCTGACAATGCTTTTCGATAATATGTAAGAAATCATCCTCTGTTAATCTTTCTATCGATCCATGCACACTTTCTAAAGCTTGATAAACCGGAACAGTTCCAATAGGAACAGAAGATTCTTTGATTATTGCTTTTCTAACCTCATCAAGATTTACTCCTCCTGTGGATAAATCCATAACTGTATCAGCACCATATTTTACTGCTAATTTAAGTTTCTCAACTTCTTCATTAATATCACTTGCATTGGGGGAAGCACCAATATTTGCATTGACTTTGCATTTAGAAGCAATCCCAATTGCCATTGGTTCAAGATTTACATGATTTACATTAGCTGGAATTATTAATCTACCCCTTGCAACTTCTTCCATAATTAATGAAGGCGGAAGGTTTTCTTTTTTAGCAACATAATTCATCTCTTCAGTAATATGACCATTTTTAGCGAAATTCATCTGAGTAATATTCTTCTGCCCAATACGTGGCTGTATCCAGGAATTTCTCATGACTTTTAAAATTTAAATTGTTTATTACTAGAGTTCGATCAAATTGAAACTTTCCTTCGTCAGTTTTAACTGTTTCAGGTTCGAAGGGTATGATCTCAGCTAATTAATTTACTTAGCACCCCTAGCTATTACTAAAAATAGCTCTTTTTAATAAAAAGTCATCTTATCTTCTCAAAAAATATAGAAAATTTTTTTATTTAGGTTGTTTATAAGATTTTATTTTATCTAAGATTTTTTTTCTCTGAATTCCTCTATTAAATTTTTTTTCAGAAATTATAAAAATTCCCATCAAGCCAATTGGTATATAAAACATCCTCTTACTTTCTTTCCTTGATAAGAATCCTATTATTGATAAAAGAATCATTAAAGGTGCAACAAGTGAAAAGATATAAACTTTTTCAAATTTCATTTATATATCTTTATCCCATTAATTATTTAATTTTACTATAGATTCAGTTATTACTTTAACCCCTACACTAATAGCTCTTTCATCTGGATCAAATTTTGAGCTATGTAGTGGAGCGCAACCTTTCTCACTTGAGACACCAAGCCTAAACATTGCTCCAGGAACTTCATTTAGAAACTCAGCAAAATCCTCAGCACCTAAGGATGGTTTTTGTAATTCAATAACATTTTCATGACCTAAAATGCTAATTGAGGAGTCTCTTAAAACCTTATTTATTTCATAATCATTATTTACAGGTGGGACAATCTCCCTGAATTTTACTTTAGCTTCAGCTCCACAACTTTTTGCGATAGAAGAAATATTCAAGTTAAGCCAATCACCCATATCCCTAAATAATTGCAAATTTGTACATCTTATAGTTCCAGTTAAATTAACCTTTTCAGACAAAATATTATATGCATTTCCCCCATTTATTTTCCCAAAGGTAATGACGACAGGATCTAGAGGATCTAATTTTCTAGTTATTGCTTCTTGAATACCAGAAATCACTTTGGATGCTGCCCATATAGCATCTACACCTTCATGAGGTCTCGCACCATGTGCTGATTTTCCTAATATTTCAACTGTAAGTTCCCCTGCCGCTGCTGTTAGACTTCCTTCTTTAATCCCAACAGTCCCTACCAATAAGTCAGGGAAAACATGCACTCCTAAAATTTGTTTTAAACCAATAGTCACGCCATCATCAATCATCCACCTAGCACCGCTAGCAATTTCTTCAGCAGGTTGAAAAATAATTCTTGTCCCTAATTTAAGGTTTAAATCCTTAATAATTTTCGCCACACCCAAACCAATACATGTATGTAAATCATGTCCACAAGCATGCATGATGCCATCAATTTTTGAAGAAAAACTTAAATTAGTATTCTCGTATATTGGAAGGGCATCCATATCAACTCTCAAACCAATAAAACCTTTATCTTTTGGTCCGAAATCAGCTACAACCCCAGTTCTTCCAACTGATTCTGTAACTCTCCCACCAATGTTTTTAAGATAACCACTTATTAAAATTGCCGTTTGATTTTCTAAGCCACTTAATTCTGGATGAGCATGAATGTGCCTCCTCATATTAATAAGTTCATCCTTGAATGAATCAATTTTTTTTAACAATTTATCTCTTTCCATTTATTATTTCAGAGCTATAAATTTCATCAAATCTTTCGTTGGTTTTTGAGGCCATCTGCGAACGTTTATTAACCATTCCTCATCAGCATATCTTGAATCTAATTCCGTAACTGCAATCCAATTACTCTCAGCTTCACCAGACATCCCTTTTGACCAGTCCAAGGCTGTTAATGCTGCTCTCGCATCAGCAAAAGTTGGATAACGTCTGATCAAATTTTTTAATTCTTTTTCACTCTCTTCCATATTTCCTAATTGGTAATCCGCCAAAGCCATACTTGATCTTGCCATAGCAAAACCAGGATTTGATTCTGAAGCTTTAGAAAACAAATTCCTTGCACTCTGCCAATTTGACAAAGACCCCTCAACATTAGCAAAATTATATAAAGCAGAAAAATTATCTTTATCTTTTGAGATTACATATAAATAATCGGTTTTTGCCTGTAACCAAAGCCCTAAAGATTCTTCTGCTATCCCTCTATTAATATAAGGATCAACCTCACCTGGATCTAACTCAATGGCTTTATCTTGATCCTCTATTGCACCTTCAGGATCACCATTAACAAGTTTTATATTTCCTCTATTACTTAAAGCTGCTGCATCATTAGGAAATAATTCCAAATACTTATTCCATTGCTTTAACGCGAGATTAAATTCTCCATTGGAGCTTAAATTTAAAGCATTTGTAAATAAATCTTCCTGTGAGCTTAGTGAATAACTAGGAGCGACATATAGAATATTGATTAAAAAGCAAATCAATAAAAGATAAAGCTTAATCTTTCTAATACTTTTCATTTTGAGAAGTAATGTATTTTTTTCCTAAAGATGTAAGTTTTCTTCCGCGAGGTGTCCTCATAATAAACCCAATTTGAATCAAATATGGCTCAACTACAAACTCTAACATTGAAGAATCCTCTCCCATACCTGCCGCGATTGAATCTAAACCTATAGGATGACTATTATTAAGGTTTAAAAAAGACAAGAATTTCCTATCTACGTTATCCAAACCTTTAGAATCTATTTTCTGAGAATCTAAAGCTTTTTCAACTAATTCTAAAGAAATTTTGTTAGTTTTTGTTATAACTTGAGCATAGTCTCTTACTCTTTTTAACAATCGCAATGCAATTCTTGGAGTTCCTCTAGAAATCTTGGCTAATGCGCAGCAAGCATCATTTTTTAATTCAAGATTTATCAATTTGGAAAAATTTAAAATTATTTGTTGCAATTCATAATTTGAATAAAATTCAATTTTTTGACATAGTCCAAATCTATCCTTTAATGGAGCACTTATTGATGCAAGTTTAGTTGTCGCCCCGATCAAAGTAAATTTTGGAAGATTAATTGTTCTGCAGCGAGCCCCTCTATTAGCTCCCATTGTTAAATCCAACCTAAAATCCTCCATTGCAGAATATAAAAGCTCTTCAGTTAATTTGTTTAAACGATGTATTTCATCAATAAATAAAATCTCTCCTTCTTTTAATCCAAGAAGTAATCCCACAATATCTCTTGGCCTTTCAATTGAAGGTGCGCTTGCTACTCTACATTTTTTATTCATTTCATAAGAGATCAATAAAGCTAAAGTAGTTTTTCCTAAACCAGGTTGGCCATATAAGAGTGTATGTTCTAATGCTTCATTCCTATATTTAGAGGCATCTATGGCTATTTTTAATGAAGATTTAATTTGCTCTTGTCCAATAAATTCTTGAAAGGAAGTTGGCCGAGCTAAATTTAAATTCTTATTTATTCTTTCTTCAGAAATAATCTTCGAATCAACTAACCTTAGCTCTTTTCTGGAGCGAGGAAAATTAGATTCATCTAAACTTGAAGAAATTATTGCCATAATTAAAGATTAATGGCAATTGTTCTTTGAGGAAAGATTTTTTACAACTACAATGGCAAAAGTTTCAAACAAACCAAATAAAAGAATAAAGACAGAGGCCGTTTTAAAACGTATTGCAGAAAATCGATATGCAAAATTTCAATATGAAATACTTGAAACAATCGAAGCTGGAATTGAACTTCTGGGGACTGAAGTAAAATCGATAAGAAACGGCAACGTAAATCTAAGAGATGGTTATTGTTCTTTCAGAGATAGTGAAATACTTTTATTAAATGTTCACATTTCACCACATAAAAATGCAGGCTCTTTCTTTAATCACGACCCCTTACGAAATAAAAAATTGTTGTTACATAAAAAAGAAATTATAAAGCTTAAATCCAATACTGAGAAAAAGGGGTTAACTATTATCCCCCTATCTATTTATTTAAAGGGATCATGGATAAAATTAACCATTGGTATAGGTAAAGGTAAAAAATTACATGATAAAAGACAAGCCGAAAAACAAAAAGATATTAAAAGAGAAATAAAAACTGCTCTTAAGAGATAACAAGGTAAATTCTTCTTTAGGATATTAATCGGAATCTAAACTTACTGAACTTGGAGGAGGAGAGGGATCTGGATCAGCAATTAACATATGTTGCAAAACGGTTTCGGGCCTTTCGCTATCTCTCCAGCGAATTCTATAAGCAGGCATTTTAGTACCTCTACTCGTAGTTTGTTCAACTGGTTCCATAACCCAGCCTCTTCTTGATCGGCCTTGAGGATTTCTTTTCACTACTGCATCTGCGTGCTTGAAGCGGAAACCAACACGTTCACCACTCATTTAAAAAATTTCGTATTGGATCAATTTTTATTTTACTTCATTCGAGGTTGATTTTTCAGATTTAGTAGAAGTTATTTCTGGTTTTAATAATGGGAAGGGTATAACATCTCTAATTGAGGGACTATTTGTGAGTAACATAATAAGTCTATCAATTCCAATTCCTAAGCCCCCTGTAGGTGGCATACCTATTTCCAAAGCTTGCAAAAAATCTTCATCAATACAATGAGCTTCAAGATCGCCTGCATCTCGCAAAGATTGCTGTAATTCCATTCTTTGCCTTTGATCAACTGGATCTATTAATTCACTGAATGCGTTAGCAAGTTCGCGGCCCGCAATAAATAACTCAAATCTCTGCACCAGCTCTTTATTATTAGTATGGGGTCTTGCCAGAGGAGAAATTTCAATTGGATAATCAATCACAAAAGTTGGTTCTATAAGTTTAGATTCAACCTTTTGCTCAAAAACTTCATTGAGAAGTCTACCTAAGGTATTAACTTTTGGGGTAATTTGAATATTCATTTCCTCTAAATCCTTTATAGCTTTATTTAAATCTCCATTAAAAGAATCAAAATCAATCCCTGTATACTCCAAAACAACATTTTTCATTGATATTCTTTTCCAAGGTTTTGAAAAATCAATTACCTCTTTTTGATAATTAATACACAAGGAATCACAGCAAATTAATACAATATTTCTAATAAGATCTTCAGTTAGATTCATCATATCAATGTAAGTAGAAAAAGCCTGATATATTTCAACTGATGTGAATTCAGGATTATGCTTTGTACTTATACCTTCATTACGAAAAATTCGTCCTAACTCGTAAACTTTCTCAAACCCTCCTACCACCATTCTTTTTAGATGTAATTCTGTAGCTATTCTTAAATACAATGGTATATCTAAGGCATTGTGATGAGTAATAAATGGCCTAGCTTCAGCACCTCCAGCTTCAGATTGAAGAATTGGTGTCTCAATCTCTAAAAAATCTTTTTCATCTAACCATCTTCTTATTAGACTGATACATTTTGCTCTTGTTTTAAATACATTTTTTGACAAAGGATTAACTATTAAATCCAAATATCTTTGCCTATATCTTTTTTCAATATCTGTTAAACCGTGCCATTTGTCAGGTAATGGTTGTAATGATTTAGATAACATTTCCCACTTGGAAACTTTTATTGAAAGTTCACCTTTATTAGTTTTTTTAATAGTCCCAAATACACCTATCCAATCTCCAATATCTACAATTTCTTTGAGATCTTCAAAAGAAAGCAGTTTTGCATTAATTTGAATATGATCAATAATTTTTTTTTCTAAATAAAGCTGAATTTTCCCTTCTTGATCAGTAATTGTAAAAAAGGCAATTTTTCCCATTACTCTTTTTGTTAAAACTCTTCCTGCTAGAGAAACATTTAAGTTAAACTCTTGCCCATTATCTAAATAAGCAAATTTCTCAGTAAGAAATTTAGTGGAGTGAGATATCCTAAAAGTTTCTGCGTAGGGTTCAAATCCTTTATTGATTAGTGAATTAGCTTTTAATAAGCGAGCTTCTCTTATTTCAGACAAAATTTAATTCTATATTTATGTTTTATTTAATCAAACTATCAGAATAAAGATCAACTTGCCAAAGATGTTGCTGTTTCTCCAACTCTTTGTGAAGCATAACCTATGCCTCTGACCGTAAGTATTAACTCTGGATTTCTTGGATCTGGTTCCAATTTACCTCTTAGTCGAGCTACATAAACATCTACAACTCTCAAATCAGCTGCCCGTCTTGGAGGATATCCCCAAAGTTGTTCAAGTATTTCAGCTCTTGGAACAACCTTCCCTGGCTCATCAAATAAAAGTTCAAGAAGACTAAATTCCGTATAAGTTAAGCTAATTCTTTCTCCCGCCCTAGAAACTTGTCTTCTGTTGGTATCTACTACCAAATTTCCAAATTTCATTACTCCTTTGCCAGAAGGAACCTCTTTAGTTTCAGCAACAGTAATACTTGGACCCATACGCCTTAAAATTGTCGCTATTCTGGCTTCTAATTCCTTAGGACTAAATGGTTTTGACAAATAGTCATCAGCCCCTAGATCTAAACCAGCTACCCTTTCAGAAATAGCCTCTAAAGCAGTTAAAAATATTATAGGCACAACAGATTCCGCTCTGATTCTTCTACATACTGCAAATCCATCCATTTTTGGAAGCATTACATCAAGAACTATTAAATCTGGAGATTCTCTATGAAAAACCTCAATGGCTTCTTCTCCATTAGTAGCTTGGTGCACTTGATATCCTGCTAATTGAAGTCTAGTAACTAATACTTTCAAAACAGCTGGTTCATCATCAACAACTAAAATGCTTGCTTTTGACATCGAAAAAAAAATTTTTTACAAATAATTCAAAGCAAATTAATTTTGCAATGATTATTTTATTAATATAATCTAACAATTAAAAATATAACATTATGCCCTCAAAAAGATAAATTCCTAAAATTTACAAAATAATTTTATTATTTTAATATTTACCTTTAGTAATTTCTAAATATTAACTTTTTTTAAATCAAATATCATATATCTTCCCTTTGATCTCCTAAAGAGACTTAATAGTATTGAACAAAATAATGGAGCGAATAAACCGGTAACAAATACATTAGAAAAAATATTGCTTAAACTAGGAAAGTATAAATAAATACCATCGACAGAAAAATTTTTAATCAAAATTTGAGAAAAATATAGTGTCCCACAAAAAAAACTAGCAATAGAACAAATAAATCCATACCTAAAATGACTAATAATTTTATTACTAGAAAAACTTAATTTCCCAAACCAAATGCCACATATTACCAAACCTGGAATTTGTGTAAAGCCACTTTCAGGAGTTATAGAATCTAAAACAAGACCTAAAAATAAGCCAACTATTAAACCATCAATTGATCCATAGATCATAGACCAAGGCAATAACCAAAATAAGGGCCAATAAGGTTGAACTCCAAAAAACTCAATCCAATTAGGATCCCAAAAATAAATTATTGGTATAAATAAAAAGGAAATTAAAGAAAAATGTTTATTGAAGTATTTCTCCATTTAAATACTAACTTTTAAGATTTGAACCCAATCTATTGCTTGGGGTTTAGCTAAAAGCAAAAGATTTGCAGTTTTTTGAGCTTTTAATTCTGCATCAACAGATTGAATAATGCCTATAGGAATATTTGGAGGTAATAAAGTACTAGCAGGTGAGGATAACACAAAATCACCAACTTCAATTTCGATCTCCTTATTATAAAAAATTACTTTTGGCATATTATTTCCTAAACCAACTAATAACCCATGACTCTGAACTCTTTCAATCCAAATCCCAACTTTACTTTCAGGAGAAGTTAATAATGTGACTGACGAAGTATATAAAGAAGTATTATTTACTCTTCCTAATAAGCCTCCTGGTCCAACAACAAAACTTCCAACTTCTACTCCGTCTTTCGCACCTTTATTCAAAACAATTTGCCTCCACCAGCTCCCTGTTTTTCTTGAAATAACAGTCGCCGAAATACTTTCAGAATCAGATAATCTCTGTAGGGATAGAAGTTCACGTAATCTTTTATTATCTTTCTCTAACTGTTTTAACTTGATAAAAGACTCTTGTTCAAAACTTTTGGTTAGAACTTCTCTTTGAAATTGCCCTGGCCAAAATGGTTTTGAAATTAAAAAATAAAGATCTTTATACAGAGATCCTTTTGATATTCTTACAAAAATCAAAAACAATAAAAATATTAATAAACCCCAATTCTTCTTTCTATGCCACCAACGATTAGTTGATATTCGTCGAATATCTACCATTCAATTAATCTCTAATCGCATTCCTTATAAAGTCGGGAGTATCAACAACTCTTTTGAGTTTTTTAAAATCGTCTAATACTAATCCACAGCCGTTAACAACGCACAATAATGGATTTTCAGCTATGTGAGTAAAAATTCCAGTTTCATGACTTAGTAAATCACTAATCCCTCTTACAAGAGCGCCACCTCCAGCAAGCATAATACCTCTATCAACTATATCTGCAGCTAATTCAGGAGGAGTTCGCTCCAAAGTTCTTTTTACAGCCTCAACAATTTTACTAAGAGGTTCAGCCATAGCCTCTCTAATTTCTCCAGAGGTTAAAGTAATAGATCTTGGTAAACCTGATAAAAGGTGTAAGCCTCTAACTTCTATAGAAGTAGTATCAAATTCATCATCTGGAAATGCTGATCCAATTTTTATCTTAATATCTTCTGCTGTTCTCTCTCCGACAACTAAGTTATGTACTTTTTTAAGGTAAATTGCTATTGACTCATTAAGTTCATCACCTGCTATTCTTACAGACTCGCTTAAAACAGTTCCACCTAGACTTAAAACTGCCACTTCAGTAGTTCCCCCTCCAATATCAACAATCATAGTCCCAATAGGTTCAGTTACCGGCAATGAAGCTCCTATAGCAGCAGCTACTGGTTCATCGATCAAATGGACCTCCCTCGCTCCAGCTAAGCCGGCTTCTCTGACTGCTCTTCGTTCAACACTAGTTACCCCACTCGGGATACCAATAACTATTCTTGGAGCTACAATACCCCTTCCTTCGTTACATTTTTGAATGAAGGTTTTGATCATTTGTTCCGCCGCATCAAAATCGGCAATAACTCCATCTCTTAAAGGTCTCACGGCTCTTATATTTCCTGGGGTTCTTCCAAGCATTAATTTTGCTTCTTCACCTACTGCCAAAGGCACTCCCTCTTCAAGATCCATTGCTACTACTGAAGGTTCTTGTAAAACTACACCTTTACCTGATACATGAATAAGAGTATTAGCAGTACCCAAATCAATACCAATATCTCTAGAAAATTTAAATCTGTTAAAAATCACAATAAAAAATCTATTAACCAAATAATATATCTATTTTGTCAATACCTCTCAAAAATCTTGTATTTAGTTATGAATAGCTTGCAAAACTTTAAGCAAAAAAGAAAAAAAAGAGTAATATAAAAAAAAATTAACTTATGGAAATTAACACTATTAATTTGGTTGGAAGAGCGGGAAGAGAACCAGATGTAAGGTATTTTGAATCAGGAAGTACAGTGGCTAACTTTACCCTTGCAGTAAATAGAATAAGTAAAAGTGATGAACCTGACTGGTTTAATTTAGAAATATGGGGCAAACAAGCACAAGTGGCTGCTGACTATGTCAAGAAAGGTTCATTAGTTGGTATTACAGGAAGCTTTAAAATTGATAGTTGGAAAGACAAAAATACAGGAGAAGATAGATTCAAACCAGTTGTAAGAGTCGACAGATTAAATTTATTAAGCTCAAGGAAAGAAACAGATAATGGTAATTTTTCAAATAATAATAACTCTGGAGATATTCCTTTTTAAAATATATTTTTTTTATAAAGTCTCATAAAAAACTTTATAAAAAAATAAGCGAATATAAGAATAAGTGCAGGTTTTACAAAATATTTTATTTGATTTATATAAGTTTCAATAATTTGATAATTTTCACCAAATACAAATCCTGCATAAGTTAATAACGCAACCCAAATGAGACTTCCTAAAGTAGTCCAAATTAAAAATTTTCTAAGTGGCATGAGTTCCATTCCGGCAGGGACTGAAATTAATGTTCTTATACCAGGAATTAATCTACCCCAAAAAACTAATGAAACTCCATATTTATCAAACCATCGCTTGCTTTTATCAAGATCATTAGAAGTGATTCCTATAAATTTGGCCCTCTTATCTAAAAAATTTGACAGTCTTTTTTCATTTACTAATTTACCCAAATAATACCAAGGAATAGAACCTGCTATCGTTCCAAATAAGCCCCAGAAAACCAAGATATAAAAATTTAATTTTTGTTGGTAAACAAAAAAACCACCTAAAGGCATGATTATTTCAGATGGAATTGGAGGAATGATATTCTCTAAAAACATTGCCAAACATATCGTCAAGTAAGCAATTGTTGAATTTGTTTCAACAGCCTCACTGATATATTCAGGGATGGAGGTGAGTAGATTAATAAAAATAGAACTCAAATTTAATATCTATATAGTTCTGGTTTGTAAGGTCCTTCTACTGAAACGTTAATATAATCAGCCTGATCCTTGGTTAGTTTTGTTAATTTAGCCCCAATTTTATCTAAATGTAATCTTGCTACCATTTCATCTAAATGTTTTGGTAAAACATAAACTTCTTTGGAGTATTTTTCTGACTTATTGAAAAGTTCGATTTGAGCTAATACCTGATTAGTGAAAGAATTGCTCATTACGAAGCTTGGGTGACCTGTTGCACAACCTAAATTAACAAGTCTTCCCTCTGCTAAAAGAATAATTTTATTTCCACTTGGCAAAGTAATATGATCGACTTGAGGCTTAATATTTTCCCATGGATAATCCTTCAACGAAGCAACATCAATTTCGTTATCAAAATGTCCAATATTACAAACTATCGCCTCATCCTTCATTTTAACTAAATTCTTATTAGTTATAACTTGATAATTACCAGTAGCAGTAACAAATATATCTATATCTTCAACAACATCATCTAACGTAACAACACTAAATCCCTCCATAGCTGCTTGAAGAGCACATATTGGATCGACTTCAGCAACTTTTACTATTGCTCCAAGACCTCTTAATGATTGTGCAGATCCTTTACCAACATCTCCAAAACCCATCACTAGTGCAACCTTTCCTGCAATCATCACATCAGTCGCACGCTTTATACTATCAACTAGAGATTCTCTACAACCATATAAATTATCAAACTTACTCTTAGTAACTGAGTCATTTACGTTTATGGCAGGAAATGGTAAGGCATTTTGTTTTTGCAATTGATAAAGTCTTGCAACGCCTGTTGTAGTTTCTTCAGTAACGCCTATAATATTTTCCTTAATACGCGAATAGAAGCTACTATCTTCTTTCAGTTTGGCCTTAATCGATTTAAATAAAGCTATTTCCTCTTCATTACTAGGACTATTTAAAACTGACAAATCTTTTTCTGCCTTACTACCGAGTATCAATAAACCTGTCGCATCTCCTCCATCATCCAAAATCATATTAGGAGAATCAGTACCCCAATCCAAAATGTAGTGTGTATATTGCCAATATTCATCCAAACTCTCACCTTTTTTGGCATAAACTGCAATTCCTTGGTCTGCGATAGCTGCTGCAGCATGATCTTGGGTTGAAAAGATATTGCAAGAAGCCCATTTAACTTGTGCCCCAAGATCAACAAGAGTTTCAATCAAAACAGCAGTTTGAATAGTCATATGCAAACTACCTGCTATTTTTGCCCCTTTTAGTGGCTTATCTGAATGATACTTCTCTCTTAGCGCTATTAACCCTGGCATTTCAGTTTCAGCAATCTTAATTTCTTTACGTCCAAAATCAGATAGAGAAATATCTGCAATAACGTAGTTTGGTATGGATGTTTTAATCGAGTTAGCAATAACCATTTCTAAAAAAATTCTTATCAACTAAACTATAAATGATTTTTGTGTGATTTTGTGTTTGTTGGAAATTTAAAAGAGACAATTAAACTAGGAAAAAAATTCGCGCTTGGATTAAATCCAAAATCAATTATTTTATTGCAAGGTCCTATAGGAGCAGGAAAAACTTCATTCGTCCAAGGAATTGCAGATGGACTTGGCATTAAAGAAGATATTACAAGTCCAACTTTTGCTTTATCGCATCATTACAACAACGGAACAATTCCACTAATTCATATGGATTTATACAGGCTAGAAAATACTTTGATGGCAAAAGAATTCTTTATAATTGAAGAAGAAGAAGCTATACAAAATGAAGCAATAATGGTTATTGAATGGCCAGAATTAATAAAGCCATTTTTGAATAATTTCTGGCAAATAGAGATAAGTTACGCTACAAATTTTGGGAGGAATTATAAAATCTGGGATCCCAAAAATTCTTTAACTTTTCTATGATCTGGCTGTTGTTCGATTGCACCTTCACCAAGACAAGTCAGAAATCCACAAACACTTGCAAAACTGATACAATTTTGTATTTCTGATTCATTTGAAGGATAATCAAATGAAAGTAATTGTGAAATTAATCCAGCTAGAAAAGCATCCCCCGCACCAGTTGTATCAATAATTTTAGATGAATTTATTACATTAGTTGTTCCCTGAATACCATGTATAAACCATGATACGGGATTTGCACCATCCGTGATTATTACATCAGGTCGGTTTAACATTGTTTCTGATATTTCCAAAGGATTTGCATTTTCAAAAAATAAAATTGCTTCTTCTTTGGCCAACTTTAAAATATGAGCATAGTTCAAAAATTTTCTAATCAAATCAAATCTCTCCTTTTTACTAGTGTCTGAAGCAGAAACTGCAAAATCCCAGAAAACCTCTCTCCAATTCAAATCTATTATTATCTTTACATTAAATTTTTTAGCTGTATTCAATAAAAGTTGAATAGAATCATATGATATTGAAGACGATAATATAATTGTTCCACAAACAATATATTTAGTTTTTAAGAAAATATTTTCTAAACTTTGCATTTCTTTTTTAATTTCATTCCTATCAAGAGCTTCATCGGCAAAAACTGTATTTAAGCTTGTATCAAAACCAGAAAAATATCGATCTCCAGACTTATCTCTGTTTACTGTAACGATACGAGTAGGCAGTTTATTATCCAATTGCAAAAAATTTATATTTATCTCTAATTTTTTAAATTGTTCAATAAATTTTTTACCAAATTCATCACTTCCTATACGTCCAATAAATACTGAATCTATTTGTAATTTTCTCAATGCACAAGCAACATTTGCTGGGGCCCCACCCAAAAAATCTGTGAATTGCTGATTCGATTTATTCTTGATTCTGTCTATTAAAGCCTCCCCAATACATACAACCTTGTTTTTTTTCATGTATTTCAAATTTTTTCTTAACTAAGAATAATTAAAAAACGAATAATTTTTTTTTGAATTAAAGTTTAATTAATATTTTTTCTTCTGATGCATTTTAAAAAATCCAAAATTTGGAAATGGAAAGATTGGGATATATCATGGTCGTCATCAAAATTATCATCAAATAATAATAACTTAAATATATTATTAATTCATGGTTTTGGAGCATCAAAACGACATTGGAGACATAATCAAGATTATCTCGGAAATATTTATAATTGCTATTCAATTGATCTACTAGGTTTTGGAGAAAGTAGTCAACCAGGGGCTTTACTAGATTATGAATCTATCCAAGAAGATCATGTTAAATATTCCTTTGACTTATGGGGTAGTCAAATAGCCACTTTTTGTAATGAAATAATTAAATCTCCTGTTTATCTAATAGGAAACTCAATTGGTGGAGTTGTGTCTTTAAGAGCTGCTGAAATTCTCAAAGAAGATTGTATTGGCCTTGTTTTAATTGATTGTGCACAAAGAACAATGGATGATAAAAGACTCAAAAGAAGTGATGTATTGATGAACTTATTACGGCCGGTAATAAAAACATTGGTGAGTAAGAGAATTATTAGTAACACCCTTTTTGAAAGGGCTGCCAATCCAGCCGTAATTAAACAAATTCTTAAAAAGGCATATCCCTCAGGAAAAAATATTGATGAAGAATTAATAGAAATTTTATATCACCCTTCTCAAAGAAAAAATTCAAAAGAGGCATTCAGAGGATTTATTAATTTATTTAATGATTATCTTGCAACAGACCTTTTTGATAAAGTTTGTGCACCTATTCAGTTAATTTGGGGAGAAAAAGATCCTTGGGAGTCCTTAAACGAGGCAAAATCCTGGAAAAGTAACTATAAAAATATCAAAAGACTGGACATTATCAAAGACGTTGGACATTGTCCTCATGATGAGAATCCTGAGGAAACTAATGACTTAATAAACCAATTTATTCAAGAGACAAAATAAGCCTCTACATTATCGCTTAGTCTACGTAAGCCTCTCAAACCATCTCTTTCTAAATTTCTTACTCTATCTCTACTAATTCCTAATACACGTCCAATTCCTGTAAGAGACATTGGTTCATCCCCATCCATCCCATATCTCATTCTTAAAACTCTACATTGAAGATCGGGTAGTTGATGAAGAAGTGAATGTAAATCACCTCTCATGCAATCCATTTCGATTTGTTCATCAGGTAAATCCTCCCCTCCAGCTAATAAATCGAGTAATACTGTATCTTCACCATCACCAACTTTCGTTTCAAGACTTACTGGTTGACCAGCTTTACACATTAAATCTTTAACATCATCTTCAGGTAATTCAACATATTTAGCAAGTTCACTTATTGTAGGTGTTCTTGACATTTCTTGACTCAACTCTCTTTGACCTTTTTTTAGCTTGTTAAGCATTTCAGTTATATGAATAGGCAATCTAATAGCTCTACTCTTTTCTGCAATTGCTCTAGTAATTCCTTGTCTAATCCACCAATAAGCGTATGTTGAAAATTTATATCCTCTTGCAGGATCAAATTTTTCTACTCCTCTTACCAATCCAATTGTTCCTTCTTGGATTAAATCAAGCAGTTCCATATTTCTCTTAGTGTATTTTTTTGCAACACTAACTACAAGTCTTAAATTTGCTGCCACCATTCTTTCTTTCGCACGTTGACCAGCTCTAAGTCTTCTTTTGATTTGTGATGCAGATAAATTTAACTTTTCGGCTAATTCTTCTACGGTGGGTTTATTATCTGTCATTTCTATTATTTCAAGTTCAGCTCTCTCAACTTGCATATATTCTTGAACTTGCCTGCCTAATGTTATTTCCTGCTCATGTGATAGTAGTGGAACTCTTCCAATATCTCTTAGATATGACCTTACCAAATCAACGTCGTTACTTGATTTTAAAGACGTAATAGTAGCTAATTTATTCTCAACTAATGTTTCGGATGACATAAAAGTTAATGTTGTTTTGTAAACAATACCATTAAGAAATGTAAAGTTAAACAAAAAAATCCACATTTTTACAAAAATGAGAATAAATACCTAGTAATTTCTATAAAGCTGAAGAATTAAGGAGCCAATTTGCCGTACTAAGATAAATAAACACGCCAGCTATATCTGTCACCGTTGTAATAAAGGGGGAAGACATTAAAGCTGGATCTAAACCCATCTTGTCGAAAAGTAAAGGGAGAATAGCTCCTGCAGTTGCTGCTAATGTTGTTATGGATATCAAACTTATTCCTACAGCTGATGCAATTAAAGGCCCCTCACCTTGCCACCACGCAAAAGGAAAAACTACGAGCATCATCAAAACACCCAACAGTGCTCCCGTTATAGCTTCCTTAATTACCGCCTTAAATGCACCTAATGATTTTAATTTTTGCGTACTCAGACCTCTTATAACAACCGTTGAACTTTGAGCCCCAACATTCCCTCCAGTACCAATTAGCAATGGAATAAAAGCAGCTAATAAAACTATTTCTTTCAAAATCTGATCATTCATCGCAATAACTTTTGTAGTTAACCCATTAGCAAAAACTAAAATTAAAAGCCATAGAATTCGCCTTCGAGCAATTGTAAATAAATTACTTTGAAAATAATCATCCTCATCACCTGGCTGAACAGCGCCTGCAGCATATATATCTCGAGTAGCTTCCTGTTCAATAACATCGATCAAGTCATCAACAGTAACAATTCCAACTAGTCGTTTTTCTTTATCTACAACTGGAAGAGCTAAAAAATCATATCTTTGAATAGCTCTAGCCACCTCTTCTTGATTAGTATTAGTAGAAATATTTACGACATCTTTTGTCATAACATCACCAATAGGCCGACTAGGTTCTGCTGTTACTAGATCTCTTAAAGATAAAATTCCAGTCAAGTGTCTTTCTTTATCCGTAACATATAAGCTATAAATTGTTTCTGTAAATGCAGCCCTTTTTCTTACTAAAGACAAAGCCTCCTCAGCAGTTTGCATTTCCTTCAAATCTATAAATTCAGTAGTCATTAATCTACCTGCCGTTTCAGGCTCGTATCCTAATAATTCTGCTGTTACTTTTCTTTCCCCAGGACTTAATGCTGATAAAAATTTTCTTACAACTTTTGCAGGTAACTCATCGAAAAGTTGAACCCTATCATCAGGAGACATTTTTTCAACAATCTCCAAAACCTCTCCTGATCGAAGTCTATCTAGTAGAGTTTGCTGAACAATCGGATCTAAGTATTCATAGACTTCAATTGCTTCATTTTTTTTTAATAATCTAAATGCAAGGGCCTGCAATATTAATGGAAGACTTCCAATGGCATCTGCAATATCAACAGGTTGGGAAGGTTCAAGTAATAATTTTGCTTCATCGTAATTTCCCGCAACAAGTAGTTCCTCAAGTTGAACGGTGATCTTTCCACGTGTATTTAAATCTGAAGATAAGGTAGTAATAACCTCGAGATTATTATTTTCTTCCATAATATTGCTCTAATCTTTGTAACACTAGCATTATTTAAAAATTAAGTCATTTTTCTACTTAGTAAAAAACCTATATACATTATTAATAAATTCAGAATTATAAGTAAATTCATGTAAAGAAATAATTTCAAATAGTATTGCTGAATAATAAGTTCGTACAAAAAATGGACAAAACCACTAAAAGAGGTAAAACAAGAACAAAAACCAGTTAATAAAATTTCTTTTTTTGACTTGCTAAATGTTCTCGAAATAATGAAACCATATAAAAAAGAACCTAGAATAGAAACCAGTAAATTATTATTTAAATAAAATCTTAAAAAAGTAGCTATATATGAGATTAATAGTATTTTTATAATAAGATTTTTTTTCAATTTTCAAAAATTAATGTAATAAAATATCCACAACAAAAAAATAAAAATGATAAAAATAATACTTCAATATAATAAAAGATTAAATTTAAATATTTTCTTTTTTGAATTAAATTAAATAATTGAAAGATAAAAGATGAAAACGTACTAAAACAACCTAAAAAACCAACAGAAACTAATAATAATAAATTATTATTAGTTGGACCTAATGCTAAAAAAATCCCTAAAAATAAAGAAGATAAAACATTTACTATTAAGGCGTAATTAAGATTAAATACCATTTTTCTTTTGAAATTCCTTTCTATGAACAATCTCAAAATTAGTCCAAAAGTACTCCCCACCAAAATATGAAAAACTGCAAGAAAATCCAAACTCTACATTTTAATCCAACCCTTTGTAGTTTTATTGGGATGTTCAATTAATCGATTTGTTGCTAACTCTACTCTTGCCCAAACATCTCTCTCATTAACTACCCATTTACGCAAAATTGATAAAGAAGACCCAGAATTAAGAACCGTTAATTTTTTAGCGTTGGTTCTTGGATAAGTATAAAGTGAACAACTTCCACTTAATATTATTTCTTTTGAATTATTAAGAAAATTATATTCATTTAAATTCCTCTGTATTCCTCCAGCAGGTAAAGTTATTGGACCAATTAGAGCAAATCCTATTAAACAAATATTTTTTATCATAATTTTTATCATATATCTAATGTTGCCATATCTAAATTTGCGCTATGAGTTTCTATAAATTCTCTCCTAGGTGCCACTTTATCTCCCATTAAAATATTGAATATTCTATCAGCTTCTAAAGCATCTTCTATTTCTACTCTTTTCATCATTCTAGTCTGTGGATTCATAGTTGTATCCCATAATTGTTTTGGCATCATCTCACCTAAACCTTTAAATCTTTGAATGTTGTAGTTAGCTTTTTCTCCAAAATCTTCTATGGTTTTCTTCAATTGAACTTCGTTATAACAATATTTATGATTTTTACCTCTTTCCACTTTGTATAAAGGGGGGCATGCAATGTATATGAAACCTCTTTCAACAAGCTCTCTTTGATATCTATAAAAAAACGTTAAAAGTAGTGTTCTAATATGAGCACCATCGACATCAGCATCAGTCATAATGACAACACGATGATACCTAAGAGAATTGACATCAAACTCTTCACCCTTAATGCCTAGTCCTAAAGCAGTTATTAAAGATTGAATTTCTGTATTTTTATATATTTTAGTATCATCAGTTTTTTCAATATTTAATATTTTTCCTCTCAAAGGCAAAATTGCCTGAAAGTTTCTATCTCTTCCTTGTTTAGCTGAACCTCCAGCAGAATCACCCTCAACTATATAAATCTCTGCCCCAGAAGGGTCTCTTGAACTACAATCTGCTAATTTCCCAGGTAAAGTAGAGCTTTCAAGTACACTTTTTCTCCTTACTAAATCTCTTGCTCTTTTAGCTGCTTCTGCTGCATTAAAAGATTGAATTGCTTTTTCTAGAATTAAATCAAAGACACTAGGATTAAATTCCATATATTTTGTTAGTGATTCTCCTATGAGCGAATCAACTATTCCTCTGACTTCAGTATTTCCCAATTTTGTCTTAGTTTGTCCTTCGAATTCTGGCTCTGGAACTTTGACAGATAACACAACAGTCAAACCTTCTCTAATATTTTCTCCTGACAAATTTTTCTCAACTTCCTTTCTTTTACCTCTTTTCTTTGCAATGGCATTAAAAGTTCTTGTAAGTACTGTTTTTAAACCTTCTATATGTGTTCCTCCATCAATGGTTCTAATATTATTTGCAAATCCTAAAATATTATCTGAATAAACATCAGAGCACCATTGTAAAGCTGCCTCTACATAAACATTATCTTTTTGAGAGTCAACATAAATAATCTCTGAATGAATAGATTCCTTTTCTTTATTGATATATTGAACATACTCTTTAATACCGCCATCATATAAGTAAATTTCTTCTTTAAAAGAACCATCGGATAATTGTTTTCTTTCATCTCTAAATATAATTTTTACACCGCCATTAAGATAAGCTAATTCTCTTAATCTCGAGGATAAAAGAGAATAATCAAATTCAATTCCATCAGTAAAAATTGTTGTGTCTGGCTTAAAACAAATTGTTGTCCCTTTTCTTAAAGATTTATTTTGCTGTTTTTGAGTTTTTAATTCACCCTTTGTAATTCCTCTCTCAAATCTTTGATTAAACTCACTTCCTTCTCTAAAAACAGTAACATTAACCCATTCACTTAAAGCATTAACAACAGAAATTCCAACACCATGTAAACCGCCAGAGACTTTATATCCACCACTGCCAAATTTTCCCCCTGCATGAAGAACAGTAAGCACAGTTTCGAGAGCACTCTTTCCAGTTCGTGGATGTATATCTGTAGGGATACCTCTTCCGTTATCAGAAATCAAAGCTGAACCATCATCTCTAAGAACAATTTCAATTTGATCACAATGACCAGCCAGAGCTTCATCAACAGAATTATCTACGACTTCATATACTAAATGATGCAATCCTCTTGGGCCGGTTGAACCAATATACATACCTGGACGCTTACGAACAGGTTCTAATCCCTCTAATACCTGTATCTGATTAGCACCATAATCATTAGAGATTTTATTAGTTCTTTTTTCCTCGCTCATTTAATATAAAAATAAATAATAATACTTTTAAAATGTTATTTTAAAAGGGCTTTCATTAAATTTACCATCGGTATAAGAGAAAGGCTTGAAGTAAATGCAAAATTTAATCACTTTAACTATACGAATCAAACATTTTTTTTCAAAAATCACACATGCTTTCTTCAAAACCATTAGTTATAGTTTTAATCGGCCCGACAGCAAGTGGTAAAACCAGTCTAGCAATTGAAATCGCTAAATATTTTAATATCAATATACATAATGTAGATTCGAGGCAACTTTATCGATTTATGGATGTTGGCACAGCAAAACCAACAAAAGATCAACAAAAAACAATCAGGCATTTTTTAATAGATATTGAAGAACCTTCTATTCGAGTAAATGCAAGGCAATTTCAAACAATTGCTACAAAATCAATAAATCAAGAACTAAATCAAAAGAAAATTCCCTTTCTAGTAGGTGGAAGCGGACTTTATATGAATTCAATAATCAAGGGATTTTTTGCCCCAGATGTCCCCCCTCAAAAATCTTTGAGGTTACAATTCGAAAAATTAGGTCAAGAAAAATGTTGGGAACTTTTAAAAATTTGTGACCCTGTATTAACAAAAACAATTAATTATGCAGATCAAGTGAGAACTATAAGAGGTTTAGAAGTTTTTTATGTAACAGGTAAACGAATGTCATCTCAGAAATTTCAAAACCCTCCCCCATGGAAAATATTAGAGTTGGGAATAGATAGAGAAGATTTAAAAGAAAGAATTTTTCAAAGAACAAAAAATATGTATAAATTAGGAATTATAGAAGAAACCAAAAATATTATTAATCAATTTGGATCAAATTTACCTTTACTAGAAACAATTGGATATAAAGAGGCAAAAGATGTAATAAAAGATAATTTAAAAATTGAAAAAGCTATTGAATTAACAACAACAAAAACAATTCAATTTGCTAAAAGACAAAAAACATGGTTCCGTAATAAGAACAATCCAATCTGGCTTAATAACAAAAACCTACTAAAAGATGCAATAATTAAAATAGAATCTGCTTTAAGCTAACTTTATAAAGTATTAGATCTTGTTCATCATCAAAACAATCATTTAAAGAAACTGAATGCCACCACGTCCACGCTTTGATCGCCGCGCTCCTGTTAGAGAGCTTCCAAATATTAATGAAAGAATAAAATACCCTCAGTTAAGAGTTGTTGATTCAGATGGAAAGCAACTAGGAGTGATAGATAGAATAAAAGCATTAGAAATTGCTACTCAGAGAGAACTAGACTTGGTTTTAGTAAGCGAGAAAGCCAATCCACCTGTTTGTAGAATAATGGATTATGGTAAATATAAATTTGAACAAGAAAAAAAAGCAAAAGAAGCAAGAAAAAAATCTCATCAAACTGAAGTTAAAGAGGTAAAAATGAGATACAAGATTGATAAGCATGATTATGACGTAAGAATAGGACAAGCTGTTAGATTTTTAAAAGCAGGTGATAAAGTCAAATGTACAGTTATTTTTAGAGGTAGAGAAATTCAGCACTCAAATTTAGCCGAGACCCTTCTTTTAAGAATGGCTAATGATTTAGAAGAACATTCAGAGGTTCAACAAAGACCAAAGAGAGAAGGTAGAAACATGATTATGTTTCTAAGTCCACGAAAAACACCTTTAATTAAAAAAGAAGAAGGGTAAAGGAAAATAATTAATCTATAAGAATTCATCCAAAAATTATGACGGATGTTAAAGTGTCACTTAATGTCATATAAGAATTTAATTAGGTACTTTTAAAGTGAGATTCCATATTCAACAAGAAATTGATATCCCTGCCTCGATACAGTTATACAATCAGATTTGCTTTGCAATTGCAGCTAGATATTATCCTCCAGGGCACCGTTTACCAAGTACTAGACAATTAGCAATGCAGACAGGTCTCCACCGCAATACTATAAGTAAAGTTTACAGACAACTAGAGACTGATGGGGTTGTTGAAGCCATAGCAGGTTCAGGTATTTATGTAAGAGATAATCTTAAAAAAAGTGATTTTAAAAAAACTTTTAAATCAAAAAATAATTTAAATAAGGCTCCTGAACAAGAAGCAAAAAAAGCAATTGATAAATTAATAAAACTTGGATGCACTCTTCAAGAAACGAGAAATTATTTAACTAACGAAATTGATTGGCGTATAAAATGTGGGTCAAGAATATTAGTTAGTACTCCAAGAGAAGACATAGGTGCCTCGATGTTAATTGCAGAAGACCTCTCTCCAAAAATCAATGTGCCAGTAGAAGTTATACCTATGGAGGAATTAGAAAAAGTTCTTTGCAACTCCAATAATGGAACAATTGTTACTAGTAGATATTTTTTACAACCATTAGAAAAACTAGCAAAAAAATATAGAGTAAGAGCTATTTCTGTTGATTTGAGCGACTTTCAAAAAGAATTAAAAATAATCAAAGAATTAAAACTTGGTAGTTGTGTTGGTATTGTTAGTATTAGTCCTGGTCTCTTAAGAGCAGCAGAAATAATCATACATAGTATGAGAGGAAGTGATATAGTAATTATGACTGCGATTTCTGATAACAATAGTAGCTTATTAGCTCTTCTAAAAGCTTCAAATCATATAGTCTGTGACGGACCCAGTTTATCCGTTGTTGAAAATACTCTGATAAAAAACCGCTCGCAGTTCATGAGAGTTCCGCAAATTATATGTGCAAAAAATTACTTAAGCATCGAAACAATAAATCAGTTAAAGACAGAGATAGGAGTTATTAATTAATTATGTTGAAAACCTTCAGGTCGGATATTGAGATAATACGAGAAAGAGATCCAGCAGCCAGGGGTATTTTAGAGATTTTTCTTTGCTATCCTGGTTTCCAATCAATCGTATTGCATAGATTAACTCATAAATTGTGGTTATTAAAATTACCTTTAATTCCAAGATTATTAAGTCATTTAAATAGATTATTTACTGGAATAGAAATACATCCCGGTGCCAAAATTGGGAAAAAAGTTTTTATTGATCATGGAATGGGAGTTGTCATTGGTGAAACAGCCGAAATTGGCAATAATTGCTTACTTTATCAAGGAGTTACTTTAGGAGGGACTGGCAAAAGTCATGGTAAAAGACACCCAACTTTAATGGAAAATGTTGTAGTAGGAGCAGGTGCAAAAGTCCTAGGTTCAATAATAGTTGGTCCTAATACTCGTATTGGAGCAGGTTCTGTTGTTGTCCGTAATGTCGAAGAAAATAGTACAGTCGTTGGTATCCCTGGAAGAGTAGTTCATCAAAGTGGTGTCAAAGTTAACCCTTTAGCACACTCCGCTTTACCAGATGCTGAAGCGAGTGTAATTAAAAATTTAATGGATAGAATTGACGAACTTGAGAATCAAGTTCTTAGATTAAACAAAACCCTCCAATGTCTAGTAAATTCAGAATCTATTGATATCACAAAAGTTGGTGATGCCCAAAATATAAAAGATAAAGAAATAATAGAATTCTTAGGAGATAATTAAAGTAGTTTTAATTATTAGTTTCTTTTTCACTCTTAGGTTGAAACATAAACATTGAATAAATAACGTTCCTTCTCATATTTGTCATCATTTCAAGAAACATATCATAACCTTCATTTTTATATTCGATCAAAGGGTCCTTTTGACCATATCCTCTTAATCCTACAGATTCTCTTAAAGAATCCATAGATTGAAGATGTTCTCTCCACAAATTATCAATTTGTTGAAGAATAAAAAACCTTTCAGCTTCCCTCATTAAACCTGGACGAAATTGCTCTATTTGAGCCTCTTTCAAATCATATGCAATACGTAACTGCTCTTGAAGATAATTTTTTAATTCTTCAACGGATAGAACACGAACATCAGTTGATTTGAGATTATTTAATAAATAAATAAATTCTTTTACTTTAGAGATCAATTGATCAATATCCCATTCTTCTGGAGGCAAATCAGGATTAATATAAGCTTCTACAATTTCTTCCATTGTTCTTTCTCCATATCCGATAACTTGTTTCTTCAAATCAGTACCTTTCAAAACTCTTAATCTCTCATTGTAGACTGCTTTTCTTTGGTTATTCATTACCTCATCATATTCAAAAACTTGTTTTCTAATGTCGTAGTAATACGTTTCAACCTTTTTTTGAGCACTTTCTAAAGATCTCGTGAGCATTCCTGACTCAATAGGCATATCTTCATCCACTCTAAAAGCATTCATTAAATTTGCTACTCTATCACCACCAAATATCCTTAATAAATTATCCTCCAAAGACAAAAAGAATCTAGTACTGCCAAGATCTCCTTGCCTCCCTGCTCTTCCTCTAAGTTGATTATCAACTCTTCTTGACTCATGCCTTTCAGTTCCAATCACATGAAGACCTCCAGCTTTTCTTACATTTTCTTCTTCATGAATTAATACCTTTTCATATTCATTTTTTACCTCTGATAGAGCGTCTCTTAAGGATTGTATAAGTTTATCTTCAGTAGGTGCTTTTTCAGCTGCAGTAGCAATCTTATCATCTAATTCCAGAATAGTTAAAGTTCTATCTCCCCAAGTCTTCACAAGTTCACTAGATAATAAAGAGAGTTTTCTTTTGATATCTTCACCTAACTGACATGGGAAAAGACTATCTACACCATTTCTATTATTCTTGTTTGAGTTTGAATTAATGTCTGTCGAAAACCCTCCACCAGCTTTTGAAGTTCTTTGTTGAGGTATTGGTGGCTTATGCTCATTATCTGGTTTGACAAGTAATGGCATTAACGTTTCTTTTAATTTTAACCTCGCCATATAATCGCTGTTACCACCAAGAATAATGTCAGTACCTCTTCCAGCCATATTTGTTGCAATAGTTACAGCACCTGATCTTCCCGCTTGTGCTACGATTTCTGCCTCACGTTCTACATTTTCTGGTTTTGCATTTAATAAATTATGAGGTATTTGCTGTTCGAATAAAAGCGAACTTAATAACTCACTTTTTTCAACACTTGTAGTGCCTACTAAAACGGGTCTGCCGTTCCTATGTATTTCTGCTGTTTCTTTTGCGACCGCTTTCCATTTTCCTATCTCAGTTTTAAAAACTTGATCAGCCCAGTCCTTTCTCTTCCTAATCTGATTAGTTGGAACAACTGTTGATTCTAACTTATAAGTTTTTTCAAATTCCACCTCTTCAGTCTTAGCAGTCCCTGTCATACCGGCTAAACCTGGATATAAAAGAAAAAAATTCTGGTAGGTTATAGATGCTAATGTCTGAGTCTCAGGCTGAATTTTAAGACCTTCTTTAGCTTCGATTGCTTGATGTTGGCCATCACTCCATCTTCTTCCAGGCATAACCCTTCCTGTAAATTCATCAACTATCACTGCTTCATCTTTTTTAATGATGTAATTCACATCTTTGACGAATAATTCTTTAGCTTTCAAAGCATTGGTAATATAGTGAGCCCAAGGATCTTGAGGATCATATAGATCATTAACTTTTAAGGACTCTTCACATTTAGCAAATCCTTGATCAGTCAATATGCAACTTCTTTGTTTTTCATCAACTTCATAATCACCCTCTGGATCAATACCATCTTTACTCAACTCCTTTGCCTTGATGAGCGATAACGATAATTCTGCCGCTTTTTGATATTTTTCTTGAGGTCTTTCAATTTGACCAGAAATAATTAGAGGAGTTCTAGCTTCATCAATTAAAATCGAATCAACCTCATCAATAACACAATAATTGAATTTTCTTTGAACTACTTCTTCGATCTCAGTAGCCATATTATCTCTCAAATAATCAAATCCTAGTTCAGAGTTAGTAGCATAAGTTATATCACATGCATAATTTTTTTTGCGTTCAGAAGGACTCATATCTTGTTGAATTAATCCAACAGATAATCCTAAAAAACGATGAACTTGTCCCATCCACTCCGCATCTCTTCGGGCCAAGTAATCATTAACTGTAACAACATGTACGCCTTTTCCAGTTAGTGCATTGAGATAGCAAGGAAGCGTGGCAACTAGAGTTTTACCTTCGCCAGTTTTCATCTCAGCAATTTGACCCTCATGAAGAACCATCCCACCAATTAATTGCACATCAAAATGACGCATATCTAAAACTCTTTTACTTGCCTCTCTGACAATTGCAAAAGCTTTTGGTAATATTTCTTCTAATTGTTCCTTTTGTCTTTTGATATTTAATTCTAATGAAATCTTTGACTTAAGACTATTTGTCTCATTTCGTAATTCATCGTCAGTTAATATAGATACCTCTTCTTCTAACAAGTTTATTTCTTCAACTATTGGTTGATAGCGCTTTAACTTTCGTGTATTCGGATCTCCCAACAAAAGTTTAAGCATGATTGTTTGTCCTTTAAAAATAATCCTATTACAAACATTATAAATTAGTGCGTTACAACTAAATCAGTAAATCTTATATCTTTTTATTTTTTTAAAAGTTATCGTTTAAGGTAATTAAGTCAAAGTTTCCAAATCAAATATTAAACTTTTCAAAATTTTATAATTTCAAATTAATGAAACCAGTATTTTTAGTTAAACATTCAAAAGGCGCTATTGGGTTAAGATTTTTTGGATTAGGTCCTAATTTTAGACCCACTAAAGGATTATTTAAACTACAAAAATTTTTACATCGTAATACATTTTGGGCTCAGGATAGAACAATAAATGACCTAAGAAAATGTCTTGCTAATAGCGATGTAATTATTAGTATCTGGTCTAATAATGAACCAGTTGGCTTTGGAAGAGCACTAACAGATGGAATCTATAGAGGCGTTTTATGGGATATAGTAATTGATCAAAATCATCAAGGGAAAGGTTATGGAAAAATGATTGTAAAAAATATTTTAGAGTCAAAACAAATTAAACATACAAAGAAAATTTATTTAATGACGACG
This sequence comes from Prochlorococcus sp. AG-388-D03, assembly GCA_003279875.1. GTDB lineage: Bacteria > Cyanobacteriota > Cyanobacteriia > PCC-6307 > Cyanobiaceae > Prochlorococcus_A. The sequence continues at coordinate 227,646 of QCGN01000001.1, forward strand.
AGCAAAAAATTGTTCTATTCCCAAATTGATTTCAAAGAAGTTTCCTCTCAAAGTCTTTTAGTACGAGAAATATAAATTATTTTTATTGTATTTATACACCTAAGATATAAATTTTGAATAAAGCCACCTTATAAATGGACCTATAATGGGTACTGGGCCAAATGTAGGCCCACAAAAATCAAAATAATCTCTATGTTCTTTTATCAATCCATTTTTTGAGAATATCAAACGTGTAGTACCTGGATATATAAACTCTTTGCCCATTATTTTTAAACCCATTGTCCATTCTACAAATCCACAATCTTCGTTTAATGAAATTGCATGAGTTTCTAAAAAAACGTCATCACATCTTTTGACTAACTTTTCTTGGGCCGAAACATACGAATCTAATCCTTTTGTTTCCTGGGTTGGATCGATGAAGATAACATCTTCATTATAGAATTCTGCCCATTTTTGTTTGGAAGGAGCATCTTTTCCATAAGGTTTAGTAAACAATTCTTTTAAATCCTCCATAGAGATATTTTTTGTCATATTTAAAAAGTTTAATTGTATTTATATATTAAAAAACATTAGACCATTAATGGAAATTTAATTTTTGCTATCGACAATTATCAGGTGCCCAATAACAACCTCTATCAATACCAAAGTAACCTATTGGTTTTTCCTTAATAGAAGGATATTGCCAAAATTCATTATAAAGATTCATAAATACTTTTTGTTGATCCCATCTCTTACCTTTTATGCCAAACATTATTTGTGTTGCACCCCCCAAATGGATACTTTTTTTTCCCAATTTTTTAATTCTCGAAGCTAGGGGGAAGCCGTATGCTCCACAACCAATTAAAGCGATATCAAAGTCAGTTTGATAGGTTTTTTCTGTTAAAGCTTCTAATGCTTCAAACCAATTAGAAAAACTATAATTATCACCCGGAAGCGTTTGTGGTGCTTTTATTAATTTCAATTCGAATTTAGGAAGAACTTTTTTATCTCTAAAAATATTAGGACGGTTTTCATTGTATTGATCATAAATACTATCTGTAAAAGGATGGACTATTAATACTTTTAGTCCTTCTAGAGCTTCAGACCAAGGATTTTCTGATAGGTATGGCTCTATAAAATCTAATTTACAGACCTGAGCATGCGATAAATACTCTTGGTATCTGCACTCCCCTTTGACCCAAGATGCTAATAAGTCTACATTACTCATTGAAGAAATCATTTCCTCTCTAAACAAAGCAATGTTTTTTTTAGTAACTGGGTAAAAACCAGATTGTCGATGAATATCATTCAAAATACAATTCTTAGAAAATGGATATCTCAAAGTTAAAGACCATTCATATAACTTTTCTAGTGAATTCATTTTTAGAAAATTATCATAATGAATAAGAGTATCAAGCTCTGTCAAACCAAATCTTCCAACCATAAAAGGTTCATCTGATTTAATAAGTTTAAAAATCATCTTGTTTGTATCTAACCTAGATAATGCTTCAGGTTGAATATCTATCAATCTTTTATAAGTAGAATATATAAACAACTCGGACCTTATAAAAGGCTTAGATAAGCGCATTAAAATAAATCTTAGAGATTTAATGATTACCTTCTTTAGTAATTTAATCATTGGTAAATAAGAACCTAAAAAATTTAAAAATATACTTTTTATATAACATGTAATACTTTTATTCTATTGACTTTTTGTAATGAATTTTTTCAATACATTAAGTTGCCTTTTGAAATTAATTTTTCCTTAAAAAGATACCATTTCCAAGCAGTACTTATTATGCTATCCAGATCTGAGAATTCTGGTTTCCATAATAATTCCTTCTTCGCTTTTTTAGGAGAGGAGATAAGTACGGGGGGATCTCCTTCCCTTCTTTTGGATTTTAATATTTTAATTTCTTTCCCAGTAACTTTTTTTGCAGCATCTATCACTTCCATTATTGAATATCCTTTACCATTTCCAAGATTATAAATTGATAGACTTTTATCATTAATTATTTTATTTAAAGCTAAAACATGAGCTTTTGCTAAATCAGTTACATGTACATAATCTCTTACACATGTGCCATCAAATGTTGAATAATCTGTGCCATTAACTTTTAAAAAAACATCTTTGTTAAATAGAGCCTCAAGTACTTTTGGAATCAAATGAGTTTCTGGATTATGATCTTCACCAATATCTCCTTTAATATCTGCTCCTGCAGCATTAAAATAACGAAGTATAGATACAGGAAGCTTATAAGCTTTGTGATAATCAATTAAAATTTTTTCTATCATTAATTTACTTCTGCCATAAGGATTAATAGGATTCTGTTGAGTAGTTTCAATTATTGGAATTTCCGTTTCTAAAGGTATGCCATAGGTAGCACAAGAGGAGCTAAAAACAATAGGAATAGGTTCAGAATTTTTTTTCTTGGAATCTTCTAACAAAGCCTCAAGGAGCATAATTGTCTCTGCCAAGTTATTTTTATAGTATTTAGCCGGGTCAATAACAGATTCACCAACATAAGCGTAAGCGGCAAAATGCATAATACCTTTTATAACTTTACCTCTGGTTGAAGGATGTTCTCCTGATAGCAGCTTTTCTAAAAGCTGCTTGTCACCAACTTGACCAATAACTAAAGGAACTGTTAAAACATCTTCGACAACTCTTCTATGACCATAAACTAAATTGTCTATTACAACGGGTTCATAGCCTCCATTCTGCAGTTCTCTTATGGTATGAGATCCTATATAACCTGCTCCTCCAGCAACTATTACAATAGACATATATCAACCCGTCTTTAGCATGATATTTGGAAAGCGGATGAAGAGATTCGAACTCTCGACATTCTCCTTGGCAAGGAGATGCTCTACCACTGAGCTACATCCGCATAACTTTATTATTTTATCTTAAAAAAGGAATGAAATGAACATTATCTTACTTTTTTTGAAACTAATTTAAATTTTTGATTAAAGAACCCATCTCAATAGCTTGTAAAGCATAATTCCAACCAAGATTATTTTTTATACCAGCTCTTTCTAAAGCTTGTTGCATGCTATCAGTAGTTAAAACACCAAAAATAATTGGGACATTTTTATCATATGAAAGTTGCGCAATTCCCTTACTAGCCTCAGAAATCACAACATCATAATGAGAGGTTTCTCCTCGAATAACAGCTCCAAGAGCAATTACAACGTCATAATTTGATTTTTTCAAGAGTGTTTTAGCTGCTATTGGAAGTTCGAATGAACCTGGTACCCATACAATATCAAGTCCTTCACTTGTTTCAGAAGTATCAAGACCATGTCTTTTCAGACAATCAAGGCAACCTGATAATATTTTATTAGTAATTAAATCATTAAACCTTGCCACAACTATTCCAACTTTTAAACTAGAAGCGTTAGTGAAAGATCCTTCAAAGATAGTCATTAAATTTTATAGTTATATAACTACACTCTCACGAAAAGGTATTAAGTTCAAACTAAAGATGAAACAATACCTGTAGCAAAAACTAAAACTACCCAAACTGCAGCAATAGAATATATTTTTCTTCTACTCTCTTTCTGTCCTTCTTCAGTTGAAGGTTGAGTTACATATAAAACTGGAACTCCAACTACCGCTATTAGGGAAGCAAATAAAAGAGCATTTACAAAGAAAAAATTAACTGCCTGCATGATTCGAACTTACTTTTAAATAATTATAGATACCATGATCTCATGAAAATGAATATTTTTGGAGAAAATTTACATACTTTTAGTCAGTTTTAAAATGCAAAACAAAAATTAGTCTCTAATATCTATTTATAAATAATAAAAATATGCAAGAAGACACTATAATTCAGAAAGATTTATTTGCAATCAATAATGAACTTCAACTGCCAAATACCTCAAGTAAAATTTCTGACGATTTATCCAATGAAGAATTAACAAAAGAGTCACAAAAAAGGCCGAGACAAAGAAAAAATTCAACTTTTGTATTAAATAAATTCCAGAACAATTTAAATTCGGAAATAAAAGAGAATTGCATTAATGAAAAATCTTTCAGTTATAAAACAGTTGAAAAACAAAAATTAACTCCAGTTCTTAAGCATTATGTAAAGTTAAAAGAAGAAAATGGTAATAGATTATTGTTATATAGATTAGGTGACTTTTTTGAATGTTTTTTTGAAGATGCTGTATATATATCTAACCTATTAGAGATAACATTAACTAGCAAAGATGCTGGTAAAGAAATTGGTAAAATACCTATGGCAGGAGTACCTCATCATGCAATGGAGAGATACTGTGCAGAGTTAATAAAGAAAAATCATTCAGTAGTTATTTGTGATCAGTTAGAAAAAAGTACTGGAAATTATGGAATACCACTAAAAAGAGGAATAACCAGAATAATCACTCCAGGAACTGTTATTGAAGAGGGTATGTTAGTTGCGAAAAAAAATAATTGGATAACAGCAATTTTCTTATCAAAAAAAATTTCTGACGATTTATATGAATGGGGCATTTCAAGAGCAGATGTAAGTACAGGGGAGCTATTAACAATGGAAGGAAAATCACTCCCAAAGTTATTAGATGAAATTATTAAATTAGATACTTCAGAAATTATATTAGGCAGTAATGAAGAGAAAAATATCTTAGAAAAACAAAATCAACAAATCACTTATACAGTCACCCAAGAGACTTTTTTTAGTATTAATGAAGCGAGTTCAACTATACAAAACTATTTTCAAATTCTGAGTCTAGAGGGATTAGGACTCAAGAATTTAGATAATGCGACTAGAGCACTTGGTGGCTTACTAAATTATTTAGAGAAAATAAATCCTTCTAATTTAGAGAACGATTCTTCACTAAAAATTTCTTTAGATTTCCCTCAAATACAATTTCCAAAAGATCATTTAATTATTGATTATCAAACTCAAAAAAATTTAGAAATAAAAAATACACAGCGAGAAAACAATTATGCTGGTTCCCTTCTTTGGAGTATTGATAGAACATATACCTGCATGGGTGCAAGATGTTTAAGGAGGTGGATAGACTCTCCATTATTAGATATAGATGAAATTTGTAAAAGACAAAATATTATTTCAAACTTTTTAGAGTCTAAAAAATTAAGAATAGATACCCAAAATATACTTAGAGCAATGGGTGATTTAGAAAGACTTTCTGGAAGGGCATGCGCTGGTCATGCCAGTCCAAGAGATTTGATAGCAATATCAGAGGGTCTAAAAAAATTACCTAAATTAAAGTCAATTGTTAAATTATTTAAGTATAAAACCCCATCTTGGACGGATCAATTAAAACAAATTGATAATGAACTTTTAGAATTAGCAGATCTTATAAGTTTCAAGCTAGTAGAAAATCCCCCTTTAAATACTAGTGAAGGGGGAATTATCCATGATGGAGTTGATAACGTTTTAGATGGCTTACGCAATTTAATAGATGACTACTCAGATTGGTTGAATAAGGAAGAATTAAAAGAAAGAAAAATTAGTAAAATATCAAATTTAAAAATTCAATTTCATAAAAATTTTGGTTATTACATTTCAATAAACAAATCTAAAGTTAATTTAGCTCCAACTCATTGGATTAAAAGGCAAACTCTTACTAATGAAGAAAGATATGTCACTACAGAAATAAAAAATAGAGAAAGTAAAATATTTCAAGTTAAAAGCCGAGCGGCTGCAAAAGAGTATGAATTATTTTGTGAGATTAGAAATCTTGTTGCTTCAAAAACAAAAAAAATTAGATCAATTGCAAAATCTATTGCCTGTATAGATGCATTACTTGGTTTAGCAATTACATCATTAGAAAATAATTTCATCAAACCAACTATTTTACCCATTCAAAATTCAAAGTGTAAAAAAAGCACAGAAATTATTGCAGGACGCAATCCTATAGTTGAACAACTATTAACTAATAAAAAATTTATATCTAATGATATTTTGTTTAATAATAAGCAAAAATTAATAATTTTAACTGGTCCAAATGCAAGTGGTAAAAGTTGCTTTATTAGACAAATAGGATTAATACAAATCTTGTCTCAAATTGGTAGCTTCATTCCTGCAAGTAAAGCGGAAATACAAATTGCAGATCGAATTTTCACAAGAATTGGAGCTGTAGATGATCAATCTTCTGGGCAATCAACATTCATGGTCGAAATGTCAGAGACAGCATCAATACTAAATCAAGCGACATCAAACTCTCTTGTCTTACTTGATGAAATAGGAAGAGGGACATCTACTTTTGACGGCTTATCCATAGCATGGTCAGTGAGTGAATATCTTGCAAAAAAAATTATATGTAATACGATTTTTGCTACGCATTACCATGAATTAAATTACCTTAAGAATACAAATACAAATGTAGAAAATTTTCAAGTATTAGTTGAACAAAAAAAAGATCAACTACATTTTTGTCATAAAATAGAAAAAGGTGGTGCTGACAAAAGTTACGGTATTGAAGCCGCTAAGTTAGCAGGAGTTCCTAAAGAAGTCACCGATAAAGCTAGATTAGTTTTGGATTATTTAGAAAAAAATAATAAGTTAAATTCTCAAATAAAAATTAAATAAAAATTCTTTTAAAAAGTTTCTCTTAATAAGGCGTTAACTGCTGCGGCTGCCATTGCGGCTCCCCCTCTTGTAGAGTGAATAATAATATTTGGATAATTAGTATTCAGTAATTTTTTTTTACTTTGTCTAACCCCAATAAAACCTACTGGCATTCCAATAATTAAACTAGGAATCTGTTTTGAATTTTTTAAAATCTCTAATAAATTTACTAATGCTGTCGGTGAACTTCCAATTACAATAATTGGTGATTGAATCCCTGAATATTTGGAAGATAATTCAATCCATCCTTTTTCTATCCCATAAGCCGTTTTAGTCAATCCAGATAAATTTTTATCATCAAACCATTTTTTTGCTGAAACAACTGCGTTTCCATTTGTATTTTTTGCCATTGATTTAATTGCTGCTGCTGCCATATCAGTATCAGTCAATATTGGTGCCCCTTTTTTTAAGGATTTTACTGCTTTTTCACAAGCTCCTTCACTAAATTCCAAAAGTGTTTGGATATGAAAATCACCTGAAGTATGAACTAATCTTTCTAAAACTTTATTTTCTAAATAGTTGAAATTATTGTCAATCAAATTAGATCTTATAAATCTAATACTTTCTAAAAAAATAGGATGATCTTTTATCATTAAAATTTAATTTTTTTATCTTAAAAGTAAGCATAATTATAATAAGCCTCTTTTTAGCAAATATGCCAATACAAATAATTTGGGGAAATGATTTAAATGCATGCAATAAGTTTATTCAAAAAATAATTGATCAAAAAGTATCCAAAATATGGAGAGATATAAATATTAGTTATCTAAATGGTGATGATGAAGATCAAATCAAACAAGCATTTGATGAAATACTAACACCTCCTATGGGGGATGGATCACGAGTAATTGTGTTAAAAAATAACCCACTATTCACAAATAAAAATGAGGAAATAAGAATCAAATTTGAAAAAAATTATCAAAGCATTCCTAGTAATACTTACTTTATTTTGCAAAACATCAAAAAACCAGACACAAGACTAAAAAGTACAAAATTTATTCAAAATTTAATAAAAAAAGATTTAGCAATTGAAACTTCATTTTCTTTACCAGATCTCTGGGATTATGAAGGCCAGAAAAGATACCTAGAAGTCACTGCAAATTCAATGAATATTAATCTGGGTAAAGGGGCAGCTGAACTAATTATGAATACAGTAGGAAATGATAGTTTTAACTTAATCAGCGAATTATCTAAAGCAAAGATATATTTAACTGCAATAACTAATAACCAAAATAAAGAACTTATTCTAAAAAGTGAAGATATAAAAAAAATATTTAATGATCATCAGTCAAATATTTTTAAAATTATTGATCATCTTTTACAAAAGAATATAAATGAAAGTCTTTTTGATATCCACTATTTATTAAAAAAAGGAGAGCCTGCTTTGAGGCTCAATGCAGGATTAATAAGTCAAATAAGAATGCATACCATAGTAAAGTTATTACATAATTCAGGTGAGCAAGATTTAACAAAAATATGTAAAATTGCTAATATATCTAACCCAAAAAGAATTTTTTTTATTCGTAAAAAAGTAAATAATACATCTTCAGATTTCTTAATTAAGTTGATGAGTAATTTATTAGATATTGAATTCTCACTAAAAAAAGGCAATAATCCAATTAATGTTTTTACAGAAAATCTCCTTAAATTAAGTTAATCAAATATTAAGTTTGATAATTTATATTATGATTTATATATGGCTTTATTAATCAAAAAATTTGGCGGCACTTCGGTTGGTGATATTACAAAAATCAAAGCTATTACGGAAAGTATTAGTCAAAGTAAAGAAGCTGGAAATGATATCGTCGTAGTTGTATCTGCAATGGGTAATTCTACAGATCACTTAAATAAGTTAGCAGAATCAATCAGCAAAAATCCTAATAGCCGAGAATTGGATATGCTCCTCTCTACTGGAGAGCAAGTAACTATTGCACTTCTATCAATGTCATTAAATGAATATGGGATCCCTGCAATATCAATGACCGGTAGCCAAGTTGGAATTGTTACTGAATCAATTCATGGAAAAGCAAGAATTCTAGATATTAAAACAGAACGCATACAAAACTACCTTGATCAAGGTTACGTAGTTGTTGTTGCTGGTTTTCAAGGTTCAACTCTAAGTCATACTGGCTCAACAGAAATCACAACTTTAGGAAGAGGAGGTTCAGATACTTCAGCAGTGGCACTTTCTACAGCATTAGGTGCAGAAACTTGCGAGATATACACAGATGTTCCTGGAGTTCTTACAACTGATCCAAGAATAGTACCTAATGCAAAATTATTAGATGTTATTAGTTGTGAGGAGATGCTAGAACTTGCAAGTGTTGGTGCTTCAGTTCTCCATCCAAGAGCTGTAGAAATTGCTCGCAATTATGGCATTAAATTATATGTGAAATCCAGTCAAAATCTCTCAAATGGGACTCTTCTGCACAGCAAAATAGAACCATTAGCTCTCAAAAGAGGAGGACTAGAATTGACAAAAACTGTTAATAGTCTTGAAGTATTAGAAAACCAATCCGTGTTTAGTATAACCAAACTACCTGATAGACCAGGAATAGCAGCTCAAATATTTGAAACATTATCTGAAGAGAGCATTAATGTTGACTTAATAATCCAAGCTACACATGATGGAAATAGTAATGATATTGCATTTACTGTTAATGAATTTGATTTAACCAAAACAATTGAGCAATGTAAATTAATAACAAATCAATTAGGTGGAGAATATAATTTTAAAACAAATATGACTAAATTAAGTATTCAAGGAGCTGGAATAATGGGAAGACCAAGTGTATCGGCTGATTTATTTGATACTCTATCCCAAGCAAACATAAATGTAAGATTAATAGCAACAAGCGAAATTAAAGTCAGTTGCGTAATTGATATAAACAATATTCCAAAGGCTATTAGATTTGTAGGTGAAAAATTTAAATTATCCGATAAACAAATATTTATTAATCCACAAGTTCAAGGAGAGGATCTCCCTGAAGTAAGAGGAATTGCACTAGATAAAAATCAAGTTCAAGTTAGCTTTCGAAACCTCCCTGATAAACCTGGTGTTGCAGCTTCAATATGTTTAGCTCTTGCAGAGGGTAATTTAATTTTTGATACTATTGTTCAATCTGAAAGGTTCACATCTTTCAAGACTAAAGACATAAGTTTTACAATGAACAAACAAGACAGAGAGAAAGCTAATAAAATTTTTAACGCTCTCACAAAAAAACTCTCAGGATCATTTATTGAAGATGGACCTGCAATAGCCAAAGTAAGCACGGTTGGAGCCGGAATGGCATTTAAGGTTGGAACAGCTGGAAAAATATTTAGGGCACTAGCTAATAAAAATATCAATATTGAAATGATCGCAACAAGTGAAATTAGAACTTCTTGTATCGTCTTAGAAAAGGATTGTGACCAAGCGGTAAATGCTATTCATTCTTATTTCGAATTAGATAAATAATTAATTAACTATTTCTAGATAATTTTTGCCTAAGTTTCTTGATTCTATCCCTAAGATTTGCTGCCTCTTCAAAATTTAATTCTTTAGCTGCATCTTTCATTTTATTTTCTAACTTGTCAATTAAACTAGGCATTTCTTCCAGTAAACATTGATTATCTTTAGCATTTAAGATTTCATCAGTTTTATTACTAACAATATTTATCATATCCTTTGATAATCCTCCACTATCTAATTTTCTAGAAAGCTCTAAAAAAGATAATATTGAATTCTCTATTTTCTTACCTGCAGGTTTTGGGGTAATACCGTTTATCTTATTATATTTTTTTTGAATAGTTCTTCTTCTATCAGTTTCAGATATGGCTCTTTTCATTGATTCTGTAAAGTTATCTGCATAAAGTAAAGCAACTCCCTCCACGTGTCTTGCCGCTCTCCCAATAGTCTGAATTAGCGACCGCTCTGCTCTCAAAAAGCCCTCTTTATCTGCATCTAAAATTGCAACCAAAGAAACTTCAGGAAGATCAAGTCCCTCTCTTAGCAAATTCACTCCAACTAATACGTCATATTCTCCCAATCTTAGATCTTGAATAATCTCTATCCTTTCAATTGAATGAATTTCAGAATGTAAATATCTCACCCTAACTTTATTATCCGATAAGAAATCTGTCAGATCTTCTGCCATTCTTTTGGTAAGAGTAGTAACAAGAACTCTTTGATTCTTTTTAGCTCTTACTTTTATTTCTGTTAAAAGATCATCTATTTGACCATCGCTAGGTCTTACATCAATTATAGGATCAAGAACACCTGTTGGCCTTATGACTTGTTCAATAAACTTACCTTCGCACTGGTCTAACTCCCATTGACCAGGAGTAGCACTAATAAACAAAGTCTGTCTGGATTTCTCCCAAAATTCTTCACACTTTAAAGGTCTATTATCTGCTGCGCTAGGCAACCTAAAACCATGATCTATTAAAACCTTTTTTCTGGCTTGGTCTCCGTTATACATTGCATGCAATTGCGGACAAGTTACATGACTCTCATCAACTACTAACAACCAATCTTTTGGGAAATAATCAATTAAACATTCTGGAGGACTTCCTTCCTCTCTTCCAGCTAAATGACGTGCATAATTTTCAACGCCATTACAATATCCCACTTCTCTGAGCATTTCTAAATCATATTTTGTACGTTGTTCCAAACGTTGAGCTTCCAACAATTTACCTTCATAGGAAAATTTATCGAGTTGCTCTTTTAATTCACTTCTTATAGCGCTGATGGCAGCATCTAGTCTCTCTTTTGGAGTAACAAAATGCTTAGCTGGATAAACACTTACTTGATCAAGACTCTCAAGAATCTCTCCAGTTAATGGATCAACAAATCTAATAGCCTCAATCTCATCTCCAAATAATTCAATTCTTATCAATCTATCTTCATAAGCTGGTCCAATTTCTAATACATCACCTTTAATTCTGAACCTGCCTCTAGTAATTTCTACATCGTTTCTTGTATATTGATTATCTACTAAATCTCTTAAAGAAGAACGTAAATCAATTGATTCTCCAACTACAAATTTAACAGCAGATTTTAAATATTCGCTGGGTATCCCAAGGCCATATATACAGCTAATAGATGCAACAACAATCACATCTTTCCGCTCGAATAATGATCGAGTAGCGGAATGCCTAAGCATATCAATCTCTTCATTAATAGAAGCAGTTTTTGCTATGTATGTATCACTAACTGGAACATAAGCTTCTGGTTGATAATAATCATAATAAGAAATAAAATATTCAACTGCATTTTTAGGAAAAAACTGCCTTAATTCATTACATAATTGGGCCGCTAAAGTTTTATTATGCGCCAAAATAAGTGCTGGCCTTCCAGTTTGAGCTATTACATTAGCAATAGTAAAAGTTTTGCCAGTTCCAGTTGCTCCTAGAAGAGTTTGAAAGCCTTTACCGCTATTAACTCCTTGAACTAATTTTTTAATCGCTTTGGGTTGATCACCATTCGGTTCATAAGGTGCTTCAAGCTTATAATTATTCATTCAGCTAATAGCTTAATATTTAAATATTTTAGGAAATTTTTTCTTTAATTATTGAATTTTTCATAGATTCTTTTAAGCCTCTAACAATAGCAATCATTGATATTAAATCATCTAATTTATTAACAGAAGATCCAACTCCAACTGCGGAAGCTCCGCATGATACTGCCAATGGACAAGTAACCTCGCTTAAACCAGAAGCACTCATAATTGGAATATTAATGGACTGCTTCTCAAATTCATTATGTATTGCATATGTAGCTGACAATGTAGGTACTGATTTTTCTATTAATCCTTGTATACCAGGACTATATGGATTTGCACTTTTACCTCCTTCAGTTTGAATAATATCAGCACCTTCAAAAACTAATTTTATTGCAAGATCAACTTGCTTATCAATAGGCATAGTATGAGGGACAGTAACTGATAAAGGAACATTAGGTAGGATATCCTTAGTTTCTTTTGTAAGACTTAAGACTTTCTCTCCCGAAAAAGTATATCCTTGCTCATAAAAACTATCATAATTTCCTATTTCTATTAGTGATGCTCCTGCCTTAACTGAATTGATGAATGATTGAGGCTCTACAGAGCTTACGCAAATTGGTAATGCTGAAATTTCAATCGCAGATTCAACTAATTCAGGTTTACAAGCTATATCAATCAAGTCAGCCCCCCCCAAGAGAAGCTGCTTCAGAAATTTGCTTTACAGATTTAGGATCAAAATTACTTAATCCGGAAATAACTTTGAGTAAAGATTTACTCTTAAACTCTTCTTGAATTTTTTGTGGCAAAAGATTAATCAGACTCATTGACTTAATGAATTTATTACCTGATTGTGACATTGTTTTAGTAAAACAGTGAATTTTTTTCAAAATATTATCTGAGTTAAACAATATGTCTAATAAAAATTCTACAAAAAAAAATTGGACATCCTGGCATCATCTACTGCACAAGGAAATATTAAACAATAAAACATTAATTCCTAATGGAGCAAATTTATTAATAGCAGTTTCCGGAGGACAAGATTCAATGACTTTATTAAACCTGATAAACGATATGAAAACACAACATAATTGGTATGTGAATGTTTGGCATGGAGATCATCAATGGCATGAAAAATCTGAAAAGTATGCACTTGAATTACAAACTTACTGTGATAAAAAAAATATCTCATTTTTTTTTGATCGTGCTAATAAAAAAAATATTTCTTCTGAAGAAAAAGCAAGAGATTGGAGATATAAAAAATTAAGTGATAGAGCAAATCAATTATTAATTGGGAACCAAAAAAATATTGATATTTATTTATTGACTGGTCACACTAACACAGATAATGCAGAAACATTTTTGCTAAATTTGGCTAGAGGAAGTAACTACGCAGGCTTAAGCTATATCGACAAAAAAAGATTACTAGAGAAAAACATTTATTTAATAAGACCACTATTAATATTTAGCAGAGAAGATACGAGAAAATTCTGTAACCATATGAATATTCCTATTTGGGAAGACCCAACCAACTTTAATCTAAAAATTAAGAGAAATTTAGTCAGAACAAAAATTATTCCAACCTTAGAAACTATTTATCCCGGTTGTTCCAAGAGGATAAATAGTTTTGCTGAAAAAATGAGCAATTACAATAATGAACAAAAAGATCTTAGCAAGCTTGCTTACTTAGCATGTAAAGATGCAAATGGTGTCAAGAGAGAATCATTAAATAGTTTATGCTTTGAAGCAAGATGTACAATCTTAAATACATTTTTAAAGAAATCTTGTACAAAACAATTAAGTTCAAAAAATTTAAAAGATTTAGCTTTATCTATTTTTGAAAAAGATAGAGGCCAAATAAACTTACCTGAAGGATTAAAAATTAACTGGAACAAGAATTATATTAATCTTGAAAGATCTTAAGGTGTAACTGCTGATCTTCTTCTTCTAGTCCTTCCTGCGGGTGCATCATCTGAAGTATCTACTAAAGTTTTAACAGAGTCTTTAGCAGGTGGATTATTTTTATAATTATTTTGATTGCGATTTATTTTTTGATTATTAACATTTGGATAATGTTTATTTTTGGATTGCTGATTTGTTTCGTTAACTATTTGAGGTTTATAGGCACGAGTCCCACTTGGTGCAGGCTGAGCTAAGCAAAGAATTAATGGCTCAACTTGCAATTCTCTACGCATTCTTCTAGTTAAACCATTTTCAATCTCTCTTTGGACCCCAATCCAATCAACCTCAAAATTATTGGAACTAGTTTGTCTTGATAATTGTTTCCAACGGTTTTCTAATACCCAATTTATCTCCCTTTCTGTCCACATAGACATTTTTCTTGGGTCAGCTGAAATCACTACACCTCTCAAACTTACTCTTGGTGGCGCGACCATATTACCGTCTGTGCTTATAGGAGCTAAAACTGTAACTATTCCATCATCGGCTAACTGTTGTCTCTCTTTTAATGCTCTTGCATCTACGACACAAGTTCTTGTATTGTCTAGCATTTCAATTCCAGACTTTACTGGATCTCCTTGAATCATCGAATCAGCTCGAAGCTCAATTGTGTCTCCATTATCAAGAATAAGTATATTATTTGGATCTACACCCATTGATACAGCAGTTTTTCCGTGCAAAACCTGCATTCTATATTCTCCATGCACAGGTACAAAAAACTTTGGTTTGATTAATGCAAGCATTAACCTTTGATCATCTCGACATCCGTGTCCAGAAACATGAATACCATGTTCTTTACCATAAATAACATTAGCTCCCAATTTAATTAATCTATCAATACTATGAACAACTGAAATTGTATTTCCTGGGATAGGACTAGAAGAAAAAATTACTGTATCAGTCGTTTTGAGTTTGACGTGGGGATGTTCATCTCTTCCAATTCTACTTAGTGCAGCCATCACTTCACCTTGGCTACCGGTCATCAAAAGTAATGTTTCTCTATCTGGTAAGTCTCTTATACTTTTGATTGGAAAAAAAAGATTATCAGGGCATTTGATATACCCTAGTTCACGACATTTACCTACAACATTTAACATAGAACGGCCCATTAATCCGATTTTACGTCCATGCTTCATTGCAAGTTGAATGACCATAGCAACCCTATGAGTAGAACTAGCAAAAGTAGTAAGCATAACTCTACCTTTAGCTTCAGAAATTAATCGATCTAGATTTGGGAAAACAGATATTTCTGAAGGGACAAAACCCTTAACTTCAGAATTTGTAGAATCTGACAGTAAACAAAGTACACCCTTCTCTCCATAAAATACCATTCTTTCAATATCGGCATGTTTGTTGTCAGGTGGAAGATGATCAAATTTAAAGTCTCCTGTAAAAAAAACAACACCTACTGGAGTAGTTAAGGCGAGAGAAAAACTATCACCAATCGAATGAGTATTACGTATGAATTCAATTGAAAAATTCTGACCAAGTTTTACAACTTGTCTAGGTTCTATAGTCTGAATTGTTGTCCTATCGGCCACTCCAGCTTCTTCCATCTTACTTTTAAGCATTGACATCGCTAAAGGAGGTCCATAAATCACAGGTATATTAAATTTCTTTAAATGATGAGATATTCCACCGATATGATCCTCGTGACCATGAGTAACAATCATTCCTCGAAATCTATGGATGTTAGCTTGTAAATAGGATGTATCAGGCATTACAACATTCACTCCGTGCATACCATCACTGGGAAATGCCAATCCTCCGTCGATTAGAATAATGTCATCACCATATTCAAAAACACACGTATTTTTTCCTATTTCGTGAAGACCTCCTAAAGGAATTATTTTTAAAGAAGGATCATTTGATCTTTTTGTTTTGGATAAGCTTTGATTATTGTTTGATTTGATTTGATTTGAATTCATGATAAAAAGTATTTTAAAAACAAACGAGAATAATGGTTATTTTAATTAAGTTAACTCTTTTAAAAAGTTAAAAGTAGTGTTTACAAAGACAGATTTTGAATTATCTGAAGTAAATTTTCTTTTTTTTCTTTACCCAACGGCATCAATGGATTCCTAGGGGGACCAACTTTCCAACCTTTCAGTTCTAAAGCTGCTTTAATAGGAATTGGGTTTGTTGTCATAAAAAGTGCTTTGAAAAGAGGCTGAAGTTTTTCATGTATCACTAGAGCAGTAGAAACTTCTCCTTTATGAAATAAATCAATCATCTCTTTAAGTTGCAAGCCAACCAAGTGACTCGCCACACTTACTACCCCAACAGCACCAACAGATAACATAGGGAGCAACAATGAATCGTCACCGCTATATACAGTTAGTTTAGGTCCACAAGCAGACCTTAACTCAGTTACTTCCTCTATTCTACCGCTTGCTGCTTTAATACTGAGAATATTTGAGAAATTCATAAGTTTTTTTACAGTATTAGGCAATAAATTACAACCAGTTCTTCCCGGTATGTTGTAGAGCATTAGAGGTAAATCCTTAGCTGCAGTTGCTATAGAACTAAAATGACTATAAAGACCTTCTTGAGGAGGCTTATTGTAATAAGGCACAACAACTAAAGCACCATCTGCTCCGGATTCGTATGCTTTCTGTGTAGCCTCTATTGCCTCACTTGTACAGTTACTACCTGTGCCAACAATAACTTTATATTTCGAATTTAAAGAACCTTTTATTGCTACAAACAAATTATGCTGTTCATTCCATGAAAGAGTTGGAGACTCTCCTGTGGTCCCACAAAGCACAATCCCATCAGATCCATTTTCACAAAGGTGATTAGCAAGTTTAATAGCTAATTCATAATCAACACCACCATTTTCTTTAAATGGCGTAACCATAGCAGTCAAAATTCTTCCGAATAATGGATTAGAAAATTTAGTATTGGTGGGAATCATTTTTTTTCAATTAATAATTCAGCTATTTGAACAGCATTAAGGGCTGCTCCTTTCCTTATTTGATCTCCACATAACCACAATTCTAATCCATTAGGATTACTAATATCAGTTCTTATTCTTCCTACGGCAATATTATCTCTTCCCATCACATCATTTGGCATAGGAAACCTATTGTTTTCATAATCTTCTATTATCTCTAAACCTTTAGCTTTTTTTAATTGATTAATAGCATATGAAGGTTTAATAATATCATCAAATTCAATATTAACCGATTCAGAATGAGCTCTAAGAACTGGAACTCGAACGCATGTTGAAGAAAGTTTTAAATCAGGAATATTTAATATTTTACGAGTTTCATGTGTCATTTTCATCTCTTCTTCACAGTAATTATTTGCAAGCATTGGTGAATTATGTAAAAACAGATTAAATGCTAATGAATATGGTAAGACTTCACTTTCTTGTGGATCTCCTTGCAAATATTTCTCAGTTAAAAACTGTAATTCTTCCATAGCTAATTGCCCTGCTCCACTAACCGATTGATAAGTTGAAACTATTACTCTTTTAATTAAAGAGATATTATTTAGAGGAGATAAAACTAGAGTCAGCAATATAGTTGTACAATTCGGATTAGCGATAACACCATTATGCTTTAAAGCATCGCAAGCATTAACTTCAGGGACAACCAGAGGAACATCATCTTCTAATCTGAATGCACTTGAATTATCAATCAATACAGCATTTTGATCTTTAACTGTTGACAACCATTGTTTTGAAATACTTCCACCTGCAGAAGCAAGGACTAAATCAACATTTACAAATTCTTCTTTAATAGCTTTTTTAGTAACAATTTCTTCTCCTTTCCATTTAATTATTTTTCCTGCTGAACGCTCAGATGAAAGCAAAACCAACTCTGAGATAGGAAAATCTCTTTCTTCAAGAATTTTAATTAGTTCAGATCCAACCGCACCTGAAGAACCTAAAACAGCTACTTTTAAAGGCCTATTTGGCAAAAATGGAGATTTTCTCACTATAATAATCTGAAAAATTATGAAATTTAATATTTTTCTTACTGTATCAAAAAAGTTAACTTCAAGGAAATCACTTAATGTGGAATAATTAAGTTTCTGCTTATTGTAATAATTTAAAAAACTCAAACATGATTAAAGAATCATTAATCGTAAAAAAAACCAGACTACCTCAAAGTAGAATTGCTCTTGAATTAGAAATACCATCTAATACATGCAAATCATGCATAAATGAGACAATAAATTCAATTAGTCGTTCAGCCAAAATTCCTGGATTTAGACTTGGCAAAATTCCAAAACAAGTATTAATTCAACAAATTGGCATTACTCAAATACATGCCTCTGCTCTAGAAAAAGTAATTGATAAATCTTGGAATGAAGCGTTAAAAATGGAATCAATAGAGCCACTAAGCGAACCAGAATTAATTGATGGATTTGAATCAATACTTGAAAAGTTTAGTCCAGAAAAAAATTTAAAAATTACTCTTCAAACGGATATTGCACCTGAATTAAAACTAAAAAAATCAAAAGGTTTATCAGTTGAGATAAAAAAAAGTAAATTTGACCCAAAATCCATTGATGAAGCTTTAGAAAAATCAAGAAATCAACTCGCAAATATTATTCCGGTGAATAATAGACCTGCTAAGTTAGGCGACATCGCTGTAGTAAGTTTCAAAGGAATTTACAAAGATTCAAAAAAAGAAATCGATGGAGGATCTAGTGATTCAATGGATCTTGAATTAGAAAAAAATAAAATGATACCTGGCTTTGTTGAGGGAATTGTTGGTATGAAAATAGACGATAATAAAACTCTTAATCTCAAATTTCCTCAGGACTACTCTCATGAAGAATCTAGAGGTAAAGAAGCAATCTTTGAAGTAAGTCTAAAAGATCTTAAAGAAAAAGAATTGCCTGAACTTAATGATGATTTTGCAAAACAATCTGGAAATAAGGAGTCATTAAAAGAACTGAAAAAAGATATAGAGAACCAACTCAAAGAAAATTTTGATAACACTCAAAAAAATATCAAAATTGAAGCTTTAATGGATGCACTGTCCGAGGAATTAGATGCGGAGATTCCAAAAGCAATGATTGATATTGAAGTCAGAAATAATATTGAACAAACTGCGCAAAGATTTGCTCAACAAGGCATGGATATTAAATCAACTTTTACTCCAGAATTAGTTAAATCGTTGGCCGAATCAACTCGTCCTCAAGCTGAAAAAAATGTCCAAAGAAATTTAGCTTTAAAAGCATTATCAGAAAGTGAAAATATTACAGTCGAGGAGAAAGAAATAGATCAAAAAATAAAGGAATATGAGGATGAAATTTCTAAATCCCCAAAACAAATTGACATTCAGAAATTAAAAGATGTAGTGCGTAATGACCTACTAAAAGAAAAATTAATCG
>QCGN01000002.1 GCA_003279875.1 Prochlorococcus sp. AG-388-D03
TAAATGTCAAATAGAATTAAATCAGATACCCAAATACGTTAATTCAAAAAATATATCTCAGCGAATAAAGAGTTTTCATCCATGCATTCAATCAGCAATAAACTCTGCAATAGCTGAAATTGAAAGAAAAATAAATTTCAAGGAAAATTATAACTTTAATGAAATTGATCAAACAGCTATACTTTTAAACCCTTATAACGCTCTTGAAGAACTAAAAATATTGAAAGATAATAAACTTTTGAATGGAAAATCACTAACCATTAAATGGAAAGTAGGCATACAAGATAATTCCTCTGAAGAAAAGACTCTAATAGAAATCCTAAATCATTTAAGAAGTAATATTAAATTAAGAATAGATGCCAATGGATCTTGGAAAAGAGAAATAGCAAATAGATGGGTTGATATATTGAAAGATATTGAAAATATAGATTGGCTAGAGCAACCTCTTTCTGAAGATGACATTGAGGGGTTAAGAGAACTTAATAAAAGGATGCCAATTGCCTTGGACGAATCATTGTTAAAATATCCATATTTAATTAATGAATGGGATGGTTGGCAAATTCGAAGACCTTCTCAAGAAACGAATCCTATGAATCTTTTACAAGAGTTGAAATACAAAAAAAGTTTTAGATCCTTAAGCACTTCTTTCGAGACAGGCATAGGTAGAAGGTGGCTTTTTCATTTATCTTCTCTACAGCTATTGGGACCAACTCCAAAAGTTCCTGGTTTGGCTTTGCAAAAAAATCCTAATTCTTTTCTTTTCCTAAATCAGCCTCAAAAGATATGGGATAAATTATGAAAAATATAATTCATATTATTGAAGTTGAAAATAATGAAAAAGAATCTATAAAAAAAATTCTTGAAAACATCAAAGATAAAAAAATATCATATATAAAAAATAAATTTTATAACACTGAAGAAATTTTAGAGAGTATTGATATGCCTGGACCTGCAATTATCTTAAATAGTAGTGGAAGTAATGGAAAGCCTAGAAAATGTATTCATACTTTAGAAAATCTAAATTCATCTGCTAAGGCATCTGGAATTTGGCTTGAAAAACAAGGATTTAAATTACAAAACTGTTTACTTTTTAATACTTTACCCTTGAATCATATCAGTGGATTAATGCCAATTTTTAGAAGCAAAATATGGGGTTGTGACCATATCAATATTTCTCCAAAATTAATTAAAAAGACTAAAGAATTATTAGTCTTTACTAATGAGATAAAAAAAGAAGGGCAACATCTCATAACATCATTAGTACCAACTCAATTAAAAAGACTTTTATCTGAAGAAGATGGGATTCATTGGTTAAAATTTTTTGATTTAATTTGGATAGGTGGTGCATCTATATCTAGTGAAACTTCTCGAAAGTGCAGAGTAGAAAAAATTAATTTAGCACCCTGTTACGGATCAACTGAAACTGCAGCCATGGTTACAAGCTTAAAACCTAAAGAATTTTTAAAGGGGCTTGATAATGTTGGAGAAATACTATGTGATATAAATTTAAGAATTAGTAAAAAAGGTTTAATCCAAGTCAAATCAGAAAGAATAGGAATTGAATTACTTGAATCTTCTAAAATTAAAAATTTCATAAATAAAAATGGTTGGTGGGAAAGCAGTGACTTGGGAGAGATACAAGAATTGAATAATTCTTTTTATTTAAAATTTATTAGAAGAATAGATAATGCTTTTAATTCTGGAGGAGAAATAGTTTTTCCAGAAGTCATTAAATTACGATTAAGTAAATATATTTCAAATGAAAAAATTCCAATAAAAAATTTTATGATTTCAAAAATATCTAATAGAGAATGGGAAAATAAAATTCAAATCATCATTGATTTCAAACAACAAACTAGTAAAAAAAATATTGAATACTCATTAAAACTATTACAAAACTTTTCTAAAAATTGGCCAAAACATGAGAGGCCTGAAAATTGGATTATTGGTAAAATTAAATCAGATTATATTGATAAGTCAAATTACATATTTGAAAAAATAGCTCATGATAATTAGCACTCTTTAAAATTAGTATTTATATTCGAAGCCTCTATCCATCTTTCAAGTTGATTAGGTAATTTAACTTTGGATTTCGAATCAACATTTAATGAGCAATGTATAATTTTCCCTTCTGCAACCTTAATTTCATCCTTAAAAAAAATTGTATTTACTTGAAATAAATGATTATTAATTTTCTTGGGTAAGATCTCAATAGTAAGTAAATCACCAATCTTAATAGGAGATAAAAAATTAGCTTCACAATTTACGATGGGTAATATAATTTGATTTTCGAAAGAATTGACATCTGGAAAAATATCTTGATGCGGAATACCATAGATTTCTATACTTTCTTCCCAACTTTCATGCGCCCATCTTAAAAGGTTATGAAAATGTATCACTCCTGCAGAGTCACAATCACCAAACCTTACTTTCCTCTTCAACACCAACCAATTATAAGGTTTCATTAAAAGATTTACCTATCTACTGAACCCATAATTACATCAATAGATCCAAGTATTGCCATGATATCTGCAATTTTTGCTCCTTTTAGTATGTGAGGTAATATTTGTAGATTATTTAAATCAGCAGCTCTGATTTTAAATCTCCATGGTGTAACTTCATTATTCCCTTGAATAAAAACTCCAATTTCACCCTTACCAGATTCTAATCTTGTATATAATTCTCCATTAGGAATCTTGAAAGTTGGTGCAACCTTCTTAGCTACGTATTGATAGTCGATACCAAATATTTCGCTTTTTTTATCCTCTGTAGCCATACGTTTAGCTTCTAGATTTTCTGTTGGACCACCAGGAATCATTTCGCAAGCTTGACGAATAATTTTTAGTGACTGTCTCATTTCTTCTACTCTCACTCGATATCTAGCATAACAATCACCTTCTTTTTCTGAAGCAATTTTCCAATCAAAATCGTCATAACATTCATAACTATCAACTTTTCTCAAATCCCAAGAAACTCCAGAGGCTCTTAGCATTGGCCCAGAAAGTGACCAATTAATTGCTTGATCTCTTTCTATAGTTCCAAGACCTTCAATTCTTTTTTTGAATATAGGATTATTTGTTATTAATTTTTCGTATTCATCGATCTTTGGAGAGAACCAATCACAAAAATCAATACATTTTTCTAACCATCCGTAAGGCAAATCACAAGCCACACCACCTATTCTAAAAAAATTATTATTTATCAATCTTTGTCCAGTAGCAGCTTCCCAAAGGTCATAAATCATCTCTCTTTCTCTAAAGATATAGAAGAATGGAGTTTGAGCCCCTACATCTGCTAAAAATGGACCTAGCCATAAAAGATGATTTGCAATTCTATTAAGCTCCAACATTAGAACTCTTATATAACTTGCCCTTTTGGGTACAGCGATATTTGCTAGTCTTTCTGGTGCATTTACTACAATAGCTTCATAAAACATTCCAGCCGCATAATCCATTCTGCTTACATAAGGTACATACATAACGTTTGTCCTATTTTCTGCTATCTTTTCCATGCCTCTATGCAAATATCCAATTACCGGCTCACAATCTATTACATTCTCGCCATCAAGCGTTACAACTAACCTCAAAACACCATGCATAGAAGGATGATGAGGGCCAAAGTTGACCACCATCGGTTCTGTTCTAGTCTCTAGTTGAGCCATTAATAATTTAACCTCTATTTAAATCTTAGTAGAAAGTTATGCAAACTGACCTTTCTGATTCATCTTTGTTCAATCATAAGTCAGTAATGACAGATGAAATTTTAGTTTCCGTAGATCAATATCCATTAATATCAGGCAAGAAAGTAACGGCGATAGATGCAACTTTAGGTGGTGGTGGGCACTCATATCAATTATTAAAAAAATATCCTGATTTAAAAATAATTGGGCTTGATCACGATCCATTCGCGAGAAAGTCAGCATTAAGTAAGCTTGAAGAATTTAAATCAAGAATTGAAATAAACCCTTCAAATTTTTCTAGCTTTGCGCCAAAAGAAAAAGTTTCGTTTGTAATAGCAGATCTCGGAGTAAATAGTAATCAAATCGATAACCCAGAAAGAGGATTTAGTTTTCAAAAAGATGGTCCTCTAGATATGCGAATGAATCCTTCACTTGAGATAAATGCGGAAAATCTAATTGAGAAGTTAAGTGAAAAAGATCTGGCTGATTTAATTTTTAAGTATGGTGATGAAAGATTATCCAGAAAGATTTCGAGGAGAATCAAAAAAGATTTGAGAGAAAAAGGTAAATATTCGGGTACAAAAGATTTAGCATATGCCGTTGCTGGTTGTTTTCCACCGAAACAAAGATATCGTAAAATTCATCCTGCAACTAGAACATTCCAAGCATTAAGAATTGCTGTTAACAAAGAAATTGAAGCATTAGAAAAATTTCTTGAGATTGCCCCAGATTGGCTATTACCTGGTGGAATAATTTCAATTATTAGTTTTCATTCAATAGAAGATAGGCTAGTTAAGAATTCTTTTAAGGGTGATGAGAGATTAAAAAATCTTACAAAAAAACCCATTACCCCAAATGAAAAAGAAATCGAGAATAACAAGAGATCTCGAAGCGCAAAATTAAGAACTGCTCAATTAAAGGAGTTAAGACTTTAGCGTAATGACTTAATGGTATCAGTAATTATCTGAATTGATTTTTCTATATCTTTTGAAGTAGTTTTCAAACCAATACTAAACCTCAAGGAGGCCTCTGCTTCTTTAAAAGATCTCCCTAAAGCTAGTAATACATGCGAAGGTTTACCATTACTACAAGCTGATCCACTAGAACAGATTATTTTAGATTTCAAACTTTTATGTAATTTTGAACCATTCACATCAAGTACTGTGAGATTCAAATTATGCGGTAATCTTTCTTGCATTGAACCATTTATTTCTAAACCAGAATTATTAGCTAATAATCCATTCAAAAGGTTATTTCTATGAAAAATAAATTTCTCAGTATTCTTTTTTTGATTTAAAACTGCTATTTCTATTGCTTTAGTAAAGCCTACTATCAAAGGCAATGGTAACGTTCCAGATCTCAAACCAAATTCTTGCCCTCCACCTAAAATTAAAGGTTGGAGCTCAATATCCTTATCAATCAAAAGTAATCCTACACCTTTAGGACCATATATTTTATGTGAACTTATGGTTAACATATTTGCCACTGAGTCAAGGCTATCTAACTCTAGAAAACCTAAACATTGTGCACAATCAGAATGGAGAGTAATCTCTCTTGATCTGCATATTTGTGAAATTTTTTGTAAAGGCTGAATAACGCCTATTTCGTTGTTTGCCATCATGATACTTACCAAAAATGTATCATCTCTTATACAACTAATAAATTTTGCCTCTGAAATTAAACCATCTTTATTTGGAGTAATTTCAGTAACTTGAAATCCTTCTTTTTTTAATTGATCTAATGGTTCTAATACAGCTTTATGCTCAGTTTTCAGAGTAATAATATGACCATATTTTTCTTTTTCTTTATAAAAATTTCTTGCAAAACCTAGCAATGCCAAATTATTAGATTCTGTTGCTCCACTAGTAAAAATTACTTTCTTTTTTTTTAGAAATAAATATTCTTGTATTTTTTCTCTTGAGACTTCTAATATTGCACTTGCATTGATGCTTGCTAAATTTGATTTACTTGATGGATTAGAAAATATTTCGCTCCAATAGGGTGCCATAGCATTTACGACATCTTCTAAACAAGGTGTCGAGGATTGGTAATCTAGTAGTATGGGAGTTGAAAGCATCATATTTAGTATATAAAATTATCATTAGGCTAATGAAAAATTTAATTCAAAATTAAAAAAATGAATGACACTAATCAAATAAATAATGACACAGTTAGAAAATCAAAAATTTTATTGGTAGATGATGAGCCGGGTTTAAGAACAGCTGTAAAAACATTTCTCGAAGACGAAGGATTTGAAATCTTTATTGCGGTTGACGGCGAGGATGGATGGGAAAAAGCTCAAACAATTTTCCCAGATTTAATTATTAGCGATATTATGATGCCTAGATCAAATGGTTATGCTTTATTAAAAAAGATAAGAGAGGATGAAAAGCTAGGAGGGACTCCAGTTATTTTTCTTACAGCAAAGGGAATGACTTTAGATAGAACACAAGGATATCTTGCAGGTATTGATGACTATATATCTAAACCCTTTGATCCAGATGAATTGTCTGCAAGAGTTAAAAATGTAATTAATAGGCAAGAGAGATTACTTAAAGAAGCAGCAAGGTTTGCTGATATCGATGTTAGTAAAATGGCAAAACAAATCACTGAAATAAAATCTATGCTTACTGATCAGAATCCACTAAATCCAGAAAATTCTATAGATATTCCTAGTTTCACCCCAAGAGAAGCAAGTGTACTCCAACTTGTAGCAGAGGGTCTTATGAACAAAGAAATTGCCAGACAACTTGAAACCTCTATTAGAAATGTTGAAAAGTACGTAAGCCGGCTTTTTATTAAAACAAGTACATCTAGCAGAACCGAATTAGTTAGATATGCACTTGAAAATCATCTAGTAAAGTAGTTTATTGAACTTTCTTAAATTCAATTAATTTGGAAAAATAAAATGGAGCTTGATTTAATTTTTTTTGCACGACAATAAAACCTTTGTTTTTAGCAGCATTAATAATCCCTTTTTCTCTTAATGTATATGCCCTTGTAGTTTTACTTGGCCCAGGAAACAATTTTCCGATATTTTTTAACACAGCCAATATTGGTGTATAGGGAGCAAAACTAACTATTAGCTTTTCTTTACTTAAATCACATAAATGCCTGACCATTTCTTCTGCAACTGGTTGCGGGTAGTGAATAAATACATCTAAACAAATAACAACATCAAATAACCCTTTTAACTTTTCAAGATCACTCGTTAAAAATTTAAGTTTTCTTTGACTAAGACCTAATTCATTTATACGTTTCTTTGTTTCTTTAATCATTTCAGAAGATATGTCACTTACCTGCAAATCTTTTATCCCAAGACATAGTAAAGGTATAGCTAGACTCCCAACACCACAACCAGCATCACAAAAAGTCTTACTTGTTAAATTAGGGTATTTTTTTACATATGAAACGACATCATCGACAGTCTTTTGATGACCTTTTCTAATATTTTTCTGTACTGTATTGATTTCTTCTGATTTACTATAAATTTTTCTCCATCGATCAAAACCAGTCCCGTTGAAATAATTTCTAACTTCGCTTTTTTCAAGATTTTTATTAGACGACATAACAATTCATACAAAATTACTCTTTTTAATACTAACTAACTAGCGCACAGTTAATTGCGCGTCATTATAAGAAAAGAATTGATTTGTTATTTTGTCAGACATGAATTCCAGCAATATTTATAAAATTGCTGTAGTAATGGGTAGTGATTCAGATCTAAAAACTTTGAAACCTGCAGTTGATATATTGAATGAATTTGGTATGGAAACAGAAGTTTGTATCCTTTCTGCACATAGAACTCCAATAGAGATGATGGAATATGCAAAAAAAGCAGAATCAGAAAATATAAAGGTTATTATCGCTGGAGCTGGTGGAGCTGCTCACCTTCCTGGTATGTTAGCTTCGCTCACATGCATTCCCATCATAGGCGTACCTGTAGAAAGTAAAACTTTAAAAGGAATTGACTCCCTATTATCAATTGTTCAAATGCCAGCTGGGATTCCCGTCGCGACAGTGGCCATAAACGGAGCAAAAAATGCTGGTTTGTTAGCAATTCAAATCCTTAGTTTATTTGATGAAACTTTAAGAGTAAAAATAAAAAAATTTAGAGATAATCTCCATGCACAAGTTAGAACTAAAAATAGTAAATTGTCTGATCTAGGGGCTGATAATTACCTGAAAACTGACTAATTTAATTTTTAGAATTAACTTCTATTAAGTAAATTATGTTCTCTAAGATAATTAATTACTACTTCTACAGAATCATTTAAATCTAAGGAACCTGTATCAACAACTATTTCTGGATTTGCAGGCGCCTCATAAGGACTAGATATCCCGGTAAATTCCTTAATTTCTCCCAAACGTGCCTTTTTATATAAACCTTTAGTATCCCTACTCTCACATACATCAATGTCTGCAGAGCAATATACTTCAACAAAATCCTTTGATCCAATAATTTTTCTAACCTTATTTCTATCGCTAATGAAAGGAGAGACGAATGCTGTAATGGTTATGATTCCTGCATTCATAAATAAATTAGCTACTTCTCCGATTCTTCTAATGTTTTCTTCTCTATCTTCATCAGAAAACCCAAGATCCTTGCATAAACCATGTCTGATATTATCTCCATCTAGTACATAAGTTGATAAACCATCAAAGTGTAAAACCTCATTTACTGCATTAGCTAAGGTACTTTTCCCAGAACCTGATAATCCCGTAAACCAAATGACCATTCCTTTATGTCCTCTCATTTTTTCTAACTTATTTCTATCAATAGTTAAATTGTGCCATTTTATATTTTTTCCTGAATTTTTTTGATTAAGTTCCTTCATCTTTTTTGGTTTCCAAATGTAGAAATTTACTTTAACTCTTGACTTATAAGTTTTGAAAGCCCTCCTTGCGAAGAAACTCAATTGATTTGCTTACCATATCTCCTTGTAATTGTATATCTTCACCTACTACAGTTCCTCCAGTACCACAAAACACTTTCATTTTTTTTAAAAATTCCTTAACTTCTGTTTCATTTCCAATTCTTAAACCTTTTATTAAAGTAATAGTCTTTCCTTTTTTGCCTTTTTTTTGTTTTGAGATATTTAATTTTAATATTTTTTTAAAATTCTCTTCTTTAGGTTTTTCTTGAAAAATATTTTCATGATTATCAAATTCAATCCAATTTTTTTTTCCCATTATTATTTATATAATCTATAGTTAATACATACTTATACTATAGAAAATTGGTAAGTACAATTTCCCGTAAAGATCAAAATAATGATGAATTAAATCAACCTTCAAAAGAAGGAAGATTTGGTAAATATGGCGGTCAATATGTTCCTGAAACATTAATGCCAGCTCTTTTTGAACTTGAAAAAGCAGCATCTAATGCATGGAAAGATAAAGAATTTGTTAATGAATTAAATCATTTGCTTAAAACATATGTCGGGAGAGAGACACCATTATATGAAGCTAAAAGACTTACTGAACATTACCGAACGAAAACCTCAACAAGCAGAATATGGCTCAAAAGAGAAGACCTAAATCATACTGGTGCCCACAAAATCAATAATGCATTAGGTCAAGCTTTATTAGCGATAAGAATGGGTAAGCAAAGAATAATCGCAGAGACAGGCGCTGGGCAACATGGAGTTGCTACCGCTACAGTATGCGCGAGATTTGGTTTGCAATGCATTATTTATATGGGTGCAGAAGATATAAAAAGGCAATCATTAAATGTCTTTCGGATGAAACTTTTAGGAGCAGAAGTTAAAGTTGTCACTTCAGGAACTGCAACTCTCAAAGATGCAACTAGTGAAGCTATTAGGGATTGGGTTTCCAATGTAGAAACAACACACTATATTTTAGGATCAGTTGCAGGTCCACACCCATTCCCGATGATAGTTAGAGATTTTCATGCAGTTATAGGAGAAGAAGCGAAAAAACAATGTCAAGAATCATTTGGATCATTACCAGACATTTTGCTTGCATGTGTAGGAGGAGGATCCAATGCAATGGGTCTATTTCATCCTTTTGTAAAAGAAAAATCAGTTCGACTCATTGGAGTTGAAGCAGCAGGCAGCGGAATCAATACTGAAAAACATGCCGCTACTATCACTAAAGGTTCCGTTGGAATTTTACATGGATCAATGAGTCTTCTTTTGCAAGATAAGGATGGTCAAGTTCAAGAAGCACATTCTATAAGTGCAGGTCTTGATTATCCCGGGGTAGGTCCGGAGCATAGTTTTTTAAAAGATATAGGAAGAGCAGAATATGGTTCTGTTACTGATGCAGAAGCTTTAGAAGCTTTGAAACTAGTGAGTGAATTAGAAGGAATTATTCCTGCACTCGAAACAGCTCATGCCTTTGCTTGGCTAGAAAAATTATGTCCTACCCTAGATAAAGATACGGAAATAGTAATTAATTGTTCTGGTAGAGGAGATAAGGATGTTAATACTGTCGCATCATCTTTAGATATTGAGTAACTAATATCTAGGTACTGTTTGATCAATATACTTACTCCACCCATCTATACCTTCTTCAAGATTCCATATCTCATTTACGAGATTATTATCTAATGACCATTGTCCAAAATTATAACTTCTGATACCAGCATGACAAATAACAACAAACTTTTTATCTTTTGCATCTCTAATTTTTGTTTTTACTAACTCAGTTGAAACATTACTGATTGGTAGATGTAAATATTCCTTAGGAAAACAAGCTATTTGAAGCTCTTGATCCTCTCTGACATCAATGATAATAGGATTTTCATCTTCAGAATTAAACCATTCATTAAGCTCAAAAGCATTAATATTGTTCGGAATATTTCCCAATTGTTAGAATTAACTATTTGTTGTTAACAATTTAATAAATAAAGTTGCAAGAGTATGTTTTTTGTTAAAAATAAAAATAAAAATGAATATTAGAGTACTGCCTATAGTAACAACATTATTTTTATGCTTTATTTTCGGATTTCAAAACGTCTCTTATGGTTTAAATAAAGTAAGCCAAGATGATATTTCAGAATTAAAAATTTTAAATTACCTTCCGAAAGATAACAAAACATTCTTCATTTCAAATGCTAAAAGTTCAAAAATCAAGAATGATATAAGAAAAAATTTTGAAACAAAGGATCAAGATAAGCTTGTTTTAATAAAAAATAGTGTACTAGCTTTCCTAGGCATAGATTTAGGTACAAACAAATTAGAAGATATTTATAATAATGAACTTACAATTACTACCTACGATAATAAAGAAAAAGATATAGATGATATTTTAATAATATTCAAAATTAAGGAAAAAAAAGATATAGATGATATTTTAAATCTTACCAATAAAATAGATGAGCCTGATAAATTGATTAAAATATTTAGAAAAAATAAATTAAATTATTTAAAATATATTTATCGAACTAATGATAATTATATTATTACTTCCTCTAATAAAAAATTAATACTTGATGCATTACAATCAAGTAATATTGATAAAAATGTCGAAAAACAATATATCTTTTTTAAAGAAATACTGAATAATTTCAAAAATGAACATAATATCTTTTTAACTAATAATTTCAAAACAAATGAAATACTAAATAATGCAAATTATCATCTATTAAAAGAGGACTATTTAGTAACAATATTTAATTTTAAAGATAAAGACATTATCTTAAAATCATATTTATTTAATAATAACAAAAGCTCAGATCTAAAATCTTATAAAGATATAGATAAAGAAAATATATTAGATAAAGAAAAATATCAAATATCGGTTTATAATAGTTTATCAGATTCTAATAAATATCTTGATCATTACGAAATAAATAGTTTTGAAAAAGATATTTTAAAAGAATTAAGTGAAAAATTAAAACAAAATACGCTATTCTTAATGAATGATAGCAATTGGTTTATAATATCTGATAAAAATTTTTTTCCTGTTGAAAACATAAAATTATTAGAAGATTTTAATAAAAATAGTATAGAAAATAATAATAATATTTATACAATATATTCAAAAGACATACTTGAAAAAAATGAAAATATTATTAAACAGTCTAATTATAAAAAGATTTTTTTAATTCAATCTGAAACTCTAAACTTAATTAGTAATAGTTTGGTAAATGAAGAAGATATAGATTTAATTTCAAAAGAATTTTTTTATTTAGAAGGTGATAAAAATGCTAAATATTTTTTAAATAAAAGAATAAATCTTAAGAATCCATACTCTATTCCAACAAAAAATATGTCTTATTTAAAAAACATTAATTATTTTTTTAAAAATGTAATTGATCTATCAATAATAGAATTTCAAGCAATAATAAAACAGTCTATTCCAAAAACAACTCCGATTTATTATGCAAAAACTAATTTAAAATTATTTAATAATTAAATTTGATTGATAACTTGTGGTTAACTAAAAATTATTTGACTATCTTATACCTATAGAGGATTTATATCACATCAAAAATTTGGACAATAACAAACTAATTTTAAAACCTGGATTAGAGGGTGTTCCAGTAACTAATTCATCAATATGTGATATTGACGGTCAAAAAGGGAAATTATTATATAGAGGCTACTCAATTGAAGAATTAGCACAGAAAAGTAGTTTCTTAGAAACTGCCTTTTTATTAATTTGGGGAGAATTACCTTCAGCAACAGAACTAAGGGATTTTGAGCAAGAAGTACAAATGCATCGGAGATTGAGCTTCAGAGTGAGAGATATGATGAAATGCTTCCCTGCCACAGGGCATCCAATGGATGCACTGCAATCTAGTGCAGCCTCACTTGGTCTTTTCTACTCAAGAAGAGCGATAGATGATCCTAAATATATCTATAACGCAGTAATTAGACTCATTGCAAAAATTCCAACAATGATTGCAGCATTTCAACTTATAAGAAAAGGACAAGATCCTATTCAACCAAGGGATGATTTATCTTACTCATCAAATTTTCTTTATATGCTCACTGAGAAAGAACAAGATCCCATAGCTGCAAAAGTTTTTGATAGATGTCTAATTCTTCATGCAGAACATAGTTTAAATGCGAGTACATTTAGCGCTAGAGTTACAGCTAGCACTCTTACCGACCCATACGCGGTAATCGCCTCTGCCGTAGGAACATTGGCTGGCCCTCTTCATGGGGGAGCAAATGAAGATGTAATTGCCATGTTAGAAGATATTAAAACTCCTGAAAAAGCAGCTTCTTATCTAGAGAATGCGATTAAAAACAAGAGTAAAATAATGGGTTTCGGTCATAGAGAGTACAAAGTTAAAGATCCTCGAGCAATTATTCTTCAGAAATTAGCAGAGGAGCTTTTTATTAGATTTGGTAAAGATGAAATGTATGAAGTTGCAAAAAAATTAGAGTTAGAGGCAATCCCAAAACTAGGAGGTAAAGGTATTTTTCCTAATGTTGATTTTTATTCAGGCCTTGTTTACAGAAAACTTGGTATCCCACGTGACTTGTTTACTCCTATTTTTGCAATATCAAGAGTTGCAGGTTGGTTAGCTCACTGGAGGGAACAATTAGGAGCTAACAGAATTTTCAGACCGTCTCAAATTTATACTGGTTCGAATCCAAGAGATTGGATCACTTTAGAAAATCGAAAATAATATTTTCAGCTTTTCATAAAAAACACACATATTGTGGATGAAGAGTTAATCTATAGAATAAATAACAATAAAATTTTGGACTCCGGATTAGATCTTGAATATAGTTTTAGTGAAATCTTAAAGGGTTTTGGCCTATCAAGCGAACTTGCTCATATAGTATGGCTTCCTTTACCAATGTTATTAGTTTTAGTATCAGCAGTAGTTGGAGTATTAGTCACGGTTTGGTTAGAAAGAAAAATATCTGCAGCTGCTCAACAAAGAATAGGACCAGAATATGCAGGGGCTTTAGGAGTACTTCAACCAATTGCAGATGGGCTTAAATTACTTGTTAAAGAAGATATTATTCCTGCAAAAGCAGATTCACTTCTGTTCACTGCCGGTCCAATACTGGTATTAGTACCTGTTATTCTGTCTTGGTTAATTGTTCCTTTTGGCCAAAACTTACTTATAAGCAATGTTGGTATTGGAATTTTTCTCTGGATAGCTCTTAGTAGTATTCAACCTATTGGTCTTCTTATGAGTGGATACGCCTCTAATAATAAATATTCATTATTAGGCGGATTAAGAGCTGCTGCTCAATCTATAAGTTATGAAATACCTCTGGCATTATCTGTACTAGCTATTGTTTTGATGACCAATTCGCTCAGCACTATTGATATTGTTAATCAACAAAATGGAGCTGGTATATTAAGTTGGAATATATGGAGACAACCTGTTGGATTCATAATTTTTTGGATATGTGCTCTTGCCGAATGCGAAAGGTTACCATTTGACTTGCCAGAAGCTGAGGAGGAATTAGTGGCAGGTTATCAAACTGAATATGCTGGAATGAAATTCGCTTTATTTTATTTAGGCAGCTACATAAATTTAATCTTATCAGCATTATTGGTATCCATACTTTACTTAGGTGGATGGGGGTTTCCTATTCCTATTGAGATAATTGCTAAAGTTCTAAATCTTCCAATTGATGCGCCTGTGATCCAAGTTTTCACGGCTTCTATAGGAATCATAATGACTGTTCTTAAAGCATATCTATTGGTTTTTATTGCTATATTATTGCGTTGGACAACACCAAGAGTGAGAATAGATCAACTTCTAGATTTAGGATGGAAATTCCTTTTACCAATATCTCTTGCTAATCTTCTAGTGACCGCAGGACTAAAATTGGCTTTCCCTCAATTTTTTGGTGGATAATGTTTAAGTACATATACTTAAACGTTTAATTAATCCATTAGAATAAAATAACTAATTTCTTCAAAATGAAAGATTTTCTTCAAAAAGTAAATAGCTATGTTAAAGAAGCTTTTAGCGCTGGTAAATATTTATATGATGGGCTTTCTGTAACTTTTGATCATCTCCGAAGAAGACCAGTTACTGTTCAATACCCTTATGAGAAATTAATTCCTTCTGAAAGATATAGGGGAAGAATCCATTATGAATTTGATAAATGTATTGCGTGTGAAGTTTGTGTACGAGTTTGTCCAATTAATCTTCCAGTTGTTGACTGGGTTATGAATAAAGAAACAAAAAAAAAGGAACTTAGAAATTATTCTATAGACTTTGGAGTATGTATTTTTTGTGGAAATTGTGTTGAATATTGTCCAACAAATTGCTTATCAATGACCGAAGAATATGAATTAGCTACATTCGATAGACATAATTTAAATTTTGATAATGTAGCATTAGGTAGACTTCCCACGAACGTTACTACTGATCCCTCAGTAAAACCTCTTAGGGAACTAGCATATTTACCTAAAGGTGTTATGGATCCTCATGAAGTTTCTCCTTCTGATGTTCGAGTTGGTAAACTACCAGAAGAAGTTTATGATTGGATGAAACCAGAAGCTAATGATATAAATGATCCTGCTATCAAACCAAACAAATAATTTAAAATAATACATGTCTATAGCAGTCACAACACAAATAATTTGTTTTTCAGTATTATCTCTAGTTGTAATAGTAGGGGCATTAGGAGTTATCCTTCTAGAAAGTATTGTTTACTCTGCATTCTTGCTTGGTGGAGTCTTCATGAGTGTTGCAGGGTTATATCTACTATTAAACGCAAGTTTTGTAGCTGCAGCTCAAGTTTTAGTTTATGTAGGAGCAGTTAATGTTCTAATAATTTTTGCAATAATGTTAGTTAATAAAAAAGAAGATTTAAAGCCTATCGATAATATTAAATCAAGAAGAATCATATCGACATCAATTTGTTTAACTCTTTTAAGTCTATTAATTAGAGTTGACTTATCCAATGTATGGTTTTTATCCGATCCTAATGCATCGATAGGAGAGGAATCTACAATAAGAATCGGAGAACACTTATTTAGTGATTACTTACTTCCGTTTGAAGTGGCATCTGTATTACTTTTAATGGCCATGATTGGAGCTATAGTTTTAGCTAGAAGAGATGTTATGAATAAAGACATCTCAACAGGATTACCGGTAGATCAAGAGCTGATTGAGAAATCAAGTGAACCATTACTTATAAAAAAAAATTAATATGAATTTAGAATCCATTCCACTTCAAGCTTTTTTAATAGTTTCCTCAATATTATTTTGTATTGGTATTTGGGGATTATTAAATAGTAGAAATGCAGTAAGAGTTTTGATGAGCATAGAATTAATGTTGAATGCAGTGAATATAAATTTGATGGCCTTTTCTTCTTATATTGACAATAACCTAATACAGGGACAAGTTTTTACAATATTTGTTATTACAGTTGCTGCAGCAGAAGCAGCAGTAGGTTTAGCTATATTATTATCTCTCTATAGAAATAGAGTTACTGTAGATATGGAAAGTTTTAATTTATTAAAATGGTAAAAAGCATCAAGTGAAACTTTCATTTGTGCTTATTATTTATCGTGCAGGTAGCTCTGTTGCTAAAGAAGCATCCATATTTTGTGAAAAGACTCTCAAAGATAGAAATATTAAATCAAACAGCATAGAAAGTGAATTTAATAACGAGAAACTTGAAAGCTACTTTTATAATCTTCCGGCGTTACCAGATTTAGTGATTGTTCTTGGAGGTGATGGAACAGTTCTTAAATCTGCAAATGCATTAGTTAATTATGACATTCCTTTACTTAGTTTTAATATTGGCGGTAATTTAGGATTTTTGACTCAAGAAAAAGATTTTTTATTTGACCAATCATTTATCAAAATTTTAGAAAGAGAAGAATACATAATTGATTTTAGAAACAGATTACATTGTGATGTTTATAGTAATGAAAAGAATCAAGAAAGAAAAATACTCAAAAGCTATGATGCATTAAATGACTTTTATTTTAAATCTGTTGAAGAAGATATTTCTCCAACCAATCAAATACAAATAGAAATAAATAATGAAAAAGTAAACGAATATAAAGGTGATGGCTTAATTATTTCTTCCTCAACTGGTTCCACTGCCTACTCTATGGCTGCTGGAGGTCCCATAGTACATCCCTCAATAAATGCATTCGTAATTAATCCAATATGTCCTATGAGCCTAGCAAGCCGACCGATAATTGTTCCTGATACAAGTAAAATTATCATTAAAGTTGTACAAAAGAATAAAAGAAAAATAAAACTATGGAAAGATGGATCAAAGTGTATAACAATAAAAGAAAATGATTCTTGTGAAATAAATAATTTAACCAAGCCCTGTAAAATGATTAAATTTAATAAAAGCATTTCCTACTACATTACATTAACTAAAAAGCTTGATTGGAAAGGTGATTTATCATTAAAAAATAATCACAAAAATTAGATGGCATTAGAGATTGAGAGGCGATTTCTTCTCAAAAATGATCAATGGAAGAAATACATTACTCATAGAACTTTTATAGAGCAGGGTTATCTTTCCTATGATTTAAATGATTGGATCATAAGAATCAGATTTAACGGTATAAATTTTAAACTTGGACTTAAAAAACATATTAAAAATTTCACTAATTACGAATATGAATACTCAATCCCAAGAAGTGAAGGTGAAAAAATCATGGCAACTCTTACAAATATAATTAAAAAAGAAAGATTTTTTTTAGTAGTTGATCAAAAAAATTGGATTGTAGATTGCTTCAAAGACAAAAATTTTCCTTTAGAAATTGCTGAAATTGAGCTTACTGAAGAAAAAGAAAAAGTTATTCTTCCGCCTTTTTTATCAAAAGAAATTACAGGTCTACAAATATATACTAATTTAAATCTGACAAAGCATCCCTTTTCAAAATGGGAAAACAAAGATTTGAAAAATATCTAAAAAAATCTGCAAAACTAGCCCAAAAACTCTCATTTTCTTTATATTTTTTTTATATTTGAATTATATTTATTTTTTTGATATGTATAGTCTTTATGACGGAGAGGGTGTATTAAGATTTATCAACTCTGATAAGAAAGCATGTCTTGATTATGCAAAACTTTTTGAACTAACTTCAACACATTGTTGGGTAATGAATTTTATAGAAAGTATTGATAAAGAAAAAAATATTAATCTTGATCTGAATCAGGAAGAGAACAACAATTAAATCCATCTCTACAGATTTTCCCATGATCCATTGCCCAATTTAATAGCGCTACTCTATTTTTGGAGCCTGTCTTCGTAAACATATTACTTACATGATTATCAACAGTTCTTTTGCTAATAGTAAGCTTTACTGCTATTTCTTGATTTGTAAGCCCATCAGCTACCAAATCTATGATTTCCATCTCTCTAGATGAGAGACCCATCATATCAAGGTCGTTAACTCCTTCTTCAACCATTTGCATTTAAACAGTTCCTTTTATATATTAATTGAGTTTAGCAGTATCAGTTAACTTCTTTACTAAGTAGGAAAAAAGCAATTGAAATCAAAACTTCAGCAAACTTTAGAAAAAAATTCAAAAGTAATTACAGCAGAATTAATGCCGCCAAGAGGAGGGGACCCCATAAGACCTCTTAAAATAGCACAGCTTCTGAAAAATAAGGTGCATGCTGTTAACATTACAGACGGAAGTAGAGCAATAATGAGAATGTGCAGTTTAGCAATGTCCAAACTATTACTGGAATATGGCATAGAGCCTATAATGCAAATCTCATGCAGAGATCGTAATAAAATTGCTTTACAATCAGATATTCTTGGAGCACATGCCTTAGGTATTAAAAATATTTTATGTATTACAGGAGATTCTGTAAAAGCTGGAGATCAACAAGAAACAAAAGCCGTTCATGAATTTGAGGCAGTACGATTATTAAAACAAATTCAATCATTCAATCAAGGAATTGATCCTACTTTTGAGCAACTTCCAGACAAAGAAACTAATATCTTTGCAGGTGCCGCAGTAGACCCAAGTTGTCAAAATAAAAGAAGTTTAAAAAGTAGAACCATAAAAAAAAAGGAAGCAGGAGCAAATTTCTTACAAACTCAAATGGTTATGGACAGAAAATATTTAATTGATTTTTGCAAAGAAATCAGTAATCCACTTGAGATACCAGTCATTGCAGGAGTATTTCTTTTAAAATCATATAAAAATGCTCTTTTCATAAATAAATTTGTACCTGGGGCAAATATTCCTGAAAATATTTTAAACCGTCTTAGAGAAGCAAAAGACCCCCTGAAAGAAGGAATATTAATTGCTTCTGAACAAGCCAAAGATTTTATAAATATAGCTGAGGGAATTCATATAATGGCAGTCAAGGCAGAAAATCTTATCCCAGAAATACTTGAAAAAGCGGATCTTAATCTGGAATGTTAATTAAATCAGTACCTAATAATTCTGCCATAGCTTTTTGCTGAGGTGATGGCTCAGTTAAATCTAATCTTCTTGAGTCTGTTATTAACCAGTCCAAGGAAGCATCTTTCAAGTCAAAATGATCTCCATTTTTTCCAACACAATATCTACCAAATACTAATTTATCGACTAATTGAACTCCTTTCCCAATTTTTGAATAATCAAAAATTATAGAGTTATCTATAGTTGCACCTTCACAAATACAACAACTTGGTCCAATCATTGATGGGCCGATAATAGTAGCCCCATCTTCAATTCGTGTCATGCCTCCAATATATACAGGCCCTTTTATATCAACTTGATCCCAATTTGCAGCAACATTAAGACCTGTGAAGACACCAGGTTTAATTTCTTTACCCGGAATTTCAACTTGCCTTACTTTACCTAGTAAAACATTTCTAATGGCACTCCAGTAATCGGGAACTTTTCCAATATCTACCCACTCAAAATCCATCGGCAAAGCAAAAAATGGTAAATCCATTTCGACAAGTTTAGGGAATAGATCAGCTCCAATATCAAATTTTTCCCCTGACGGGATATAGTCAAAAATCTCCGGCTCAAAAAGATAAATCCCAGTATTAATTGAATCACTCAAAGCATTATCTACTGTTGGTTTTTCTTGAAACGCTTTGACTCGACCATTTTCATCAGTAACTACAACACCATAACTTGAGACCTGTTCTCGAGTTACCTTCTTTGTTATTAAACTTGCTAATGCTCCTTTTTGCTTGTGACTTTTTACAGCTTCAGTCAAATCCAAATCAACCAAAGCATCTCCGCACAATACAACAAAAGTTTCATCAAAAAAATTTTGAAAATCTTGAATTTTTTTTAAGCCTCCTGCCGAACCCAGAGCATCTCCAATCATTTCTCCATCTTCAATTCTTCCTTCAAAGCTATAAGCTATTTCCACACCAAATCTTTGCCCATCTCTAAAGTAGTTTTCGATTTCCTCAGCAAGATGAGAAACATTAACCATAATTTCTCGAAAACCATGTTCTTTTAAAAGTTCCAATAAAAATTCCATTACAGGCTTTTGTAGAATCGGAATCATGGGTTTTGGAATAATATGCGTAATTGGCTGAATGCGCGTTCCTTTACCTGCTGCAAGTATCATTGCCTTCATCAGCTTTAAAACCTCTTTTTACAGATTATACGTTATTGATCTCATATCTTTAAGCAGCAGTCGAAGAAGTGTCTGCTACTTCAAGGTTTTCTATTGGTAATTGAGCTAATTCTCCATCAGGAATAATTCTTTTTATTTGTATTGGACCATAAAGAGATTTTTTTTGTTTTATTTCAATTTTATTTTCTGATGATAAAAATAATAAAGCCCAAAAAACACCAAGCCTATCTTTATCTAAATCACTTTTCACCACATTCTGCCACTTATTTACTAAATATTCAAAGTCTGTCCATTGCAATGCCTTTTCCCATCCATCAATAAACTTACCTAATGCTTTGGTTGTTTCAGGAAGTTTTTCACGATGAGCTAATGATTGAACTTTAGAAATTAAGATCTTATCAGAATATTTTTTATTTCTTTTCCTTTTCATAAGTAAAAGATCTTGTGTTTCAATAATTTCGGCAATCGCTTCAAGTTGACTAACAAGTTCTCCTAATGTCGATGTACGTTTAATAACTGGTTGAGCTACAGATCTTCTTCTTAAATATTTTTCAGGATATTTTGGAATATCAAATCCTTGATTAATCCATTCTTGGTTATCTATATCAATTTCTTCTTCAAAACCTAATATTTCTTCTCTAAAAACATCAGATTCTAAAACTTGAGCTTTTAAATTAACTAATACGGACGCAGCGAAAAATGCTTCGCTTGTTTCAGATAAGTCCTTTTGATATGAAATTTGATCATTTGATGAATATTTCAAATTTTGATTAAATTGTTCTAAAAAGCTGTCGATAACACTAATAACATCAATATCCCAAGGATCAAGATCGCCTCTTCCAGCTGCATCTTGAAGAAATTTTATCAGTAATCTAGGTCCTAACTGGGATCTATCAATAGATTTAGAAATAGTTACTTTAATTAATCAAATCTTTTTTTAAGATATCTTCATATCATTTTAAATGCAAAACAATAATAAAATAATTTAGAAAATTATATAGTTGGTGCTTTAAATATTTGATTTTTTTTATTTTCAGCAAAAATACTTGTCTTTGCAGTATTTTTGACTGCATTTAAATCTCTATCTACCAAGTTATTAATTGTGGCCAAATAACTTTCTGTAACTAACCTTGGATATAAACCTATACCTATTATTGGTAAAAGTAAACATGCAATAATATATACTTCTCTTGGCTCTGCATCTATTAAATTTCGATCTTCAGTTAACTTTGGATTTTCTTTCCCAAAAAAAATCTCACGTAACATTGAGAGTAAATAAATTGGAGTAAGAATAACTCCTATTGCAGCTAAAGCAGCCATTACTACTCTAAAAGGCAGTGTATAAACTTCATCAGTAACAAATCCAGTAAATACCATTAATTCAGAAACAAATCCACTCATACCAGGCAAAGCAAGAGAAGCAAGTGAACAGGCAGTCCATAATGCAAACATAATACGCATTTTTTGTCCCACTCCACCCATTTCATCAAGTTTTAAAGTCTTTGTTCTGTCATAAGTGGCTCCAACAAGAAAGAATAAACTTGCTCCAATCAAACCATGACTAACCATTTGTAACATTGCTCCACTTGTACCTAGGCTACTAAAACTTCCTATCCCAATCAGAACAAACCCCATATGACTGATTGAACTATATGCGATTTTTCTTTTAAGATTCCTTTGTGCGAAAGAAG
Source organism: Prochlorococcus sp. AG-388-D03 (assembly GCA_003279875.1). Lineage (GTDB taxonomy): Bacteria > Cyanobacteriota > Cyanobacteriia > PCC-6307 > Cyanobiaceae > Prochlorococcus_A. The sequence goes on from QCGN01000002.1 coordinate 21,850, forward strand.
TTAATGCAGCATAAATTATATTAACTACTCCAAGAACGATTAATAGTGGAGCGAATTGAGCATGTGCAACAGGTAATAATTGCGCATTAAATCTTAAAAGTGCATATCCACCCATTTTTAATAATATTCCAGCCAAAAGCATATGAACAGGTGCTGTGGCTTCACCATGGGCATCTGGTAGCCAAGTATGTAATGGGACAATTGGGAGTTTTACTCCAAAAGCAATTAATAGTCCTATGTAACAAAGGATTTGGAAATTCTGGCCAAAATCTTGATTAGCCAAATGAGAAAATTCAAAATTTGGAACTTCAGTTCCGTAAAAACCCATTGCCAATGCAGCTAAAAGGATAAATATAGAACTACCAGCAGTATATATAATGAATTTTGTCGCTGCATATTGCCTATTTTTTCCTCCCCAGATAGCTAAAAGTAAATATACTGGCAATAATTCCAATTCCCAAGTTAAAAAAAACAGGAGCATATCTTGAACGGCAAAAACAGCTATTTGCCCGCCATCCATAATAAGTATTAGAAAGAAAAATAACTTTGGTTTAAACTTTACTGGCCATGCAGCTAAGACGGCTAAAGCCGTTATGAAACTAGTTAATAATATAAGAGGCATTGAAATGCCATCAGCGCCTACTGACCAAGTAAGTCCTAGCTTTGGAAGCCAATTTATACTTTCTTTTAGTTGAACATTTTCATTATTGATATCAAAACCGTTTATGTAAGATCCTACAGTTACCAGAAAAGTAATCAAAGCAATAATTAAAGCAAACCATCTAACCTCTTTACCTTCTCCTTTATCAGGGAAAAATGGTATCAAAAATGCACTCCCAATTGGGAAAAGAATAGATACTGATAACCAAGGAAAATAGGATAAACCTGCACCTAATGTTCCTATTGTATGAAATGCAAAATGTGCAAAAAAATAGCTGCTCAATTGAATAAGAAATTGATCTTTAATAAAGTCTAGAAATTATCTAGATTTTTTCATCCCTATGGCAGTGAAGACACACATTTGTAATTAAGTTACTTGTGGTGATTGGAAACCAAATATGGCTACTAATAAAATAACTCCTCCAAAAACTATCAAAGCATAGAATTGGGCCCTACCAGTTTCAAAATACTTTAATCCCTCTCCACTTCCTAAAGTTACAAGTCCAGTAAGATTTACCACACCATCAACAACTTTGGAATCTACTTCTAAAACTTCTTTTGCAAGTTTTCTACTTCCTCTAACAAATAGTTTTTCATTAATATCATCTAAATACCATTTATTTGATAAAAACTTATTAACAGATGGGAATCTTTGTGCGAATAATATTGATAAGTTAATTTTTTTAGCAAAATAAGCCTGATAAGCAATAGTTATTCCAATAGAGGCAATAAAAACAGATGCAATAGCTAAAGGTAAAAATTCTTTTAATTCAAAGGACTCTATAGCAATCAATGCTTCTTCAGGGTCTAATAAGTTTGCAAATTTACTATCCCAAGGGAATCCCATAAACCCAATAATTACAGAGGGTACTGCTAAAAACACCAGTGGAAACGTCATAGACCAAGGAGACTCATGAAGTGAGCCATGTTCTTCTTTATGTTCTTCCTCTTCTAAATTAATTTCTGAAGCTACCAAAAGTTCTTTTTGTAATTCCTTATTTTCCCCTCTAAAATCTCCTTCGAAAGTTAAAAAATAAAGTCTAAACATATAAAACGCTGTCATTCCAGCTGTTAAAAATCCCACAAACCAAAAAGCTGGAAATGAGATAAAAGCGCTTCCTAATATTTCATCCTTACTCCAAAAACCAGCTAATGGAGGAATTCCACTTATCGCAACACAACCTATTAAAAAAGTTGAAGAAGTAAATGGCATTTTCTTTCTCAATCCTCCCATTAACCTCATATCTTGGGCCAGCACAGGTTGATGACCAACTACTTCTTCCATAGCATGAATTACTGATCCAGAACCCAAAAATAACATTGCTTTGAAGCAAGCATGTGTTATTAAGTGAAAAATCCCAGCAACAGGAGCACCACAACCCATCGCAAGCATCATATATCCGAGCTGAGAAACAGTACTATAAGCCAAACCTTTTTTGAGATCCATCTGGGTTAAGGCAATAGATGCTCCTAAGAAACATGTAATAGTACCCACTAAAGCAATAATGAATTGAATTGTAGGGAATAATGAGTAAAGAGGTTGGAGCCTTGCTACTAAGAAAATACCTGCAGCAACCATAGTCGCTGCATGAATAAGAGCGGATATAGGTGTAGGACCTTCCATGGCATCTGGTAGCCATACATGAAGAGGAAACTGAGCAGATTTTGCCATTGGTCCTAAGAAAACTAAAAAACAAAGCAAAAGCGCTGCCCAAACTGGCAATGAATGCTCAGAAACTGATTGTGATACTCCTAAGGCAATTTGATTAAAGTCAAAGCTTTTTGTAGCCCAAAATAGACCTAGAATTCCTAGCAATAAGCCAAAATCTCCAACTCTATTTACTACAAAAGCTTTTTGAGCAGCATTAGCAGCACCATCTCTGTCATACCAGAAACCAACTAATAAATAAGAACACATTCCCACTAATTCCCAAAAAACGTATATCTCCAACAAATTTGGGCTAATAATTAAACCCATCATCGAACTACTAAAGAGAGCTAAATATGTAAAAAATCTTACGTAACCTTTATCATGAGCCATATAGCCATGGGAGTAAATCATGACTAATAAAGTAATTGTGGTTACCAATGTCAGCATTACACTACCTAGTGGATCAAGGACGAAACCCATTGGAATTGTGAAGTCTCCTGCACTTGCCCAAACAAATAATTTTTCTACTGACTGATAACCATTTATTTGTTCAATCAGTGTTTTATAACTAATAACAGCTGAAACACCAACAAATATTATTAGACTGATAGAAATAATTTCTCTTGAATTATTAATTTTTTTATTAGCACATATTAATCCCAATCCAGAAAGTACTGCTCCAATAAGTGGAAAGACAGGAATTAACCAGGCAATTTCTGATGCTTGAGGCATTTTTATTAATATCTATATATTTAATACTAAACTGCTAATTGAAAATTTTAGATATAAATGACGAATTAAATGTTGTAACAACAATATTTATATATTTATGAGACCACCATATTACAGCAATCGCTATTAATATTCCTAGTTGAGATAATTTTAAAAATTCTTTTACTTTAATTTGCTGACGACCATCAAATACTGCAACGAATGGAATAATAGAAGTACTTTCTTTGAACTTATAAAATTCTTCACCAAATTTAATTTCTAACCTTTTATCACCGTGCCAAATTGCAAAAAGATGATGGGAAATTAGACCTAAGGAAGTTATGAATGTAAAAGATGTCCCAATCCATAACGTGTGAGCCAAACACCAAATAATTTGACCAAATGCTTGCGGGTGTCTTGTGATTCTCATTATTCCTGTTCCATATATCCTAACTTGGGGTTTTAATACTGAAGGAATTTCGAGTAGATTGTACGTTGCAGGATAAAGAAATAAGAAACTAATAGCAGTTAAAAACCAAACCAACAAAAATACATAATTATTACCTTGAAAGTTCCATAATCTAATTCCATCGTATCTGTGCGCTAAAAAATAACTTATTAAAAGTACAGCAGATGGCAAACTTAAAGAAACAAAGCATAATCTCCATAATCTTGGTCCAATCACAGTTTCTGCTCTGCTTCTCAAAGCAGCACCTCCACTATGAATAACTGCGAAGATGAATATAAGTCCCAAAATTAATAAAGAAGTTTTGTGAGTCTCCATATAATTGAAAAATTCAAGTTATTTATTATTAACAATAATACGCCTAGGTATTAGAATTATTATTAATATAATAGGCATAAATAAATGCCAGAATTACCTTTTACACTTGACCAATTAAGAATATTAAAAGCTATAGCAGCTCAAGGAAGTTTTAAGAAAGCTGCAGATATATTATATGTGACCCAACCAGCTGTCAGTTTGCAAATTCAAAATTTAGAAAAACAACTCGAAATTACAATTTTTGATCGAGGTGGTAGAAAAGCACTTCTAACTGAAGCAGGTGAGTTACTACTTCAATATTGCGAAAGAATTCTGAACCAATGTGATGAAGCGTGTAAAGCTATTGAAGACTTAAATAGTTTAAAAGGAGGAACACTTATAGTTGGAGCTAGTCAAACTACTGGCACCTACTTAATGCCAAGGATGATTGGAACTTTTCGTCAAAGATATCCTGATGTATCTGTCCAACTTCAGGTACACAGCACTAGAAGAACAGGTTGGAGCGTTGCTAATGGTCAAATTGATTTAGCTATTATTGGAGGTCAATTACCAATCGATCTAGAAAACTTGTTAGAAGTAATACCATATGCTACAGACGAATTAGCTCTTGTATTGCCAACAAAGCACCCACTTGCCAGCAAGAAAGAACTTATGAAAGAAGATTTATACAAACTAAATTTCGTCACATTAGATTCTCAATCAACAACTAGAAAAGTTGTTGATAAACTTTTAAAAGATTCTGGGCTTGATATTCAAAGATTAAAAATTGAAATGGAATTAAATTCTCTTGAAGCAATTAAAAACGCAGTTCAATCGGGTCTAGGAGCTTCTTTTTTGCCAGTTGTTTCAATCGAGAGAGAATTAGCAGCTGGGTCAATTCACAAACCCTTCGTTACTGATTTAGAAGTCAAAAGAGAGCTCAAATTAATTACAAATCCATCAAGATATACATCAAGAGCATCAGAAGCATTTAAAAAGAATATACTGCCTCAATTTGCAAGTTCTACAAGCCCTTTAAGGCAAAATAACTTAATTTAAAACTGAATTGCTTCCTTATTAATTCCTACCCCTCCGTCTTCAGCTTGTCCGTCTCCCTTGATTATAAATTTGTTCTCATTTACATCAGTCTGATAAACACACTTAACTATAGGCTTATCTCTTATTGAGCCAATGTAGGCAAAAGTATTCATTCTTTGCTTGCACTCTCTAACGTCTTCATTACTTATGGCTCCCTGCTTTTGTAATACTGTCCAATTCTCTCTTCGGATAACACAACCAGGCTGGAGTGCTGGTTGGGTCACAAAACTAGTTGAAGGATTAAGTGTTGTATACATCTCAACATCAATCACAAAAGCACTTGCACCCCATTGCCTACAAAATTCAGGGTCTGGAACAGCCATGTCTAATTGCTGTTGACTAGCTATATTTCCCTGTCCTCCATCAGTTGTACTAGTAATAGCACTTCCAATTCCTACACCTAAAATCAATACTCCAGCGAGTACAGCAATCGTACCAGTGCTGAAATTATTTTTTTGTTCAGAACTAGATGGAGGTATTCTGTTATTCCGTTGCGAATAATTACTCCTATCCATTGAGTTTGAGGAGTAAGAATTTCTACTTGGGCCTCTTCTGGAACCTCTATTAGGATATTTATTCACAATAATTCGTTTGTTTTAGGTAAACCCATTGAATAGTTCATAACTCTGCATTCTGGGTTATAACTTAATAATCCATTTTGTAATAAGTATTTAATTAAACCCTCAATTTCGGATCCTATTTTACGAAGTTCATAATCATCTAAACTTTTTCCATCTCTTTCTTCGACAAGTTCAATAAATTTATTATTAACTTTTTTAAGAGATTCTTCACTCCAAATAAATTCATTATCGGGGTCTAAGTCAAGGGTTAATTTATTAGGATGAAATCGTAAATCATTATTAACTACCTCAGCAGTAAATATTCTCACATGCCTTGTAGTTGATTTTAAAAGCATTTTTTCCATAATTTAATAAATAATCAACAAAAAAAACTATAATGTTCTAACTTTAGGATAGCTTCTTAGTAAGTGTTAACTTATTTCTTTATTTAATAATGCGTGTTGTAATTGCAGGTGCAGGTTTAGCAGGTTTATCCTGTGCGAAATATCTTGTTGATAATGGTCACATTCCAATAGTCCTAGAAGCCAGAGATGTACTTGGTGGTAAAGTTGCTGCTTGGAAAGACGAGGATGGAGATTGGTATGAAACTGGTTTACATATATTTTTCGGTGCCTATCCAAATATGCTCCAACTTTTCAAAGAATTAGATATTGAAGAAAGACTTCAGTGGAAAAGTCATTCAATGATTTTCAATCAACCTTCTGAGCCTGGTACTTACAGCAGATTTGATTTCCCAGACATACCTGCCCCTGCGAACGGAGTCACAGCAATTCTTAGTAATAATGATATGCTTTCATGGAATGAAAAAATACTTTTTGGCTTAGGATTGGTTCCTGCGATGTTAAGAGGACAAAAATATCTTGACAAATGTGACTCAAAATCTTGGACAGAATGGTTAAAAGAGCATAATATTCCAGAGCGAGTGAATGATGAAGTGTTTATTGCTATGAGCAAAGCGCTTAATTTTATTGGACCTGATGAAATATCATCAACAGTTTTATTAACAGCACTTAATAGATTTCTACAAGAAAAAAACGGTTCGAAAATGGCTTTCCTCGATGGAGCTCCCCCAGAAAGACTTTGCCAACCAATGGTTGATTATATAACTGCCAGAGGGGGAGAGGTTCATATAAATAGTCCTTTAAGAAAAATAAACCTCAATAAAGATAGTACTGTTCAGAGTTTTACAATTGCTTCTTTAGACACTGATGAAAAGAAAGTCCTTACAGCAGATGCTTATGTAAGCGCAATGCCTGTTGACCTTTTTAAACTTATGATTCCCGATCAATGGAAAGGTATTAATGCTTTCTCAAAACTAGATGGCTTAAATGGTGTGCCTGTAATAAACATACATTTATGGTTTGATAAAAAATTAACTGATATTGATCACTTATTATTCAGTAGATCACCTCTTCTAAGTGTTTATGCTGATATGAGTATTACTTGTAAAGAATATGAGGATCCAAATAGATCAATGCTTGAATTAGTTTTTGCTCCTGCAAAAGAATGGATTAATAGAAGTGATCAAGATATAGTTGATGCAACTATGGAAGAACTCAAAAAGTTATTCCCAAATAATTTTATCGGAGATGAAAAGACTCAACTAAGAAAATATAAAGTAGTAAAAACACCAAGATCTGTATATAAAGCAGTACCAGGATGCCAAGATTTGAGACCAAGTCAAAGATCACCAATTCAAAACTTTTTCTTAGCTGGTGATTATACAATGCAAAAATATCTTGCTTCCATGGAAGGAGCTGTTTTAAGTGGTAAATTATGTGCAGAAACTATTGATAAAGAGTATTCGAAAACTTCTAATAATGTTTCCGAATAATCATCTAAAATAAAGTAAAACCTCCAGTTTAAAACCCTTTTTGAAAAATTCAGTATCTCAACTTAATAAAGCATATGAAATATGCCAAAAAGAAACTCAACAATGGGCTAAAACTTTTTATTTAGGAACTCTTTTGTTACCTTATGAAAAAAGAAAAGCAATTTGGGCAATATACGTTTGGTGTAGGAGAACAGATGAAATAATGGATAGCCCTGAAGCTTTAACAAAGTCTACAGATGAGTTATCCGATAAATTAAATGAATGGGAGGAAAGCACAAAAAATGTTTTTAAAGGAACAATAAAATCAGATTTAGATGCTGTCCTCTTCGATACTATTGAAAAATTTCCACAAGATATAAAACCATATCTAGATATGATAGAAGGTCAGAGAATGGATCTTAAAAAAGTTAGATATAAAAATTTTTCTGAATTGAAACTATACTGTTATCGAGTTGCAGGGACAGTTGGCTTGATGACTCAAAATGTAATGGGTATTGATAGTGCATATACATCAGCCCCATGGAGCAGCATGCCTGACCCTTCCGAAGCAGCAATAGCTTTAGGAATAGCTAATCAACTAACTAATATTTTAAGAGATGTGGGAGAAGACAGACAAAGAGGCAGAATCTATTTACCCCAGGATGAAATAACGAAATTTAATTACTCGGAAGAAGAGTTATTGAAAGGAGTAATAAATAATCAATGGAAAAAACTGATGAACTTTCAATTAACAAGAGCTAGAGACTGGTTTAAAAAATCTGAAGATGGTATTAAATGGTTATCCTCAGATGCAAGATGGCCTGTATGGACATCTTTACGTCTTTATAGAGGAATATTGGATTCTATTGAAAGATTAAACTATGATGTCTTTAATAATAGAGCTTTTGTAAAAAATTCAGTAAAAGCATTTGAAGTCCCAATATCTTTTCTAATCTCAAGGATCAAATAACTATGCAGGGGTTTTCTGATTAGCTAACAAATCTTTTAATTTTGATAGTTCACCAGCCCATCTTGGATCAGGAGCCTCAAGATTGGGGGCATCACTATGAACAATCTTCTTAAAATCCTTCCTCTTTTTATTTTTATTAGAACTAATATTATTTCTCTTATTTGAAGATGAATCTTTTTTCTCTGAGAGTTCAACTCTCAATTTAGAACCATTAAATTCAAAACCATTAAGCTTTTCGATTATTAAATTTGCATTTTGTTCGTTATTTGTTGTAGCGAAACCAAATCCTCTACATTCTTTTGTTTCTTTATCTAAAACAGCTTTAAATCTAATGGAATCGGATACTGATTTTAAAATACTATCAAATTCTTTTGGATTAAATCCTTGTTTTAGATTGCCAATGTAAATACGAATGCTCATAAATTTTTAAAAAATAATTTGAAGTCTGAACTTTTAAACAAAACTAAGCTATGTGTATTTAATCACATTTTGGCGCATTTTGTTGAATCCATTGCTTACCTTTATAAATAGCTTCATCAAAATTCTCCAATCTGTTAAATGCGAGCTCTCTAGAAAGATAATTCATTAGCTTTCCTAAAATAGGTCCATCCTGGATTTTCAAATATTTTTTTACAACGTCCCCTTTTATTAAATTCGAAGGATGAAATAATTTATCCTCTTCATCTCGCCATCTTGTGAGCCAATCCATATGAAATGTTTCTGGCAAGAAAAGAATAAAAGAAGGAAGAATAGTTTCTAATTCTTGATGTAAATCAAATCTTTCTCTTTCATTTAATTCATTAATATTTTTTTTATTTAATAAAAGGTTCCATTTTCTTAGCATCCTAATTTTCGAAATTTCATTTTTGCTAAATTTTAAATTCTTTAAAGAGAATTCGTCTAAGATTAGAGCAAGAAAAAATAAAGGTAAGAATTTTTTCTTTTCAATTTTATTTAATTCTTCAAAATTAATTTTTTTAAAATTAATACATAATAAATCTTTTTCTGACTGTATATAGTCAAAGATTTGAAGTTTTTTTATTAATTTAATCGCCTGAAATGCCTTTTCCCCTCTATTTATACGGTGTAATTCGTAATTAATTCTTTCATTGGCAACAAACCTTAATTGATTTTTATAAGATTGAATAAAATTTATTAATTTTAAATCAACATTAAAATTTAATTCAGAAACAAAACGAAAGCATCTTAAAATTCTTAATGGATCATCCAACAAGTTTTGTTTTTTATTTGTTCTCAATAAAGATAGTTCTAAATCTTTTATTCCATAAGAAGGATCTATTAGAAATTTTTCTGAAAAAGAAAAAGCAATAGCATTGATAGAAAAATCTCTGCTGCATAAATCAATTTCAATAGACGGAGAAATTTGAGAAGCGATATCAATTGAAATATCTTTAAAAATTATTCTTACTACATCTCTTTCCTTATCAAGAATAATAAATTTAACTCCATATTGCTTTGCGATTTTTTTTCCAATATTAATAGCATTTTTTGGAACTACAATATCGACATCAATTTCTGCCTTTAATCTACCTAATATTAAATCTCTTATGTATCCTCCTACCAAAAAAGATCCTGGAGGCAAAGAAGATAAAATAAAGTCCCACTTATAAAATTTTATACTTTTTTCTATTTCATTAATTATTAGTGTATGATCAATGAGAATATTATTTTTAAGGTTCTCTTTTCTCATAATGTGCATTTGCATTAACTGTAAATTAGTTGATAGATGTATTACGTACCATGATGTTGAAAAAAATCATGGCGTTGAGCACATTTGTGATATCCCCAATTTTAAACCAAAAAAACCTTACATTCATGTAAGTATAGTTGAAGATTTGAATGGAGATTTTAAAACAGATTGGGATGTTCAATCTTGTTCAAGCTTTTCAGAAGAAGCTGGGAAGTGGTCTAAGTGTAGGCCTGGGTTAGAGTTGCCTCTTTAAAGGTAAATGTCTAACTGTTTAAAAAATAATAATAAATTAACCTTAGCAATTCATAGTACTGATAATTCTTTTGGATTTGCTTATAGAGAAAATAATGAAAATTTATCTGATAACTTTTTTACAAAAAAATTTGAGAAAGATTTATGTAATAACTTAATAGTTGATTTTACTAATTTTATTAGAAAAGAAAATTTAAAAAGAATTGAAAGAATATCAGTTAGTATAGGTCCAGCTAATTTTAATGCATCAAGACAAATAATAGTATTAGCAAGAACTCTCGCTCAGCAAATCAATTGCTCATTAGACAGTTTTAGTTCTTTTGAATTGATGGCAAAAAGAATTGCTAAAAAAAATAATATCTGTTCAAATAAAAAATCATTTTGGATTTTCAAAACATTAAAAAATAGAGGATATATTGCAGGCAAATACGAAATTTGTATTCCTGAAAAATCCCAAAAAAGTATAACTATTAAAGAGAAAATCATTCCAAGAATTTTTGAAGAATTAATAAATATAGAGTCTTCTTATCAAGCTGAATATTCTGATATCGAAGATTTAAAAGAACTATTAAATTTATCTAATAAGAATTTAAACCATTCACGTTTAAATACTTGGCATAAAGTATTGCCATTGTATCCAATGTCTCCAATTAACTAGGACTCATTCAAGCAAATTATTTATAGTTTCCTGTAAATAATTTGTGACCAAACTTAAATCTTTTTTTGATGAATCTTCAGGGGGATTGATGGGTTTCCCAACTTTTATAACTATTTTTGTAAAAAATGGAATAAAAAACTTGAATCTCACTAATCTATGAGAATTATTAATTGCAACTGGCAATAACAACTTCTGGTTTTTAAAAGATAGAAGAGCTGCTCCTTGTTTTGGCTTGTTTACACGACCATCTTTTTGTCTAGTTCCGTCAATAAAAATGCCAATAGAATTGTTGTTTGATAATTTTTCACACGCAATTTTAATAGTTGTTTTGTCTACTATGCCTCTCTTTACAGGATAAGCTCCACATGATTTTATTATAAAGCCAATTAAGGGGATTCTAAAAAGTTCTGACTTGGCCATAAAAGATATATTTCGACCAACAGCATGACCTAATAAAGGAGGATCAAGAAGGGAACCATGATTTGATACCAATATAAAAGAACCTTTTTGAGGAATGTTTTCTCTCCCAACTAACTTACCTCTGAATATCAATTTATAAATCGGAAAAATAATTACTTGGCTTACCAGTTGATAAATTAATTTTTGATAATAATAACTTTTCATTAAATCAATATTGAATTTGATCTGCAGAAGAAACTTGAGAAATTTTTACGTCCTTTAAATGCCTTTTCCCTAAACCACCTAAGACATTAGAAGGTCCAATTTCTACTATATGAAGAATACTATTTTCTCTCATGAAATCCATAGTTTCGCGCCATCTAACACCATTACACATTTGATGTTTTAACCTAACCTTAAGCTCATTGGGATCATTACATAATGATGGATTGGAGTTACTTAAAATGGGGAAAGAAGGTCGATTAAATTTCAGTTTATCTAAATATTTTGAGAATTGAAGTGATGGTACTTTCATAAATGGTGAATGAAAAGCACCTGACACATTTAATTTAAGGAATCTTTTAACCGTAATACGTTTTGAAATATTATCCAATGCTTCTTCACTGCCTGATAAAACAACTTGAGAAGAGCTATTATCATTAGCTATTACAAGGTCATCAATCTCCTCTACCAATAAATCCAATTGATTTCTATCAAAACCAATCAATGCTGCCATAGATCCCTTTGCTGCATCTGCCATTAATGCAGATCTAACTTTTATAAGTGATACACAATCTTCGAAAGACAAAACATCAGCACAGTATAAAGCAGTAATTTCTCCTAAACTGTGTCCAGCAATATAGGTTGGTTTAAAACCATTTTTTTTTAAAGAGTCTAATAACACTGATTCCACCAAAAAAAGACAAATTTGGGTGTTCTTTGTATTATTTAAATCATCAGCATCATTTTTTGTATCAGAATTTTGTTCACAAATTTCAAATAAATTCTTCCCAAATACTTCAGATGCATAATCAAACCTTTTTTTTGCGTTTGGCAAATCTATGATTTTTTTTGCCATTCCAATTTTTTGCGAACCCTGACCAGGAAATACCCAAGCGACTTTCATAATTAACCTTTTTTTATTTTTAACCCCATCGAATAAGGGCTGCACCCCAACTTAACCCAGCACCAAAACCACTAGTAGCAATAATATCATTTTCTTTAATTTTCTTATTTCTTATAGCCTCGTCTAACATTAAGGGAATTGTTGCGGCTGAAGTGTTTCCATAGTTACTTAAATTACTAAGAATCTTTTCTGAAGAAAAATTTAGTCTGTCTCCAACAGAATCTAATATTCTTTGATTTGCTTGATGTAATAAAAGCCAATTAATTTTCTCAGAATTGAAATTTGTTTTTTTAAATAAATTAGCAATAATTAATGGTACTTCTCTAACTGCAAATTTATAAACTTCTTGCCCATTCATCTCAATTGTAGAAAAACCTCCGCTGGAATAATTAATATTATCAATAATTAGATCTTGATTATTTTGAGATGGAAGATTTAAAAAAGAACCTCTTTGACCATCAGTCCTCATAGTAAAACCAATTAAATTATCTAATTCATTTGTTGCTTCAATTGCTATTGCACCTGCACCATCTCCAAATAAGATACAACTTTTCCTGTCATTCCAATCTACATAACTCGAGAGTTGATCTGAGCCAATTACTACAGCTCTTTTATAACTTCCCGCTTTTAAAAATTGAGAGGCTGTTATTACAGCAAATAAAAAACCACTACAAGCAGCAGTCAAATCAAAAGCAACAGCATTATTTGCCCCAAGTTTTGCTTGAATACATGGAGCAGAACCAAATAGATCGTTTGGCGTTGAAGTGGCTAAGATTATTAGATCAATTGTTTCAATATCCCATTTAGCCATCTCAATTGCTGCAAATGCTGCTTTGAAACCCATCTCACTTACATTTTCTGATACTCCAGAAATTCTCCTTTGAGAGATTCCTGTTCTAGAACTTATCCATTCATCACTTGTATCTACCTTCTTACTAATTTCCTCATTAGTTAGAATTTGATTTGGAACATAACTTCCACTGCCTTTGAATGAAACTCCAATTTGATTTAAATTTATTCCTTCCAAAAGAGTTATTTAATTACTTATATAAGTCAAACATAAATATGGCAAAATATGCTTTAAGATTTTAAAACTTGAAGATTTTGAAGCTCATTTAAATTTTTCATAACATTATGATTTACTGCAGAGTGAGCCAAACGAAGCGCACTTACTACAGATAAAGATTTACTACTTCCATGGCCAATTACGCAAATACCATTTACGCCAAGCAATAATGCCCCTCCATGTTCAGCATGATCTAACCTTTTCTTAATTCGTAGTAAATTACTTTTTAGAAAGGCAGAACCAACTTTACCTCTTCTCCCTCTAGGAAGTTCAGATCTTAAAATATCTAAAAGTACGCCTCCAACTGACTCAAGAAATTTAAGTAATACATTACCTGTAAAGCCATCACAAACAACTACATCAAATTCACCAGACAAAACATCTCTGCCTTCACAGTTTCCACCAAAATCAAAACTTTTTTCATTGAACAATAATTCAAATGTTTTTAAAGTTAAATCATTCCCTTTGCAATCTTCTTCTCCAATATTTAATAAGCCAATTCTTGGTTTCTCTATTTGTAAAACATCTTTAGCATAAACATTACCAAGAAGTGCAAATTGATGGAGATAAGAGGGCTTACAATCAGTATTTGCTCCAACATCTAAAACCAATACAGGACGCGTTTGATCTCTAGTTGGAAACAATGCTCCTATTGCAGGGCGTTCAATACCTTTTAATCTCCCTATCCTAAATATTGCAGAAGCCATAAGGGCCCCTGAATTACCTGCCGAATATACAGCTTTTGCCTTATTAGTTTTAACTAAATCCATAGCAACATTTATACTTGCATCTTTTCTTTTTCTTACTGCTGTTGCTTCTTCATTCATCCCTATTGGATCTCCACTATCTATTAATTCCAGACGATTATTATCAATTTCCTTTTCTAATAAATCTATTAACCCAACTTTTTCTGCTTCATATCTAACTTTTTCAATTTTCCCAACAAACTTTATATTTATTGGAAATCTACTAATAGCATCGAGGCAACCTTCCAAAATGGGCACAGGTGCAAAATCTCCTCCCATTCCATCAACAGCTATCCAAATCCTCTCAGAATTTGATGCCTCTTTTTTAGTGATAAAATTGTCATTATTTTGTAACCGTTTTAAAGGGTCAAACACTAATGGCTGCAAAGTATTTTTTGCAATTGAACTAGCATTTGAAACTACACTGCTTGCAGTATTAACAACCGATTCAGCACTAGAAACTACATTACCAGCCACATTGCCTGCAACATTACTTGCAGTTACAGCAGAATTAGCAGCAGTATCAACTATTGAAGTCACAGCAGAATTTCTTTTATACCAAATGACTAATCTTCTTATAGCTCTAGACTTTTTATTATAAGAATCTTTTTCCATCTATTTACCATCAAATGGAGATATATCAACTATTCTCTGAAAAAGATAGCCTGTTCCTCTTGCCGTAAGAATTAATTCTGGATTAGCTGGATCAGCTTCTAGTTTTGATCTTAATCTCGAAATATGAACATCCACTACTCTTGTATCTACATGTCTTTCAGGTGTATAGCCCCAAACTTCTTTCAGAATTTCACCTCGGCTAAATGGCTCCCCTGAACGACTTACTAAAAGCTCTAAAAGACTAAATTCCATTCCAGTTAATCTAATTCTTTCATCACTTTTAAAAACTTGTCTTCTATTTGTATCTATTTTAATATCCGTGACCAAAATTAAACCTGAGTTTGGCATTCCAGGAAGTTGTTCTTTATCTATTCGCCTTAATACGCACCTAATCCTAGCTTCTAACTCTTTTGGACTAAATGGCTTAACAACATAATCATCAGCGCCTAATTCTAATCCTGTAATTCTATCTGCAACATCTCCTAATGCAGTCAACATAACAATAGGGACATCTGAATCTTTTCTTAATTCTTGACAAACTCCATATCCATCTAATTTTGGCATCATTACATCAAGTACAACCAAATCAGGATCATGATCTTTGAATAATTTTAATGCTTCTTTACCATCACAAGCAGTTACCACTTTGTAACCAATCATTGAGAGACGAGTCTCTAGAATTCTTCTAATGCTTGCCTCGTCATCAGCGACAAGAATTGTTTCTTTTGTTTGACTAGATACAGCCATTTGTTTCTATTAGCTAATCAGTAAGAGAATTTATCTTTAACCCAATCTAACTTGTAGAGGGGCAATATCCCAAACATGTCAGTTCTTCAATCTAATCAAAAATTAAATGTCTAGTAAATTTTCGACTTTTATTTGTCAAAATTGCGGATCTGAAACTTCTCAATACTTTGGTAGGTGCGTAAATTGTAATGAATGGAATACTATAGTTGAGGAAAGGAAAAACCCAAGATCTAAAACAACAAATATTACCAAAAGTAAAAACTCTAAGCTGTTTCATGAAATTGAATTAGATACCATATCAAGATTTACAAGTGGTTTTAAAGAATTTGACAGAGTTCTCGGAGGCGGAATAGTACCTGGTTCTTTAGTTTTACTTGGGGGAGAGCCAGGAATTGGTAAAAGTACCATAGTGCTGCAATCTGCAGGGATAATATCCCTTAATGAAAAAGTTTTATACATTACGGCAGAAGAATCTTTAGAACAAGTAAAAATTAGATGGAAACGACTAGATCAAAACAGCCTAGATTTAAAAATTTATGCAGAAACCAATTTATCTTTAATTATCGAAGAGATAAAAAATATCAAACCTAGTTTTGCGATTATTGATAGTATCCAAGCTATTAATAATGATGAAATGGAAAGTTCCCCAGGATCAGTTTCCCAAGTTAGAGCTTGTTCATCTGAACTTCAGAACCTTGCAAAAGAAAATAATATTGCACTCTTGATAATTGGTCATGTTACTAAAGAAGGAGCTCTTGCAGGTCCCAAAACTTTAGAACATTTAGTAGATGTTGTACTTAACTTTGAAGGAGATAATATTGCCTCACATAGATTACTAAGAAGTGTAAAAAATAGGTTCGGATCTACTTTGGAAATTGGAATTTTTGAAATGTCAGAAAATGGTTTAAAAGAAGTTGGTAATCCTAGTTCAATTTTCACAAATAAAGAAAATATATCCGGAGTGACAACTACAATAACTAATGAAGGATCTAGGCCATTTGCAGTAGATATTCAAGCTTTAGTGAATAAAACTTTCTACAATAATCCAAGAAGAACGACTACAGGTATAAGTATCAATAGATTGCACCAGATATTAGCAGTAATCGAAAAACATGTTGGGATTAAATTATCAGATTATGACTGTTATATAGCCACAGGAGGCGGGTTTGAAATAAATGACCCTTCTTCAGATTTAGGGGTTGCAATATCAATCTTATCAAGCTTAAAAAATATTCCACCCATTAAAAATTGTTCATTTATAGGAGAATTAGGTTTAAGTGGTCAGGTAAGGCAAACAAATAATCTTCGTCCCAAAATTGATGAGGCTATTAGATTAGGTTTCAAAAATATTTTGATACCTAAAACTAAAATTGAAATTAAAGAGAATTTTCAAAATCTAATAAATATTAAAGAAATTTCGAATATTAATGAAGCTATGAATTATGTTTTAAAAGAGTAAAACCTACAAAAATCTAAAGATAGATATCAATTGAACTCCTTCCAGAAGTTTTTAGCCAATTTTCAATATCTAAATATCCACCAGGATAAAGCCTTACAGCCTTAGACCAAACTTGTGCAGCTTTATCGAACCACATATCTCTTTGATCTAAATCACCATTCTGTTCAGCATATCTTCCCCTTTTTTCATAAATTAAACCTATGTTTTTAAGACAAGATGGCTGTTTAGGATTTTCAACTAAGGCATTTTGATAAGTTTCTATGGATAGATCTTCCTCTCCATTACTCATATATATTATTGCCATATTTTTTAAAGTTTCTCCTCTATCAATTTTATTTTCTTCTAATAATAAACTTTCTTTATAGTATTCCAAAGCTTCTGAATAATCTCCATTATTTTGAGCAGCTAATCCATCTCGATAATAAATGTAAGCTTTTTTTTCTTTATCAGCAATTGGCATGATCTTGACAATAGATTCAGCAATTACAGTAAAAGCTTTATCAATAAAATTGTCTCTGTTTTGATTACTTGGCACTTTTTTTCATAATAAAATTAAATTAGTCAATTAAGCATCAACTATTTAAAAAGTCTATAACATTTATTATTATAGTTATGAATAGAACTAAGCATTAATTTGCTTTCTTTGCAAACAATATGAAAAGCATTCAATTAAATATTACAGGTATGAAATGTGGGGGATGTGTTAACACAGTAGAAAATATATTAAAAAATTCTGATGGCATTGAAAATGTCTCTGTAAACTTGCTTACTGAAAGTGCCTATTTTGAAATTAATAAAACTGTTCAAAATATTGATCAGGTTCTTGAAAATCTTAATCAAAGCGGATTTCCCTCAAAGATTTACGTAAATGACTTTTCAAAAAAAGTCAATAAAGTTCAATTAGAAAAAAAAAAGAATTGGATTAATCAATGGAAAAAACTTAATTTTGCACTTTTACTTTTATTACTTTCAGGTTTAGGGCATTTAGCAGAGGGAGGTTATTTAAATTTACCGATATTAGGAAATTTGTTATTTCATGCTCTTCTTGCCACGATAGCTTTATTGTTTCCTGGAAGAGAAATTGTAATTAATGGATTTAAATCATTTCTAAAGAATCGACCAGATATGGATTCTTTAGTAGCTCTTGGAGTTACAAGTGCTTACATAACAAGCCTTTTATCATTAATATTTCCATCTACTGGATTCCCTTGTTTTTTTAATGAACCAGTAATGTTATTAGGATTTATCCTAATTGGACGTTTTTTAGAAGAAAGAGCAAAGTATCATACAGGTTCTTCAATTGGTGAATTATTAGATCTCCAGCCAGAAATGGCAAACATTTATTTAGAAGCAAATAATGTCAAATCTGTCAGAGTAAATTCGTTAAAAACTGGAGATGAAATTCAATTATTAGCTGGAGACAGGGTTCCTGCTGACTGCACTGTTATTGAAGGTAGTTCATCTTTAGATGTTTCTCACATTACAGGTGAATCTAAACCAATAAATGTTCACCCAGGTGAACATTTACTAAATGGCTCATTAAATTTAAATTCGACATTAAGACTCAAAGTGTTAAAAGTTGGGGACGATACTTCTTTAGCAAAACTTGTTAACCTTATTGAATCTGTGCAACTTAATAAACCTCCCATACAAAGAATTGCTGATCAAATAGCAGGTAAATTTACATATTTTGTACTTTTTACAGCAACTTCTAGCTTCTTTTTTTGGTGGAAAGCGGCAAAAAAAATATGGCCAGATTTATTAATACATGATCATCATGGATTGATAACTTCCTCCAACCATACATTACATAATTCATTAGGTAGTAATGCTGAAAATTTTTTAAGTTTGGCTATTCAACTCTCAATTGCAGTTTTAGTAATAGCTTGTCCTTGCGCATTAGGTCTTGCTACTCCTACTGTCATAACTGTTGCTTCTGGGAAAGCAGCAAAAAAAGGAGTTTTATTTAAAGGAGGAGACAAAATAGAAATGGCATCAAAAATTAATCATATTATTTTTGATAAAACAGGAACATTAACAAAAGGAGAGCCTTTTATTATTAAATATATTGATAGTACTGATGACTTATATCTATTAAAGATATCTGCGAGTTTAGAAAGTCAGAGCAGACATCCCATAGCTAGTGCATTGATTAAAGAAGCGAAAAAACAAAATCTTAATTTACTCCCAATCAGAAGCATTCATACAGAATCTGGTAGAGGTATTTCAGGAGATATTGAGTCAATTAATGGAGTAATTAATATTGGCAGCATTGAATGGTTGACCAGTAAAGGAATAATAATTGATAGTAAATCTCAACAAAAATTAAAAGCTGAAGAAAACAAATCCCATTCAGTAATTGGAGTAAGTTTAAATAATAAATTACTTGGATTTATTTTATTAGGTGATTTATTAAGAGAAGATTCGATTAGTTCTGTACAGAAATTGAGAAAAGATAATTACAAAATTAATATTTTTAGCGGGGATAGAAAAGAATCAGTAATTGAGTTAGCTAAAAAATTAGGTATCCCAAAAGATGAAATAAAATGGGATCTTCTGCCTGAAATGAAATTAAAAATTATTGAAAATTTAAAGAAAAATAACAACGTTGCAATGATTGGAGATGGAATTAATGACGCACCTGCTTTAGCCGCCTCGAATTTAGGAATAGCAGTTGGGTCAGGTACTCAGATTGCAAAAGCAAATGCAGATGTTGTTTTAATGGGAGATCAATTATATGGATTACCTTATGCGCTTAGTCTGGCTAAAAGAACACTTAGAAAAATCAAACAAAATATCTTTTGGGCTTTTGGCTACAATTTGATTGCAATTCCTATAGCTGCGGGTATTCTATTTCCCAAATATGGCATTCTTCTAACACCATCATTAGCGGCATTATTGATGGCAACTAGTTCCATAACCGTTGTAATAAATGCTTTATCTTTGGATTAAATGAAAGGTAAATTTATTGTTATCGAAGGAATAGATGGTTGCGGAAAAACAACCCAAATTGACGAGATTTCTAAATGGCTACCTACTAGTGGGCTTATGGGAGAAAATTCAAAATTAGTAAAAACTAGAGAGCCAGGCGGTAGCTTATTAGGTAAAAAACTTAGAAATTTAATACTAGATAATAATAAAGAAAATAAACCTTCATCACTTGCTGAATTATTACTTTATTCTGCTGATAGAGCAGAGCATGTTTCTAAAATAATTTCTCCTGCATTAAAAAAAGATGACTGGGTACTTAGTGATAGATTTGCCGACTCGACTCTTGCTTATCAAGGCTATGGCAGAAATATAAATCTAGAAATAATAAAAAATATCGAATCAATTGTTTGCCAAGGAGAAAATCCAGACCTTACTATTTTTTTGGAAATTTCAGCTGAAGAGAGTATTTTACGTAGAAAAAATTTTGTCCCCGACAGAATAGAATCTGAAGGCATCAAATTTTTACAAAAAGTCAATGAAGGTTTTAAGTTGATAGCTAAAGAAAAAAATTGGAAAGTAATATCTGCGACTCAAAATATTCATACTATTTCAAATGAAATTAAAGAAACTTTGTTAAAAAACTTTTCATAATTAGAGAATGATTGATCTTAAAAATGATAATCTTTTAATTAATAAAGAAGTAAATAAAAATTTAAAAAATATACTTAAGAGAAAAGTATTTTCTAATGGTTATATTTTCTATGGCCCTGAAGGTATAGGCAAAAAACAAACTGCTATCAATTTTATTAAAGAAATTTTCAATCAATATTCTTTTAATTCAAATATTGAAAAAAAAATCATAGATAATAACCACCCTGATTTTTTATTAATCGAACCTACGTATTTTTTAAAGGGTAATATTATAAATCGTTCGGAAACTGAGTCCTCAAAAAATAAAAAAGAAACAATAAGAGTAGAGCAAATAAGAAATATTAAGACTTTTCTAGCTCAAAAATCTATTGAATCCAGAAAAAAAATTGTATTAATTGTTGATGCAGACCTTTTAAATGAAGCAGCATCCAACTGTCTTTTAAAAACACTTGAGGAGCCCACTAATGGCCTATTTATTCTTTTAACATCTAGATTAAGTTCACTTCTAGATACTATTATCTCCAGATGTCAACTTATAAGATTTAAATCTTTTTCATACAAACAACTTGAGATTTTCATAAGAAATAATTCAGATCTCTCAATATTAAAAAATAAAGAAGAATTAAACTTAGAAGATTTAATTAATTCAGCAAATGGCTCTCCTGGCAAAATACTGAATAATATAAAAATGTGGAACGAACTTCCTTATGATATCAAAGATAATTTAGGGCTTCAATTGAGTGATAATTTAGAAATACTAAAAATTTCAAAAACAATATCTGAAGAACTATCAATTGATCAACAAGTTTTTTTAGTAAACCTTATGCAAATAAAATATTGGAAAAAAACTAAAAACAAAAATATAATTAAAAAACTAGAAAATTTGAAAATAAATCTTAATGGTTTTATTCAACCACGATTAGCTTGGGAAGTGGCTTTATTAAAAATAGCTATAGAAGATTTATAAAATTACTCAATTACTGTATTGATTAAATTTGGATTTCTAGATTCTGCAAATTCTTGACTTGCACTGTTAACTTTAGCGCCATCAGGTAATTCAAGACAATATCCAGCACCATAAACAGTTTTTATATAAGTTGGCTTGCGAGGATCAGGCTCTAGTTTTGTTCTTAAGTGTCTAACGTGCACCCTAATTGTCTCAATATCATCATCTGGCTCATAACCCCAGACTTCCTTAAGAATTAGTGCAGGTGATACCGTTTGACCATGTCTTTGTAACAAGCAATGCAGAAGCTCAAACTCTAAATGGGTAAGTCTTACAGGAGAATCAAACCAAATAGCCTCAAATCTTTCCGGAACAAGAGTTAAAGGACCATAATTTAAAATTTCTTGTTGATTTGTTGAATTCAATTGTGCTCTATTAGTTCTTCTCAATAAAGCTTTAATTCGAACATATAATTCTTCAAGGTCAAACGGTTTTGTTATGTAATCATCAGCACCTGAATTAAATCCAGTCACCTTATCTTTTAGTCCACCCAATGCGGTAATCATTAATATTGGAATATTAGAAGTTCTTTCGTCCCTTCTCAATCTTTGACATAGTGTTAAACCATCAACACTTGGTAACATTAAATCTAAAAGTATTAAGTCTGGGGAATACTGTAGTGCCAAAGCTTGACCTTTTATACCATCCTCGGCTTTTTGTACATCGAAACCAGAATGCTCAAGATGTCCAGCCACCAATTCACGCATATCACGATCATCTTCTATTAAAAGGATTGAAATTTTCATATCTAACTATTTATTAAACTAAAATTTAGAATTCAGTATTATGATTCTCTCAATAATTTGCATTTATTGCAGACTTGATATAAAAACTATTATAAGTAAATACAAGGCAAAAGCCAATGCCTCCAATGTATTAAGAGGAAAAATAGATTAAAAGATAACACAAATTTTTATAATTTCTTTCGATTGTTTTAATAATTACTTAATAATTGAATATAATTGCTTAAAAAACGGCATGATAAATTCAAACAAAAATCTGTTTCCGAATAATTAAGGCATTATAAATTAACAATTTAGGAATAATATGACGAAATTTGTTGACTTAAAATCTTTTTTCTTACAATCGTAATGGCAATTGTTTTATGAGCAAACTAAATATTTATGAAAAAAAAATCCATTTCATATGCTGATTTATCCAAAAAGCAGCTCCAACATCTAAAAGATCTTTATGTTCAAAAAAAAGTTGAATGCATGAGTCATCAAGAATTAAAAGAATTTGTTTTAGAGATTATTAGCCATCATATAAATGACACAATAGGTAAAGAGGAAGAAATGGAAGCATGGAAAGAAATATCTGATTTTTATGGAGATCAATTTGAGATTATAATTCTTGAAATCCAACAAAAATATGCCAATAACGAAAGCTTACAAAATTATGAAGAAGATACACAAGAAAGAAGATTAGAATTGCTTGAGAAAAATAGTATCGATAAAGCAAAACAAGACATGTGGAATGACTAAGTAATATTTGATAATTTAGCTTTATTAATTTAAATATTATTAATAATCATTTCTACACGTTTTAAAATTAATAACTAATATTCATAACCGTTTAAAAACAAAAAGTGATACTTTTTAAACCAATAAACTTTAATGTAGATAATTAATTTAAATTTTTAAGATTTTTGGTTCTTTAATTAAAAACACCATGCAAAAGTCAAGCTGTTTTAAATATTTTGGAAAAACTGATATTTTTATAAGACAAAAATGATTTATGAACAAATGAAGTAAGGAACTTTTAATAAGAAATAATGAAATAGAAAACCTATAAATCTTCTATTATATCGGTCTAGTTTAATCAGTTAAAAATAAGGTAATTTTTTAATATTATTATTGCCATTTACGACAGTTCACTTAAGATATATAAATATTCGCGAGTCTAAGTATTTGATTAAAATATTTGAGTTAGTTTCATATTTAAATAAACATACAAAAAGAAAATTTATTTTTATCATATTTGTTATTTTTATAAATTCATTTTTAGAGTTTATTACTATAGGAACAATGGTCCCTTTAATATCTTTTTTGAGTAATCCAGATAAGGTATTAGAAATAGAAATATTAAGAAGAACTTCAGATTTTTTTAATTTTCAAGAACCTAAAGAATTATTTTTATTTATATCTTTTTCATTTTTAATAATAATATTATTTTCTGGATTCATAAAAATTTTATGTATAAAAAAGATTAATGATTTTGGTAGTACTCTTAGAATAGAATTAGGTAAAAAATTATACAAAGAAATTTTATATCAAGATTATGAATATCATTTAAATACAAATTCCAGTCAATTAATTAGTTCGCAAATACAGCAATTAGACTCTTCCCTAGCTGTAATCTCTGAAAGTTTGTTACTTGGTCTTTCAGTTCTAAATATTTTAGGAATTACTATATCTTTATTTATTATTGATTTTAGACTTATATTTTATATTTTTACTTTTTCATTATTGTTCTATTTGATTGCTACTACTTCGACAAAAAAATACGTTGATGTATACGGTAAAGTAATATTTGAGACCCGAAAAAATATCATAAGAATTGTTCAGGAATCATTAGGTTTTATTAGGCAAATAATTTTAGATGATTCGCATAGTTTTTTTATTAAAGAATATGATAAAAATAATATTCAAAGTTCGATAGCGAACGCAAATTCTAATACTATTGCTCAGATCCCAAGATACTTAATGGAGTCATTAATACTATCAGGGCTTGTAATATCGATTATATTTGTTCATTTATCTGGGATTGATTTTTATAACTACTTAACAAAAGGGGGGGCATTCATACTAGGGCTTCAGAAATTATTGCCCCTTTTTCAAAAAACATTCAGGTCTATATACTTTATAAGACAAGAAAAATTAAGTGTCTATTCAGTAGTAAAACTTTTAAAATATACTAAGAAATATAAAAACAATTCAAGAGATAAATTAGTAGATATTCTTGAGCTCAAAAATGATATTAGATTTGAAAATATTTGTTTCTCTTATAAAGAAAATAGAGTATTAGAAAATATTAATTTAGAGATAAAGAGAGGTGAAGTTATCGGTATTGTAGGAAAAACCGGAACCGGAAAGTCAACTTTTATAAATATACTATTAGGCTTAATAAAGCCCCAGTCTGGTTATATTTATGTAGATGGATATAAAATGGACGCTAATCTTTTCCGCAGATTTAGATTATCAGTATCTAGTGTTCCGCAAGATTATTATTTATTAGATAGAACTATTGAAGAAAATATAGTTTTTGGAAAATCTCAATCTAAAGTTAACTACAATTTACTCGATAAAGTAGTAAATATTTCAATGTTAAAAGATCTTATAAATTCACTTAATTATGGCATTAAAACTTTTGTTGGTGAGAATGGAATTAGGTTAAGTGGAGGCCAAAAACAAAGATTAGCAATAGCTAGAGCACTTTATAAGAAACACTCGCTACTTATACTTGATGAAGCTACAAGCTCAGTAGATTCGGAAACTGAAAAAAAAATACTTGAAAATATCATTAATAACAATCCAAAAATAACCGTAATTATGATTGCTCATAGATTACAAACATTAAAGAATTGTGATTATATAATTGCAATAAAAAATAAAAAATTAATTAAATACCAAAATATAAATGAATATAAATCTAAATACGAATCAAATCAAAACTAATGTTGATAAATATTTAATTTCTCATAATTAATAATTAGGATTTATTTTAAAAATATATAAATTTGATTTATCTACATAAAGAAGTTAATTATTTTTTCATGATCAATTAAATCAGCATTTATTTTTGAATTTGCATCTCTCAACCAATTATTTTCAGCTTTAGGTCTAAATGAATCTTCAATATAAAATCCATATTTTAAATTAGAAGCTGCACAGATATTAGAAATAGCAGGATCAATAAAACTTTTTGAGAATATCTCTACAACTTTTGAATCTTCATTCATTAATGAAGCAAGAGAGAAAGCAGATCCATTTACACCCACAAGAGCATTAGCGGAAAGAAATAATTTTATTTGTTCTTTAAAAGATAATTGTTCAGGCTTTATAAATTCAAATCCTGCATCTTTATATTTATATTTGAAACCATCAAAATTTAAAAGTTCTCGTTTTTGTTCTCCACTTTTAGAATCTCTATCTAAAAAGTATTTTTTGATTTTATTGCTTTTTAATTCCTGATAATTGGCAAAAAAGTTTCTTAGATCTAACCCTGAAGCAATAATATCGATGTTGGCAGTTACTAATTTGCCTGTACATTTATAAAAAGTTTCATTACTTAAAATCTTAGTCGAATCAAATTTTAATAATTCTAAAGCTTCCTTATGAAATTTATTATTTAATTTTGGCATAATCACAAAATCAAATTTATTAAGATCATATTCTTTTTTAATTCTTAATATCCTTGCATATATTTCATGTATCCAATGATAAAAATTCGAAGGATTTGATGAAATGCCTAAATGTAAGACATTTCCAGTGAGCTCTTTAGCTTCTAAAAGTTCATTTTTTTTATAAAAATCAAATAAGGATAATTTATCATTATCAAATTTGGTTCCAAGATCTGACGATGATTTATCAATATCATAAAAATAGATATGCGATTCGAAAGGAGATACTACTACATTATTGAAAGAATATATAAACCTTGCTCTTGTTATTAAAGGATTTGCCCAACTTAAATATAAAGGAATAGATTTTTGATCTATTGATGTAATATTCAAATCAAAGGAATTAATATTATTGTCTTCATATATAAATTGGTTTTTATTATTTTTAAGCCAATAAGTACAAGCTTCATTCGCAGAGATTCTATTTTTAAATCTGATTATCCTTTTAAATCTATTAAATCTGAGTTTATTTTTTATTTTTGAATACATTAAAAAAATATAATTATTGTTATTAATAAATAAAGGTTATTTTAAAGATATAATATCATTATTAAACTTTCTTTGAATAAAGAAAATTTACTCATTTTATATATTTCATGAAAAAAAAAATATTTTATGCAGAGGCTAGTTATTCTAATGAAGAAATTTGCGAAGTCACAAAAGTTTTAAATGAAAGTAGACTATCCCTAATGGATGGTCCAAAGGTAAAGGAATTAGAAGCTAAAGTAGCAAAGATTTTTAATAAAAATTATGGTCTAATGGTTAATAGTGGTTCATCAGCAAACTTAATTGGAGTTTTATCTTTAAAATTAAAAAAAGGGTCTAAAGTAATAACTCCTGCTTTAACTTTCTCAACCACCGTTTCACCTTTGGTTCAAAGCGGATTAATTCCTTATTTCATCGATGTAGATAGAAATACACTTCAATTAAATACAGATATTTTGGAGAAAATTAATCTAGAAAATGTTTCAGCTATTTGTGTTCCAAATCTCATAGGAAATGTGGCAAATTGGGAAGAAATACATAATTTTGCTAAAGAAAATAAATTAAAAATAATTGAAGATTCAGCAGATACAATTGGTTATTCTTATGAAACTTCACTTAATAACTGGTCTGACATTTCAACTACAAGTTTTTATGCTTCACATGTAATAACTGGTGCAGGTTTTGGTGGTATGACTTGTTTCAAGGAAAAAAAAGACTTTGAATTGGCTTTATCATTAAGAGGATGGGGTAGAAGATCTTCACTTTATTCAAATTCAGAAGATTATGAAAGAAGGTTTAACGTTAAAATAGATGATATGTACTACGATGATAAATATATATTTGATGATATTGCTTATAATTTTCTCCCTTCAGAAATTTCAGCAGCTTTTGCACTTGTACAACTAAAAAAATTGCAATTGAATATTGAAAAAAGAATTGAAAACTTTACGT
Organism: Prochlorococcus sp. AG-388-D03; assembly: GCA_003279875.1. Lineage (GTDB taxonomy): Bacteria > Cyanobacteriota > Cyanobacteriia > PCC-6307 > Cyanobiaceae > Prochlorococcus_A. The sequence goes on from QCGN01000002.1 coordinate 49,303, forward strand.
ATTTAAAAAATAATTTAAATAATTCTCAAAATTTCTACATACCCAAAACTTATAATAATGTAAGAACTGGTTGGTTAGCATTCCCATTAATATTACAAGAAAAATTGGCGAACAAAAGAAAAGACTTGCAAATATTTCTTGAAAAAGAGGGAATTCAAACTAGAACTATTTTTACAGGTAACATTATGCGTCAACCTGTTGCTAAAAAATTTAAGTGGGATTGCTTTGGTAGCTTTGAGGTAAGTGATGAAGTAATGAAATCGGGAATTTTATTGGGATCTCATAATAGGCAGCCTAAAGAAAATCTAGATTTTTTAATAATGAAAATTAAAGAAGCAGAAAAAGTATTAACTAATTAATTTGTAAGTTCTATGAACACAATTCTTCTACAATTTGTTCTAAAGATATTGTTTGATTAAAACCAAGTACTCTTATCTTTTTATTTTCCATCCAAAAATCTTTATTTTGAACCTTTGCATGAAATTCCGGTTGAACTATGTAGTTAATTTCAGAAGATGAGTTAGTTATTTTTTTTGATAATTCAATCAAATATTTAATCTTTGTTGGTTTACCTGATCCAACATTATATATTTCATTTTTATTACCTTTTTTACAAATTAATTCTATTGCTTTACAAACATCATGTACATGTAAAAAATCCCTATAAACCTCTCCATTATCATATAAATTAATAGGTTTATTTTCTTTAATTCTATTTATCATCCAAGTAATGGCATTCTTTTTTGATGAAGCACCTTTGTCGCCTTTTCCTAAGACATTACATAATCTGATGATTCTATATTTAACACCAAATGTATTACAGAAAGAAATTAATAAATCTTCAGCACATTTTTTTGTAATTGAATAAAAACCTTTTGGATTACAAGTTTGAGATTCATTAACTGGTAAAGTTTTTGTTTTTCCATAAACAAACCATGAACTTATAAAGTTAAAAGTAAAATCATTTGATTTACAATGTTCTAATACTTTACATAGTAATTCTAAATTTACTCTTACATCTTTAGTAATATCATCGTATACATTGTAGTTATGAACCGTAGAAATAAAATATAAAACATCTTTGGTTTCAGGTTTTAAATTATCTCTCTTTATTTTTATATTGTTTGGATAAATTTCTAAAAAATTACTTCCTATAAATCCTGTAGAACCGTAAATAGACAATTTCATTTTTAATTAATCTATAAACTTTTATCAATAATAACTTTAGATTAAAAAAATTTAATATTTTAGAAACTTAATTTTAAAATATCTATGCATATTATTTTTGTTTCTTTTTCTATAAAAAGGAATTATTTTATAATAAAGGAAATTTATAATTTTATTCATTATTAATTTTTTGATTAAAAATATGACTAGAAAAGGCATCATTCTTGCAGGGGGAGAAGGAACGAGATTATCCCCACTAACAAAAGCTACAAGCAAGCAATTGATGCCTATATATGATAAACCCATGATTTATTATCCTCTCTCTACTCTTATGAGTTTCGGAATAAATGAAATTTTAATAATTTGTACTCCTTATCATATAAATGCATTTAAAAGTCTTCTTAGCGATGGATTACAATGGGGTATAAAAATTAGCTACAAAAGTCAGCCTAAGCCTGAAGGTATAGCTCAAGCATTTTTATTAGGAGAAGAATTTCTAGGAAATAGTAATGTCGCATTAATTCTTGGCGATAACCTTTTTTATGGCAATAATTTTGAAAATGATTTAAATGATGCTAATAAAGATAAAGATTGTGCAACTGTTTTTGCTTATCCTGTAAGTGACCCTTCAAGGTATGGAATAATCTATTTTGATAAAACTACTAATAATGTAATTGATATCATTGAAAAGCCTAAAAATCCAAAAAGTAATTATGCAATGACTGGGCTTTATTTTTATGATAATAAAGTTATTAATTATGCTAAAAGTCTGAAACCATCACAAAGAAACGAATTAGAAATCACAGACATTAATAAAATGTATCTTATAGAAAACAATTTGAAAGTGAAAGTACTTGGAAGGGGAATGGCTTGGCTTGATACAGGTACATTTGATTCACTTCAAGAAGCTGGCAGTTTCATAAGGACATTAGAAAGAAGACAAGGTCTAAAAATTGGATCACCAGAAGAAACAGCTTGGAAATCGGGTTTTATAAATAATAAACAATTAAAAGATTTAGCTTTGGAAATGTCAAAAAGTACATATGGAGATTATTTATTAAATTTACTAAAATAAAAATAATACTATAAGTAAAACACCTTTCAATTAGGATTTCTTAAGAATTAAACTTCCATAAAAAAATAAGTAATAAATTTGAATTATCGCATGATAAAAAATCAACATAAAGTAATAGTCACCGGTGGAGCTGGCTTTATTGGGGGAACTTTAATAAGAAAGATTTTAAAAGAGAAAGACTGGATTATTTACAACTTAGATCAAATGGGCTACGCAAGCGACTTATCGTGGATAAAAGATTCAGAGGATAATAAATCGCGACATTTTTTCGTAAAAATAGATTTAAGGAACAAAGAAATATTAGAAAATTTAGTAAAAGATATTAGTCCTAATCTGATAATACATCTAGCAGCTGAAAGTCATGTTGATCGTTCAATTGATAACCCATTAAAATTTATAGAGAGTAATATCATAGGAACTTTTAATTTACTTGAAGCCTCACGAGCTTATTGGGACAAATTAAGTGATGTAAAAAAACAATTATTTAGATTTATTCATATCAGCACTGATGAGGTCTTCGGATCATTGGGATTAAATGGTAAATTTGATGAAAATACAAAATATTCTCCTCGAAGTCCATATTCTTCGAGTAAAGCTTCTAGTGATCACTTAGTAAACAGTTGGTATCACACTTATGGTTTGCCTACTATAATTTCAAATTGTAGTAATAATTTTGGACCATATCAATTCCCAGAAAAACTTATTCCTTTGAGTATCTTAAAAGGAATTAAAGGTGAAAAGATACCTCTTTATGGCAATGGTTTAAACATAAGAGATTGGTTATATGTAGAAGATCATGTAGAAGCTTTATTACTAATAGCTGAAAAGGGAGAGCTTGGAAAGAGTTACTGTGTAGGAGGGGGTAGTGAAAGAACTAATAAAGAAGTTCAACTTCAAATATGTAAAATTCTTGATGAGGTTGATCAAAAAGAATTTCCTCATGCATCTCTAATTCAAAATGTTGCAGATAGACCTGGACATGACAAAAGATATGCCATAAATTCAAATTTAATAAAAAAGAAGTTAGGTTGGACGCCTAAAATAACTTTTGAAGATGGTCTAAAGAAAACTATTATTTGGTATCTTAATAACCCTAAATGGAGCGATTCTGTTATGCAAAAATCAGGTTACACGGGCAATAGAATTGGAAATCAAAAATAATTTCAAGTCGTATGAAGCTTGAAGTCCGCAAATGTGATGAAGTGCTTTTGAATCCTGAATTATTTAAAGACATTTGGGACTTTCTTAAAGTAAGAAAAAAGTATTGTTTAGCGCCATTAATAATTACAATTGTTTTATTGGGAGCACTCATTGTATCCACACAAGGATATGTAGTTGCTAAATTTATTTATTCAATTTTCTAATATGGGTAAGAAAAATTTCTTCAAGGAATTAATACCATATATGTTAACCCTAATAGGTTTAGAAGTTGGATCAAGAATTATTGCCTACCAACCAATGTCAACTTCTTGGCGAGAACTCCAAGAAAATGGTTTGGCAACTAATATTAGCAACTCTTCTGGACTTCATGAATTCTGGGGAAATGGGATCAAGAAATATGCTTTTGGCAATTATGGAAACAGAATATCTCTAAATTCTTACAAAAAATCAGAACCAGATAACACAAATTTTCAAAACAAATCATGTTCTTATCTCATACTTGGAGATTCATTCTCATTTGGATGGCTTGTTGAGTATGAAGAGGCATTTCCTACATTGATAGAAAATTACTTAAATAAAAATTTATCTAATAATCGTAGTTTTAAATTTACTAATGCTGCTGCAGGGGGATGGGGACTAGCTGACTATCCAGCATACGTTGAAATATTCAAAGAAAAACTTAAAAAACTTAACCTGAATGGAATAATAGTTTTTGTCAATCTTGATGATGGGAGAAGAGCAGCAATTTCAAGTTTATATTCCATCTCAAAAATTGACAATATACCTTTAGTGAAAAAAGGAAATAAAAATTTTATTTCTAAAAAAGTTTTTATTAAAAAGACTTTGAATTATCCTCTTGTCTTACCAATATACAACTTTTCACAAAAGCACTCCAATTTCGCAAGAATCGTAAAGAGATTATTTCTTGAGAAAACAATAGATATTGATCCCAGAAAAAATCCAGTAGAAAATCGATCAAGATCCCTATATTTTGGAGAACAATTTAAAATAAATTCAAATCTCTCGAAAGATGCAAAACTAAAAATAGACCGTTCCATACTTGATCTTAAAGAACAAACTTTTAATCTTGCACCTCTACTAATGGTTTATACAGGCGTTTTACCAAAAGAAGTTATGGATCCAACCAATCGCTATATATTTAGTACAGAATTCAAAAAAAACGCAGAATCAAAAGGAATAAAAATTGATTTCTCAACTCTTACTAACCAAAAACTTTATCCTTCTAGTTACGAAATTAAATATGATAATCATCCCAATGCTGCAGGGCATAAAATTATTGCTAATCATATACTTAATTCCCAGTCAGAAAACTCTTTAAGGAATTTTGTAAAAAATACATGTTCAAATTAAATGTTTCAAATGATAGATATATAAATAAAAAATAATAATCAAATCTTAAATAAATTAAATAAATTATTAATAGAGCGTTTAACCAAAAACAAAGACAAAATTAACAAAATATGGGAGATATAAAAATCTCATTAAAACATTAAATTCCTAGTAACAGAAACGCAAAAAAAGATAAGTAAAAAGATTAATAATTGAATAATAAAAATGTCATATATTGTCATTACTATTCCTTAACATTGATTACAGAAAGATCTTTTGGCATTCATAAAAAAGAGACTTATTAGGTCTCTTGGTAAGTGATAAATTTAATTAAAGTCTGTTGAAGTTTATTGAAATCCCATAGAGATATTTTAATCAGTATCATCTGACAATAATTACTTACCTGTAAATTTAATTGAAATTTTTATATACCACAGAGATCATTTATTAATGCCATACAATATGCCAAACATTATTTTTCCGAAAATCCTTGCTTTTTCATAAAAAAGACCCTTTGCGGGGTCTTTCAGTACTTTGAATCTGTAATTAAACTCCCCGGGCGGGATTCGAACCTGCGACCAATCGATTAACAGTCGATCGCTCTACCGCTGAGCTACCGAGGAATATATATAAAAACTTAACCCTTACATGTACCTTATGACAAGGGGTAAACCTTAATTATATTTAAAGTTTAATGGTTTTTGCCAATCTGATAATTTTCCATTCTTCATCTCTGCGACTGCATCTGAGTAACTTAATTCCTCTAAACGATGTGTAATCCATAAAGCAGTAAATGGATTTCTTTTATTATTTGTAAGATCCTTGATTATTTCTAAAACCTTTAATTGACTATAACTATCCAAGAGCGAAGTAGGCTCATCCAAAAGAACAAAATTCTTATCACTTATCAAGGAACAGGCAATAGTTAAACGTTGTTTTTGACCACCACTTAAAGTATGAATAGGTCTTTTATCAAATCCAGTTAACCCAACTCTATTGAGTGAAATATCAATTTTGTTAGTAATTTCTTTTCTACTTAATTTTTTATTAATATTTAGAATAAGTTCGCTTCTACAAGTTGGCATTAAAATTTGATGATCAGGATTTTGAAAAACCATCCCAACATTAGCTAAATTATTAATAAATCCCTTGGTTGGTTTAAGAAGTCCATTAATTAATTTTAGCAAGGTACTCTTACCACTCCCATTTTTGCCTACAATCATCCATAAACCTGTTTCATTTATAGAAAAACTACAATTATTGATTACATGCTCTTTTTTTTCAGGCCATGAAAAACATACATTATTAAAAGTTATATTGGGTACTTTATTTTCCAAAGTATCCTCGATCTCGATCATATTAAATATCTAAAGAAAACCCAGGTCTTTTTGAACCACCAGCTACTGCAGACTTTTCATATATCTGAACAGAAATAACCTCTTTAGCCAGAACAGTTATCGATTTGTCCTGAACTTTTTCACAATGTAACTCAATTAAATTAGAATTTTGATTATTGCCGTTCATAAAATCTTTTATTTCATCATAGATTTTTTTAACATCCTCATAATCTTTCTTCTGTATTGAAAGGGGAAAAGGGGAATATCTTAGGCTTATTTCAAGAGAATACATAAAAGAATTGTAAATACTTTATTATAGACAAACTATAGAACAATCTTTTCTAAGAAGTTGTTTTTAAATTAAGTTCAATTAAAAATTTTTTATAAAAGATCAATAAAAGCAATTAATATAAGAATAAACAAATTTATTTTTGTAAACTTTTTCTATGGAAATCGCAAGTGATATTACTTCTTTAGTTGGCAACACACCTTTAGTGAAATTAGATCGTATAAAAAATTACTGTAAGTGTCATCCTGAAATAATAGCTAAACTTGAAAGTTTCAATCCATCAGCATCTGTTAAAGATCGCATAGCTTATTCTATGTTAAATTCAGCTGAAAAAGATGGTTTAATATTTCCTGGAGAAACAACCTTAATTGAAGCAACAAGCGGGAATACTGGTATAGCTTTAGCTATGGTTGCAGCAGCAAAAGGCTATAGATTGATATTAACTATGCCAGATACTATGAGTATTGAGAGAAGAGCAATGCTTCGAGCATATGGTGCAGAATTACAACTCACTCCAGGAAAAGAAGGAATGAAAGGAGCATTAGATTTAGCCAATAAATTAGCTTCAAGTATTTCAAATAGCTTTCAATTTAACCAGTTTGAAAATCTTGCTAATCCAGATATTCATGAAAGGACAACAGCTAAAGAAATTTGGGATCAATCTAATCAAAATATTGATGGATTAGTCACTGGAGTTGGTACTGGAGGAACCGTCACTGGATGTGCTCGATTTTTAAAAAAAGTCAATCCAAATTGCAAAATATATGCAGTTGAGCCTGCAAAAAGTGCTGTCATTTCTGGAGGAAAGGCAGGTTCTCACTTGATACAAGGGATTGGTGCAGGCTTTATTCCTAAAGTACTTAATACACAATTAATTGACGAAATAATAAAAATAGATGATGATGAAGCATTTTTTTATGGGAGGTTATTAGCTCGATTAGAAGGTCTTCTATCGGGTATAAGTAGCGGTGCTGCTTTAGCAGCAACAATCAAAATTGGACAAAGAAAAGAACTTCTTAATCAAAGATTAATAGTGATACTTCCAAGTTTTGGGGAACGATATTTATCCACAGCAATGTTTGAATCAAATACTGTAATAAAAGCTAGACAAGACGGTTATTTGTAGAAAGAGGTATTTAAATATGACCAAAAATCTTTATGAAGAATTAGGCTTGAATACAAATGCAAATAAAGGTGAAATAAAATCTTCTTATCGTCGTTTAGTAAAAAAACATCATCCAGACACGGGCGGGGACAAAGACAAGTTTCTTGCAATACAAAATGCATGGGAGATACTTAATGATCCTTCTAAAAAAGAACAATATGATAAAACTCTCTATTCCTTAAACCAAACATATACTTTCGAGAATGTGAATTGGGAGGAGAAAGTTAATACAAAAAAATATAGTTCTAAAATAAAAGATGATGAAGTAAAAAATTGGATAAAAAATATTTATAATCCCACTAATAGATTTATTAGCCAAATTATCAAACCTTTGAGTCAGGAAATAAAAAACCTATCTGCTGATCCCTATGATGAAGAATTGATGGACAATTTTTGCATTTATATAAATCTTTCTCAAAAAAAAATTGAAAGAGTTGATAAACTCTACAAATCAACATCTGTTCCAAATTCAGTATCCTCTTTAGGTTTAGATCTTTATCATTGTTTTTCTCAGGTTAAAGATGCTTTATCAGAACTGGAAAAATACACACAAGGTTATGTAGATGATTATTTATTTGATGGTAAAGAAATGATGAAAGAAGCAAAAAGAATCCAAATGAAAATGGCTTATAGTAAAAAATCAATAATTTCGTAAAAACTATTCTGCATATAAAAATTCTTTCAATTGATCTAATTTAAACCAAACATCTGGAACAGGACGACGCCATCTTACCTGAGCATATTCTTCCTTAATACTCAAAATTTCTCCTGGACCCTCAAATACATATTGAGGTAAATCTGTATCACTAGCCAATGATTCAATGCTTAATGTATAAATATCTTTATCTACATAGACTAAGCTGCCTTTTTTAAGAGGCTTATTTGGTAATGACTCAGTCATGATTTATTTAATTAATTTTTCATGTTTATTATACAAAAACTTTTTTGGTTTAATTTTTTTTAAATTGATTACATCATAATAATTACAATTGACACAAAAATTTAATAGTCTTAAATGATTACTTATTTAAAAATATGCGTCTTTTACTCCTTGGATGTACAGGATTTATTGGAAAAGAGTTAGTCCCAGCTTTGCTCAAAGAAGGCCACCAACTTTGTATTGTCAGTAGAAAGGATATTAACAACCTGAAGATAAACATTGCAATAGATAAATTTAAATTTCTTAAAATTAATTTGTCAATAAAACAAAATTGGAGCAATGAAAATCTTATAAGTAATTTAAAAGATTCTGATGGGATAATTAATTTAATGGGTGAACCAATAGCAGATAAGAAATGGACTTCAAGTCAAAAAGAAGAGATTGAAAAAAGCAGAATTAATTCAACTAAGTTTTTGATGGAAACGCTAAAAAAATATAGAATTAACCCAACAGTAATAATAAATGGTTCTGCAATAGGTTTTTATGGAACAAGTTTAACAAAAGAATTTGATGAAAATAGTGAGTGTGGGAACGATTTTCTAGCTAACCTTTGCAAGAAATGGGAAAAAGTTGCAATCGAAAAACCATTTTTCTCAAGATTAGTCATTTTCAGAATAGGTATTGTCTTAGAAGCAGAAGGTGGGGCACTGGGTAAAATGCTTCCTATATTCAAGATTGGATTAGGAGGTCCAATCGGAGACGGCAAGCAATGGATGAGTTGGATTCATAGAAGTGATTTATGCGGTCTAATTATTAATGCATTAGTAGATAAAAAATTTTCTGGAGTATTTAATGCTGTTGCCCCCGAACCAGTATTAATGAAAGATTTTTCTAAGATTCTAGGGAAATGCCTAAAAAGACCAAATTTACTTCCAGTACCTGGAACTGTTCTTAAATTATTATTAGGGGATGGCGCTAAATTAGTGTTAGAGGGTCAAAAAGTATTAAGTATTAAATTACAAGAAAAAATATATAAATTTAAATATCCTCTTCTTGAGAAAGCCATTTACGCCTCCACCAAGAATTAAGTCCATTCAATAAAGAACTAACAATTAAAATTGTGATTAATGGAACTACAAGAGGGTTCCAAAGATTCTGAAAGAAATTAAGAAAAAAAAATAATCCATTTGCTTGCATAATTACCGCAAAAATAAAAAATATTGCAAAAAAAATAACCGCAAATAAATTAATTAATAAAAAATTATCAATAATTTCTTTAAGCCTTTTTTGAGATTTCTCCTTAGCCATCTATCATGACACTGTCATATCATTAACTATTTTAATACATGAATTACCCTCGCCAATTCTTACATTGGCATTTTTATGACAAGAAATCAGAAATTTTTTATCTATCTTCATTAGGTAAATAATTTTAAGAATTAAATTAATTGTTTGATTTACTTGATCTTTCTTATTTTTATAATTAGTAGCACAGAAAACATATCTACCAAGTAATCTTCTTTGAGCTTCTGCAAAAGACTTAGTAAATTGAGGACCTTTACCTTCGATTTGAATCACTGGCTTTGCCAAACCGATTGCCTGCTCTGTTGCAGTTCCAGCCATACTTATAACAAACTTACTTTCATATAATATTTGTTCAAACATATTCCAATTAAAAATAATTGAAATAAAACCAAATTCAAATTCTAAACTATTATTTTTAACTAATTTTTCGACAAAAATCCATTTTCTTTTTTTTAATATCTGCTTAATTTTTGTAGTAGAAAGAGCATTTACAATGGCAAATCTAAATACAATATTCTCAAAATACTTCAAATTAGACATAGTCTCTAAAACTTCTAACATCAATTGCAAATTTTCACTAATTTCAGGAAATCTGCTTCCTGGAAATAATCCAATATTAAAAGTCAGAGCCTTTGATTTTTTTTCAAAAAAAGAGAATTTATCCATAAATGGATTACCCAAAAAAGAAACTCTTTTTTGTAATTGTTGGGTTAAATCATTTGCTGTTAAAAAATCGCGAGCATATATTTTTTTCGAATATTTAGATATTAAAAAAGATTTGCAAGGCCAGGGTAATTTCAGTTTTCCCTCATAATGACTAGAATAAGCCACTAAATATGTAAAAAAATCTTTTTTTGCAAACCATGCAAAAAAAACAGGAACTATATCTCCAATCACAAAATAAAAATCATACTTATTTCTTAACTTGTAAGACAAATATAGTTTTTTGAACAAATAAATAATTTGTCCCCCAAATATTTCAAGCATTCTTCCTTTAAAAGAATTATAACCAATACCACCAGTCTTGAATTTTTTAGTTTTACCAATAATTCTTATATTTACTTTTTTATAATTTTCGCCATCTCCAACGATCGGTAGCGCCTCAACAAGGTTACCTTTCATTACTAAACATTTAGCTAGCAAACTACCTGATAAATCTTCTCCATGTCCATTACTTAATAGTAAAATTCTGGACAATTTAAAATTCCAACCATTTATTGATTTTAATTAATTCTGGCCAGTTAGGATATCTTGTAAAGCCATCTTCAATAGACTCTTTTAACTCAGTCTTTACATCAGGCATCATCATTGCCATTTTTTTTATTAATTCAACATGCTCTCTCACGCCTTTATTATTTGTAGCCAAAAGTGCTAACGATAAATTCATTCTTGCTTGAGGATCCTGCTGATTTAAACGAACTGCCTGTCTAGCTGCTGCTAGCGCTTCTTCATTATTTTTCAATAAAAGGTTTAGCCAAGACAGGCAAGTCCAAGCGGCAAAGTGATTAGGTATTTGTTGAATGATTTTTTGAAAATCCTGTGCAATTGGTACTAATTCTTGACCATCTTGATATCTTGAGAGGGCTTCGTTGAAATAAGATTCAATTGAGTTGATTTCATCTTTCATGTATTTTTTTTCTAAACTGCAAAAGAGCTCCCGCAGCCACAAGTTTGAGAAGCATTAGGGTTTACGAAATTAAATCCTCCTCCAATTAAATCCTTACTAAAATCTAATTGCATTCCGTAAATATATAAAAGGCTTTTGGGGTCGCATACGACTTTAAAGGTTTGTTCTGAACTCAAAGAATAATCGTATTCTTTATCATCAGGATTTATTTCATCTTCAGCAATAAAATCCATCGTATAACTCATTCCACTGCATCCACCAGATCTAACACCAACTCTAAGTGCTTTCTTATCAATCTGATTCTTCAATAAAGAAGATATTTGTTCTATTGCATCATTTGTAATTAAAATTCCCTTACCATCATCTGAGTTCTTTATTTCTTCTATTTTTACATTTTCCATAAAAAAACATACACTTATATCAATACTATAAAAAATTCAGACACATCATGCACGTAACAAACAATATACAAAGTTGATTTGTTATAATCTTAGAAAAAGTGAAAATTGCAATAGTAGGTTCTGGATTAGCTGGTTTAACAGCTGCTGTTAATTTAGTTGATGAAGGTCACGAGGTAGAAATTTATGAAAGCAGGTCATTTTGGGGAGGAAAAGTTGGGAGTTGGGAAGATAAAGACGGTAACCACATAGAGATGGGATTACATGTGTTTTTTTATAATTACGCAAATTTATTCAAACTAATGAAAAAAGTAGGAGCATTAGATAATCTGCTTCCGAAAGATCATACTCATTTATTCATAAATAATGGTGGTAATTTAAAATCTTTGGATTTTAGATTTGCATTAGGAGCTCCTTTTAACGGATTGAAGGCCTTTTTTACTACAGAGCAATTAAATTTGGTAGACAAGTTAAGAAATGCATTAGCTTTAGGAACTAGTCCGATAGTAAGAGGATTAGTAGATTATGAGGGTGCAATGAAGATCATTAGAGACTTAGATAAAATAAGCTTTAAAGAATGGTTTTTAAATCATGGCGGAAGCTTAAGAAGTCTTGAAAGAATGTGGGATCCAATTGCATACGCCTTAGGTTTTATAAATTGTCAAGATATTTCAGCAAGATGCATGTTGACTATTTTTATGATGTTTGCATCTAAGACTGAAGCATCTAAGCTTAATCTTTTAAAAGGATCCCCTCATAGATGGCTAACTCAACCTATAGTTGATTACATCTCAAAGAAAGGCTGCAAAATCCATTTAAATCATAAAGTCGAAGAAATTATTTATGAAAAAGAAGCCTCTTCCTACTCTGTTACCCAATTACAAATATCGACTTCTCAGGGACCAAAAACTATATTTGCTGACACATTTCTCGCAGCTTGTGATGTGCCTGGCATTAAAAAAATAGTTCCCAAAGAATGGTATCAATTTAAAGAATTTGAAGGTTTAAAAAAACTAAGAGCAGTCGCAGTAGCAACGATACAACTAAGATATGATGGCTGGGTGACTGAACTAAAAAATGATAATAAAAGTCAGATTCCTTCAGGTTTAGATAACCTTTTATATTCAGCTGATGCATCTTTTAGTTGTTTTGCAGATTTAGCTTTAGCAAGTCCAGTAGACTATAGAAAGGAGGGAATGGGATCACTACTGCAGTGTGTTTTAACTCCAGGAGATCGTTGGATGGGTAGATCAACAGAAAGAATAACCAAAGAGATTGATGCTGAGGTACGTCGTCTATTTCCTTCTTCGAAAAATCTTAAATTGCTTTGGAGTAATGTAGTACAAGTTCCACAGTCACTTTATAGAGAGTCTCCAGGTATGGAACCTTTTCGACCAGATCAAAAAACCTCAATATCAAATTTCTTTATGGCAGGTAGTTATACAAAACAAGACTATATTGATTCAATGGAGGGAGCTACTATGAGCGGTCATTTAGCAGCAGCAGCAATCCTAGATAAGAAAGCCGAATTAGCAAAGAATCTTACGGTTAGCTAAATATGGGTACTTGGCTTAAACATGAAGTAATTACAATCGTAAATGCACCATTAGATAACGTTTGGAACACATGGAGTGATTTGGATTCTATGTCTCTATGGATGAGCTGGATTGAATCTGTGAAAACAGTTGATCAAGAAACATCTACCTTACCTGATTTAACCGAATGGACTTTAGCTGCTAATGGCTTCAAATTTAAATGGAAGGCACAAATAACCGAAAGGATTGAGAAAAACAAATTGAAATGGAAATCTATAGGAGGATTACCTACTCAAGGATCTGTTGTTTTCGAATCAAAAGGAGACCAATCAACATCAGTAAACTTAACTGTTACCTATGAATTACCTAAAATGATTGCTCGATTTATGGAGGAAAAAATTCTGGGTAAAATGGTAACTAATGAGTTACAAGCAAATATTGATAGGTTTCGAGACTTAGTAGAAAAAAATTATAAACATGAATTATCTAATTAAAAAGATCAATCGCAGCATCTAACAATCCTTCAAAAGTATATTTGAGCGCCTCCCTATCAACTCTCCCAAAAATTTTTTTACATTTTTTTGAAGTTTGAGGACCAATAGTTAACAACTTTACGTCATCAAGAAATTTTAACCATTCTCCCCCAAATTCTTTTTCAAGTAAAAAGGCAGAATTTAATACTGTTTTACCACTTGAAAAAACCATTGCATCAACTTTTCTGCTAGCGATAGCATTAATTGTTTCTTTAGGAATTGAATCCGGACATCTTGTTTCATAAGCAGGAACCTCTACAACGCGTGAACCAGAATTCCTAAATTCATCAGCAATTAAATTCCTTCCTCCTGTTTGAACCCTTGGCAAAAAGACTCTGAGTCCATATCCTGATATTGGAAAATTTTCAATTAAACTTTCCGCTACAAATTCTGGGGGAACGAAATCAGCCTCTATTCCTAACTTGGTAAGAGTTAAAGAAGTTTTCTCTCCTACTACAGCAATTTTTATTTTCTTCGAACATTCTTTTAATGAAGTATTTAAATTTCTTAATCTCTCATCTACAAATTTTATTCCATTACTACTAGAAAAAATAATCCAATGAAATTCATTTATTTCGGATAATGCATCATCCAGAGGATTCAAATCATCTGGATATCCAACATAAATGGATGGAAAATCAAATATTTGCGCACCTTTGCTTGTGAATAATTTTTTTATCTCAGATGTCTTATCTTTAGATCGAGTAATAATTATATTTTTTTGATACAAAGGAAACTCAACTTTTGGCATCATTTTCCTCAACTTTTAAATTTTGCTTTTTATTTTTTAATTCTTCAAGAAGCTTAAGTACTGACAAACCTTTTTCCAATACTGTATCGTCTTTGAAAGTCATTTCCGGTACTCTTCTCATTTCTATTCTTTTACCTAAAGTATGCCTTATAAAGTTTTTTGCGAGATTTAAATTTGCAACAATTTCTTTTCTTATATGCTCTTCAGCAGTTGAAGTTACGTAAATCTTACAAAATTGCAAATCTCCTGTTAAGTCTATTTTAGAAATATTGATGAAATTACTCCTCAATAGGTCATTTTCCAAATCATTCTGCAAAATAAGAGTTATCTCCTTTTTCAAAAGTGAAGACACTTTTGCAATCCGATAATTATTAGGCATTATGGTTGTAAGTTAATTGGATTTGTCATTGCTTGTAGTACGAAATAAACTGTTATGGAAGCACTTATTATTGAAGATATTAAACTCACTAAGGTTAATGGATTTGATTTATTCTTAAACAAAGGTTCGAGTAATGCAACTATACCTCCAGCAATAATAGAAATTAAATACTTAGGATATCTTGCAACATTAGAAAAGAATTCGCCCATTAGCTCCACAATTAGATTACTTTTTTAGCTAAGTTTTAACAAACATTAAACAGCATGATCACATTATATCAATTTAGACATAGCGCTTTTTGCCTTAAGACAAGAATGGCGCTTCAAACCAAGAAATTACAATATAGGGTTGAAGAAGTTACCCCAGGAATAGGGCAATTTGAAATCTTCAAGATTTCTGGTCAAAAACAAGTTCCAATTATCGTTGATGATAATAATCAAATCGTAAGTGATTCTTCAATTATTTGCGAATATATAAATAAAAAGAATGATAACAATCCACTCTTCCCTGAAGATCCTATATTATTTGCGCAATGTAAATTAATAGAAGATTGGGCTGATACTACTATGGCTTCGACTTGTAGAAAAGCTCTGATTAGATCAGCAATAGAGAATCCACAACTTCGTGCAGCATTACTTCCAGACGAGATGCCATCTTCAGTAAAAGGGTTAGTTGATAAATTACCTTTTAAAAATCTTAGTAAAATTTCAAATGTGGTTTTATCTTCTAAAGATAATTTAGAACTCCAAAAAATTTTAGAAGCTTTATCAAAAGCTTTAATTAATAAGAAATTCATAATAGGTGATAATTTATCAATAGCTGATATTGCAATTGCTGCTCAATTATCACTTCTTAAGTTTCCAAAGTCATCAGGGCCTATTCTTTCTGGAGAAGGTTGCCAAGAATATATAAACAACCCTTACTTAGAAAATTTATTTATGTGGAGAAATAATTTGGAAGAATTTATTTTCAGTGCTAATTCCCAATAAATTTAAAAGTAAGTTTATATTTACTAGTTTTTACTGCATGTACTGAAGGATCACCAACTTTAGATCCATATGAAGCAATATATTGAAGACCGCATATATCAAGTTTTTGATTATCTTTTAACTGTGAATTGACTTGATCACATTTTTTAAATTTACTTATAGCTTCCACCTGATTAACTCTAGAAGCCCCGGGTTTATGGGCAGTTTGAATTACTAATTCATCCGCAAAAAAAATATCATCATCTTTAATCTGAGTTCGTCCTGTAATTCTCGAATCAATATAGAAATCATCTTTCAAATAAGTAATTTGACTATTAAAAGATTGAGGATCACTAACTACTTTTATCAATTTATCACCAAAAATTGCCTTTCCTATTGACTCAGAATTTTTTGAACGATTAGCAATAACTTCATTTGAATTATTCTTATAAAAATTTACTTCATATACAACAGGTTCTTCTGATTTATTTATTAAGTCTTGAGAAGTAACAAGCCAATTACCTTCAAACCAATTAGGATAAATTAGATCTTTTGAAGTATCAGAAATTTGAAAATTTGGTAAGTATAATTCTGGCCATAAATTTTCTCTCTTATCCAAAAACTCTCTTACATTCACCTCGCTTAAAGCAAATGCTTTACTTATTGAAAGCATTTGAATAATTAGAAAAAGAACTACGCAAAAAAAATTTTTTATCATGTCAAATCCATTAATAAGATCTACAGATCATTTTATTTTATTAGAGCCAGATTCAAATGAAAAAATCGTAACTAAAAAAGAAGCAATAATATGGTTAAAAAATTGGATCCCAAAGGTTGAATCTTCAACAACATATCAAAATCTAGATTATTCCAAAGAAGAATATTTTGAAGAATTATTAGAAAGTACTTATGAATTAGAAATAAAATTTGGATATGTTATCAAATGGTTTGCTGTAAGGGTTGACCAAAATTAATTATTAATTTTTTTATAGAGAGCATATATTATTTTTTCTGATACTTCTTCAACATTTTCGTTATTAATTTCAATTTTTAAGTCAGCCTGAGAATATAATTTTTTTCTAGATTCAAAAATATTCGTATATAAATTATTCAAGTTTCCTTCTTGAAGTAAGGGCCTTTTGTCAATGTCATCTTTCAATCTTTTAATAATAATATTTTTATCTACATCAAGCCAAATTATTATTCCTTGCCTTAATATCCCCCAATTTTGGGGAGTTGAAACAATTCCACCGCCAGTGGATATTACTAAAGATGGAATTTTGATTGCTTCTTTTAGACAATTTATTTCTAATTCACGAAATTTTTCTTCTCCACTATCTCTAAATATTTGATTTATTGTTTTTTTTGCTAAATTCTCTATTAATGAATCTAAATCTATATATTTATAACTCAATAATTGAGCCAATTTTGGACCTGTTTGAGATTTACCGCAACCCATCATTCCGATTAAAAATATACTTCTACCCTTAATCATTTTGATTATTTTTTCAATAATGAATTTATCCATACAGACAAAAGTGTATATAAAACCTTAAGATAGTATTATTGCAGACATTTATGGCTTATACACACACCAAACCATTGCATGGAAAGGGACGTGAATGCGTCATTACTCGACGTGCCTGCTTTAGTTCGAGTCATCGTTATTGGCTGCCTGAAAAAAGCTCAGAAGAAAATTTTTCTCTTTTTGGAAATTGTAGTATTGCTCCAGGACATGGCCATAACTATGAACTCATTGTATCAATGGGTGGCGAACTTGACTCGGATGGAATGGTCTTAAATCTTTCTGATGTAAAACATTCAATTAAAGACAAAGTTACTGGTCAATTAGATTTTCGTTTTTTAAATGATGTATGGCCTGAATTTAACATTCATCAAAAAAATGGAATACTTCCAACTACTGAAGCTTTAGTTAAAGTTATTTGGAGTCGTTTAAAAGATGATCTACCTCTCACAAGTTTAAGACTTTATGAAAACCCAAATTTATGGGCAGACTATTATGGTGAAAACATGGAAGCTTTACTAACAGTTCAAACACATTTTGCAGCTGCTCATCGGCTAGCTAAAGAGGAAATATCTTTTGATGAAAACAAAAAGATATATGGGAAATGTGCCAGAGTTAATGGTCATGGACATAATTATCTTGTTGACATCACAGTTAAAGGAGAAATTGATAATAGAACTGGTATGATATGCGATTTATCTTCTCTTCAAACTATTATTAATGAATTAGTTGTTGAGCAATTAGACCATACATTTCTAAATAAAGACATCGAATTTTTTCATACTTGTGTCCCAACAGCTGAAAATATAGCATTATATATTTCAGATATTCTTAAAAAACCTATACAAAATCTTGGCGCAAATTTACATAAAATAAGACTACAAGAAAGTCCAAACAATGCTGCAGAAATTTATGTTGATCAAAGTATAACCAACTCACTAAAGTTAAAATTGGAAAATAAATTAGTTACTCAAGCTTGAATATTCCAAGCATAGCGATCATAATCGCTTCTAGTTTAGATGGAAGAATTGCTTTTCCTAATGGAGGAGAATCACATCTTGCGAGTAATAAAGATAAAAGAATGCTGGATGAAAACTTATCAAATGTTGATGCTACAATTTTTGGATTAGGAACACTTAAGGCTCACCAGAGTACGTATTTAGTCAAAGTTCATTGCGAAAAAAGTGAAATAAAAATTTCAAAAAATCAGCCAATTTCTATAGTTGCCTCTAATAGTAAGAAATTTAGTAAAGATTGGAGTTATTTTAAACAACCTGTTAAAAGATGGTTAATCAGCTCTAACAAAAATAATCAATTAAAAAATTTAGATTTTGATAAAGAAATTCACTTCAACAACACGTGGAGAGAGACTTTATCAAGTATTAAAAAAGCAGGAATCAATCGTTTAGCACTTTTAGGTGGAGCAAAGCTTATAAATTCTTTTGTAGAAGAAGATTTGATTGAGGAAATCAAAATTACAATAGCACCACGAATTATTGGAGGAAAATACACATGGATACCTACAGAGCAAACAAATAAAATTTTTAATTTAAAACAATTATGGAAAATAAAATCAATTAAAGAATTAGATAAAAATGAAATACATATTCATTACACAAGGAAATTTGAAGATGATTAAAGTAAAGAATATATGAATCAAATTGAACACAAAATTGAAATAAAACTATCTATTCAAGAAATAAATAAGAAAACTTGGAATGAATTGCAGAAAGAAATTAATAATCCTTTCTATGAATGGCAATGGATTTATAACCTTGAGTTATCGAAAAGTGTCTCAAGAGAAACTGGTTGGCAACCTTTATATTTCATTGCGTATGAAAATGAAGAAATATGCGGAATCGCTCCACTTTTTCTTAAAAATCATAGTTATGGAGAATTTATTTTTGATCAATCCTTTGCAAGATTAGCACAAGATTTAAAGTTGAATTATTATCCTAAGCTCATTGGGATGAGTCCTTACAGCCCTGTTAATGGATATAGGTTTTTATATAAGAAAAATAAAAATAAAACAGAAATTACAAATTCATTAATCAATTTTATTGATAACTTTGCTTTTAAAAATAATATCTTAAGTTGCAATTTCTTATATGTAAACGAAGATTGGGGAAAACATCTAAAATCCTTGGGATATCACGAATGGATAAATACTAGTAGTGAATGGAAGATTAATGGCGAAGATACATTTGATGATTTTTTACTTAGGTTCAATTCAAATCAAAGAAGAAATATTAAAAAAGAAAGAAAATCAATTTCAAAACAAAATCTCCATATAAAAATTCATACAGAAGAAAATATAAATCTAGAAATACTTCAAAAAATGCATAATTTTTATGAACAACATTGTTTGCGATGGGGAGTATGGGGAAGCAAATATCTTACCTCTGAATTCTTCGAAAATATTGTTGAGAATAGAAAAAATCTCTTACTGTTTAGTGCATCAAGAAAAGATTCTGATACTAAAATTGCAATGTCAATGTGTGTAAAAGATGAAAAAAATATATGGGGTAGATATTGGGGAAGTCAAGAAGAGATAGTTAACTTACATTTCGAGTTATGCTACTACCAGCCTATTGAGTGGGCAATAAAAAATAATATCGAAAGTTTTGATCCTGGAGCAGGGGGAAAACATAAACGGAGGAGAGGTTTTTTTGCTAGAAGTACTAAAAGTTTACATAAATGGTTTAACAAAAATATGGAGAATATAATTACTCCTTGGTTGAATGAACTAAATTATCAAACTATGAAAGAAATTGAATTAGAAAATAATTCTATCCCTTTTAAATGAAACAAAAAATTATTTTCCCGATCATTGCTTATATTAATAATATAGTTTTATTCAAAAATATTGAATATGGATTTTAGTAAAACCATGTGCAAGAAAATAGGCATGGATAAAGATTTATCTAATAGATACATTGAGCTAGACCCGAATGGATATTTCATTATCAAGATTGATTTACATACTAAAAAAATTATCCTAAAGCATTATTTAAATAAAATTAATGAAGAGGGATATGCACTAGATCCAAAAACTAATGAGCCTATTAAATGTGACTCAAAACAAATTAAAAGTTGTAATGAAACTTTTACGGGGATAAGTGCTAAAGAGATTGGAATAGCCATAACAGAAAAAAGAAGCGATCTTATTTCTAGATTTGATCATGCCTTATATTTAGGTCGAGAATTACAAAAAGCAGAAGAATGTTTATATAAACAATTACCTTACATACAAGATTAAGAAATTAAACGGAAAAATCTTTATTATTATTGAGATGCTAAATTAAATGAAAATATAAAACATAAATGAACATCATTTTCTATTTTGCATTTCTAGGTTTCGGTTTTGGAGCTGCTTTCTTATTAGATAAACTCTTGAGAGCAGTTAAATTAATTTAGAAAAAATTTATAATATTTTTATAACTTCTCCATATAAATCATATTCATTTGCAAAATAAATATTTGCTTCAACAAATTTACCGACATAATTTTGCTCATCTTCATTATCTTTAATAGATAAAATTACATTGCCATCAACTTCAGGAGCAAAGTGATATGAACGTCCTATCAGTTCATTATTTTCAGATATTTTTTCTACTAATACTTTAACTTTAGAACCTATATACAATTGATTTTTATTCTTAGAAATAGTTTGTTGAATAGATATTATATTATCTTTTCTTGCATTAGCCACTTCTGAAGAGACTCTATTTTGTAAATCAAAAGCATTTGTTCCTTCCTCTGGAGAAAAAATAAAAACCCCGACATGATCAAACTTATTTCTATACAAAAAATCTAAAAGATGTTGGAAATGCTTTTGATTTTCTCCCGGGAAACCAACAATCAAACTTGTTCTTAATACGGCAGATGGTATTTTCTCTCTAATTTTATTCAAAATGGATTCATTTAATGACGCTTGCCAAGGTCTGTTCATACTCTTAAGAACGTCTGGATGACTATGTTGCAGAGGTAAATCAAAATAGGGAACTATATTACTTGAATCATTAAAAGCTTCAATAACTTCATCAGTTAAACCTGTTGGATATGCATAATGAATTCGTATCCAAGGAACTGAAACTTTAGATAGTTCTTTCAAAAGTCTTGCTAAAGAAGGTTTACCATAAATATCTTGACCATAATTTGTTGTAATTTGACTAATTAGTATTATTTCCTGAATCCCTTGATCTACAAGATTTTTTGCTTCTGAGACTATAGATTCTATAGTCCTACTACGTTGAGGACCTCTTAACTTGGGAATAATACAAAATGCGCAATTATAATCACAACCTTCAGCGATACGAAGATACGCAACAAATTTATTTTTATCTACCAAGCGTGGAATTTTTTCATCAGCAATAAATTCAGGAATTTTTGAAACTTCATTAACAATTTCCCCTTTCTCAACTCGATTGATAACCTTAACTATTTTCTGATAATCACCCGTTCCTACTAAACCTTTTATTTCAGGCATTTCTTTTAAGAGTTCTTCTTTAAAATGCTGCGCCATGCAGCCAGCCACTATTACCTCTTTGCCTTGATCAGTAAATTCAAGAATCCTTCTGATAGATTCTTCTCTAGCTGTTTCTATAAAACTACAAGTATTAACTACTACAACACTCGCATCTTCTATATTATTACCTACTTCATAACCCTCCTTATCTAATAACCCTTGCATATGTTCAGTATCAACAAGATTTTTCTCACACCCAACATGACTAAAAGCAACCTTTGAAACTTTTTTATCTTTAAGATTTTGATTATTTTGCTTCACTTAATTTAGATATCAGATAAGAAATAATTAACAAAGAAACTTGTTTATAAGTTTCTTTCAAAGATAATATTAGGATAGATTCTGAAAATTAACAAAATTAAACATCTATGACTCTTAGGACTTTAAAAAGTAGAAATAAAAAAGATTTAAAATGGCCAAAAATTTTAATTGCTGTTCTTAGCACAATTGGATTAGTTGATACAGGTTCAATTACTTTAAAAAATTGGGGGTTATTTAACTCTCTTTCCTGTCCTGGGATTAAAAATGGTTGTGACACAGTTTTAAATAGCCCTTGGGGTACATTATTCGAGAATAGTCAATTGAATATTCCTCTTTCATTAGCAGGAGTTATTACTTATGGTTCAATACTAGGTCTTTCAATATTTTTATCACTTAATGTAATTTCTCCTAAAGAAAAACTAAATAAACTTATATGGTGGATAATATTTTTAATATCTTGTGCTTCTTCTGTATTTAGCCTCCTATTGATAAATATAATGTTTTTCAAAATCAAGGCTTATTGTTTTTTTTGTATTCTTTCTGCAATTTTATCTATTTTCATCTTTATTATCTCTATGATTGGTGCAAAGTTTGAAAGTCGCGAACCTATGTTTTATAGAGGATTTATTGTTGTTTTGACAGTTCTTATTGGAGGATTGATATGGTCTAATAATGTTGACCCTTCTAATGCGATTGATGTTTCTAATAGTACAGAAAAAGTATCTCCAACAATCACAACATCAAGCTCACCACAGAAAGTTAAGTTTGCTAAATTCCTAAGCGAAAATAATATTAAAATGTTTAGTGCATATTGGTGCCCACATTGCCATGATCAAAAACAATTATTTGGTAAACAAGCAGTTAAAGAGATGACTATTGTGGAGTGCGCCCAAGATGGTAAAGATAATCAATATAAACTTTGCAAACAAAAAAAGATTGAAGGTTTTCCATCATGGGAAATTAAAGGTGAGATCTATAGTGGCGTTAAGGATTTAAATGATTTAGCAATTATGACTGGATATGAGGGAGATACTAATTTTTAATAAACCTTTTAATTATTTTGTGATTTAATTGCTGCCTAGTATGGCATTTCCATGTTTTCTCTTTAGTAGGGAAATCATCCCTATGATGACCTCCTCGACTTTCCTCTCTAAAAAGACAAGCTTTTAACAAAAGTAAAGTTGTGATTTGTCTATTATGCAAATCAAGCAATAGATTAAGACCTCTTCTATTTGGTTCACTTAATTTCAATTTTTGATCAATTTTTATTTTCTTAAGACACTCAAGCAAAGGATTTTTTTGTAATTGATCTATGTCATTTTGAAGAGTTTTTAAAAGTTCAATCATACTTTTTTTGTTACGGGAGACACCTAAATCAGACCAGCATGATTTTCTTAAACAATCAATCTTTTCTGAAACTTTTAAAATATAATCTTCCTTTGGATTATCCATGTAAATTTCCTTAGTATATCTTTCTAACCTTTTTAATTTAAAAGGAGTATTCAACTCAATAGAAGACATTTTTCTTGCGAATACAAGGCATTCCATTAAAGAATTACTAGCTAGTCTATTTGCACCATGAACACCTGTAGATGCTACTTCTCCAACGGCATATAGTCCTTTCGTTGTAGAAGATGCATTTAAATCAGTATGAACCCCTCCCATCCAATAGTGAGCTGCTGGTGCAACAGGGATTACCTCGTTCAATGGATTAACTCCATAATCTTGGCATCTACTTATGATGGTTGGAAATCTTTTTACAATTTTTTCTGGATCAATAAATCTTAAATCCAGTCCAACATGATCAACATCATTTTCCTGCATATTATTCATAATTGCTCTACTCACTTGATCTCTTGTAGCTAGATCACCATTTCGTAAATGCTTTACTGGGCTTTCACCATTCTTATCGACAAGAACGGCTCCCTCTCCTCTAAGGGCTTCAGAAATTAAAAAACAAGGAGAGCCATAAAACTTTAAAGCTGTAGGATGGAATTGAATAAACTCTAAATCCTCAATTGCAGCTCCAGCTTTCCATGAAAGAGCAATTCCTTCTCCAGCAGATTGTGCAGGATTTGTTGTATTAGTAAACAAGTGTCCACCTCCTCCTGTAGCTAAAACAACAGCTTTAGAGGTAATCCAATATAAATTAGATCCATCTAATACCTGCACTCCGCTACATACATCTTTTTCAATAAGCAATTCTGTTACTCGCACACCTCTACAATGCAAAATATTTTCCTTGTTTTCGATATGATCCTCTAAGACCTCTACGAGAGCTCTACCTGTTCTATCTTTAACATGCAAAACTCTTCTACAAGAATGGGCTGCTTCTAATGTTGTTGCTAGTTGATCAGAGCTCTGATCAAAAATCATACCTAAATTTTGTAACCTATCAACGCAACCAGGAGCCTCTTTAACAAGCATTTCTACAGCAGATACATCACACAATTCATCTCCAGCTTTTAATGTATCTTCTACATGAAGAGCAAAAGAATCTTCGGGTCTAACTACTGATGCAATCCCTCCTTGGGCCCATCTACTCGATGATCTTTTACTAGTATTCCTATTTAATAGGAGGACATTTAAATTTTCTGGCAATTCTAAACAAGTCATTAAACCTGCTGCTCCTGCTCCAATTACTATCACATCCCATTTATCAATAGATATTAGTTCTTGAGAAAATGGAGGCCTTAACATTAAACCAATCCACTAAGAGTTGGTTGAATAATTGCTAAAACAATAAAAATACCATCAACAATTAAAGTAGTTTGAATGACATAACTTGATACTAAAAGAGCCTTACCATTTCTCGAATTAGGTATAGCAGAATTAAAAATTTCCTTTGAGATAAACCAAAGTATTAATGCCGACAAAATAATAATAGAAAAAGATTTGAACTGAATAAGATTTTCAGAAGTTTTCTGAAGTATTAATGGAGCATTATTAGAATCGGCAGTAATAACCTCCTTCCATTGATCCATTATTCCTGTCAAAAATATTGTCAAATCGGTTATAGCTGTTCCAAATAAGGATGAAATATAAAAACTTGAACCGATTTTCCACTTTGTTCCAAGTCCGACCATGGCAAGAGGAAGTGCCACTGCTTCCACTGGAATATGGAGAATAGGATAAGCACTTAACCAACCCCAAAATAAGCAACCTCCAAGCCAGCTCCCTGAAACTCCTAATAATAAAGAGCCTACAATAAACCATTTATCTGACTCTTTTCTAGATAATAAAAAAGCTACAAAAAGGATAATAAAAGTAGCACAAAGAGCACTAATAGGTTCGAATCTAACCCATGGTGCCTGTACAAAAATTGGCAGAATCACAAAAAAAGAAGACCACAGTCTTAAAGCAATTGGTCTCGATAAAAAAGTACTTTGTAAAATATCAAATTCACTATGAAATTTAGGTTTCAAATTATCTTTCACTTCTAAATTTTTTGTAATTACTTCTTCCAATGCTTTAAGGTTTGAAAATAATTTGAATTAATTTAGTTTTAGTCTACTAATTGACTAGCTGACATAAATTATTCATTTTTTCTATTTTAAGAGTATTTAATATACTTTGAGTCTTATATAAGCTTACAATAAATATAAAGTTAAAAGGTTGGCCTTTAATTGTGTGGAAAGAAATTAATTACAAAGTGGATCCTAACGATATTGTGATTCCTAATATTAATTATCATATTAACCCTGCAGAAATTGAAAGTATTGAAAATAATTCTATTGCTGAAGAAATAGGATTTGAACCGGGAGATTCAATTATAAGTATTAATGGTAAAAAACCAAGAGATTTGATTGATTATCAGATTCTTATTAGTGACGAGATTTTAGATATTTCAGTTTTGGATAAAAACAAACAAATTCACAATATTAGTATTGAAAAAGATCAAGATGATAATTTAGGTATTAATTTTAAAGATGCTCTGTTTGACTCTATTAAACAATGTAATAACAAGTGTCCTTTTTGTTTTATTGATCAGCAACCAAATGGCAAAAGAAAAAGCTTATATATAAAAGATGATGACTATAGATTAAGTTTTCTATATGGTTCGTATTTAACATTAACGAATTTAAACAAAGATGACTGGAACAGAATATCTACTCAAAAACTTTCACCCCTTTTTATATCCGTTCATGCCACTGATCCTAAAACCCGAGAAGCATTATTAAAAAATAAGAAAGCGAGTCAAATTCTCGATCATATTAAATGGTTTGAGCAAAATTCAATCCAAATACACGCTCAAATAGTTGTCTGTCCAAATATAAATGATGGTAAAATCTTGGAGAAATCTATTTATGAGCTTGCAAACTTTCATAAAAAAAGTATTAAAACAGTTATTTCTACCGCAATAGTACCGGTAGGTCTGACGAAGTTTAGGCCTGAAAATGATGGATTAATGTCAATTAGCAAAGAATATGCAAGAAAAACTATTAAACAAGTCGAAAAAATTCAAACTTCTCTTCAAAAGAGTCTTGGAACTCGCTTTTGTTGGCTTGCCGACGAATGGTACTTAATAGCTGGAATAAATTTACCAAGTTATAAAACATATGAAAACATGCCCCAAGAATCTAATGGAGTTGGTTCAATTAGAAGTTTTCTTAAAACATTAGAAACTAAAACCAAATCTCTTCCTCAGAAAGTAGATCAGCAAAGAAAAGTTAGTTGGATTGTTGGGAAATTAGTTTATGAAGCACTGCTTCCCATAGTAGAAAAACTAAATAATATTGAAGGACTGACAATTAATCTATATGGTTTACCTAGTATTTATTGGGGGCAAGATCAAGTTGTGACAGGGCTCTTAACAGGTGAAGATTTAATTTCTGGATTACAAAGTAAGGATCTTGGAGAAAGTATTTTCATACCATCAATAATGCTAAAACTTAATAGCGATCTATTTTTAGATGACAAAACCATAACTGAAGTTTCAAATAAATTGAAAACTAACATTCACGTTCTAGATGATACAAATGATATTATTAATACTTTAATTGGTGTATCAAAAACTAAAAAAATACTTAATTATGCTTAGAAAATACATACATCCAATTTTATGTTTTCCTCTTTGTTTGTACATCAATTCTCAAAAAGCATTATTAAGTGAAACGGAACATAATATTGAAGAAGTCATAAAAGAGAAAGAAACTCAAGTATTCCTTAATTATTCAGACATAGTAGAAATTACTTTAAAAAATAATCAAGAACTTAAATCACTAGAAAATGTAGTTAATTCGTCTTCTTTTAATCTTTCAAGCAAGCTCGCCCAAAAATACCCTACATTAGATTTACAAGCCAGTGGATTCCCAAAATATGTCTTAGGCAAAAATTATAGTAGTAGCGCAACAACAACAAAAACTTCTCAATTTTCAGCAAATCCTTCACTTAATATTAAATTAGATTTATTAGACCCTTTGAGAGGATCAGACATAAAGATAGCTAAAAATAATTATCAAATAGCTAAAAATAATTATGAGATTAAAAAGAAAGATCTTATTCAAGAAGCAAAATCTAGGTTCCACAAACTTCAAAAATCTTATCAGGATATTAAAAATAAAAAATTATCTCTTGATTTATCAATTACTAGTTTGAAAGATGCTCAATCAAAGTTTGATGCAGGGATAGGTACAAAATTTGAAGTTCTTGAGGCTGATGCACAACTATCTAGAGATAAGCAATCACTCAATGAAAAAAAAATCCAGTATAAGATCAACAAAATTGAATTAAAAGAAATTTTAAATATTAAAGGAGATTTTGTAATTAATCAAAAGCAAAAATTAATAGGTTACTGGAATCACAAATTAAATAAGAATATAAATGAAGGTTTAGTTAAGAATCTCTCCCTCAAAAATATTAACCTACAAAAGTCAAGCAAACAAAGTCAAGCAAATAAGTATCTGAATACTTACAAGCCAAATATTTATATTAGCAATACATTAACCAGCTCATTTTCGAAGGGTGATTCTTTAGCAGTGCAAATAAATTCTGACAAATCCGGATCTTCGTATACAAACACTGTTAGCTTAAACTTTGGTTGGAGTATTTTTGATGGTGGTCAAAATAAAAATTTATATAAATCAAGCAAAGCAGATGCTATGTCAGAAGAGTACTCTTATAACAACCTCGAAAATATTATAAAAACCAACATTAGTAAAGCTTATTTGAATTTAAAACTAAATCAAGAAAAAATTCTATCATCATTAAAAGAAATATCTTCGACTGAAGAGTCTTTAAGACTAGCAAGATTAAGATATGAGGTAGGAATATCTACACTTCAAGATGTTCTTTTAAGACAAAAAGACTTAAGTAATGCTAATTCTAAAAATATTGATGCAATTTATAATTACAATTTAAATTTAGATGAATTAGAAAGATTGACTTATCTTAAGATCAGTAATGTTTGTAATGAAAGCGATAATGTCTTAAAAAGTGACATGAAAACTATTTGCAATATATGAATATGAATAAAAACAATTTAACCAACCAACAGTTGAATGATTTAGATAATTTGTTCGAATTAGTTAGTAATCGTCAATTAAAAGACTTTGGAAATATAAGCGCAAGTAACAAGTCAGACGGTTCATTAGTTACAAGTTGTGATTTATGGAGCGATAAAACGATTGTAGAAGCTCTATCTAAAATTGCTCCAGATGAGGGAGTTCTTAGTGAAGAGGGAGGTAAGTTAGTTCCTAAAACAAATGCTTATTGGATAGTAGACCCTCTTGATGGTACGACAAATTTCGCTGCAGGAATACCATATTGGTCTATATCAGTAGCAAGATTTGTAGATGGTAAACCTCAATCCTCATTTCTAATCATTCCTACTTTAAAGAAAAAATTTGTAGCAATCAAAGAAAAAGGAGTATGGCTTAATAACAAAAAAATAAAAGTTAACAACCATAATCAAAGAAGTGAATGCGTATCCTTATGCAGTAGATCTATTAAGATTTTACAAAAAAAACCTGATTCTAAGTTTCCAGGAAAAATAAGACTTCTTGGTGTATCGAGTTTAAATCTAACTAGCGTTGCAATGGGACAGACTTTTGGAGCGATAGAATCAACTCCCAAAATATGGGATATCGCGGCAGCATGGCTATTACTTGAGGAGCTAAATTGTACCATCGAATGGTTAGAAACGAATCCAATGCATTTGTTTGCAGAGCAAGACTTAAAAGATACTAATTTTCCCTTAATTGCTGCTTGGACAAAAGAAAAAATTAATGTTTTGAGACCATGGGGTAATTTATTAGTTGAAAAATAGTTGAATCATAACTATATAAAAGACTTGAAAAATATTCCTATTAGATACAATAAATAAGATTTCGGGTAAATATTTGAAGAGAATTAATATGCAGCGTAGTTCAACATGGATTATTAAAAGTTTATGGGGAGCTTGTGAAAGATGGAGTAAGTCAGATTGTGTCGATTTAAGCGCTGCTTTCGCATATTACACACTTCAATCATTCTTTCCTATACTTCTTATTTCTCTTTCAATAGCTTCTTGGTTTCTAGGAAAGCAAGAGGGTTTAGATCAACAAATAATATCTATTGCCGCTCAAATTTTACCTCCATCAGTTGTTGACTTAGTTGAAACAACATTATTCAAATTAATTGATCAAGGCTTTGGAGCAGGAATTTTAGGAGCAATGTTTTTACTATTTACTGCAGGCAACGCATACTTATCACTTCAAAGAGGTTCAGATAGGCTTTGGGAAGACGAGTTGCCCTCTAGGAGAGTAAACTCTGCGTGGCAAGATCAAGCTTCGAAATTTCTTAGGAATAGAATTGAAGCTTTCTTGATAGTTTTTTTTATAGGGTTTTTAATGGTGCTAGATCAAATTAGTGCAAATATTAGAATGATTCCAAAGACGGTTTTAGAAAATATATCAAACTCCAGTAATATTTTTTCTGATTTATTTATGCAATTACCACTCTTACAAGTTGGTCAATTTGCTTTCCCCCTTGTAGGATTTTCATTAATGGCTTTATTACTTCAAGCACTCTTACCAAGTAGAAAAGTACCTTTAAAACCACTAATACCAGGTTCGCTACTCATCGGAATTGGACTAACAACTCTTAATCTTGCAGTTAGTAAAAGTATTCTTTCCTTGGGAGTAAGATTTCAAGCATATGGTTTTATTGGAGGTTTTTTAGTACTTACGTTATGGGTATGGCTATTAGGTGTAATTTTATATTTTGGACAATGTTGGAGTGTTGTTATAGCTAGTATGACTTTAATAAATAGAAGAAGAAATAATTAATTTGAAATAATAATATGATTTCTTTTATCAAAATAAACAAAAATTTAGTAATATATTTTCTTATTTTTCTAATATTTATTTCCATTTTTGGATTTAAATTTTTATTAAATTTCATTGGTAATATTTTATTACTTTTATTTTTGGTTCCTCTTTTAATATTTTTGATTTCTTTGATAAGTCTTAATTCCTTAAAGTCCAAAGTTAATATTTGTGATCAATGTGGGAATATATCTTTAGGGATAAATAATTCCTGCATAAATTGTGGAGCAGATTTAGGTAATATAAATTCAAAAAATTTCGAAAATCTTAAAAAACCAGGAGAAGCTACAATTGAAATAAAAGCTGAAGAAATTAAATGATTAAAATTGAAATTTTCTGGTAAAAGAATTAACCAATACCTATTTGTCTTAAAATGCTCTGACCCGTAATCAATTCTGTACCTAAACCAATCAATATGCCCATCATAGCCATTCTGCCGTTCCATGTTTCAGCAAAATTTACAAAACCAAATCTTGGTTGATTATCCTCATTCATAATAGTTAGTAATTAATTGTTAATTTATTTTAGCGTTTGACGGTTAGATTTATGATAAATAAATATGAATTATCTAACATGTCTAACTCCATCAACTGGCTTGTATTCATCCCCAGTTAATTCTTCATATATGATAGCAGGCAATCCAGTCTCAAACATTGTTTGAAGTGCTTCTTTAAGCATTGGGTTCCAACCTCCAGTACTTACTTTGCCATGCCTAACAGTCCAATCCCAAGTGCCTTGTAAATCTCTAGGCATTCTACCTTCTCTATCTCTTCTAGCAACTAAATCTAAAGACTCAACTAGGCCAACAATTACCGGACTTTTTCCATAAGAAGGAGTTAAGCTTAACTCCAATCTCACGGGATCATCTTTAACCATTTTAAGAAGAAATCTTGGTGGCAATTTTAATGATCTTATTACTCCAGAGACAATTTTAGTTCTTAATTCCAATTTTTTTTCCTAATAAATTTTTAAAATGAATTTAATCAGTTGTAGTTCCTTTTTCTTCTAAAGTAGAGTCTGTTTCATTAGAAAACCTTACAGTTAATAACTCTTCTTGAGTTATATTTCCAGAATCATCAAGAAGTTCTGGATGAATTGTATATTTCTTTTGTCTAATATTAGTGTTATATTTTCCTTTTTGCTGTTTATCAAAAACACCCCAACCATTCGACATGACTTTAAAAGCCTTCCAAACTAGATAAGTAAGAGCAGCTGAATAAATAATTGGGAATAAGAAAGACATTAAATTAATTATTTATATATAATATAAAAACCATGATAGCTCGAAAAAAATAAATTTAGCTATTTTCATAAAACAATTTCTTCTATACTCCAAACAATTCTAACTATTTATATAATTACTCTTAACATAACTAATAAGTAAATACAAATAATGTTTTTGAAGCCAGTAATAAAAATAAAATTAAAGAAATTTTCTTTTAAGAAACTATTTTTTATATCATATTTAGCACTTGATTTACTCAGTAAACCCACATTACTATCTAAATCGATAATAAATCAAACTATTGATGAAGAATCGAAAATTTCAAATATATCTTTCATAACAAAAGCAATTAAGAAAACAGGCGCGTCTGTAGTAACTATTGACACTCAAAGATTTGTTAATAATAAACAATTTTCTAGAGATTCAAGAATTTTCATAGATCCATATTTCGAAAGATTCTTTGGGTTACAATTTCCTCCTGAAAGTCAACCACGAATAGAACAAAGCCAAGGAAGTGGATTTATATTCGAGGATGGTCTTGTAATGACAAATGCGCATGTTGTTAATGGATCTGAAAAATTAATAGTTGGCCTATCAAATGGGCAAAAATATAAAGGAAAGTTAATAGGACAAGATTCACTAACAGATATAGCTGTGATTAAACTTCAAGGTGAAGGACCTTGGCCAAAAGCAATATTAGGGGATTCATCAAAAATAGAAGTTGGTGACTGGGCAATCGCAGTAGGTAACCCTTTTGGCCTAGAGAATACAGTTACACTTGGCATAATAAGTAATTTAAATAGAAATGTCTCACAACTAGGAATATATGATAAAAAATTTGAGTTAATTCAGACAGATGCTGCAATAAACCCTGGTAATTCTGGAGGACCTTTACTAAATAGTAATGGAGAGGTAATTGGAATTAATACTTTGATCAGATCAGGACCTGGAGCAGGATTAAGTTTTGCTATTCCAATAAATAAAGCTAAAGATATCGCTTCACAACTAATCAAAAATGGAAGAGTAATTCACCCCATGATTGGAATTAGTTTAATAAATGAAAATTCTTTTGCACTTGATAGAAATATTGTCAAAGTAGGATATGTTGTTCCAAATAGCCCTGCCGAAAAAAGTGGAATTGATATTAATGACATAATCATAAAAGTAGGTAAAAAAGATATTAATGATTCTTCAGATGTAATCAATGAAATTAGTAAAAATGGAATTAATAAATACATAAATATAACTATAAAAAGAAAAAATAAACTTATTAGATTAAAAGTAAAACCAACTGATATAAATAATCTATCAAGGAAATAAATATTTTTTAACTTTCATAATCCCTAAGTATTTGTACACATTTAGAGATGCAAACACCATCAGTAATATCACAAAAAGAAATACATTCGAAATAACTTTCTACAGGATCATTACTAACAAAATTACTTTCATTAAAATCGTACTTTTTCATAAGTATTATGAATAAAATTGAATCGTAATTAATACATTAAACAAAAACCATAAGTATGTAAAGATAAATAAGTGATCTTGCCTAGAGGATTGTAAAGATTTCTAAAAACAAGAGTTTTTTCTTAAAAACATGAAAAAGAGATAATCATCTATGGTTATTTTTAATATTCTTTTTTTCTAAAAAATATTCATAATTACCATCAAAAGATAATAATTTAGATTCTTTAATTTCAATAATTCTATTAGCAATTTTGGAAATAAAATACCTATCATGAGAAATAACAAATACTGTGCCTTTATAATTATTAATTGCAAGTTCTAGATTCTCTTTCGATTGTAGATCTAAATGATTTGTAGGTTCATCAAGAAGTAAAAAATTACTTGGACTCATAATCATCAAAGCCAATGCTAATCTAGCTTTTTCGCCACCACTAAGTTGTTGAACATATTTAAAAACAGCATTATTATAAAATCCAAAACTTCCTAAGTATGTCCTTACTTTTTGTTGAGACCAATCTGGTGCTTTTGAATATATTAAATCAATAACTTGTTTTTCAACTGCAAGAGCTTCCGCCTGATTTTGTTCATAATAACTTGTAATTATATTGTGTTTTCCTAAATTAACTTCTCCAATCTCAGGTTCTATTTTTTTCATGATCAACTTAAGTAAAGTAGATTTACCACATCCATTAGGCCCTAAAATTGCTATTTTTTCCCCTGAAGATACCTTTAAATTAACATCAAACAATAGTATTTTTTCCTCAAAGCTATGAGATAAATTCTTAATTTGAAGAACTGATTTTCCAGAGCGTGGACAATCTGGAAAATTAAAAGAGGGACTCTTTAATCTAGAAATAGGTGCATCAATTTTTGTAATCTTTTTTAATTGCTTCTCCCTACTTTTAGCTTGGGTACTCCTTGTAGCACTAGCGCGAAACCTTTCAATATATTTTCTTTGTATTTCAATTTCTTTTTGTTGCAGCGCAAAAGCTTTGCTTTGAGATTCGTCATTTAAAGATTTCTGCTCAACGAAAAAAGAATAATTCCCATTATATGTTTCAGAAATTCCTCTTTCTATAAAAATAATCTTTTTACATAACTTATCCAAAAAATATCTGTCATGACTAATTAATATGATTGCTATTTTTAAAGAAGATAAATATTCCTCCAACCAACAAATTGTTTCTAAATCTAAATGATTAGTTGGCTCATCAAGTAAAAGTAAATCAGGTTTTTGCAAAATAATTTTTCCTAGAGCTACTTTCATCTGCCAACCACCTGAGAAATTACCCACTAATTTATCAGCATCTTCCTGAGAAAATCCTAGTTTTGGCATTATCTTTTCTACTTCTGCCTGCATTTGATATCCACCTAAAGATTCAAATTTTTCTTGATATACTGCGAGTTCATTTACAAGGCGATCAAGTTTTTGAGAGTCATTTCTAGCTTCCAATAATTTCATTTCATTTTCAATCTCTAAAAGTTTATTAGAAACTAATTGAATATCTTTAAACGAACTTTCTAATTCCTCTCTTACTGTTCTCCTTAAATTACAATCTAATTCTTGGTTTAAGTGCGAAATTTTCGGACTTCCTTCCTTAAGAACTAGTCCACTCGTTTGATCTACCTCTCCAACTAAGATTTTAAATTGGGTCGACTTACCTGCGCCATTAGAACCTACTAAGCCTATCTTTTCTCCCCTCCTAATTTCCCAATTAATATTTTTGAGAACAACATCTGTAGAGTAAATTTTGCTTACATTATCAAATCTAATCACTTTAAAAAAATTGAATTTTACAAAAATAGAGACTTTGCGCCAAAAAAAAAATTGTAGAATAAAATTATTCTATGAAAAGAATAGAACAAATTGTAGTAATTTTCATAGCTGCAGCATTAGCTATACCCAGTTATTGGTTTTTTTGGACTTTAGCTGGTGGTGGTGGTTATAACAAAAGAATAAAACCATTAACAAATGAAGAAACTCTTCTAGAACCCTTGCTAAAGACCTCCTCGAGCCTTAATCAACCATAATTTAGTTGCTTCGTCATCAACAGTCTCCAAATATGCAATAACCTCATTTTTAGTAACTTGAATGTCGAGTTCTTTACCTATTTCACAAATTTTTTCTAATGCTGATTTTGGATTATTGAGGGCCATCAAAAACAAACTTTGCTTTTTTTTAGAATCGTTTGCGATCAAATTATAAAGTTTTTCAACATTACTAGTCATCAATTTTTGTTAATTCATATCAATAGAGTATTACCTCAAGCTACATTTTGTTGATTATATTTATTTATAGATAAATCATGATCAGTATCTTTTATTTCTTTAGCGGAGGCATCTGCCATACTTCTTGCATCTAAACAAAGCACTTTTCTTAATTTTGCAAAATTTGCCGCGTGCGATATTCTTCCATCTTTCTGCGCATAATATTCTGAACGCTGAAGAATTTGATGAAGATGTGTCAATAAATAC
The DNA here is from genome assembly GCA_003279875.1 of Prochlorococcus sp. AG-388-D03. Classification (GTDB taxonomy): domain Bacteria; phylum Cyanobacteriota; class Cyanobacteriia; order PCC-6307; family Cyanobiaceae; genus Prochlorococcus_A. Next base: position 85,013 of record QCGN01000002.1, read on the forward strand.
GGACTAATCACTGCTGATACTAATACATCGCTATTTTCATTGTTTAAAGACTCAGATTGTATTAATTTTTTTTTCTTTTTATCAATTATTGGTCTTTGAGACGAATCAAGTTTTCTTGAATTTTTCATAATGTAAGCAAGGCACTAATTGATCAAAGGTGTATATCCTTACTAATAATATACACAAAGATACTACCCTTGACTAACTGTGTATACTTAGAAGTAACAGTTATGCAGTTAGACTCATGGCAACCCGCCAAAACTCTACTAACGGGAAGCCTAAATCCCCTAGGATACAAGTAGTTCTTCCAGAACTAATTTGTGAACAGCTAACTACTTTAGCTGAGAATGAATCAAGAACTGTAAGTAATATGGCAAAAGTATTGATTCAAGAAGGGATTAAAAATTATTTTGAGAAAGAGGCTAAAACACTTATTTCAGAGACTAAAATAAATACTGATAATTTTAGAGATACTTTAGAAAGACAAAGTATTAAAAGATTAAAAGGAGCTCCTCAAAGAATTAGATACTCCAAAAAATCAGACAAAAAGTAATTAATTTTGAGGTAATTTTTGTAGATCTGCAGTTTTCCCCATAACTACTAATATATTTCCTCTTTCGAGAATATACTTTGCAGGGGGATTTACTGTTAATCTTTCTTGAGGACCAGCAGCAAGAACATTAACTAAATAATTTTTTCTTAAATTTAAATCTCTCAGAGATCTACCAATAAATTCCTCTGGAACTGTAATTTCATCAATCCCAGTTTGATTATCCAATTCTAATCTTTCAATAAGATTGGGCCTAACAAGTTCTAAACCTAATCTTTCACCTTGCATTCTAGAAGGGAAAACAACCTTATCAGCACCTACTCGTTTTAACATCTTTTCATGTAGATCACTCGTAGCTCTTGCGATTACCCTTTTTACTTTTGTTCCCTCACTATCCTTAGCGATAAGAGTAGTAGTAATACTTGCTTCAATTGGTTCACTGATACCCACGACAACAGTATTCATTTCTAGGATACCTGATTCCTTCATTGATTCTTCATCAGTACAATCAATTACCCTAGCTTCTATAGAGGGTTCTAACTGTCTTAAATCATCAATAGCCTTTTCTGAAGAATCTGCAGCTAAAACCTCTACTCCATTATTTATAAGTTCTCTACAAACTGCAGTTCCAAATCGACCAACTCCTACAACTGCAAAAGTTAAAGCTTCCTTTTCTTTTTTTGGAGACCATTGCCACCAATCAGCCATAATAAATTTTAGTAAAGGCTAAACATAAAGATCAGCTTTTGGATAGCCAATTCTCTTTTGTCTTTCTATTCTACTCTTATAGAGGGCCTGCCAAAGAGCACTTAAAAGCAACAGGATTCCAAGTCTTCCTACGAACATACCAATAATTAAAATAAATTGGCCAAAATGATTTAATTTAATTGTCAAACCTATATCAAAACCAACTGTTGCAAATGCAGAAATACAAGTAAAAAGAATTTCTAAAAATGTAAATGATTCTTTTTTAATAAAAGTATTAGTTGTACTTAATAACATTGCCATCAAAAGAACAAAAAGTAAAGAACCAACAGTTATCCCAACTGCTTTCAAAATAACTTTATCTGAAATTAATCTATTACTTATAATTACGTCTTTTTGTCCCTTTAATGTTGATCTAGTTGCTGCCATTAAAGCAATAAAAGTTGTAGTTTTTATTCCTCCACCAGTACCTCCCGTGCTTGCCCCAATAAACATCAATGTCATTAAAAGTAAAAGACCAGTATCTGAGATTGTATTTAAAGATATTGGGTAATTTGTAAATCCTGCAGTTCTTGCGCTAATAGTTTCAAAAATTGAAGATAATATTTTCTCAAAGAAATTTAAATCATTAAAAAATTGACTATTTAATAACGTCTCTGTCACGAAAAAACCTAAAGATCCAAAAAATATTAAGGAAAAACTTGTTCTAATCACTAGCCTAGAATGAAGACTCAATTTTTTATATGAAAGATTTTTTCTATTACTCCAAATATCATCAATCACTCTCCATCCAAGTCCTCCCATGACAATTAAAAAAATAAATACAATGTTAACTATAAAATTAGATCGATAATCTTGTAAGCTACTAGACCATAAAGAAAAACCTGCATTATTGTATGCAGAAATACTATGAAAAATTGCAGACCAAAGTCTTTCCCAATTATTTTGAATTTCTAAAAATCCAAAAAAATATAATACTATTGCTCCTAAAGAAATAATAGAAGTAGCAGTAATAGCGATACTTTGAAAAGTTCTACCAATTCCACCAACCCCAAACTCATCAAGAGTCCTTCCTTTATCTAATCTAGTTCTAAGCTGAGTCCCTTTTACAACAAATCCTTGTAAGAAAGTAGTAATAGCCATTAAGCCTAAACCACCTGACAAAAGCATAAATGCTAAGAAAATTTGCCCAAAAATGTTTAAATCAACGCCTATATCAATGATAGTTAAACCAGTAACAGTTATTGCAGAAGTAGATGTAAAAAATGCCTCCCATAAACCCACATCTGATGATGAACATAATGGCGAACTTAAAATTAAGGTACCAAAAAAAATAATAATTAATCCCGTGACAATTGTGAATTGAGGAACAGATAACTTTCTGTAAATATCTTTTAATTTATAAACAGTATTTTTTATTAGCACTTTATTTATAATTTAAAATTATCAAGGCTGGCACTGTTAGTGACATTATAAGTGTTAAACCAGCACCGTATTTTGCAATATCAAAAAATCTGTATCTTCCAGGACCATATACCATCAAATTTGTTTGATAACCCATTGGAGTTAAAAAAGATTGACTTGCACCGAATAATACAAGCATTATTAGGGCATTTGGTGATACTCCCAAAACATTAGAAAACTGTATTGCTACAGGCAATATCAGTGCAACAGATGCTGCATTACTAATAAATTGAGTAAGCAATACAGTAGCTACAAAAATTACCATTAATGCGAAATACAGAGGCATTCCATTTACAACAAAATCCAAATTTACAGCTATTAAATCGGCCAATCCAGTAACTTGCATAGCTACACTAAAACTAGATAATGAGCCTAGTAATAAAATAATATCTAGCCTAATTGATCTTTGTATTTCTGCAGGACGCAAACATCCACAAGTAACCATTGCTATAACTGCTAAAAGAACTGATCCTACTAAGGGAATATTAGATAAGGAAGGCAATAAAACCATACCAATTGCTATAGCTATAGCAATTGGTTTTCTTATTAAAACTGGCAAATCATCCTCAAACTGATCCAAAATTAATAAGTCATTACTTGCTTGCAGACCTCTTATTGAGTCCAGAGGCGCCTGCAGTAGTAATACATCTCCAGCTCTTAAGACGGCTTGACCTAATCTTTCTTGAACGGTTTGTTGACCTCTGCGAAGGGCTAAAACTGTGGCATTATGGCGTTGCCTAAATCTTAGTTCTCTCAAGCTTGCTCCTGCTAAAGTTGATCCTGAAGGCAACAAAGCTTCAAATGTTTTTGTACCTTCTTCATTAGAAAGAAGATTAGTACCTCCAAAAGATTTATTATTTTCAGCTAATAAAATCGTATGTTCTTGTTGTAATCGCAATAAGTCCGCTCTTGTAACACGTACAATTAATCTATCTTCAGGTTCAAATTTGCGATCTGCAAGAGGAGGTAGTATAACTTTTCCGTTTCTTTGCAACTCAAGAACATCAACATCAAATCGTCTTTGTAATCTACTGTTTCTAACCGATTGCCCAACTAATTCAGAGGAAAAAGGAATAGTAACTTCTGTAAAATAAATATTCATATTACCATTTTTAATAAAATCTTTATTTCTTCCTCTATCAGGTAAAAGCAAGTCAGAAACAAAAATCATATATATAGTACCTATTAACCAAACTGGTATACCTATTGAAGTCAAGCTAAATAATTCAAGAGAGCCATAGCCTAATTGCTGGCTAATATCACTTACTAAAAGATTTACTGAGCTCCCTAATAATGTAAGTGTTCCCCCTAATAAGGTCGCGAAAGATAAAGGTAAAAGGACTTTGGAAGGTGAAACATTTCGCCTTTCGCACCAACCTTCAATCAAGGGCAAAAGAGATGCTACTACTGGAGTATTAGGAACAATTCCAGATATAGGGGCTATTAAAAAAGTGATTAGTGTAATTAATTTTCTAGGTGTTTTAATATTTTCAGAAGATATCAGTTCCCTTACTCTGTCTAAAGCGCCACTTTTGAATAATGCGGATGACACTGCAAATAGTCCCATCAAAGTAATTAAAGATGGGCTTCCAAATCCAGCTAAAGCTTTTTCAGGAGTTAGAACTCCAGTTACAATAAATATCCCAACGCATAATAAGCCAGTTAATTCAGGGGCAATAGTATTTCGTATGAATAAAATTAGTGACAGGATTAAAACTAATACAGTTATCAAAGCATGGAAATCATTACTAAAAAAAGAAATTAGATTCATATCAAACTTATTTAACTCAATATACCTATAAACAATATCCCAAAAAAGTTTAAAGTTATTTATGGTGTTTTATTAATAAATTTATTCAAAATAGATTTTTTTTGAAATACCCAAGAAGCTGTAGATTTAAGACTTTTACTGATAACAGGCATTTTTGAAGCATATATCAATCTTCTTGCCTCAAATGCTAATTTACCTGATAAAGTCACACCTAAAGCAGAAATTGATGCTTCTCCAATTCCTAAACTTATCATTTCGCCGTTATCTTGAAATTCAAAAGGTAAAAGATCTTTTTCTTGAGAAAGTAGTTCTATATTTTTAGCTAGATGATTTCCTTCTTGAATAGCAACTTGTGCCGTTAAAGGTAAATCTTCCATTCCTTTAATAATTGCAATGTCACCTATAGCAAAAGAATTTGTAAAATTATCTATCTGAAATTTTTCATTTACTAAAATTCTTCCGTTTGATTGTGATACGTTCCCCTCAATAAAAGGTAGGTTAGGTTTAACACCAGCAGTCCAAATTATAATGTCCTGATCAAAGTCTCTAATCTCAGAATTATTCAAAATACTAATTTTTTGATCTGAAATTTCTTTCACAGTTGAATTTAAAAAAAGATTTATTTTTCTGCTTAATAATGCTTTTTCTGCTTCTTCTCGATTAAATATTTTATTTTTACTTAAAATCTCATTTGATCTTTCAACAATACTGATATCAAAATTATTTTTATAAATATCATTAACTTTACAAGCAATTTCAACCCCCGAAGGGCCAGCTCCAATAATAAATAATTTTTTCTTGATATTATTGTTCTGGATTTTTTGTAAAACAGATCTTAGATTATTAAGGTCATTTAAATTATTGAAGAAATAACAATTTTCATACACACCTTTAACAGAAAAAGTATTACTTAAAGATCCTGTACAGAGAACCAAATATTCATACCCTAACTTTAAATCATCACTAAATTCAAGAATATTTTCATCGAATCTAATTTTAGTTAAACAATTTTTCAGAAAAGTTATACCTAAATTAGAAAATATATTTGAATATTCAGGAGCAGCTTCCCAGATTGGTAATTCTTCACTTAAAACTTCATACATTAAAGGTTTAAATATAAACTGTGCTTCAGAATCAACTACTAGAATCGGCAAAGCAGGATTAAGTCGCTTTAAATTTGAAGCAACTGTCATACCTCCAAAGCCTGCACCAACTATTACTATTGGTTTTTTTATTGATCTCATAAAGGATATAGTGTTAAACCTAAATGTATTATTAAATTAAACGAATAATATTAAAACTGAGCGAAATAACCTCTAATCCCTAACTAGATTTATAATGATTGAGAAAACGTTAGAAAGTATTCAACTGAATATAAAAGAACATAATAAAAAATTTAAAGATATGACTCCAAAAGAAATAATTTTATGGGGTTATAAAAACTTTGGTAATCACTTTGCTATTACAACAAGCTTCGGGATACAATCATCAGTTATTTTACATATGGTGCAGCAATGCTCACTACAAAAAAAAATTAAGATTTTTTGGATAGATACAGGTTACTTACCGTCAGAGACATATCAATATGCCGAGAAACTGATTAATGACTTATCTTTAGAAATTGAGGTTTTACAAAGTGAACTATCGCCAGCAAGAATGGAATCCTTATATGGAAAACTTTGGGAAACTAATAAATCTAGAGATTTGGATAAATACCATGAAATAAGAAAAGTAAAACCTTTAGACAATGCTTTAAATAAACACCAGATATATTGCTGGGCTAGTGGTGTGCGATCCGAACAAACAGATAATAGAAATAAAATGAAATTTGTTGATATGGTCCGCGAACGCCTTTCCTTAAGGCCTTTATTAAACTGGAAAAGTAAAGATATTTTTTATTATATGAAAGAAAATCAATTACCATCTCACCCTCTTTTCTTAAAAGGTTACTCAACAGTAGGTGATTGGCATTCTAGCGCTCCTGATAGTATCAATAATGAAGGTCGTTCAACAAGATTTGGCGGAATGAAACAAGAATGTGGGATTCATACTGAAAATTAAAATTTTATTTCAGGATTATGGTTGAAGATATTAATTTCTTACTAGTTGGTAATAGTAGGCTTCACTGGGCAGAAAATTTAAACAATAACTATAGTTTCTTTCACACAAAGAGGAATAATAAAATTCCGCAAACTATAAATTTAGATAATTTAATTTGGGCAGCAGTAGGAAAATTACCCAATTTATTTCTTAAGGAAGAAAATGAAATTAAAACTCAGGATATTAAATTAAAAAACCTTCCTGAATATTTTGGAATTGATAGAGCTCTTGGTTGTTTAGAAGCTTTAAATAACGTAGAAAACCCTTACCAAAAAGATCTTTTAATTGCAGATTGCGGCACGACATTATCACTTACCAAGTTAACTGCACATGGCTCAATTGTAGGTGGTCAAATTATCCCTGGTTTCCTTACACAATTAAGATCTATGGAGAAGTACACCAAGAATCTAAAAGCTCCTAAAACATATGAAATACCTAGTCAAAATTTTTTAGTTAAAACAGAAGATTCAATGTTAAAAGGAGTATCTAATGCTCTTATAGGTGCAATTAATTTATCATTTGACCCAGCAAAAGATATTTTAATAATATGCGGAGGAGACTCTGAATTTATTGGAAGTAGATTAAAGCAAAAGAATAAAGAAATTATTATCACTCCAAATTTAGTTATGCAGGGAATGATCTCACATTTTAATAGTTTAAATAAGTTACTTTAAACCTAAATCTGCGATTATATGGTCTGCCATAATTGCTGCTTTGACCTTGAGATAAATTCTTTCGACATTACCATCTGCATCAATTAAAAAAGTATTTCTCATCATTCCCATATATTCTTTTCCCATAAATTTTTTAAGTCCATAACTATCATAAGCAGAAGAAACTTTATAAGGTTCATCATCAGTCAAGAGAACGAAAGGTAAATCATATTTTTCAATAAACTTTTGATGAGAGGAAGCATTGTCTTTACTTATTCCGATAACTACAAAATTATTTTTCTTAAGTAGATCCCAATTCTCTTTAAAATTACAAGCCTCTTTTGTACAACCTGGAGTGTTATCTTTTGGATAAAAATATAGTATTATTCTTTTACCTTTAAAATCTTTTAAAGATACGTCTTTTTCAAAAGAATCTTTTAAATTAAATTCTGGTGCTTTATCACCAACCTTAAGAGCCATTGACATTATTAGATAACAATGAATATAAAATACCAAAAATATGGTTTTATGAGATCAAAGGTGTACAAGATGTAGCAACACTGAAAGAACTTAAAATTGCAAGTAAACTTTCCAAGCAACGAGCAAATATTTATTTAGAAAGCAGAGCTTTCATAAGAAATGCGTTAGGCACTCTTTTTAATTTAAATCCATTAGAAATACCCATCATTGCAAATCCAGGAGAACCTCCTAAACTCCCTAAAGGGATGGGTTATTTAAGTTTTAGTCATTGCAGAGATGCAATCATATTAGTCTGGCATCAAAAAAAAATTGGAATTGATATTGAGAGAATAGACAGAGATTTTAATTATGAAAAATTAGCAAAAAAATATTTCTTAGAATCAAATAGATCAGATAATACTAGATCATTAACTAAAAACTCCGTATTAAATCAATGGTGCGCCATTGAAGCAGCTATTAAGTGGGATCATGGCAAATTAGCTAAAGATATAAAGGAATGGCAATATTTTGAGGGAAAACCAAGAATATTTCATAAAAAAAATAAAGTATATTTAAACCTTACCCAAATAAATTTTTATAAATGGACTATCTCTTTGGCTTATAAAGAAAGATCTAACTTTAGATATAACATTCTTTGCTGTTCAAAAATAATCTAACTATTACTTATTTTTGCGTAAATAATAATATCTATTTTGTTCCCATCCAGAATCTTTGGGTTTCCAAAACTGACAGTCTTTTAAATCAGTTGGCAGATATTCTTGTTTTAAGGATTTATCTGGATAATTATGCGGATTTAAGTAACTGCTTGAATTATTTTTTAAATGGGAAGGGACTGACGAAATATTATTAGACTTTATTGCTTCTACTGCGTTAAAAATTGCTTTTGTACTATTACTTTTAGGAGAAATAGCCAGGTATAAAGAAGCCTGAGAAATAAAATATAATCCTTCAGGAAAACCAACTCGATCAAAAGCATCGCAACAAGATTGAACTATAACTATGGCTTTAGGATCTGCAAGACCTATATCCTCACATGCAGAAATCAAAAGTCTCCTAAAAATAAAATTTGGATCTTCACCAGCTTCAAGCATAATCGCGAGCCAATATAAAGTAGCATCCGGATCTGAGCCTCTAATAGATTTAATAAATGCACTAATAACATCAAAATGATTTTGCCCATTTTTGTCATATAAAATATTTTTCTTCTGGATTGAATCTTCTGCTATTTGCAAATCTATAATAATTAATTTGTCTTTATTTTCCTTTGTAATACTTATAGCTAGTTCTAAAGCGTTTATGAGATTCCTCGCATCGCCTCCAGAAAATGATATTAAATGATTAATAGCTTCATCTGTTATTTTGATAGTTTTAGAATTTTCTAGGAAGGAATAATAATTTATTACTTTTTCAATTATTTTTTTTAAATCATTTTCATCTAAAGGAAGTAAGGAAAAAATACGAGCTCTACTTATTAAAGCTTTATTTACAGCAAAAAAAGGATTCTCTGTTGTAGCACCAATAAAAGTAATGGTTCCATTTTCTATTGAGGGTAATAAAGCATCTTGTTGAGGTGCAGTAAATCGATGTACCTCATCAATAAATAAAATTGTTTTCCTATTTGTACTAAGTAATCTTTCTTTAGCATTAGTAATTTCGTTTCTTAACTCCTTAATACTAGATAAAACAGCATTTAACTTGACTAATGATGAACGAGTATTAGAAGAAATAATCTCAATTAAAGTTGTTTTACCCACACCTGGTGGTCCAGAAAAAATAATATTGCCAACCTTATCATTCAAGATTGCATTTCTTAATAAAGAATTTTTCCCTAAAATAGACTCCTGCCCAAAAAAGTCGTCAAAATTCTTTGGTCTTAATTTTTCTGCCAAAGGGGCATTACTATTGTCTTGAAAAGTATTACTAAATAAATCATCTGGCTCCATATTTTTGAATATAAAAATAAATTATTTAATATTTAGGTAATAACAGTAGGTTTTTCCATTTTAGTGAGTTTTCTAATATTTAATAAATGATCTAAATCATCAATTAAAGATTTTAGAGCAACCTGAGGATTTAAATGTAAATTTTGTTCAGAGCCTGCAAATTTTTCAAAATATAATCTTAAAGTTGAACCTTTAGTTCCAGTACCTGACAAACGTAAAATTACTCTAGAGTTATCCTCAAGTATAATTCTTAATCCTTGATTCTTACTAGTCGATTGATCAACTGGATCTATATATGAAAAATTATCTGCTCCTTTTACCAAATTTCCAGCAAACTTATTTCCAATTAAACTTGGAAGAAAAGAAGACAAATTATTGAAAATTTGATTAGCAATAGGAGATGGGATAGCCTCATAGTCATGTCTTGAGTAATAATTTCTTCCATATTGTTTCCAGTGGTTTTGAATTAATTCACTTACTGAACAATTTTTAACAGCTAAAATTTGAAGCCAATATAAAACAGCCCATAATCCATCTTTTTCTCTAACATGATTACTACCAGTTCCGAAGCTTTCCTCTCCACAAATTGAAATTAAATTAGAATCTAAAAGATTTCCAAAAAATTTCCAACCTGTTGGTGTTTCAAAACAAGGAATATTTAAAGCACTAGCGACAAAATCTACTGCTGAACTTGTTGGCATAGATCGTGCAACCCCAGCAATACCACCTTTATATCCAGGAACACAATTCGTATTAGCAGTAATAACTGCAAGACTATCACTAGGATTAACAAAACATCCCTGACCTAAAATCATATTTCTATCGCCATCACCATCACATGCAGCTCCAAAACTATAAGATTTTTGAACTAATAATAAATCAGCCAACTTTGAAGCATAAGTAAGATTTGGATCAGGATGTAAACCCCCAAAGTCTTCTAATGGAATTCCATTCATTACACAATTATCTGCGAGACCCATTTTTTCTACGAAAATATTTTTTGCATATGGTCCAGTAACTGCATTCATTGCATCAAAAATTAAAGAGAAATCTTTTTTCAAAAAATCACTAATTTGATCTAAGTCAAAAATACTCTCCATTAAATTTGAATAATCTTTTAATCCATCAATTATTTCTACTGAAGTTTGACCAAAAGAGAATACACCAACCTCATCTAGGTCAGGTGTTTTAATTTTGCTAATTTTATAACTCTTGAGTGATTGAGAACATTGATATATTTGACTTGTAATCGACTCAGGAGCAGGCCCTCCGTTAGAAATATTTAATTTCACCCCAAAATCCCCTTCAATACCTCCAGGATTATGACTTGCTGAAAGAATAATTCCGCCTATAGCTCCTTCTTTTCTAATCAAATGAGATGTAGCAGGTGTAGATAATAAACCATTTTTTGGAATAATAAGTTTTCCAACTTGATGAGCTACGCATATTTGAATAATCTTCTTAATCGCTGAAATATTTCCATATCTACCATCACCTCCAACAACCAAGGTTGAACCATGCAAATCCTTAATTGAATTAAGAATTGCCTGTATAAATATTTCTAAGTAATGTTCCTCTTGGAATCTTAAAGTACTTTTTCTTAAGCCTGAAGTACCTGGTTTTTGATCTTGAAAAGGATTTTTTATATTGATTACATTTACTTCAGTCATGCTTCTTAAATAACTTAAAAAAATCTAACTAAATTAATGTGGCATTTCGGATGTTCTTAACATAGCGATAAACCATAAAGAAGAAATAACTAATGCACTTAGGATTCCATAATTAATTCCAAAATTAGAAATAGTAATAGGAACTATAAGAGGAAAAGTTAGAGCACCAAATAAAGGGGTAAAAGCAACAATTTTTTTCAGCATAAATTTAGTTATTTAAAACCATTCTGTCTCAGCATTATCTTTTTCATTTGTATCGTCAAGAGGAGTGACTCTATCAAATTTTAAAGTTATACTTTTTTCTTGGTCACCTGAACTATCAACAGCTTTAATTTCATATTTTTGAGAACCATCTCTAAAAGGAACTTGTAGTCTGAAAGTACCATCTGCAGCTAATGGAACTTCTTCTTCGCCAATAGTTAATTTTGCAGATGGATCTGTTGCCCCATAAACAATTAATTCCGCATCAGCAACCAACCAGAAAGATCTGTTTTTTACAATTCCTGTACCTGATTCATTTAAGCCTGAAGACCATTGACCTGCACCAGAATCAGTGAGATTAGAATTCAAATTTGTTGAATTCATATTTTCCATAAACTCCTCAGATCCCACTTTTCTTCTCGCAGGAAAACTTGTTGCTGCCTGATATAAGCGCTCATGTAAACCATTAACTTCTTGTACTTGAGGACTTTGAATCGTTGAAGGAACCTGTGATGGTGAGGGTGCCTCTAAGTTAAAAGGAACAAATTTATCTAAAATCTGTTCAGAAGGATGCGAACCTGGTACATGACTAACGGAAGAAAAAGCTAATGACATCCAATTAAAGCCATATTTATAACCTAATTCAACCTTATAGTCTCTATCAGCAACAGGGATTGGTAAGTACCATTCAGTACTGTAACTATCCACGTTAATTTCTCTCAAAGTTCCCTTATTTAATATTCCATTTTCCTCAACGTTAGCATCATACAAACGTAGACATAATTTGCTGGCACCCAAAGACTGAGCTTTTTCTCGATCACTTTCTGATATTTGCCAAAATACATATGCCCATTCAGGGTCTCTAGGCAAAAATACAACTTTGGTATTAAATGGTTCTTTAAATGATTGAACAATAGGATCGGATATCTTTTTAGAGATACTTTTTTTATCTTGAGATTCATTAGTAGATTTATTAACTTTTCTTTGATATTTGACTATAAGATCAATCAAAACAGCTTTTGTTTTTCTGCTATATAGAGGGATAGATAATTTACTTGCTTCTTGACGCAGTTGTCTGAGGGTTAGACTAAGTAAATTTTCTTTATTCTTGATCCCATCAACCACTTTTAGTCTCCATAATTTGCATGAGATCAGTATGTTCTTTTTTTTTGCAGATTGCGTGATATTAGAGGCAGTCGTCAGGATCTTCTGACTACATTCAAGTTTTTAAAATTTCAACTTCTTTATAAATTGTTGGTACGAGACAGTTTTGAACAAATCTAGAAATCTATAACTTATAAATTAATTTTCTATTTTTTTAAATTTTATTACCTTGAATTGTTAAGAACTCAACAAAAATATATTTTTTCTTTGGGATCACTTCATATTAATTCCCTGGATTATCTGATACTAATATGATTAAATCCTCGATATCTAATTCTTTAAAACTTTTTTCAATCCTCTGAGAGAAAGAATTTAATTTTTTTGCAGCGGAAGTCATTTGTTCGTAAAAAAGTTGATTAAATTTTTTATCATTAAATCCCTTTGATTGTTTTTCACACCATTTTCGTAAAAGCTCATCTTCTTCAAACGTAGATTTTTCATCTTTTGAGATCTCTTTAAAAATTTCGAGGCAATGGGCAAGCAATCTTATATGTTGTTTTTGAATTATTGATAAATTAAGTTGTTCTATATTTTTAACGATCTCGTCGCTTAAAGGATTTGAAAAAGAATTAGTTTGATTAGACATTAATATTTTAATTTAATTAAGGATAAAAACTCAATTTTGGGCATATATTTAGCTAAAGTATAGAAAATAATTGCAATAGATCAATTTCATAAAAATTATGGTAAGTGAAAATTTAGTGAAAGATGTCGTATCTGAACCATATAAGTATGGTTTTGTTACCGATATTGAAACTGAAAAAATTTCCAAAGGTCTAAATGAAGATACAATTCGATTAATTTCAGCAAAAAAAGAAGAGCCTGAATATCTTCTAAATTTTAGACTGGATGCTTTTAAGAAGTGGCAAAAAATGGAAGAGCCTAACTGGGCAGATCTAGGCTACAAAGATATTGATTATCAAGATATAATTTACTATTCTGCACCCAAACAAAAAGAAAAAATTTCTAGCTTAAATGAAGTTGACCCCAAACTCTTAGAAACTTTTGATAAATTAGGCATTCCTCTTACTGAACAAAAAAAACTCACAAACGTTGCAGTTGACGCAGTTTTTGACAGTGTTTCTATAGCAACAACCTTCAGAAAAGAACTTGCTGAGCATGGAGTCATATTTTGTTCTATAAGTGAAGCTATCAAAGATTACTCAGATTTAATAGAAAAATATTTAGGCTCTGTAGTGCCGGCTAATGATAATTATTTTGCTGCATTAAACTCTGCTGTTTTTAGTGATGGTTCATTCGTCTATATACCAAAAGGAGTTATATGTCCTATGGATCTTTCATCTTATTTTAGAATTAATAGTGGGGACTCTGGCCAGTTTGAGAGAACTCTAATTATCGCAGAAGAATCCAGCTCGGTTAGCTACCTTGAAGGATGTACAGCTCCAATGTTTGATACTAATACTTTGCACGCAGCAGTAGTTGAACTTATCGCCCTAGACGATGCCTCAATTAAATATTCAACGGTACAAAATTGGTATGCAGGAAACGAAGATGGTATTGGCGGGATTTTTAATTTTGTCACCAAAAGAGGTAAGTGTTTAGGAAAGAGGAGTAAAATAAGTTGGTCCCAAGTTGAAACAGGTTCTGCCATAACATGGAAATATCCTAGCTGTCTTCTTTTGGGAGAAGAATCGGTAGGAGAATTTTATTCTGTAGCACTTACTAATAATCTTCAACAAGCTGATACTGGTACAAAAATGATTCACATAGGTCCTAAAACTAAATCAACAATAGTTAGTAAAGGAATTAGTGCTGGCAATTCGGTGAATAGCTACAGAGGTCTCGTAAAGATGGGTTCAAAAGCTGTCGGATCAAGAAACTATAGTCAATGTGATTCAATGTTAATAGGCGATCAAGCTGCTGCGAATACATTTCCTTATATTCAATCACAGCAACCAAATTCAGAAATTGAGCACGAAGCAAGTACATGTAGGATTTCAGAAGACCAACTTTTCTATTTGCAAAGCAGAGGTATTGAATTTGAAGAAGCTGTATCAATGATGGTAAGTGGATTTTGTAGAGATGTATTCAATCAACTACCTATGGAATTTGCGGCTGAAGCAGATAAGCTGCTTGCCCTCAAATTAGAAGGTTCAGTAGGTTAAATTAATTTATATAGTGTGATGCAAAGCAAAACTAAAGTATTAGATCCAATATTAGAGATAAATAATCTTTTTGCATCTACAGAGGATCTTCCAATTTTAAAAGGAGTAACCATTTCAATTAATCCTGGTGAAATTCATGCAATTATGGGAAGAAATGGCTGTGGCAAAAGTACTCTCTCTAAGATTATCGCGGGTCATCCATCATACAAAATAACTAAAGGCGAAATAAAATTCTACGGACAAAATATTCAATCTTTAGAACCAGAAGAAAGAGCACAATCTGGAATTTTCCTGGGTTTTCAATATCCGATTGAAATACCTGGAGTCAGTAACCTTGAATTTCTAAGAGTTGCAACAAATGCGAGAAGAAAATTCCTCAAAAAAGAAGAACTAGATACTTTTGATTTTGAAGATTTAGTAAAAGAAAAACTAGACTTGGTAAAAATGGATTCAGCCTTTTTATCGAGAAGTATTAATCAAGGATTTTCAGGTGGAGAAAAGAAAAGAAATGAAATTTTACAAATGGCATTATTAGAACCAAAGATTGCCATTTTGGATGAAACCGACTCAGGATTAGACATTGATGCCTTGAGAATAGTTGCCTCTGGTATTAAAAAGATTTCTAATAAGCAAACAGGAATTATATTAATTACTCATTATCAAAGATTATTAGATGAAATAAGACCTGATTATGTACATGTAATGTCAGATGGTCAAATCATAAAAACTGGAGAGAGTGATCTTGCCCTAGAGCTTGAGAAACATGGTTATGAATGGACTGATAATTTCCTAAAAAATATATAATTAAATGCAAATTATTGAAGAAATTAAAAAAAATGAACTATTAAGTAATCCATCAGAGATACAAAAAATTTGTCTTGATAAATTAAAACTAAATCCATTACCAAATGCCAAAAATGAATTATGGAGACTTTCTAATAAATCAAAATTTTCAAGTTTCTTAGATTTTTCTCATAAAAATAAAGAATCAAAAGCTAGTCTCCCATACAAAAAAAACTCTCGAAATATTATAAGACTTATAATAGGTGAGCATAACGCAATCAATTTAGAAGAAGAAAACTATTCCATCAAAGAATTAAAAGACTCAGAAATTATTAACTACATTAAAAAAAATATCTGCAATTTCGATCAAAATGATCATTGGAGTGATCTACTTAATCATTGTTTAAGTTCAAAAAAAAATATCTTAGGTCTAAATATTTCTGGAAATAAAATCCCCCCTATTGAAATATTTAGTGCTTCCTCATCTGAGTCTTTAAATGCTAAAACACTAATTTTATTCTTTGAAAAGAATTGCAAGGTAGATTTATTACAAATTAATCTGGGAAATGAAAACTCTTCATTATCTCAATCAACTTATTTATGTTTAGAGGCCAATACTTCGGTCAATCATGGAGTAGTTTCTTACGGTAAAAACAAATCTAATTTATTAAATTCTCTAAATGTAATACAAAAAGCTAAAAGTGAATACATCTTAGGATCACTACATTTCAAATTTAATTACGCAAGATTTGAAATCCGTATTAACCAATTAGAAGGAAATGCCAAAACAACCATAAAAGGAATTCAAATTACTAAAAACAACGATCAAATAGCTACTTATACAAATATGCAATTTAACGGACCTAATGGGATTTTAGATCAAATTAATAAATCCTTAGCTGACGATAAATCACATGCAATCTTTGAAGGGTCAATAATTGTTCCAAAAATTGCGCAAAAAACTGATGCATCACAATTAAGCAGGAATTTACTTTTATCAAAATATGCAAGGATAGATACCAAACCTCAGTTGGAAATAATCGCTGATGACGTAAAGTGCAAACATGGCGCAACCATTTCTCAATTGAATGCAGAAGAACTTTTCTACATGAGATCAAGAGGTCTCACATTAGCAGAGGCTAGTAAACTACAATTAAGTTCTTACTTCCAAGAAATAATTTCATGTATTCCTGTTTCAAAAGATAGATGGGATCTGCTCGATAAACTTTTAAAAGAAAATTAATGGAAACAATTCAGAATTTACCGAAAATTAATAAAAAAGACTTTCCTTTATTAGAAAATAATTTTAATAGTGAAAATAAAATTATTTATCTAGATCATGCTGCAACAACACAAAAACCAATCCAAGTTCTAGCAAAACTTGACGAATATTACAGAAACTTTAATGCAAATGTTCATAGAGGTGCTCATCAATTAAGTACAAAAGCAACAGAAGAATTTGAAAATGCAAGATCTTTAATTGCCAAATTTATAAAAGCTAATTCAACAAAAGAAATAATTTTCACAAGAAATGCCACTGAGGCTATTAATCTAGCAGCCAGGTCATGGGGAGAATTCGCATTAAAAGAGAATGATGAAATCCTATTATCTGTAATGGAGCATCATAGTAATATTGTCCCCTGGCAAATGGTAGCTACAAAAAATAAATGTAAACTAAAATTCGTTGGTATAGATCAAAATGGAAAATTAGATATTGATGATTTAAAGTCAAAAATAACAACGAAAACAAAACTTGTAAGTTTATTACACATAAGCAACACGTTAGGTTGCTGTAATCCAATTAAACAAATTACCAAATTAGCTAAACAAAAGGGTGCTCTAGTCCTACTAGATGCTTGCCAAAGTTTAGCTCATCAAAAACTCGATGTAATTGACCTAGGAATAGATTTTTTAGCTGGTTCAGGACATAAATTATGTGGCCCAACTGGCATAGGATTCTTGTGGTCTAGAAAAAAAATCCTAGAAGAAATTCCTCCTTTTTTTGGTGGTGGTGAAATGATTAAAGATGTTTATGAAAAGACAAGTACCTGGGCAGAACTTCCTCATAAATTTGAAGCTGGGACTCCAGCCATCGCAGAAGCAATAGGTTTAGCAGAGGCAATTAAATATATTAATAATATTGGATTAGACAATATTAAAGAATATGAAAAGCATATTACTAAATACTTATTTGAAAAATTAAACCAAATAGAAAATCTTGAAATAATAGGGCCCACCCCCCAAATAGACCCAAATAGAGCTTCGTTAGCAACTTTCTATGTCAAAGGAATTCATTCAAATGATATTGCTGAAATTCTTGATTCAAAAGGTGTTTGCATAAGAAGTGGTCATCACTGTTGTCAACCTTTGCATAGACATATCGGAATCAATTCAACCGCAAGAATCAGTATGAACTTCACAACTAGTCAAGAGGAAATAAATATTTTTATAGAAAAACTTAAAGAGACTATTAGTTTTTTAACGATAAATTCTTAAATATTTAAAGTGTTCTCTAAGAATTCTTTACTTTTACAAAGAACGGTTTTTTTAGTATAAGTTTTTTTAAAACCATGTCCCTCGTCATCAAAAATAATCACATCTGAATATTTATTATTTTTCACAAGTTGTTCTCTGATTTTTAATGTTTGTTTGTATGAAATAACGAAATCTTTTTTACCATGAAATAATAATATTGGTTTTTTCAATTTATTAATTTTACTTATTGGTGATCTCAGGTTGTATTCATTACGAAATTTTGAATATTCACCCACAAGAGAATTTAAGTAACCTTTCTCAAATCTATGGGTATTATTGTACATATCATTTAAATCTAGGACAGGGTATTTACAAATCGCTACTTTAAAAAGTTGACTTTCACATAAAGAATTTATAGCAGTTAAACCACCTGCACTATTACCTAAAATTGCGACTTTTGTATTATCAACCAAATTTAACCTAATCAACTCACGAACCAATGCTTTACAGTCATAAGAATCAATAATTCCCCAGTTATAATTTAATCTTTCTCTATATTCTCGACCAAAACCAGATGAACCACCATAATTAACCTCTGCAAAAGTAAATCCTCTCGAAGTCCAATACTGCACTTCCGAATTTAAAGATCCATCAAAACAATCAGTGGGGCCACTATGTGCCTTTACAATTAATGGAGGCTTAATAAACTTTTCAATTAGAGGCTTATAAATAAAAGAATGAGTAGATTGATTATTGAAACCTTTAAACCAAAAAGATTCTGGTTTCGAAAAATAATTTACTGTTTCTACATGTATCTCTGTTGAGAAATTAGCAGGACTATTGTCAGCAAAATCATTTTCAAATAAGTAGTCTGAATATCCTATAGTGCTACCTCTAATAAATAGTTTTTGATCAAAAACACCGAAATCACTGATTGAACTAAAAGGTAATTGAATTGCTTCAACACATGAAAGGTTCTGATATTGTTCGAGTATCCAACTATTTTTTTGTTTCGCCAAACAAAATAAATTTTTGATGGTTCCAGACAATAATGAGATCCCAGAAACCCACTGAGGAGTACCGTATTCAGTAAAAGATTTGATTATTCTTTTCTTTATAACAATATTTTCTATATCGGTAATATCTAAAAAGCATAAATTCCACCAACCTGTACTATCTTCAGAACAGACAAAAAGACTATCACTAATCCAAAACGGTTGAAAGAAGGATACTTTTTTTTCCACATTAATAATCTTGTTACAAAATTCTTTTATTTTTTGTAGTTCGCCATCATTATTGATAATTGCAAAAAAGAGAGAATTTTGTTCCCAAGGCATATCAAGATCATTCCACTCTATCCAAGAAAACAAATTAGCTGAGCAGTTAGAGGATAAATTTCCAACAAAATTATCAAATCTTTTAATTTTACGAATTTCTTGTCTAGTTTTTTTTAAATCTAATGAGAATAAATAATCTGTATTTTTTATCTCACACAAGCCAAATAAAAGTTTATTTTCAGAAATAACAAATGAGCTATCAAAATTAGTTTCAATTGCTTGAGTAAGTTGTCTAGGTTTAGTTTCACTCACAAGATATTCATCATCGATTGTAGGAAACATTTCTTGGACTTTAAAAATTTGAAACCATAGTGCCTTTGAGAGCTGATCAATCCATATCAAATAAATTTGATTATGAACTTCTATACATTGATATGGTTTGCCACCATAACCATGAAAATTGCTCTTAATATAAAAATTATCGCCCGTTAATTGTTGAGGGATTGCATTTGTATTATTAAAAGGTCTAGCAAAAATTGCATTTTTATTGTTTTCTGTATCTGGAACAATATCAATCCAAAAAATAATATTTTTGATCACAGATATCTCTTTAAAAGATATATTTTTAATAACGCTTGACTTAATTTTGCAATTTTCAGTATCACTCATTTAGAAACTGTAATTAAATTGAATTTAAAGTGCTAATATTTTTATAGCTTAACTGTTGAGTAAATAACTTTTTTTACCGTGGCAAACAATTTTTCACAACTCGCAAGAAAATCAAAAGCAAACGGATCTGCAGATAAAATATCAAAAGAGCAAACGGGAAAACCATCACTTGAAATATATAAACTTGGGGATAATATATTAAGACAAAACTCTAAAAGAATAAGTAAAGTAGATAGTTCAATAAGAACTTTAGCTAAGAAAATGCTTCAAAGTATGTATGCTGCAAAAGGGATTGGCCTAGCTGCTCCGCAAATAGGAATCAACAAAGAGTTACTTGTTATAGATGTAAATTTTGAAGACTCCGCTGCTGAACCCTTGATCTTAATAAACCCAGAAATTAGCGATTATGGCACAACTTTAAATTCTTATGAAGAGGGTTGTTTAAGTATCCCAGGAGTATATTTAAACGTTGTGAGACCATCCACTATTAAATTAAAGTTCAGAGATGAGATGGGTAGACCAAGAAAGATGAAAGCTGACGGACTTCTAGCAAGATGTATTCAGCATGAAATGGACCATTTAAATGGAGTTTTATTTGTTGATAGAGTCACTTCAAAAGAAGATTTAAATAAGGAATTATTAAAAGAGGGATTTCATGAAAAAGATGTAATACCAATAAACTGTTCTTGATTACTTAAGATAACAATGACTAAAACTACAATATTTAGTAAAATAATTAATGGTGAAATTCCTTGTGAGAAGATCCATGAAGATGAACTTTGTATAGCATTTAATGATATTGTCCCTCAGGCTCCGATCCATTTTTTAGTAATTCCAAAAAAGCCATTAATTAGTTTGTATGAGTGTTTAGAGGAGGATAAAGATTTATTAGGTCATCTTCTTTTGATAGGGAAAAATATTGCCAAATCTAAGGATCTAAAAAACTGGCGAACAGTTATTAATACGGGAGAAGAATCGGGACAAACAGTATTTCATTTACATATACATTTTTTAGCTGGCCGAAAAATGATTTGGCCTCCAGGCTAAAACTCTCAAAAGAGGTAGTTTTTAGCTATAAATAAGAAAAAATAAAAAATGAATACTCCTGAATCGGTTTACAATAAACCTAAAAATTTCCTAGATTTAATAATAAAGAACTGGGAAAACTTAGATGAATCCCAAAAACTTATTTTAGTTAAAATCTGGAGAGTATTAACCTACAAATGGCAATTACAAATCTTATTTAATTTACCTTTTTTAGTATGGTGGTTATTGGATTTATCTATTATCAAAGTTCACGAATTTGATTTAAAGTTACTGTCTTACCTTAACCTTCCAGATTGGGCACTAACTCTTGTGGGTTTTGGGCAATCATCTTCATAAAAGATATAATTTAATTGATTA
Source organism: Prochlorococcus sp. AG-388-D03 (assembly GCA_003279875.1). Taxonomy (GTDB): domain Bacteria; phylum Cyanobacteriota; class Cyanobacteriia; order PCC-6307; family Cyanobiaceae; genus Prochlorococcus_A. Next base: position 106,448 of record QCGN01000002.1, read on the forward strand.
AAACGTATAGAGAAAGATATGAATGACATAGCACAAAGTAAATCTAAAATATTCTATCAATTACAGAAATTAAGAAGATTAGCTCAACCATTTTTTCTCCCGATTGATCAATGTAATGGATTCCAATTTATATGGCTTTTATTGTCTCTTTTATTTTGTGTTGGAGGTATCGTTCTTGTTGGTCTTACAGGCATAATTAGTTTTTTTGAAAGTATACAGCCTATTTTTCTTGAGAAATATTTTGGAGGAGTAGTAAATACTGTCAATACAATATGGTCTGGATGGTGGGGATTATTTTTTTCTGGATTGTTTCTTGTTGGTTCAGGAAGCTTTTTTAGTTTAAGGCGTCAACTAAAAAATCGTAGATGGATACATTGGTTATTCCTCGCTGTCATAGTATTAATGCTCTTAGCTGTAAACGGTATTAACGCAGGAATAGGATTTATTGCTAGGGACTTAACAAATGCTTTGGTAGAAAAACAACAAGATGGATTTTATAGAATCTTAGGAATTTATGCTTGCTGCTTTGCTGTAGCTCTACCAATTCGAGTTTCTCAAATATTTTTTACCTACAAATTAGGAATAATTTGGAGAGATTGGCTTTCAAAAAGTTTAGTTAAAGACTATATGACCAACAAGGCTTATTACCAATTAAATCCTAATGATGAAGAACAAACTGATGTTGATAACCCTGATCAACGAATAACCGATGACACCAGAGCTTTTACTGGCCAAAGTTTATCGTTTACTCTAGGAGTTTTTGATGCACTTCTTACTTTTTCTTTAAACATTCTCATTTTATGGAGCATTAGCACAACGTTAACCTTTTCACTATTTGGATATGCGGCATTTGCAACAGCTATCTTATTAATTGCTGGTAAAAATCTGGTAAAAATAGACTTCGATCAACTTAGATATGAAGCAGACTTTAGATATGGTTTAGTCCATATTAGAGATAATGCAGAATCAATAGCTTTTTATTCAGGCGAAAAACCAGAGAAAAGTGAAACAGAGAGAAGATTAGGCGAAGTGGTAAGAAACTTCAACTTACTAATAATTTGGAGAGTAATAATTGATGTGATGAGACGATCTATAAATTATGCTGGAAACTTCTTTCCATACCTCATAATGGCTATTCCTTACTTTAGAGGTGACATTGATTATGGTCGTTTTATTCAAGCAAGTTTTGCATTTGGGATGGTAGAAGGTTCATTGTTTTTTATTGTTAATCAGATAGAAGAACTAGCAAAATTTACAGCAGGAATTGGAAGATTAGAAGGATTCCAGTCAAAAGTTGAGAGCATTAGTAAGACCAAGATAATAGACAAACAAAACATAGTTTCTGATTATCCGTCTATTCTTATTAATGATGCTGATCTGTTTCCGCCTGGATCAGATAAAGCTATCATCAAAAATTTAAATCTAAGCATTGAAGCCAATCAGTCATTATTGGTAGTTGGACCTTCTGGATGTGGTAAAACATCTTTATTAAGAATGATCTGTGGATTATGGGAGCCAAATCAAGGATCTATTAAAAAACCAAAAACAGGTGACTTATTATTTATCCCTCAAAAGCCATATATGCTTCTTGGTTCTTTAAGAGAACAATTATGCTATCCAACAGAAGTTGATAAATTTAGTGATGACCATTTAGTTTCTGTTCTTAATGAAGTAAATTTAAAGTCCTTAGTTGACAGATATCCCAACCTTGATGTTAAACAAGATTGGCCAAGAATACTTTCTTTAGGAGAGCAGCAAAGATTAGCTTTTGCAAGATTACTACTTAACTCTCCAAGATTTGCTGTTTTAGATGAAGCAACTAGTGCACTAGATATTAAAACCGAAAAAAGGCTATATAATTTGTTGCGAGAGAGGGAATTATCATTAGTCAGTGTTGGTCATAGGCCTAGCTTAAAAGATTTTCATGAGAATATTTTAGAATTAAATGGTAGGGGAGACTGGAAATTATTTACTACAGATAAGTATAATTTTAAAAATTAGTTTAAAACTATGAATTTAAATCAAAATGAAAATGTTGATGTAGAAAAAATAAATTCTCAAGAAATCAAAATTGATGAAGAATCTATTAAAACTGAAGAAAAATATAGATTCGGATGGAGTAATTATTCAGAAATTACAAATGGAAGATTTGCAATGATTGGATTTTTAGCAATAATTTTAATAGAATTAATAAGCCAAAAATCATTTCTAAACTGGGCTGGCATATTTTAATTAATCATCAAACCTAGAGCTGTTATCTCTAGGTTTATTTTTTTTGGTACCTACAGTATACCTTCCTGTTTGATTTTTAGAATTTACTCTTTCACTAGCTGTTGTTCTTCTCACTTGACGAGGTTTTTTCTCTTCGTTTATATTCTGAGAGAATGATGCATCTTCTACTTTTTCTCTTGAACTCTGGGATCTTATAGATGGCCTTTTTGTTTTATTAGAGGAAGAAGAAACAACTTTTGGAGAGGAATTACTTGCTTGTCTAGAACCTTCTTGATTAGGTAAAGGCCTTGAGCCTCTTTTAACTTCACTTCTTGATGCTCGCCTTTCACCAAAATTGCTTCTTCTCTCCTCATTGGACATTCTATCTTCAGACCGATTTCTTCTTCTATTTAGTTCACCATTATCAATTTGATTATAATCTCTTGAAGAAGGTCTCCTCCTACTTACTGCAGACTCAGGAATAGCTCTTGAGATATTTCTCCTTTGCGATCTACCTTCCATATAATCATTTTCTAATTCATCATCTTGAGGTTTGAATCTTCTAGAAGGTCTATCAGAATCTTCAAATTGATCATAATCATCATTAAATCTATTTCTTGAAGAATTTCTAGGCATATCTGGAATTTGCTCATCTTCAAAATAAGATGATCTTCTTGCTTGATCAGTTGCAACACCTCTTAATCGCACACTTTCATATGCAAAGAATACAGTAGTTCCTGCTAGTAAAAACTGTCCAAATTGCAAAATAGGATCTAATCTCCATCCCTGAAAAAATAATATCCCTCCACATAAAAGACCAATTGCAGCAAAGAAAACATCATAATCTCTTGCTAAAGCAGGTTTAAATGACCTCAAGAAATAAAGGCCACCTCCACAAACAGCTAGTACGATGCCTACAATACTTGCCCAATTTAGACTAGCATTGACCACATTTTTTCTCCAAAAACTTATTTTTTAAGGTGTAATCAAACACCTTTATATATAGTTTACTTAAAACTTCTATAAAAACTAGCGTCTACGTGTACCTGAAGTACGTTCAAGTGAATCTTTCTGGCTAACAAAGATCAAAAAAGCTGCTGCAGGAATAACAATAAGTAAGGCTGCCGCGAAGAAACTCGCTATCATGTTGAAAGCAGAATTATTAGTAACTTCTGGAGAAAGGTCAGCCGCTAATATTAGATTTGAAATTTGAATCACTTTGTAAAAATTAAATTCTGAATTTATAATACGAATTAAATCCTAACTTATGGGATATTTATTAAGATGAATTAAATAATTGTGATTTCATTGTTTCAAAACTATTTACCTATTTTAGATATTACGCTAGGAATTCTTTTATCCTTTTTAACTCTAGTTTTTTTAATAAGATTAATATTAACCTGGTACCCAAAAATTGAATTAAATAAAGGATTTTGGTTATTTATCTCAATCCCAACAAGTTTTATTTTACATTTCACAAGAAAACTAATACCTCCTATTGGAGGAGTAGATGTTGGTCCAGTTATCTGGATAGGAATAATAAGTTTTCTAAGAGAAATATTAGTAGGTCAACAAGGTCTCATCAAACTAGCCATTCAAAAGAGTATGAGTTAAGAAATCATTATGAAGCTTTAAAAGTTAGGTAATAACTCTTCTTCCACGTATTTTGTATAAATCTTACCTTCCATAAATTTCGCTTTATTTAGAAGGGTTAAATGAAAATTAATTGTTGTTGGAATTCCAGTTACTGCACATTCATTTAATGCTCTATTCATTCTTTTTATAGCAGTATTCCTGTCTTTACCCCAGACTATTAATTTACCTATAAGTGAATCATAAAATGGAGGAATTTCGTAACCAGTATAAACATGACTATCAACCCTTACTCCAGGTCCCCCTGGAGGAAGCCACCCAGTTATTTTCCCAGGCGATGGACGAAAATTATGTGAGGGGTCTTCGGCATTAATTCTGCATTCAATAGCATGACCATTTAATTTAATATCATCTTGATTAAATCCTAAATTTTCCCCTCCAGCTATTTTGATTTGTTCAGCAATAAGATCAACCCCAGTAACCATTTCAGTTACTGGATGTTCCACTTGAATCCTTGTATTCATTTCCATAAAGTAAAAATTATTTTCATCATCCACTAAAAATTCAACAGTACCCGCTCCCTCATAAGAGATACTTTTTGCTGCTGCAATTGCTGCCTTACCCATTTTTTCCCTCAGTGAATGGTTAATAGCCGGGCTAGGAGATTCTTCCAATAGTTTTTGATGTCTTCTTTGTACAGAACAATCTCTCTCACCAAGATGAATTACATTTCCTGACCTATCCGCAAGGATTTGAATTTCTACATGTCTTGGCTTTTTAATAAATTTCTCCATATATAAACCGTCATTTCCAAATGCTGCTTCTGCTTCCCCTTGAGCTGCTTTAAACATTTTTTCTAAATTACCCTTATTTTCAACCAATCTCATTCCTCTACCGCCGCCACCAGCTGTAGCTTTAATAATGACGGGATATCCAATTTCTTGAGCCATTGCATAGGCTTCTTCAACACTTGATAATAAACCTTTACTTCCGGGTACAGTAGGTACTCCCACACTCTCCATTGTCTTTTTAGCAGTAGATTTATCACCCATTGATCTAATAGCATTAGGAGATGGGCCAATAAATGTGATGCCATGATCATTACACATTTCTGCAAATTTATCATTTTCAGCAAGAAAACCATAACCTGGATGAATAGCATCAACCCCTCTTGATGTGGCAGCAGCTAAAATATTGGGAATATTTAAATAACTCTTATTACTTAGCGAGTCACCTACGCAAACAGCCTCATCAGCCAACTGAACATGTAGTGCCTTTTTGTCTACAGTGCTATAAACAGCAACAGTCGCAATATCAAGCTCTCTACAACTACGGATAATTCGTAAAGCAATTTCTCCACGATTAGCAATTAAAACTTTTTCAACCATTACAAAATTAAATTGAAGAAATGAAAATAAATTTAAATTGAAAAAAACTTCAGAAAGTATTCAATAAATTTTTTGAATTTCAAGAATGCATTGGTTAACAATACAACCTAAAACGTTATATATGGATAATTATTTGTTTTATGCAATAGAAAAAATTACTAATTAACTTGAGTATTAAAAATTAATCTTTTAAATTTTTTTTAAAGCAGATAAACTAACTGCTATCGCAATAGAATGCGATTAATGTATGATAAATTTGTGGTTTAAGAACCCACCTATACTCAAATAACCCTTTGCGGACGTGGCGGAATTGGTAGACGCGCACGTCTAAGGAGCGTGTGGCTTAGGCCTTGCGAGTTCAAGTCTCGCCGTCCGCATTTAATTCATTTTGGATTTACTGCAATGAAAAAACAAGCAATTGCAGTAGTAATAATTTCTAATGGGCCTGGTGAATTATCAACTTGGGTAAGTCCAGTAGTTGACAGTCTAAATAAAATAAACAATTCCTCAAAACGAAATGAGAGGCTGAATTTCTCTATAAATTTAGTTCTAGTACCATGTCCAAATGCTACTGGTTCAGAATATCAAGTTGCTAAATCTTGGAATAAATTTGAATTAGTTACCAAAGCAAACAATTTTTGGAGATTGTTAATCAACCCCTATCAATATGCAAAATGGCCTCAAAAAGGAATAGTTATTTTTCTTGGGGGTGATCAATTATGGAGCGTTTTATTAGCAAAAAGATTAGGCTATATCAACATCACATATGCTGAATGGATTTCGAGATGGCCACGTTGGAATCACATAATTGCAGCAATGAATATGAAGGTAAAAAAAACCCTTCCTCAAAAATATAGATATAAATGTAAAGTTATTGGCGATTTAATGGCGGACATCACGGATAAAAAGGAGGTTTATCTTAATCTTGAGAGGGAAAAGTGCATTGCATTACTACCAGGTTCTAAAAGAGCTAAGCTCTCGGTAGGTATTCCTTACTTTCTAGAAATAGCAGATAATATTTATAATAAAAATAAAAATATTAATTTAATTATTCCTATCGCTCCAACTACCAGTACAAGCGAGTATTTATTCTTTCAAAGTAATAAAAATCCTATTGCAAAACATTATGCATCCAAAATCAAAAAAATTAAACCCATAAAAAGTTCCATTTTTGATTATGTGATTGAAACATCAAACAATGCCAAAATTTATTTGATTAAAAAACATCCTTGCTATGAAGTGCTAAGAAAATGTGACCTTGCAATTACTACTGTTGGAGCAAACACTGCCGAATTAGCTGCACTTACTTTGCCCATGATAGTTGTTCTCCCCACTCAACATTTACATGTAATGAACTCATGGGACGGTATATTCGGAATAATTGGGAAAATTTCATTTATCAATAAATTCTTTACTTTTATAATTAAAAATTGGTATTTAAAGAAGAAAAAATTTTTTGCTTGGCCCAATATTAAGGCTAAAAAGTTAATTATACCGGAAAGAATAGGCAATATTTCACCCAAGCGAATCGCTAGTGAAGCTTTATTTCTGATAAACAATAAAAAATATTTAAAAGAACAGAAAGTAAATTTAGCAGAACAACGGGGGCAAACGGGTGCCGTTGAAAAATTAGCTTACATTATTTTTAATTCAATAAAAAGACTTAGTTAATTACCAAGGATCATCAATTTCAAAAGATTCTGATTGGGGATTATCGATTAATAATTTTTTCTCTTCAAGAGGTTCGATATCTAAGGGTTCTTTTGACCTTTGAATTGGTCTTTTTGAGGCCCGCTTCGACCTAGATTTCTTATTAACGGGCAATTCTGTCATATTTTCTTCATCAATCTGAGAGCCTGATTTTTCGGAAAACTCATTGTCCATATAAAGTTGTTTTTTATTATTAATTTTTTCTGTTGCAGTTTCAATTTCTACATATTCAAGTTCGTCTTCGTACTCTTCTTCTTCCACCAATTCTTCTTCTCTCAATTCTTCCATTAAATTATTTTGTTCTTCCGATTCGGAACCTGACAATAACTGGTTCTCTACTGGAACAAGATTTGCTGTATATCTATTTGCTTCCCTTTCTTCCCAAGAAGAACCGCCAACTCCAAGTTTCTCGAGTAATCCACTACTTAATTGATTTAGTTTTTCTTCTGCGCCTTCATAAACAATTATCCTGTCAGTACCGCTACTAACTATCTCATCTACAGGAATTTCCCAAGTACTTAAAACACCCTCACCCAAAAGAGGTACTCCTACAGCACCCATAACAAGAGAAATTAAATCACCTGTCTCGATATCAAAAGAAAAGCCAAGAACTCTTCCAAGAAGCTGACCAGATTCTGTAATTACCTGGCAGTTTATAACTTTCCCGTATCTTTCAGGAGAAAAACCGTCACTCAAAGAATCTAAAGAGTCCACCAAAATTACATCCCCAACCTGCTTTATGCTTTCAAGAGGCATCCATTTTGGTAAACCTGGCAAAAATCTTGTAAGAGGATTATCTCTAAGACCTAAAGCAACCACCTCTCTTCTATCAATATCTACAACGACTTCACCTACGACTCCTAATCTCCTTCCAGTATCAGTAGTAATTACTTGTGTTCCCATAAGTTCAGACCTCAACCATAGACGTTCACTCGGTACGGAATTAGGGCGATTATTATTTGTGGACGTGTTCGACAAAATCATAAATATCTTTGTATCATTCTGACGTAAAAATTATAAAAAGTGTGATTATGCAGCATTTGGTAACCCTATAACTTGAGTATTAGCTCCTCTTGCTTGAGCAACACCAATTGTCCGTTCAGATGCACTTATCATAGGTCTCCTATGGCTTACCACTATAAATTGAGCATTTGATGACTGACTTGATATTAATTTTGACAATCTCTCAACATTAATACCATCTAAAAAGCTATCTACTTCATCTAATGCATAAAAAGGAGAAGGTTTATATTTTTGCAAAGCAAATAAAAAACTTAAAGCAGTTAATGATTTCTCTCCTCCTGACATTGAAGCTAATCTTCTAACATTTTTTCCTTTAGGATGAGCTACTAAAGTTAAACCTCCCTCTAAAGGATTATCAGGATTTTCAAGCTGTAGAAATCCATCTCCATCTGATAAATTAGCAAATATTTCTCTAAAATATTTGTCAACTTCTACAAATGCCTGCATAAATGCTTCTTGTCTCATGGTTGAAACAGTTTCTATTCTTAATAGTAATTCAGATCTCTCATTGGATAAAACCTCCAATCTTTTAATTAAATCATTTAATCTTTCACTCAATTCCTCAAGCTCATCTAAAGCCAACATATTCACAGGTTCTAAACTTTCTATTTTTGCATTAATCATTACAATCTCCGATTGGAGTGATTCAAGAGTTTTGTCCTCATAGTCTCCCAAAATTGGCAATGGATCAGGTAATTCCTTTTTATAGTGTTCTAACTTAATACTCTCACTACGCATTTCCTCTTTTAGAGAGCTGATATCCCTTTCGAGATATTCCAACTTCAAAGTAAGCTGATTAATTTCTTGTCTTTTGTTAGAGATTGATGAATTCAATTCATCCCTTTTTCTTCTTAATATTCCAAGATCCTTTTCAAGCTCTGATTTTTGATCATTAAGACTTGCAAGCTCTTTTTTATAAGCATTTCTTTTCTTTATCCATTCATTATGAGTGTTAGAAAGATCTTGAACTGATTTCTGTAGATTCTTTTCTTGTATTGATATTAAATTAAATTGATTTTTTATACGTTCTTGATTTAAAACAAATTGATTCTTTTTATTTAATAATTCGTCTTTCTCTTGAATTAATAATTCAAGCTTTTTATCTAACTTTTCAACTTCATTATTATGAGTAATTAAAGAGGATGTTTGATTATCTGTATAGTTCTTTTTAAGGATCAACTCCAATTCATCCAGCTGTTTCTTAAAAGGTTTTATTTCATTCTGAACAAAATCAAATTTTTTATTCAATAAATTATTTTGGTTAGTAAGATTATTTAACCTTATAGTATTGTCATCGATTCTTTGCATAACGACTTTAAGAGAATTATTATTTACCTCTATTTCTTTATTAGAGGATACGCAATCCTCTAATATTTCCCTTTGATTAAAATTTAATTTATTCAAATTATTAGTTTTATTTAAAACATCATTATCTGATTTTCTTAAAGCCTCCTCAATAATAGAAAGTCTTTGTTTTATTGGTTGAGCCTCATCAACATCATTATTCGTTCCAAATCTATAAGCAAGATCTTTATTAACTTTACTTCCTCCCGTAATTGCACCACTAACTTCTAATAATTCTCCACTCAAAGTAACCATTCTTATTTTTTGTTTACATAATTTCGCTGACTCTAAATCAGAGAAGACTAATGTTTCTCCAAAAACGTATTTAAAAACATCATCATAGACATCATCGCAATCAATTAAATTAATAGCTTTTTCTAAAAATCCAATCTCTCTAGAATTTTCAAATCTTGTAAGTGCGAAGTTTTTTTTGTAACTTTTAATTCTATTAAGTGGAATAAAAGTTAATCTTCCTGCTTTCTTTTTTTTAAGAATTTCAATTGCTCTTGAAGCAATAGTGTCATTATCAACAACAATTTGTCCAAGTCTATTGCCTGCTGCAATTTCCAATGCATATCTATGCTTTTCATTTACTGCTCCCAATTGAGCAACATATCCATGTATACCCTCTAAACCTGCCTCTAAAAGAATTCTTAATGCATATGATCCCCTCGTTTCATTTAAAGCCTCTTTTCTACTTTCACATCTTGATAAATCCTTTTCAAGACTTAATTGTTCGTTATTTAGCCTTAATTTAGTTTTATTTAATACCTCTATTTCAAGTTTTAAAGTATCTATTGCGGATCTAATACTTGTCAACTTACGGTTTTTTGAATCAGTTGATTTTCCATTGATTTGATTAAATTCTGAAAGTTTTTGTTTTTCTAACTTTAAAACTTCTATTTGAGATGATATTTCCTCTCTTTGAATATTAATTTGGATAATCTCCTCCTCAATATTCCTTTTGCTTGATTCAAGGGGTTGGATTAAAGATTTTATATTTTCTAACTTATTATTTAGCTTGATACTTTGTTTTGAAAATTCACCTGATTCCCCTGCAGCATCTGAAAGTTTTTTTCTAGATAACTTGTGCTTTAACGTGAGATCCTGAATCTCTAAATTTAATTTTTCTAGATCATTATCATTAAAGTTATCTTGTTTATTCTTTTCTAATTCATTATTTTTTTTAGTTATTGCAATATTATCTCGTTGTTGTTGTAATTTAAGACCTTCCTCTTTATTAACAACAGCTATTCTCTCTAATTCTCTCAAATTTGAATTTATACTACCAATATCAGAATTTACTTTGATTAAGTTATCCTCTCCTTTCTCTTTTAATTCTGCAATCATAACATTCATTGCTTCTTGCAATACTTGGGTTTCTTTACTAAGAGATTCTTTTTGTTGATTAAATAAAATCTTATTCTTATCCAATTCAATAGCTTTTGTTTTAATTAGTTCAATATTTTGTACTTGCTTATCATATAAAAGTACTTTTTCAAGCTCCTTAATATGAAAAAGTTTAGCCTTTAACTCTTTATATTTTTTTGCTTTTTCACATTCTTTTTCAAGTTTAACTTTACTGGATTGCAATTCGTTTTCTAAAATCTCGCATCTTTCTTGTCTTTCAAAAACATCACTAAGTTTTGAATGCGTTTGTTCAATTCTGCTATCAAAAAGAGCTACACCGGCCAATTCATCAATCAATGTTCTCCTTTCTTTATTGTTCATAGATACTATTCTTGTAACATCACCCTGCATCACAACATTACTACCTTCTGGATCAACACTTATATCTCTTAGAAGTCTCTGTATTTGTTGTAAGGTACATTGACGACCATCAGAGGTATATGTCGACGCATAAGATCCACCAGGCATTAGTCGCAATTTTCTGGAAACTACCCATTCTTTTTGATCTTTATTAAGCGTTATATCATCTTCCTCTAACTCCAAAGGTGGAATATCTTCTCTTGGCGACCAATCTTCAATGTTAAATTTTACGGAGACAAATGTTTCAGAAGATTTACCTTCTTTTACTTTCGAAGTATTGATTAAATCTGGTAATCGATCTGCTCTCATACCTCTACTATTTGCCAAACCCAAACAAAACAAAATTCCATCCAAGATATTACTTTTACCAGATCCATTTGGACCAGTTACCACTGTAAAACCTTCTTCAAGAGGAATTTTTACACTTCCCCCGAAAGATTTAAAATTTTCAAACTCGACCTGATTGATGTATACCAATCGCAAGTCACATATAGCTAAGTAAGAATAGCTACTTTTCACAAAATCTCAATAGAAATATTAAGATTATTTCTAAAACAAATTAATTATTTTTTGTCAATTGACAAAAATTACCATCAATTGTTAATAAACCTTTTAATAATTTGCCGTTCAATATAATTTTGAGCTCTTGAGAATCTTGATTATGAAAAATATAAGAGAAAGTTCCATTATCAATTCTTTTTACTAAACCTCTACTATTAGAAAGTTGATATTCAACTCTTGATAGCCATACCAATCTATGATTTGGTTGTTTTCTTATTTCAACAAAACCTCTATTTATTAATGGAATTTCATAGAATTTCCAAGTAAAACAATCTAATTTATCTTCAACTAGAAAATCATAGTGAATATCAAATAAATTACTATTAAGAATTTTATGTTCAAGTAAAACCCATCTATTCATTATCTACTACATCAATAAATTATTTATTTCTATAGTTAATTTTAAAGATGAGCTAATAAATTAGCCCAACTTAAAGATAAAAAACCTAATTACCTGCATCAGGAACAAATCTCAAAGCAATAAAAAGCAAACTGCCAGCTCCTGCAATAGCTGCTGCTACCAATCCAAAATCAGTTGGAATTGTACGGGATGCAAAAATAATTGTTGCGAGTGTAATATCCATGATGAAATAAAAACTTAATTTAATTAAAATCAGTAATAGCTTAACAAAACCTTATTACAGATAAGGACAGATAATTGAAATGTAAATAAACTTTTATATGTCTATTAATTTCTTATTAAAAAAAATCTATATGTAAGGGTTTAAAAAAAAAAAATACGGACTACATTAAAAGTAACCCAGGTGGATTAATGGAAACTTTTCATCCTCCCAAAGAAGTTAAAGAAACAGTTAATGATTCTGCTTTGCCAAAGAATGAAGGCATATCAGAAAAATGGTTACGTGAAAAAATCGATAGTTTAATTCCCGTAATACAAGAAAAATGGCCTGATATTGCTCAGCAAACTCTTGAAACTGCAAAAGGAAGTATTGATGATTTAGTTGGAGTAATAGCAAGCCATACAGGATCTTCTACGAGTGGTATTAAAAATCAATTATTTGAAATAATTGATTCAATTCAAGCAAATAATTGGGAAATTGCGGAGAAGATAGAACCAATTGAAAGTCAATTAGAAGAGTTACTAGATGAGCTGAGTAATACATTAAGGCCAAAAATTGAACGCCCAATTAGAAAAAAACCAATTTTATCTATTGCTATTGCTGCTGGTATTGGATTATTAATAGGCAGTTTAATCAATAGCGGGAAAAAATAAATGGATAAACCTAAGAGCAAAAACTTTGCCAACACGGCTTCAAGAATCTCTGCAATTGCAAGTTCAGTAATGGATTTACATGTACGTATAGCGCTTCAAGAAGTTGATAGAGAGAAAAGAAGATTAATAAGCGGAGGTATATTTATTGCCATAGGTGGAATATTGTTATTATTGGTCTTAATTTGTATTCACATTATTTCTTATTTAACTATTAGTAAATTTAATAATTGGAGCACTGAATATAATTTACTTTTGATAATATTTATTGATTTATTTCTTGCAGGTTTAAGTTTAAAACTAGGTGGGCAACTAGCTAAAGGACCTTATCTTCCTCAAACATTAGAGGGCTTAGGCAAAACAACAAAAGCAGTATTAGGTAAAAAATAAATTACCTTATTAAATATTTAATCCATCTGCAATCAATACCTCCATTACTTACAGGCACTTTCAAAGAAGATTTCATTTTTAAATATCTTGTGAGTCTTGGATTCCCACTAAGTAACCAGAATTCCCAACCAGAAAATTTTTTCTTCAAAAATTCACCCATGCATTCATATAAGCTAATTAACTCATTTTCATCGCCTAATTTTTTTCCATAAGGTGGATTACATAAAATTAACCCTTCTGATGACTTGAATTGAATTTTTGTAAAATCATCATTTAATAATTCAATATAATTGTCAAGTCCTGCTAGTGATATATTGATTTTCGCTTGATCAAAAACATCTTTATTTATTTCACAGCCAATTATTTTTGATAATTTATAGAAGTTAATAAATTTATTCTTAGCCTTATTTTTCTCATCAATATAAATATTTTTTTTAAAATCAAGCCAATTTTCAAACAGATAAGATGTATGAGATTTAAGTGGAACTTTGAGACTTTGATTAATAGCCTCTATTAAAAAAGTTCCTGACCCACACATAAGATCAATCAAGGGTTTATTCCCGGTCCATTCAGTAATCTGTAACAATCCAGAAGCTAAGTTTTCTTTCAGTGGAGCATCTCCAACAGCAGGTCTATAGCCTCTTTTATGAAGACTTTCAACAGTACTCTGCAAGCTAAGCACCGCTCGATCATTATTTAAATGTAGATGGATTATCAAATCAGGATTATCTAAAGAAATATTTGATCTCTTACTCCAAACTGTTTGTTGTATATCTGTTATTGAATTTTTAACTTCAAGAGCAGTGAAATGAGAGTGACTCAAAGATGAAGTTCTTCCTGTTACTTGTACATTGAATGTTTTATCAGAAGTTAACCATTTCAACCAATCAAATGAATCTCTTACGCCCTCATATAAAGAAAGCCTGTCATAACAGGCAAAACATGCAATTTCTCTATAAAAACGAAAAGCAATTCTTGAGAAAAAATGAATTCTATAGAAAGTAGCATGATCACATTCAAAAGAAACTGATCTTTTATACGTATTAATATTAAATCCACCCAAATCAAAAATTTCGTTGGCTAAATATTTTTCTAAACCTTCTGGAGCTGATGCAACTACATTCATAATATATTTAAAAAATTAATGAAATAACTATTCAATACTCATTTTGCCTGCCAGAATATAAATGTCCAATTGGACTAGGTGATCTCAACCGATGTGTCGGACAGCGGTTCGATTCCGCTCAACTCCATTTCATTTTGGGGTTGTAATGGTTTCGACGGGGCGTTAGGAAGATGACTGAAGCCTGCTCGGTTAGAGCAAAAACACAAACGCTAACAAAATCGTTAGTTTCTCCCGTCAAACAGCACCAGTTGCTGCTTGATTTAAAAGGAGATGGGGTTATATCAGCCTTATCAACCAAATGATCCAAGGAGCCTGGAAGGGCTCCACTATCTTAAATTTATTAAAATTTAGTATTAG
>QCGN01000003.1 GCA_003279875.1 Prochlorococcus sp. AG-388-D03
AATTAAATCCTTCTTTTGATATTTAAGTATTAAATCTACTAATGCATTCTTAGTTTTTCGACTATATAAATTTACCGATAAATTCTTTGCTTCAAGACGTAGTTCTCTTAGGGTTAATTTGAGTAATTGATCTTTTTTTCTTTTCACATAATCTATTTGATTTACAATCATTTTTTTTAAACTCCTTATGAAAATTGCATAAAATTTATGGAAAAAAATTAAATGAACTTATGACTTACTCAGCTACAAATTCTCTATCAGATTTTGGTATCTCCTAATTATGATTTAATGAGTTTTATTAAAGGTTAACCTTCATTCCTTTAAGTTTTTTACACCCATAGTCCACCGCTTTTTTGAGTTTGAATTAGATGCCAAATCAATCTCGCTAAGAGATAAAAAAAAATTAGTTTTGTTTGTATTAAAGCAAATAAAGAGAGATTGACTCCCGCCTTTAGGAAACAATCTCTTTCACTTAGTTATGTGAAGGAATAAATTACAACTCACCTAAATCATTGATCCTTGCTGTGAATTTAGTTTGCTGCTTAAACCAATCTAATACTCTTCTCTGGTGGACTTTCGATCATTTCTAATCCCTCCTTACGATTAATAGGAATTTAGTACGAATAATTACTTTTGTATATCAGTGAATATGCTGATTTATTTAAAACTTAGTATTAAAAGAAATTCCTTATTTTAATTACTAATTAGGAGGAAAAAATTAAAATTCAAAAACCCCTTATTCTGTCCCAAAAGTAATTTAATGACTTACAAAACTACTCATAATTCTGATAAAAAAATAGTTTCAAATAATTATATTCCTGAATACCTATAGAAAAATACTTCAAAAATTCAAAAAATTTTATTAAAAATCATTTTAATAAGGATTTTTAATAATTAATTTAAGTCACTCAAATTCAACCTACCTACTGGGGTCAACAACCTTGCAAATATGTCGTATATATGAGTACTTACAAATTTCTGCTAAAAATCAAGAGGCTCTCTTAAAAAAGTTTTTCCTATTTCTATCACTCATCTTATTATATCTTTGGTTTATTTCTGATATAAAAGCCCTAGATTTTATTGCCTTTTCAATTTTTTCTTTCCGTAGTTTTAGATCTCTCACTTCCTCTATTGACATTAGATTATTCTTTCCTTTGCAATTGAAAAGATTTAAAAGTGATTTAAAAGGATTTTCCATGTACCAAATTAACAACATCAAGGGATATAGCAATAGAGAAAAATAGCTAAATTCAAAGGAAATAAGGATAGTTTAAGAACCACCAACGACTAACCCTTTTTACTCCCAAGTCGAAAAAATTACTAGAAAAATGTAAGCAATGAAGTATCAAACTTTATTACCTAAGAGTCTTTGTTTTTTTAATATTAATGACTAATAAATAGTTCGTTATGATATCAATGTTTTGATTATTTAATATAGGAATTTTTTATATTGCAAATAAACTTCAAATAAGGTTATTTAGATCACTTACTAAATTCTCGTGGAGAAAGCTTTCGTAAATTTCTTTTACTGGTTACTGATGAGATCAATCCAATCTCATTTTGGTGAATCTTTGGTTCCAGTAAAAGTTCCTTCTAATTCAATTAAACCTTTTACAAAATAAGTATTTTCTACTTTGTTTTTATTCAACATAGAGTGCGAATCAGATGAAAGTAGATAATTAGTAAGAGACTGCCGTCCAATTCTCAATGGAATCCTCATCCATCTCCTAATCTTTTTCAATTTATATCAGCTGTCAATCGAATCAACTATAGAAGTGCAACTAGTAAGCTTTTTATCTATTCCCAACCATTTTCTGACTGTTGAATAATCCATTGTGAGAGAATCATATCTTCCCCTTCCTTTAATTTATGTTTATAACCTTTCATATAACCAATCCCCTCATTTGCAATTTTTGCTATTGAACCCACATCTGCTATTCCTCTCTTTTCAAGATCTTCAAGTTTTAATGATTTAGATCCTTTAAGAACAACCGATCCACCTCTTACATGGCAGCCTGCACAAACATTTTTAAAAATTGTATCTCCACTTTTTACATCAGATGCTAAAAGATATCTACCTTGCAAAGAGTTTTGAAAAATAATTATTAAAGTTATCAAAGGAAGTACAAATAGAAATTTAAATATTTTCATTTGCATTAGATCACCTAGAATTAATTTAGCTTGTAACTAGTATTAATTGTTTTAACTATCGATTTTTTAGGATCTTTATTTGGATAACAATTAACAATTCTATATTTTCCTCCTTTTCTAGCAGTTTCAACAACTGTAAATTGAACAAATTTATCTTTTTCAGTACTCGAAGAATCCTTAATTTCTACTTTAATGATTTCTTCATTTTTACTTTCAATTAATCTGGATTTGCCTCCACAAACAAGAAAAGCATTTTCTTTAGTTAAAGAAAATAATTTATTTTCATCAGTAATGGATAATTCATCTTTCGTACTACAAGAGGTAATAAAAAGTATAGTTAAAAATAAAAACTTTTTCAAAATATGTCGCTAAGAATTTTTTCTTATTTTATGATATCTCATATTTTTGTTTATAGTATCTCCTTTTTTTGAATCTGCCCATCCTAATCAAGGAATGATGCAAGCAAATTTTAATTAAAATATCTGAAGTTCATAAGATCATTTGATCTTTCTATGGTCTCCAATAATTTATCAATAGGAAATCAATTAACTCTTTTGCAGATTTATCTGACAAGTGATTGTTGTCCCTAAAACACTCTAAATAAGAGTTCATATTTCTTCCACAACTCTTATCAAGAATTTCTAATGGATTTACAAATATAATATTTGTAAATGAACCATCTTTGATTGAATTTGCGAGTATTTTATTTAGTTTCTTTGCGTTACCTGCTTCTTGTAGAAGGGTCTTTAGGGCGGGATCATATGGTCGGAACCATTCTTTGGTAAGTTCCATGTCATTGTTTCGATATGCACTTCCGATTATATAGATCAAAATTGATTTTTCATATGCTTTTTTTGATAGTCGATTCAATCCAGCCATGTATAGGTTTATTTTTGTTGAAGGATCTGATACACGGTTCTTATTTTTATTGAATATGTTGTGTCTTGTGTATTTAAGATTGTATCCACCAAGATGACTAAGATGATAATTGTAAATAATAATCGAGTCCCCAGCTTTTAGATCTTGCAAGATTTTATTTTCCGCATTTATCAGAAACTTATTACATTCACGAGGAAAAATCCCAAAAGGTGGTAAAGGAAAGGGGCAGCCAGCATATGAATAATTAATGACTCGGAATCCTGAGTTAGTCAGAGTTTCTTCTGCGTTGAGAAGTGAGATTGCTTGACTGTCGCCTACAAACGCTAAAGTTCTTTGATTTCTTGATTGTCTGATGACTGGATATTTGCATTCGCTGAAAAGTAATTTTAATTGTTCTGAAGAGAAGTTTTTATGTCCAATACATTTTTCCCAAGTCAGAGAAGACTTACCTAGTCTGAGTTGTGTAAAATCTTCTCGATTAGTAGAAATAATTTTTTTGCCAGCATAAAGTTTGCCTTTCAGAGGTCTCTCAAGTGCAATGAGAAAACTAGAAAGGACAACTATAACTCCTCCTCCTAAGATAAGTATCTTCCATCGTTCACCTAACCATTCTCCCTTAAGAACTGGCGTTTCAATATATCGATAAGAAGTAATTGCTAAACAAAGTATCAGAACAATTTGGAAAGGAACTGACCACCAATGAATACCAATCGTCCATCGACTGATTGAAAGAACTCCCCAATGCCATAGATAAAGTGAATATGATATATCACCTATATAAACGACTTTAGGATGAGTAAAAAATTTGTATGCTCTTCTTTGTTTCTGCAAGCATGCGATAAGAACAGATGATAATAAAATTACAGCAACTCTCGACGCTGTTGCCCAAGATATAGGAAAATACATTACGCCTAAAATCAAAGCAAGTACAAAAAGCGGTTCCACCTTCTCAAGAAAGTGTTCAAAAGATTTTACTTTCTGACAACAAATAAAGAGCAAACATCCTGAGGCCATTTCCCAAAACCTTGTTTGCATTTGTAAAAAGGCTGCTTCTTGGTTTATTGGATAGAGATATAGAAATCCAATAAAAGATACAATTCCTAGTCCTCCAACTGTAAGAAATAAATTACGAGTACCATTCTTAGTTTGACGTCCAAATCCAGAAAACCAAATGATATATGGGAATAGGATATAGAATTGCTCTCCAACTCCTAGAGACCATGTATGTGCGAAAACATTCAATTCTGTTAATTTTGCAAAATAATCCTGTGAATATTGAAGCAGGTAAAGATTTGATAATCCAAACAACGAAGTCAAACCTGTTCTCAGGTTTATAATTGGTTTTGGATTGAATAAGCAGATTGCAATGCTCATAATCAAAACAAAAAATGATAGTGCTGGTAATAATCGCTTTATTCTTCTTTCATAAAATCCACTGATGAAATCTTCGAAGTTTTTACTGGGTCTTTGATAAAGAGATGATGTTATGACGAATCCTGAAATAACAAAAAAGATATCAATCCCAAGGTATCCATTTGGCAGTATTTCTTTATTGAAATGATTTATGATCACAGCGACTATTGCAAATGCCTTAAGACCATTTATCTCTGGACGATAGAGACTTTTTATAGTTGATTTATTTTGTGTAAATTTCACTAGCAAATCTCCATAAATCTTGAGAATTTATTTTATTTATTAGAGAATAAGTCATAAAGAAATCCTGAAACCACTAAAAAATGTCTACACCAATATAACCACTACTAAAAAATGTAAAATTTAAATGACCTAAAATAATTACCAATACTGCAATAGCTTTTATTATTTCTATTTTTTTTCTGTAGAAATCTTTTGATATGATATTGAAATTCAATTTTTATAGTTAAATTTTAATTAACTTTATGATAAATCATATAAAGATTTATTCCTAATTTAATTTATAATGAGATATTTAAAGAAGAAATTAAAAAATTTATCAATTAAAATTATTTTATGAATAATAAATTTGAAAAGGGAAAGATATTAAAAACAACAATTTTGATTTTACCTGCGATTATTTTTATGTTATTAATATCTTTTAATTCTTTAGGTAATAATCAAGAAAAAGATGAAAACCGCTTTGAATATAAAAACCCTAATTGAATTTAATCAGCTTTGAAGCCATTATTTTTTTTTATAAATTTAAGGCTGTTATATTTGAAATTTTCTAGTTAAATATTTATTAGAAATCTTTTTAGAAATTACATTGAAAAATATCTTTATTATATTCATTTTTGCTGTATTTTATTATTTCACAACCAATGAGAGTTTTTGGAAAGTTGGTTTGGTATTTGTAATATCTTTAATCTTATTAATGCTTTTATATTATTTTCAGAGGAAAAATTGTTCTTTTCAATACTTATTAGTAGTTTCTTTTTTACTCCTTTTACCATTAACTTGGACTACTCAATTTAAATTACTTTATTTACCTTTTGGATATCAATATATTTATATATCCTTAATTTCAAGCTTGATTTATATTGATTCAAAAAAATTATATTTAAAAAATTCGTTTAGAGAATTGTTACAAGGATCATTTATTGCGTCAATTGCTCCTGGTTCTTATTTATCGGGACCTTCTGCAACTTTTAAAGAGATTAATAGTTTAGATAAAAGTTTTTTTGGATTACCAATATTTGGGAAGTTACAATTTTCAAATATAAAATTAGCTATATCTGGAGGCTTAAGAATATCTCTAGGTTTTTATCTAAATACTCTAGATCCTCATATATTAAATAATGATTTTTTATTAACTGAAAACTCAATAATATTTAAATTATTTATGATAATTTTATTTGGTTTCTTTAACTTTTGGAGATACTATTTATTATTTTCTGGTGCAAGTGATCTCGCCAAATCATTTTTATCAATATTTGATATTAGAGTAATTGATAACTTTAAGAATCCTGAAATAGCAATTTTTTATCATGAAATTTGGAGTAAATGGCATTTGAATATTACTCAAAGAATAAGAGAATTTTTATATACTCCATTAACTCTATTTATTTTAAGGAATTTTAAATTAGTCAATAATCAAGTAAAATTTTTATTATTTGAGGGACTTCCAGTTGCTGTTTTATTTGCAGTTTTAAGTTTATGGCATGGAGGAAAAAGTTTAGACTTTATATTCGCGGGATTCAGCACATTTTTTACACTGAGTTCTAGAGCATTAAGTCAAAATTTTTATTTTAAAGAAAAAGTAACTAATATCATTCTTGGCAGGGAATTCATTAGATTTCTTAGTTTGTCATTGTTCGGGTTAGTTTTAGGGATATATGATTTTAGAAATCAATTACCAATTTTAGATAATGATATTTCAAGTCTTTTTTTATCCTTTTTAGTTTCAATTTTTATATATATTTATTATAGGTTAAAAATTATATTTCTTGAATTAAATGAAAATAGTGGCAAACTTAAATATTTAGAGATTGTTATATGCTTAGTTGAAAGTATTGGGATTTTTTATATAAATTTATTTTTAGTATTAGATTTAAAGCAAATAAACGAATTTATTTATTTTGCTGGCTGAATTCTGGTTTTAATAAATCACATTTAACACCCAATAAACCTTGACTGAATATATGGTTAGATATTTCTTTAGCAATTTCAAATGATCCATTATCTGTAAAATGTGAATCATCATAATAAAAATGAGAATTCATATGTTCTATTTTGAATAATTTTTCTTTAATTGCTGCTTTTAAAGATAGTGGTACAAAATTACCATTTATATTGTATTTTTTCTGCTCCTTGTTTAAAAAAGTTCTTAAATCTACTAAATTCAAACAACTATTTTTTGAGATTTGGTTTGTATAGGTATGATTGATATATTTCCATTTGTGATCTGATGAGCTGGAATTCTTTAAATCAGGTTGAATAAAAACAATATGTTTCCCACCTAAATCATTTATTACATTATTTATTAGAAATTGATTATAAAAAAATGCTTTTGACTGCATATAAATAAACTCTTTATCATTTGTATTAAATTTTTTATCTCCAAAGATTTGATCATTTTTTTTATGGGAAATTAATTCATTTAAATTCCCAAATAATTGTTGATATATTTTGCTTACTATAATTCTTAAATTATATTTAATATTAGATTCGATTTTTGTTAATTTTTCTAATTTTTTTTCTAAAATATTATATTGTTCTGGAGCATTTATTAATATAAATCTACCTTCTTTTGTTTTAAATAAGTTACTTTTACTGCTAAAATAAATATTATTAATATCAGCAGTTCCTGTAAATGAAATTGATTTTACACTTTTGCAATGTAATTGATTCAAACTATACAAAGCATTAAAAATAGAAATTAATTCCTGTCTACTATTCCAAGAGGGTATAGCTAAATTATAAATTAAATATTCATCGCCAATTATGTTGTGAAGTTGAGATGGAATTGTTTTATTATCTTTGGTAACTCCTACTCCAAATGTAGCTGAAGATCCAGTAAAGAAAATACATTTTTTTTTCCGATCAATAAATTTGTTATATGGGTTTTTTCTGAAATTATATTTATTTAATGATAAAACTGAACTCTCAGAGTTAAGGAAGTTGTTAGATCCTTTTTGTATAGAGAAATAGTAAGTTGGATTTATTTTAAGCCTGCTAGACTCTAAATAGGGATCGTAATTTTCTTCATAGTAGTTTATTTCTTGGAGTTTGTTATGAAAATCTGAATCTTTATTTTTTTTATAATTTATTTTTCCTAAATAAAAATTGACTCCTACTAAAAGAGTAATTGCATAAAAAAATACAGTAGTAATTGCTCTAATTTTTGATATATTTTCTAATTTCATTTATATAATTCTTTAAGTTATAGTTATTTTAATTTTATGATTTTACTGTAAGAAGTTGAAAGGTAAGAATTATTTAAAATGTTTTAATTCAAACTGATATAAATTTAAAAATTTATTACATATATTTATTCATCAATTTAACAAGATCACCAATGGTATTAAGATTTTGAATTTCATTTATAGGAAATTGAATTCCTAATTCTTCTTCTATAGTAAATAGAATTTGAACATGATTTAAGCTATCCCAACCTTCCACATCAGGTGCAGTCATATCCATTGATAAAGATATTTTTTCTTTTCTCAATATATTTGAAACGATTTTTTCAAGCAAGATTAATTCCTTAGACAAATCTTTTTCCCTTAACACATATCTAGGTTCATTATAATATCAATAAGGGTATTTAATCGCAATTAATTTTTTTTTGAATTTAAAAATAATTCTTTACTTTTTAGAAAGTTTTCCTTATTAGCCAGTGTTGAGTAATCAAGCTTTTCATTAAAGTAGTTATTTTCAGCAAGATCTCTCATGATTCTTCTCATTATCTTCCCGCTTTGTGTTTTTGGCAGTTCATTAAAAAATTCAATTCTAGATGGTAAATGATACTTAGATAATTTATTTTCGATTGTTTGTTTGATTTTTATTATAATCGGGTTCACTTCGCAAATTATTTTTGAAGGGGTTAGGTATAAAACAATTTTTTCTCCTGTTAATGAGTCTGAGGCTGAAACAGCACAAGCTTCTTTAATTAAATCTAGATTAAGACAAATACTTTCAATCTCAGAAGTTGAGATTCTGTGACCAGATACATTGATAACATCATCACTCCTTCCTCCAATATATAAATAACCATCATCATCCAAATACCCTACATCATGTAATCTAAAGTAACCAGAATCAGTAAAGTATTTAGATCTCTTGTCGGAGACAACCATATTAAAAATACCTGACCAATAATTCTTGACAAGTAGTTCATTAGGTTGAATATTTTCTTTTGCAAGTTGCTCAGGATTAATTAAATCTTTTGCTTGAAATAAACCAAGTTCCTTTAATGGTTTACCTACACATGAATAATCTTTGGGAGCTAAATCTTCATCCCTAGGGGCTACGAGTATACCCCCAGTTTCTGTTTGAAAATAAGTATTAACAATTGATTTTCTTGATGGCTCAAAGAAGTCAATCGCCCACTTCCCTACATGATGTGCAAGAGGTTCTCCACATGAGCCTATTCTCTCTATCTTAAAATCTTTACTTGAGTAATTAGAAAGCTTTTCATGATCCTTTGTCATACTCTTTAATAGTCTTAAAAGAGTTACTGATGTATAAAAACATTCTGGTCTAATTTGATTTAAATATTTTCCAAGAATCCTTGGTATTGATATCAAAGTAGGTATTTCATTAATAATCGAAATTCCTCCTGAAAGAAGAGGTCCATAAAATGCATATGTATGGCCGTTAATCCATCCTGCATCAACCGCTGTGAAAATTTTTGAATATCTTTTTACACCAAAAAAATATTTAGTTGTGATTTTTGCATATTTAAGATATTCCCTTACACCATGAATAATAGCTTTTGGCTTTCCTGTTGAACCTGAAGTAAAAAGAGTAAAAAGATTATAATTATTTTTATAATTAATGACTTTATCTTTTTGAGGAGGTAAATTATCTATCTTCTCAATATCTATAACAAGAATTGATGTTTTCACTACTTTATTTTTTGCTAATGCTGATTCAATCTTTTTTTGAAGATCTTTCTTGCAAACAATAATATCAGGCTTAAAAATATCTAATCTTTGATAAATAGCTTCTGGAGATAAGTCCTCAAAGCATATACAGTGATGCGCTCCAAGATAAAGACTTGCGAGCATTAATATAACTGACTCTTCAGATGCACTGATTATCCCCATAATTTTTATTTGGTCGTCAGAATTTTTATTTTGTATATTTTTTTTTATTTCTGAAGCAAAATTTCTAGATAAATGAATACATTTTTTTTTATTTAATTTTTTAATTTCTCCACTTTTTTTTATAATTTCGAAAATTGTATCAGACTCTTTAAATTTTCTTAAAAGATTAAAATAGACATTTTCTTCTATATTTTTCTCGTTTTTAATCTTCCAAGATTTGGGCGGTTCAATTATATATTTCATATTTCAAATTAATTTTATAAACAAATTAATAGTAAATATATAATTATTTTATGTAAAGTCTGAATATTAAATAGTAATTGAAGTCTTTTAATAATTTATAGAAAAATTTTTTCCAATATTAAAAAATCTCAACCAATCAATAAACAACTCTTACTTATTTCGAGAACATAAAACTGACTCTATTCATTCTTATTTAAATTGATTGGATGAAGGCAGATTTTTTTGATATTGGCTTCTTTTATCAATATGCTTCTTTCATTGTTGATGAGTGTGATCATAAAAAAAGGAGCTAATTGCTTCTTAGTTTAGATTTAGGTTCAATCAATCTCTCTTCGAGCTTTTCAGATTGTTTTATAAAAAATTATCAATTTATCCATAACAAGAGAAGGCGCCTTTAAGAATATTTTTAAAAATTGGTGATTGACCTAAGGCATATAAGAATAAGGAAGATGTGGCAAGAGTAAGGACCAACTTGGATGCTCTGTTAACTTTTAGGTTTGAAACTTTGGTAAATGCTGAATTCATTTTTTAAATTTATTTTAGATTTACTTTAGCTCTGTTCACAAAATATTCTGCAATAAAATTTACCGTAGATAAATTTTATTGCTGCAGCTGTCGCTGTTCTTCAATTTTAAATTTATTGAATCTGGTTATAAAAATTTTAAAGGATAGTCAACATTAGCTGGTTCCAAATGTTTTGTATAACAAGCGGTCGTACAGTCCAAACCTTCGCTGTTGATACTACATGAATTTATGCATTCGAAGAAATTTTCCAAAGCATCTGAATTTTTGATGTTTGATAAAATGTCTTTTTTCATAATTAATTCTCCAATCTGCAGAAGATTTAGCAAATTTTTCCTAATAAAGTCAAATTTTTGGTAAAGTACCTATCTTTTATCTTGTTAACTTTCGTACTTGATATTTATAGTTTCTAAGTGGAGATTAATCTTCATTCCTTTTAAATTAATTATTCACATAGACTACCTCTTTTCAAAGATTGAATTGAGTATTTTTGATTATCGCAAATTGATTATAAATTTGAGAGTTTTTAGTTGAGATAAAGCTAATAAAAAAGAGATTGAATCCCACCTTTAGGAAACAATCTCTTTCACTTAGTTATGTATAGGAAATAATTAACAACTTATCTAAATCATTTATCCTTGCTGTTAATTTAGTTGGCTGCTTAAACCAATCTAATAGACTTCTCTGGTGGACTATCGATCATTTCTAATCCCTCCTTTTATTGAATTAAAATTTAGATCGAATTACATTTTTTGTATATCCGTAATTATGCTGATTTATTTTAAACTTAGTATTAAAAGAACCTCTTATTTTTGATTTTAAGGTAAATCATAGTTAATGCTTGATATTTTTTTAGGTATTCATACGCTTGATTTTTATATATCAAATGTACTATATAATACCCAAATCAAAGGAGGTTAATCAAATGACCAACTTAGGATTAGAGCTACTTATATTGACTGTCTTACTTATTTATTTTGGGGTTTTCATGACTCAAAGTATTTATAAACAATATGAAAAAGCCTTTCTACGCAAAACTATTTTTTGCAGCAAATCACCAATTGACCCCTATTGCATAGCTGAATAATAGGATTTAAAACATTTCAAAAAACAACGGAGGTTAATCATGTCTTGCGGAAATTCCTATAAAAATAAGATCCAAAATGCAATCCATTCTTTTTTCGATAAGTTTGCAGCTCATAATTCACACTCAAGGGCATTAACTGATGAGCAAATGGAATGCATGCAATTTGGAATCTGTTCATTTGCACCAAAAGCATTAGAAGAAATTCCTTATTTTCATTACTAATTAGGAGGAAAAAATGAAAATTCAAAAACCACTTACTTTGCCCCAAATTTACTTTAATGACTTTCACAACTACTTTAATAATTCTGATGAAAAATTAGTTTCATATACTTATATGCCTGAATACCTTAAGAAAACTAATTCAAAAAAAACTTAAAAAAATCCTTAAACATTTTTAACTTTTTATGACTACATGAATCAAACCTAAAAAAACGATGCAAGGAGTAAATATTTTATTTATTTTGTATTTATTTTTTAGTAATTCTTAGATAAACATATAAACCAATACCAAAAATAAAAACATCTAGATAGATATGCCAAGGAGGAAATATTTGATGCAGTAATTCCATTTAATTTTCTTTTCCCCAAACCCTAGCAAGCTTTCTTAATAAAGTTTTTACTTCCATATCTGAAGCTCCAGATTCGTCTTGGGATTTATTACAAATTTCTTTAATTTTCTCATATGCCTGCTCTATTAATATCGTTTTATGATTAACCTCCTTGTTGTATTTACGACTACTAGATAAAAATCTTTTACAGATCTCGATGAGAATATAATAAATTTTGGATTAGAGTTTTAATGGTTATTACGTTCACCTCATTAATTTATAAGTACTTGGGAAAATTTTAAAAATATATTTGACTTCAAAGGATAAATACTAATTCATCCTATTGGCTTAATGAAAATAATAACGTGTTAATCTCTTTATCGGCTTTATAGCAATCTAGAATTTTATATCTTAATAATTCAACACCGCAACAACTATTAGATCTCGTGAATAAAGAAGAAAGAAGGCAAAGATTTTAATCTATGACTAGCCGGCAAAGGCGAGTATTGATTCTGAAGAAGATGGAAGCTAAAGGAAAAGAAGTTGGAAATGGAGTTCAAGGTAAAAAATATGAGAATGGCAGGTTTATGAGTTTATACATATTGCTAATTGCTTTCCAGGGTTAAGAGGCAAAGATAAAAAATAAAACTAAATAATTTAATACTTGACGTTACATTCTATGTGAACCTATAGTAATAGTACACTTGTATTATCTAAAATGACCCTAGGAGGAGCTAATGTTTGGACTAATTTTTCTTATGGTTATCGTAATGAGTCCCCAAGTGGTTGGTTACTTAAGCCCGACCGTAGCAGACTAATTTTATTTACAAAAAATAAGAAATCTGCAAGAAATAATATCAGGATTTTTGCTCACACATATTATACGAATGATATGTGTGAGCCAACGTCAATCAAATCATCAAGTCAAATGTATTTGGACGATGCCTGGGATAAATGGCATGACCTTCAATTAGAAGGTTGGACTTTCGAAGAGCTTGAATTACCTGAATAACTTAAAAATAATTAAAAAGAAACTATTTACAAAAGATTGAAGAGTATCTGTTCAAGAACAATCAAAAATACAAGCAGAATTTTTTTATGGTTTAGTAATTAAGGGAGATGAATAATGGAAGATCCTCAGATATGAGATTATTTCGAGTTAGATTAAGAACTGAAAACAAATAGTATAAAAGTTTGTCTCTAATTCAGTCACTTCAGGTACAGAATGAAAGATTCTTTTTTTAATTATTAAGACTTTTTTAATTTCACAAAAGATTCATTCATAGTGATTACTACTTAAATAAAGGATGTAGATTTTGGAAAAAAAGATATGAGGATATTTGTACCTGAAGCTTCCTGAAATTATTAAAGATTAAACTTCCCAATCAATGTCAAAGTAATCAAAAAACTTTTACTCCTCTTGTAAACAACCTCTCCTTTATATATCTTAAAGTTCTTAGTTATGGCATTTTTCTTTAACCAACTTTTCTACTCTTTTCTGTTTCTTATTCATTTTTTAGTCATCTTAAAAGTTAAATAGGTATTGCTATCAAGTAATAATTTTCTATTTGCAGACTAAGCAATTGCTACCGCATGCTTATTTATCAATTAACCTAAAATATAGTTTTGTTTTTTAGAGATTATAAATAAAAGTAATAGAACTAAATTGATAGTCATAAAAAAGGTCTAATCCAGTTCCTTTTAGATCAATTGTTTAACAAGATCTATTCTAAAAATATTAAGCAGCTATATCTTCTTCATTTTCAATTTCTTTATTTTTAATTATTCCGTTTTCGATCAAACCATCAACTATTTTTTTAGAAAGAAATTCAAGATCATCAGAACCTGATGGATCGAAAAGATCAGCTAATATAGTTGCCACCAAGAAGTCATCCAAATCAGAAGCCTTTTTACTCATTATTTTAAAATATACATATCATTTATAACTTGATCTTGGAAAAATAAAAAGATCTAAAATTTTAGAAACTATAGAGTTGAGAGTAAACATTAATAAGCTTTTCATATTATCACCAAGTTCGATTGTATAAATGGTATCTAAATACTTATTTTTTATCCTTTTACTTTGCCTAAGGCAATTCTATTTCTGTGCTTAATTTTTATAAATCAGAAGAGTTCATTAAAAAAATGTGATTTATTTTAATTCATATTTACAAATTCATGATAAGTGACAAAAACTATTTATGCATTTCTTCAATAAATAAACAATTAACATAATTCTTAAATCCTTAAAAGATAAAAAAAAAGGTATGAATGATTAATTTTTTTCATAAAAAAGTTCAAGCAAAGAAAAAAATATAGACAAATTTTTAAGTATTTTATGGAGAAAAGAAGTTTTTGATTTCAAATATACGTTAAAAATTTAGATTACTTACTTTACACTCCTTACAAAATTGCTACGTTTCATATATTAAGCTTAATTTTGACAATGTTTTTGAATTATCTTCCTAGCGAAATTATAGAAGTAATTGAACTAACTATTATATTTTCAGGTTTAGTTGGAACTATTTTATTTTTATTATTTACAGCAGATAATCCAAATACAAAGAATCTGTATATGAAAAAGGCGAGATAATAAAATCTTATTACTGATTTATTTTGAAAATTAAGTTAAGCAAATCCACTAATTAACAAAAGACTTACAACTACTTATATAAATTGATTGAAATACATATTTGTCAGAAAATAAATAACTCTAGAAATAAATAGACCTTACCTTAGGAATAATAGAAGGTAGATCTAATTTTGTTTTATCTGTATTTATTTGTAAGAAGTTATAAGTAAATCTATTAGAAGATATAAGTAAATTTCCTTAGGTATTAATAATTCATTTACTTTAATAATTTCAAAATCAGAATAGAAAACACAACCTTCTGGGTTGTCAAATTTTTTACAATTGTATCAATGTAAGAAAAAGGGTAATCAAATTTTAGAAAGAACTAATTGCTGCACATTTGAGGTCGAAAGTTAATACTATATCTATGAGTAGACTTTACCCACTATAGGACCAGCTTCTTCATCGGTAAATACTGGTGTGGTTTCCCATTTTAGATATTCACCCCACTCAGCCGCATGTTGATAAATTGCTTTTGGATCATCAGTCTTTAATACAATCCAACCCTCTAAAGATCCTGGTGCATGATACCTTCCAATCATTTCAACTCCTGGATAATCTCCTCCTCCAGCTAGAAATTTTTCCGCACCTTTTTGATGATATCCAGTCTTAAATGACCAATGTTGAACGTAAAGCATTTTTTATTTTTGTTTTGGCTATTAATTAATAGCAATAAAAATGATTCTTGAAAACATAGTTTGAGGAAAATCCTCTTCACTTTATTTAGACTTTAAAATTAATATTGTCATAAAAGCCAGTGGTTAGTTATGCAGGCTGCTTTTTTTAGTGAATAAGCTAGAAAAAATATTCTTAACAATAATAAAGAGTGAATTTTGCTTTTATTTAGTTGTTATGATCTAGATTTGTTCATCAAACTAAGTAATTTTTAAGTAATTAACTTAATGTATCTTCTTGTGCCCATGCTTTATGTTTTTCATCTAAATCCGTAACTGAGTTTCTTTGGAAGGTTAACTTCAACTGATTTTGAGCCAGCTGATCTTTAGCAACAGTCATATCATTCGAATAAAAATTCAATGAAGTTACTTTTTTCACTTTTTTATTTTCCAAAAAAATTCTCCATGTATTAATTTCATAATATTTATAAAATACTTTTAGAAGAAATCGCCGCAATTTAAGGTTTTATTTTGCTTTGCTTTACAGATTTAAAAACACTTACTTTAAAAGAAGGCTTTAATTTTCAAGATTCTATTAGATAATAATCTTAAATATTATTTTTTAATGTCTTATTTTTAAAGTATCATTCTATTACTAATCATGAAACTTTAAATGAAAACTATTATTTCTAATTTAGGATAAATGATCCAGAGATGGATCTATACATAAGAATCTAATCTTATGGGATAGTATCATAGTCATAGAAAGAGGAATTTATTAGACATGACACAAGCTAAACTAGAAGAATTACTTAAGATAGATAACGAATCATATAACCTTTTACGAGTCCTACATATGTTCATGAAGTTGGATAACTCTCAAGAAGTTCCATTGCAGTCAATGGCAGTATTTTGGTATGTAGCTACCTATCAAAATTGTAGCAAAAAGGATATTGAAGATCACTTCAATATGAGCAAAGCTAGCGCTTCGAGGATGACGGATTATATCAGTAGGTATCATAGGCTAGGAAAGGCAGGGTTAGGGTTGATTTCTAAAGAGCAAGATCCAAACGATAAAAGAAGAACTCTTTTGAAACTTACTAGGAAAGGTAAGGATTTAATTGAAAAGTCTTTTAGTACTCTTTATGAGGATGTAAAAGATTTCCATGAAATTGATTTTCAAGAATGAATTCTTGCAATTCAATTAAATTCGTTAGCTCTAAGTAAATATAAAAAAAATAAGCTTAGTACCAATAAAAAAATGACACGTTATTTTAAATATTTTAACTCAGTATTATTTACCGATTGTCTAACAAGTTAAAAGGGAATTGATTTAGGTTTTTATTATTTTAATTATTTCATAATATAAATTAGAAGGGCTTTAATTAAAAATGTTTAAAAATTTACTTTTAACTTCTTTTTTCCTTTTAAATTTAATTGGTATTTTCTATCCTTCAGAAAAAGAAAATACAAAACTATTTGATTACTGTAACACTTTAGAAATAATACTTTCTAGGAATTTACTAAACAAAAGGAAAAATCCATCTCAAAACGTTATGTTGATTTCCAAAGATCTTTTAAAATTTGGGGTCAGTAAAACTAGAGGTGTTTTAATAAATAAGATTATTGATAAATATAAAGCTTCCAAGAATTCTCAAATAATAAAAATTGTCCCAAATAGAGTTTATTGTTATGCGGGATATTGGATTGAGAATATAAAGCCTGGGACATTTGAATCATTTTTTTATTCAAAAAGTAATAAAGAAATTAATAAATTTAAAGATTTGAAAAATGAAGTAGATGGAATTTTAAATGATATCAATGGTGAATATAAATTCATAAAAAAAGAATTTAATAGTCTTTTTTAATATTTTTTAGTTACTGATTTAATATTTAAATCAGGTTAATTATTAATTAATAAACTCTTTTAACCCAGAGGAATAAGATCATTTATTAATACTTAAATAATTCATAAGAATATAGATTCAAATATTACTA
Organism: Prochlorococcus sp. AG-388-D03; assembly: GCA_003279875.1. Taxonomy (GTDB): domain Bacteria; phylum Cyanobacteriota; class Cyanobacteriia; order PCC-6307; family Cyanobiaceae; genus Prochlorococcus_A. Next base: position 17,421 of record QCGN01000003.1, read on the forward strand.
AGCAAAAAATAACCACCTAAAAGAATATTTCCTTAAATTTTGAGAACAGATATGAAAACATAATACTTAATATATTTGATTGATCTTAGTTTTAGAATTACAACTTGAAGTAAAACTGAATTAAAAAGTTAATAGATTTTTATGAAAATTTTAAAATGTATTTATAAATTTACATTATATTTTGATTTTATATAGAGAGAAGAAATTTATTTTTTTAAATTTTCTAAAACAGATATTCTATTTTTTACTTCATCTAATTCATCTAAAATTCTTCTATTTTTGGTTTGATCAATAAAAGTTTCATTAACGTAATTAGTTAGGATTTCGTTAATCAAGTCAACGAGCCTTCTATTATCCTCAAGTGCAACTTTCTTGAGATTTTTTAATAAGTCTGGATTGATATTTATATTTAATTGTGTCCTGGCTGACATTTAGTTATTTATACTTATTACCTATTCTATTCATTCTCTCTTCCTTAGGACAATATAATGATTGTTAAATTTTTATAAATGATTTGGTAGTTCTCTAGCTAAATAGACATTTGAAGATTTAAATAAATTTGAATAATTGTGATAGAAAAAATTCATTAAATTAAAAAAACATTAAGTTCTTGAAAAAAAAATAATTTTGGTAGGAAACACTACATCAAAAGCAAGTTCAAATTAATTATTCTAAATCAATAAATATGTTTTACTTTATTATGGAATTCATTAAAAAGTTTATGACCGAAAAAGCTGAAAAGTTTAACGGTAAAGCTGCAATGCTTGGAATGTTTGCTCTTGTTGGGGCTTACTATTTTACTGGTCAAATTGTTCCAGGGATTTTCTAATTAAATATCTTTTTATCTAGAAAAAGTTTTGGGGGCTTTTTAAGCCCCTTTTTCTTCTCTAAATTTTTCAAAATTTTTAGGTTGAATTTAGTCAAATTATAAATACCTCTTAAAAAAAAGACTGAACTAATTTACTTTTTTATCTTAGTTAGGTATTAAATAAATAAATAAGTAAGTAAATAAATTAGTTTCGAGAGTGTTTAAAAAAAATTTTGGATTAAAATAAAAACGTGAAAATTTTCGAGACATTAATTTATTATATTTAGAAGTTAAAAATTATAAAAAGTAAATAGCTATTTTAAAGAAAGTTTTAAAATTATATTCTTCTAATTAATTCTTATGTTTTGTCAAAAACAGATTAAGTTTTCTTAATTTATATTTATTGATTTCTCTTTTATGCTTATTGATACAATATTAATCATTTTCTATTTTAAAATGGTGAACAGAAGCTGATTATACATTCCAAAGAGAAGTATAAAAAGAAAGCCACAGACAAATAGAAAATATATTTAAAATGAGAAAAAATTTTGTTTTTAACTATGAACGTTTATGTATTTTGGATATTGTTCTTCGGTTTATGGGGAATTGTCCCTTTGATGATTATAAAAGGTAGAACAGATGACAAAACAAAGGTTAAAACAGTTCCAGAAGTTAAAGCCAAGAAAAAAGGCTGGTTTAACTAAGCAAGTATTTTACTTTAAATTTATTAAACCTACAAAAATGATTGAGAATTAAAAAGCCATTGAAAACTTTGCTTCTAATTTAATTTAATAAATAAATGTTAAATATTCTATGAGTTTGCTAGGCGTGAAATATATTCCTCAAAATTCCCAGCATTTATCCAACCAGTTGCAATAGTTTTTGTCTCTGTATTGCTTACTCGCCCTCGATGAATATGAGATATACCTGCGGGAAAGATAATAAGTTTTCCCCTCTCAGCTATTTCATGATAATTCTGCCAATGAAATTCAGTACCACCTGAAGTAACGTTATTACAATATAGAATCCAGGCTAAGACTCTATTTACTGGCTCTGTAGCTTCATTACTAATAGTCCAATCACAATGCCATTTCTTAAATCCCTCTCCTGGCGCGTATCGTTGTAAATTAAATATTGGGTTAACAAATAAAGATTTTTCTGGGCAGCATTCTTTAATCATTGGGTGATCTTCTAGATATTTTTTTAGTCCGGCATTAACTCCTCTAATTATTACTTCAGAGATTGCAAAAGCTTCTGGGTCCGATCGATCTATCGAGACAAGACTAATATCTGTAGAAACTTTATAAGGATAAGGATTTAAAGAGGTATTTTGTCCAAAAACGATACCATTAGTATGTAAGTCTTGGCGTCGATTAAAGAAAGAAATCACGCCGTCAGCTACTGCTTCGAATCCTGCATTCTTATATTCCCCAATTAATTCCATAAAAAAAGATTAGTCTTCAAAAGTATAAATAATCCTTATATCATATCTTTAAGGTAACCATTTATTTTTATAGGATATTTAATTAAAGAAATTAAAACCTCTTAAAAATATCGATTCATTTAATCTGATAACCAACTTGTTATTTTTGTAGTGCTATAAATATGTCCTCCGGCTTCTATATTATTTATTGTTTCTGGATCTGAAAATATATGTTTAGCTACTCCTTCTTCCGCTTGATGAATAACAATAACTTCTTGGGGATCAGTTAAGCCTCTTCCTCGATAAAGCGGAGTTATTCCCGCACTTTTATGAAATTCATCTATCTCTTTACTATCGAACATCTTAGCCCACTCCTCAAATGTATTAGAAATTTTAAAGGTGAAAACACTAGTTTCAATAGTCATACAGATAATAAGCTACGTAATAATATTTTACTTCGATTGTCAATCAATTTAAAGTATTTTGATTACTTGTATATTTAAGTTATTTTTATATTAATAGGCGCTCTTTTATAAGTTGTTTATTTTGACTAAATTAAAAACTTTATTGGATGATAAAGAAAAAATAATTACTTCATTATTTATTTTTTTAGTTTTAATATCTCATTCAATTATATCCTTGTTTCATTTTCACGAATGTGATTCAAGTGATGTGTATAAATACTTGACTGATGCATCAATATTTTCAAAAGGCCATTTTATTGGACATATATGGAAAACTGGCTCAATTTTTACACCTCTTAGAATTTTATTTGCTTTAACTGTTTCAATTATTCCATTTGATTTTATAACATCCTTAATATTATTACCTTTAAAAATGACATATCCTCCTTTAGAGGGTTTTCTTTATGGACTATATTTGCCAGATCGATTTGGATTATTTTTTGAATATGCTTCATTTGTAAATATAACTTTTTTTATTTCAGTATTACTGATTTTTTATCAATCACTTAAATTTGTTGGTGTTTCAAAATACATCTCATTTCTTTGCTCGTTTGGGATGCTCAGTTTTTATTCAATAAATTCATACACCTATCATTTAGGAAGTACTATTTGGTTTATATCAGGTTCATTGATATCTATTTCTTCAACAATATTTTTTCATAATAAGGCCTCAAAATATGGATTCGGTCTTGCTTTATTAACTAGCTATCCTTCTATCGTGCATTTTCTTAGTCATAATATTTATCTTTATATAAAGAGGGTCTTTACAAAAAAATTAATTTCAAAAAATAAGAAAAAAAATATATTAATTAATAAATTATTTTTGGTAATTAGTTCTAATAAGATTGGCTTTTTAACATTCTTATTTATAATCTTGTTTTTCTTCCCTTTTAATAGCGGAAATCGAATTGATTTTGACTTTAGAGGTTTTTTGACTCCGTTTGCTTTTTTCCCTCAGTATTCAAGAATCAGTATTTTTACAATAGTTACTTCAATCATATTATTTTTCCTATGTTTCTTCACTATATATAGAAGATTGGTAAATAATATAAAGATTTCGATGCCTTATAAAAACTCTAAATCATTAAAATTCGCTATTGATATTTCTATAATAAATTTAATTTTTATAACTCTATTAATATGTATTGGGCAGTTGTCTTTTGGTTTAACTAGACATTCTCTATTTATAACACCATATATTTTTTTCTTAGTTGCAGTTGCTTTGCAATTAATTTATTCAGATTTGAAAATTATTTTTTATAGATTATTTCTAATTAAAAAAATGTTAAGTATTTCTTTAATTACATTTTTAATGATCTTATCAATTTATTCCTCTTATTTTCGTTTTGATCCACTTAAAACTAATGAAATTCCATTAAATATTAGAGAATTTGTTGCTAAAAATAATACTAATACCTTATCTTTAGTCGATTGTGATACCCATTATTTATATAATGATTTTTCAGAGATAAGGGCTACATATAATAAAAAAGATCCTCAAACTTACGTTCCTATCGATTTTATCGGCACAAGATTATTAGTTACCCAAAGTATTAAAGAAATAGAAAACTTTTCATTAGATTTAAAGAAGGGCGATGAGCTCATAACTAAATATAAAGATGTTAAAATCACACTTGTTGAAGAACCTTTCTTTAAAGAAAACAATATATTTTTTGATTCTATGAACTTTGATAAAAATTCTTTTCTATATGCTCAAAGGGATAATTTATTTAGTAGATCTAATAGTATTTATATTTTTCCAATAAAAGTTGTTCCTTCTAGTAAAAAATTATTATCTTGAGAAATCAAAGATTACATTATCAGATGCCTTCAATTTTTAGAAATATCACACTAATAGATAAGTGGATAATATCGAAATTAATACCAATATTATTTTTTGCAATTTCTGCATTTACCATTGTATCTCTCTCTGTAGGAGTAATGTTCGATCTTATAAGAAAAATTGTTGAGTATGGACTGCCTCCCTTAATAGCTTTAAAAGTTTTTGTTTTAAGTCTGCCTGGATTCTTGGTTATTGCATTTCCTATGTCAGTTTTACTTTCCTGTTTACTAACATATGGTAATCTTTCCTCAAATTCAGAAATATTGGCTCTAAAAAGTCTGGGAATTAATAATTATCGAATAGTTTTACCTTCTTTGCTTCTTGCTGTTTTTATGACATTTCTTACATTTACTTTTAGCGATAATTTAGTGCCGATTTCAAATCGTGTGGCTGCTGATTTATTGCAGAATAGTTTAGGGAAATCAATGAGAACAGAGAAAGGAAGATATAATATTTCTTTCTCGAAATATGGATCAATCATAGATAGTAACACTAATAAACCTATTGATGGAGGATCTCATTTGACTCATATTTTTTATGCACGAAGATTCTTAAAGAAGATTATGTACGATGTGACAGTTATTGATTTTTCAAAAAAAGGAACAAAAATATTAATAACTGCTAATAATGGTTCATTTGATGATGAATTAAGTAGTTGGAAATTTAATAATGGAAAGATAATGGCTACTGAGGATGAGGGTTCAGTCTCAACAATTATATTTGATAAATATATTTATCCATTGGATAATGGTCCATCTAAATTAGCTGAAATCCCTCGTGATGCTAACAATATGACAATATCTGAAGCGAGAAAAGCTCAGAAAATGTATGAGATGTCTGGAAATTTAAAAGAATCTAGAAAGATGAAAGTAAGAATTTATGAAAAAATGACATTACCTATGTCTTGCATAGTTTTTTCTTTGATTGGCAGTACCCTTGGAATTAAGCAAAATATTAGGTCTTCAAAAAGTCAAGGCTTTGGAATTAGTATCATACTTATTTTCTTATATTATCTAACTTGTTTTGTGTTTAGTTCGATGGGGGTAATTGGGATACTAACTCCATTTTTTGCTGCTTGGATACCTGTTCTTATGTTTTTAAGTTTTGGAAGCTTCTTATTATGGAGATCTAATCGAATTTAGTTAGATAGTAATATTTGAAAATAATATTTTTCTAATTTATTTTAAGTTCTTTTCAAATAAAAAAAGCTGTACAATTATTTCGAAATAAAATATTAAGCTTAAAGTTTTGGAATTTTAATTTATTCTTACCTAACTTTTTTATTATTTCGATAGATCTTATTCTCTCGATTAAAAAGCAATAGAATAGCAATAATACAGAAAGGGATAAGGACGAAATCTAAGGACATTCTAAATTTAATCTATATCCTTTTTTTAGCAAAATTATTTTATTTTGACAGATAAATTCCTAAAAAAGTATTTATCAAGTACTTATTCAAATTTCTCTATTTTCCCAAGGTAATAAATAATCAATCACCCAGCAGGAGTTTATTGTTATTTAAATTAAAAAAACAATAAATTTATTTTGCCATAAAATAAGTAAATAGTTTTAAAACTATAAAGAGTTTGCTTGTATCCCTACGAGCAAACTCTCATGACGATTTAGTTAAATTCAGATTTGATCGATTTTAACCAGCTAAGCACTTCCTAGATGCCTTATTATTATAATAGTGAGTATATTTACTTAGTGCGAGTGTAGGTGCTTATGCTTTCTTCAAGTGCTTCTGACTTTAATCGTTTTGGCTATATCGAAAAGTTCATAAATTTCCATGGACATCATAGAAAGAGCGCTAGATCCACATATGTGACACATATTTGCCAATGCATTGATTAATGATTAAGAGTTGGCCTATTAGCTTTACATTTTTTAATACTTATGTTACATTAGTTAACAATTATAAATCTAGTAATGGCGAATTCACAAGTAACAACAGAATCAGGTGGAAGACAGAACATGTTCCCAGCCGAAACTCGTCCATATATTGATGAGTCAGTTTCATATGACGGTTATCCTCAAAATGCAGAGAAAGTTAACGGTCGTTGGGCAATGATAGGTTTTGTTGCATTGCTTGGTGCTTATGTAACAACAGGTCAGATTATTCCAGGTATTTTTTAATTACCATAACCATACTAGCTGACTTTCTCCTTTTATAAGTGAGTTACCTTATTATCTAAATTGAAGTAAAAAAAACATTCCAAATCTAATTAAATCATGATCTATCAAAAAGTGATAATTAGTTAGATTTAAACCAAGTTAGAAAAAAATAAATACCAAACAAACGCTGTAGCATTTAGACAGAACATTGCTCCAAAGAAAATAAATGAAAATTTTTTTCCTATAAATGCTGTTTCAGGTTCAAGTTTTACTCTCATTTTATAATTTGATTTTTAATTAAAAATAGCATCTTTTTCAATGGAATTTATTTTTTGGGATATTACTAAAACTTGTTAAGTCTTTAACTTTAAAGTTTAGATTATAAATAAGAGCCACAATATGATTTGAAGAATGTCTTATTACTCCAAGTTAGTCGAATTATTTTTTGTTTTTTGTAAGTTCATTAGAGATTAGTTTCATATTTTCTAATATTTAGTAATTAAAAGTTATTAGTTTCAAAAATTTAGATGGAAGTAATTTTATACTAAAATCAAAGTCAAAATTTATTAAAAAAAATAATATTAATTAGTTTTTCTTATGTAAAATTTTATGATTATTATTCAATATGTTGCTTTCTATTTTAGGTTTTATGATTTTAAACAAATTTATGCTTAAATATTTTAATATTTTTAATCCCTAGGATGTATGGCTTATTCTGAAACTAAAGTTATTATTGGAGGCCTAGCTCATATTCCAGTAATCATTTTTCTTTTTAATTTCATTCAAAAGAAATTTGAAGTTAGATCTCAATCTAATTCTGCAAGCTAAAGCTTTTTAATTCAAAACAAATGGTAAATGTTAATGACTTAAATCTTTATGGGCTAATTGATTAATAACTTTATCTAACCATTCGGTATTCGTTTCAACTTTTTTTTGCTTGGAATTTTTTTTTCTTGTAGTCATAAATCTTCCTCAAATAAAAATTAAATTTAACTTAAGATGGATCTATTAAAAATCAATCCATAAAATTTACAATTTCATGTAAAAAAAGTAAATTTAGTCGCAATATAAAAGACATTCTTTTTTAGAGGGATGATCTTTGCATTCTTCTTCCCAATAATCTTTAATAGGGACATTTGATTTTAAATCATCTCCTAATTGATTTGTTTTTTTTTGATGAATGTTGAAAGTGTCATTTAATGCCATGATTAATACCTTTTTAATAATGAAATTATGTAAGTTCTTCTGATTTTTTATTTCAGAAGAGAAATGCTAAATTGCATAGAATAAACTTGGCTATCATTTAGTTTTCTTGATTTAGTCCTAGGTAATAAAAAAAAGAATTAACTAAAGAAGTTATTATATTTTTTGATTAAATGTGTTTTATGGATTTCCATAAGACATAATTTAATCTTCTTTTTTAATACTGTTGTTTGTACCCTTTCTTTGTTTGAGTAAGTCTAGCTCCAAGATATGTTAATAAAATCAGCCAGAATAGAATCTCCAATCCGAGGTTGGTCATCTGATTTCCCTCCAATTATTTGCTTAAATTTTAATATGCTTTTTATTATTCCGATAGAGTTTTTATACTGATTAAAAAATAATTTAATTTGATAGTGATTTATCAATAAATAAGTTCATCCTATTTATATCCCGACTCATGAATTCCCATAGTAAAGGGATTTACATTTTTGAAAGTATTATGAATCTATTATTTACTTATTACTCATTAAAGCAAAAATTAAACGAGTTAAAAGGCCATGTAAAGCTATAATTATAGAAACCAAAATGGGGAGTTTATAAACTATAAATATTTAGTTTTTTGAAAAAAGACATAAAGAAAAAAATAAAATTTAAATAAAATTTGCTTTTCTTATATTTAGCATAATCTTTTCATATCCCGTTTTCATCATCACCAAAAGGGTTATATCTAATATCCCAAATTAGAACAACTGCAGTTGATAAAATTAGTAAAGCAAAAACTACTTGTGCTGGAGGATAAATCATATTATCGATTCGTCAGGTACTCAATAAAGCTTGAGAAGATAAGAAGCTTAAAAATAATAAAAAATCTCACAATTCGATGAGATTTTAGGCCATAAGCTAACTTTATATTGATGGGTTCAATATTTCTCATAAAGTAATCTGTACGAGTAACTTTAATAATAAAAAAATAAAATTTATTTTTAGGTAGTTCACTATTCCTGATTTTAAGTGACTATAGATAGCTTAATTAAGATGTTAAAAAACCGGGCTGTTTTAAACAGTCCGGTTTTTTGTATAAGAAATAATTGAAGCTGTTTAAATGAAACCAGGAATAATTTGACCTGTTGTTAGGTAAGCTCCAACTAAAGCAACAAAACCCATCATTGCGAATCTGCCATTTAGCTTCTCCGCTACGATCTTTTCTTTTTCTACAACCTTTGATTCCTTATTATTCATTAGAACCAACCTGGAATGATTTGACCAGTTGTTACATAAGCACCTACAGCTGCTACGAAACCTAACATTGCTGCCCAACCATTAAAACGTTCTGCTTCAGGAGTCATTTTTTTTAAAGTAATTTATATAAATAAATATAACACATATATTTAATTATGTAAAGAAAATACTCTAATAACATGCAATTAAATATAGCTCTCGACATATATGTAGCGGAAATGTAACATTTCTATTTCTCATCTTTTATACCAAAGTGTAATAGTATTATTAATTTTGTTCTTAGAAAAGTTGACCTTATACGAAAAAAAAGGCTAATAGTAATAGCACAAATATATTATTTAGGTGATGTCTAAAAAATAACTACAGTCCCCTCCTTATTTGAGAGATATTATAAAAACAAGGAAGAATGGGTTTATATTGAAGATCCAACTTACTAAAGATCGATTTGTAGTCATTTTTGTATGACTTGTTCAAAATTTGATTATTAAAGCCAAGCTAGTTGCGGTTTATTACTTTGTTGCAACTGGCATCAAAAACTTATTTGGTATGGTCAACATTTAACTCATTCATGTGAGCTTTATCAAAAAAACTTTGATATTAATAAAAAACTAAATGAACCATTTCTAGCAGCATAATAAAAATAGATTAATTTAAAAAGGAAATTGCTAATGGATATAGGAAAGTTTAAGTTGATGATTCTTCAAATTATTAGCAGAATTTTAATTGTGTAGTAATTCATCTTGAAGATTAATATATTTATGAATCATAAAGAATTAGTTAATCAATTCTGTTCAAATATATTTAACGAAAGTGGAAAAATAGAAAGTCTTAAATCATGGCATGGAATAAAAATTATCTAGAAAAAATGTATAATCTATAAATTAAGTAAACGCTTAAAAAAGAATTAATCATTCTTCTGATTGATATCTAAAAATAGTTTTAATTTGGCCTTTGTCCCATAGAGAAATTTTTATTAGCTATTTATTAACCTAGATAAGGATTTAGATTTTCCAACATTATCCATCTAATCTATCAGCATAATCTCTAAATATCTCGGCCATTTTGTATGCTGGAATTTCTTCTTGAAATTCTCTACATAATTCAAAAAATTTATCCAAAAATTCTTTTGTTGGAGAAGACATAAAGAAAGATACCTATTGCTAATAAGTTTAGATTAAAAATTAATCAAAGTCTATATTATAACTTAGACTTTTCATCAAACTTAGTTTGTAGTTTTGCCGCTTTATGCAACAAACCTACAGCTTCCTTTCTTCCAGTTGCAATTGCGGCTTGATGCAATAAATCTGCATATTTTTTATTAAGTTTTTTCATTGGATTGTTTAGTTATTAATTCAGGTTTGATAAGGAATTGAGTTTTTCTGCTTAATCAATTAAGTTAATCAACTCTGCTAATTTATTTTAAAAATTTGACTATTGCTAATTAGATAACTCAGCTCAGTCAATATTAATTACTTTTATCTCTACCTGAGAATACTTTAATATTACCATAAATCCATCTATAACTGTGATTTAAGTTGGCTTTATAATTTATAAGAAAAAACTTGGTAGATTTATGGGATTTGATTTTTGGTGGAAGGCAAGCTTTTTCATTTTTTTTTGTAATCAAATTTGACCAATTTATTATTTATTAAATAATTATGAGCTACTAATTTATTAAGATAACTATCCTCATTTAATAAGAATTTTAAGTACTATTAATAAAAGAGTCAGCTAGTAGGGATACAGGCTGACTCTTTTTAATTTAATAGAAGATAAAAAGAGTTTTTACTGAAGATTTTTAGATCATGGACATTGGGAGAAAGTAATTATTTTTATTTAGGTTATTTCTTCGTTTAATTTAATTTCTTAAATAAAAATAGTTTTTAGAAATTCAATAATAATTACAAGACTTTTTAAATCTATACCTATTAAATTAGTCTTATTTCCTTAATAACTTAATTTGGGAGTGATTTATGCAGAATCAAACATATCTACAAATATTTTTTAAAATGCCTCAAAAATTAATATAATATCAGTTTAATATTTAACTAAATCTATATTTTTTAAAAACTCTGAAAAATACCCTTTTTATTTAACCAAATAATTGCTATTAATAAATTAAATAAAAAAAGTTATGTCATTTACAACTTATTATATGCATTTGATATTTTCTATTATTCCTTCTTTCCTAAGTTCTGATTTGATCCTTTATTTTTTACCAGCGCTAACAGTTTTAATTTTATTATTTAGCTTCAAAATAATGTTTTTTAAAGCTCCAAAATTGAGAGGAGCTAAATAAAAGCTATCTTGGATAATAGACTTTTTTTTTCCGCGACTGAGAGAAATAGAGAATCTATAGGAGAGGTATTATCAAGAATTCTTTTAAAAAGAGGTTCTGTTCTTGAAATTGGCAGCGGTAGTGGAGAGCATGGAGTTGCATTTCAAAAACGATTTCCAGAAATTACATGGCAATCAAGTGATCCTGAATTAATTCATAGAAATAGTATTTGTTCTTGGATTGATTATGAAGATTTAAATTTTAAAATGCCTCAACCCTTAGATATTGACGTGGAGAAAACTCCTTGGGAAATTACATCCGACTTAAAACTATCACTTCAAGCGATTATATCTATTAATATGATCCATACAGCTTCTTGGAACTGCACAAAGTCACTATTTAGAGAGTCTGGGAAATTATTAAAAAATGGAAAAATTTTGATGTTGTATGGGCCATTTAAAATTGCCAATCATCACATAAGTCTAAGCAATGATTTATTTGATAGTTCATTAAAAATGCGAAATAGATTATGGGGTGTTAGAGATTTAGGAGAAGTTAATGTAGAAGCTAGAAAGTATGGTTTTATTAAAGATGAGGTTATTAGTATGCCAGCTAATAACTTATCGGTAATTTATAGAAAAGTTTCTTTAGAGGAACTGGTATAAATAATTTATTCTGTAAAATAAAAAAATTACAAATTTAAAAATTAAATATTCTTACTTTTAGTATTACTTAATTATTTTTAAACATAATAAGTAATTTGAAAGTGAATTTATTCATTTCGGCTCTTTCAAAATCTTTTTAAAGCATTTATCCTGATAACTTTCTGCTCCACTCCTTATGTTTCTCATCTAAATCAGATACTTTATCTCCTAAACTTAATTGCTTTTCTAATAATTCCACTTTAGTAAGTGTTACTTCCTCAGAGTAAAACTTGATTGGTTGCTTACCATGTAAGTTGTCTCCACTCATAAATAATAAAAATTACGCTATCAATTTAAGTATTTAAGATAAAAAGTATGTAATTTCTGATTCTTTTATATTATTTTCAGATTTGCGTAAATTAATGTGATATTAAGTTAGTTATTAATAGTTAATTTTGAGTTATTTTTTGTAAGAGGATTGCCAAATATACTTACCTTCATTGATATCTGATTTAACAGCTATGCAATTACAAGCTATATTCCATAGAGCTTTATGTATTGGGTCTGGATTGAAAAGGTAGGCTTTACTAAATGTTTTTTTTATTGCAAGAGTAGCTTTCTTTGCGTGATAGTGAGGAATAGTTGGACATACATGATGAACTACATGACTTGAACCAATGTGATGATGAAGAATATTAATGACTTTCCCATAGGGCCTATCTATGGAAAGGAAAGCACCTCTCATAAAAGAAAACTCTGAATTAGATAGGTGTGGTACGTCTGAATCTGTATGGTGAAGCCAAGTATATAGGACTAACCAACAATTAACTACTAATAAAGGTCCGAAATACATTCCTATTACAGGAAATATCCCATAATTAATTATTAAAATAATTAGTCCAATTATCACTATACCTACGCCGATATCTGAAATCCAAACTTTCTTAGCCCAGAAAGCAGGCCACAATGTCTTAGAGAAAGGTTTTCTTGGCCAAAAATGATTGGAGGTGCCATATTTGAGTCCTCCTGTACTTCCAGTTAATAAATAAGCAGGCCAACCAAAAATAAGATGTAATACAAGTTGAAGAATTCCATACTTAGTTTTTCCTAATGAACTTGAGAAAGCTAGTTCCTTTTCACCTCCAATTTTTTCGCTAATTCCATTTCCATCAATAACTATGGGCACGTGAGTTTCTCCATTAGTTATATGATTGGTAAAACGATGATGAACGGCATGAGAGCGCTGCCAAGAGAAATATGGAACTAATAATAATGAATGCAATAAATAACCAGTAATCGTTTCCAAAATTCTATTTTTCGAGAAAGCTCCATGACCACATTCGTGAGCGATAACCCAAAACCCCATCGCAGTTGTTCCTGATAAAAATGCATAAAGAATCCAAATAGGGATCATTCTTTGTGTGAAAGGAATTGCTAATCCTATAGCTATAACAATTGCTTGAATAATGATTGATTGTAAAAGATAGCCTAATGAAGTTATGGTTTGAGAATTAAAGCAGTGTTCAGGAATAACACTTTTAAACTCTTTCATGCTTGGGATATCAATGGTCTTTATCGCAAGAGCTTGACCTTTAAGGCCAGAAAAATTAATATTACTCAAATTATTTTGGTTTGGGATGTGGTTTTAAATAAATTTAAATTTACATAATTTATTATCCATCAAAGAATCTTTTTATGAAAGTAATTGTGTAGTTCATTTTGTACAAATAGTATTAATTAGTTTAAATTTTCCAGGATTAATAAAGAAAGGTCAATTTTTGAAAAAGTTACAAAAATTTTCGTGAAATTATAAATCAAGAAAAATTATTTATAGCTATCAACAAAACTAAATATAAAAAAAGAGTGGATGTAACTGCTAAGGCAGAAATAGGCAAAGTTAGACCAGTATTGAGCCATCTTAAAAATCTAATTCTCCTGTTGATGGCTTTGTCCATCAATTTTTAACAGATCTAATTTAAAGGTATTGGAGGCTTTAAGTTACTTTAAATAAAATTAATAAATTTCAATAATAGAAATTATGATAAAAAATTTTTAGTTAAAATAAATTCATTTGTTCCGTGGGTTTTTTATTGATTTCTTCTTTTACCCATCCCACAGATGACCATCCCATCATAATGGGTAGTAAACCTTTCAATTCGCCAGCATCTTTAACCTGCTCAGTCCATTCATTTTCGTATCCAGAGGGCACAATAACTGGCATACGATGATGTATCGGCTTAATTAAATCATTTGGTTTAGTTGTTAAAATACAGCAACTTTCTAATTCTGCTCCATCAGATGAAGACCATTTACTCCAAATCCCTCCTAACCAAAAAGTCTCATAATTCTTTTTCCTAATACGATATTTTTTTTCAAAAAAACCACTTGCTGGTAATAAGCATCTCTTATGTTTCCAACTTCCACTAAATAATTTTTTCTCCTCAACAGTTTCTGACCTCGCATTAAATGGTCTTGGTCTTCCCTTTTTAAATGGGTCTATAGCCCAAGGAGATATGAATCCCCATGACATAAAAGTAGTCTGAATTCTTCCTTCATTCTTGATTACAAGCACTGGATCAGTAGGCCTAATTAGATTTTGAGTCTCGTATTTTGTATCAAGCCCTCTTGGATAGTCTTGTTTTAAAACCTTTGGTAACTTATCAAATTTAGTTCTTAGTTCAAATCTTCCGCACATATAATTAAGTATTAGTGTTTGAGTCTGTAAATTTTTAGAAAATTAATTTGATTATTTTAAAATCCTTTATATAACTTTAAATAATAAATGATTTCTGATAACTCATTTATTTTTTGAATTTTGTCTTGATTAAATTCATTTATTAATTTATTAAGTATCTCAATATCTTTGGAAAAAAAAAGTAAATTGCATTCTGCTGTTAATGCAGATACAGATCCTGCATATGAGTCTTCTATGACCCACGTTTTGTTTGGATTTACATCTAATATTTTTAATGCTCGCAGATAGGGATCAGGAGATGGTTTACCAGCAGAAATAAATTTATCATCTCCAAGAATCTTTGTCTCGAATAAATTTAACCAGGGATTTACAGAACATTTAATTCTAAAACTCTCATCACTGCTGCTTGTTACTAAAGCAATAGGTAATTTTGTATTTATACAAAACTTGATTAAATCCATGGCTCCTTTAAAAGGCTTTGCTTTTGTGAGTTGCTTATCTACTTTTAACTTTTGAGTAATAAGTAATTCTTCAATTGAGTTTTCTTTATGTATCCATTCATGTACTTTCCTAGCGCAATCTATTCTTCTCATTCCCTTTAATTCTAATAATTGGTCACTTGATAAATGTTGATTATATTCTATTGCCGTTTCACTCCATGCATTAGCTAGTAATGGCTCTGTATCTAACAGAACTCCATCCAAGTCAAATAGAATTGCTGCTGGGAATTCCATATTAATAAAAATATTTTCAGTAAACTTTTATTTAATATAGTCCTAATTTTTATCTCAGTATTTAATTAATTTTTGACTTCAAAGAAAAATCTTTTTTAAATTGGGATTAAGTTTATAAACCGCGAACATATCTTTTTTGGGAAATTGATTGCTTTCTTGGCTTTACTAAAATTGGTAAAATAATTACTCCTACTGTAAAGACACATATTGGAGCAACAACCATGAGTATAGATTCTAAAGACATTAGTTAATTTGAAAATTAACTAACAAATAGCAGTAATTATTTTGTTAGTCATGCGTATTTATATCTAATAAGGCAATATCTTTACAACTTTATATATTGTTAAGCAAAAACGAAATAAAGATTAAATATAAGAACTTTTGAAGATTTACATCCTAAATAAAACCTAACAAATTTTATATCAAGGGAGGATTGTAATGACTGAAGATAAAAGATGGTTGTTAATGACTTACTATTGCCCAACTCATGGTGATAGAGGAAGAGTGGAGCCTGTACAAATAACTAGGCAAGAAATTTCTAATAAACTATTTGATAAGACTAAATCTAAAAAAGATATTTAATAAAATTTATTTTCAAAAACAGAATTTTCTAAGGTTAGCAGCAGAACTTATAAATACTTTTGATAGAGTGTTTATCTTATTACAAAAACGACCGATCTCCTTTTTTGACCTCAGTATGACTTGAGCCAAAGAAAGGGGATTAAGCAATTTTCTAGGAGACTTCATTATGGTTAATATATATTTTAATGGAAAATTATTTGTATATTTTGAAGTAATTAATAAAAAATTTAAAAGTTAACTTATAGAGATTTAAGTTACTCAAGTATTTTAATTAAAGGTGTTGAGTATAAAAAAATTAAAATTTTGATGTGTTTTTTGAATTTTTACTAGACTCAACAATTTTCCATGCTTCTGAAGCTGTGTCCGCATATTTAAAAATTTTTAAATCATTTTCGGAAATAAGTCCGAAATCAGACAATAATTCAAAATTAATTAAATTATTCCAATATTGTCTACCAAATAAAATTATTGGAATTTCACTCTTCATTCCTGTTTGACGAAGAGTTAACAATTCAAATAATTCGTCTAGGGTACCAAACCCTCCAGGAAAAAAAACTGCAGCAACAGAGCGCATTACAAAATGAATTTTTCGTAAAGCAAAATAATTGAATTTAAAACAAAGTCCAGGAGTTATAAATGAATTTGGATATTGTTCATTCGGTAATTTTATATTTAAACCAATAGATTTGCAGTTAGCTTCAAAAGCTCCTCTATTAGCTGCTTCCATGATTCCTGGCCCTCCGCCTGTAACTATTACATGCGAATTGCATTTTTTATCTTGGTTATTTACTGAAGCTAATTTTGAAAATTCTTTTGCAGATTCATAATAATGACTCATGGAGATTAAATTCTTTAATTTTTTAAATTTAATTTTTAATTCAATAGATTCGGGGAATTTTTCTAGTGAGTTTTTTACTTTGTCTATTTCATGCTGAACCAATGTTTCTTCTACTATTTTGGCACCTCCAAAAACAATGATGGTTGAGATGATATTTTGTTCTTCTAGGACTAATTCAGGTTTAGTTATTTCTAAAAGCATTCTAACCCCGCGCATTTCATCACTTTTAAGTAAATTAATATCTTCCTGAGCAAGTTTATAGGAATTAGAATCAAGTATTAAATTTAGATTTTTGGAGTTTTGAATATTCTTAATCATGGGTTCATTAAAAATATTTTCATATGGTGAATTGATTTTTTACAAATATTCGATTAAAAAAATTACATACATTTACTTTAAATCTAAACATCTAAATCGCATGTTAATTCACATTGATTAAGCTCTGCAGTCGAAATTTTATCCAAAATTCTTAGCATATCAATCTCAGAAAGATCTCCATTAGAATTCCACTTTAAAGTTGTTTTCCTTTGAGGAGTATTTTTCTTATTCATTTTTATTTCCTCCTTTGAGATGAACCTCTACGCATCTAGTAATACATTCCTGATGGCCATCAATAATGCTACATTCACTAATGCATTCAAAATATGAATCTATAGTATCTTTTGCTGTAATTTGATTTGAAGAAAAAGATAACTGATCCATAATTTTTGTTCCTTAATTTGGAATGATATATAGCATAACTTTCAAAATTAAATTTTCTTTTGTAAAGATAATATGAAAAAATAAGTATTAGTTACTATCTTTGGGTATTTATTTTGTAAAGGGATAAAAAACCAATTGGCTAATGACTTTTTTGGGTTAATACAATATAAAAAACTTAATTTTATTTATTCATATTTTTGTAATTTCTGGGATTTTAATTTATAACTATCTGGGTTCCAATCTTGTTGGATATCCTCTATGAAATTAAAAATAAACTCATTAGGACATTCAAGTTCTTTGTGAAGATCATTTAATTTTTGTTTTATGTATTTATTTGCATTAGAAATTAGCCTTTCTTTTTGATAGTTTGTAGCATGCCATTTTTCTCTAGTCATAGTAATTATTTATCCTTTATTGATATTCATACTGGTATAAAGCACAATAAAAAGTAAATCAGCATAAAGACTGATTTACTTTTTGAAAATTTCATTAGATGATAAAAATGTACTTTTAGATTTTCAAATGAGATCAACTATGAATTGGCTTTCTAAAATGTTAGAGAGCATGGCAAATGCTTTTATTCATCCTATTAAAAATGATTTGCCCCCATCTATTGGAGCTCACGCTTACAGCAGTATTCCTCTAAAAAGGAAAATAAGAAGAAGATTTAGCTAGGATTTAATTAATTGGTATTAGCTTTTCGTTCTTGCTATCCCAGATAATATATTTAAAACAGTTTGTGAAATCACTTAATTTGAGAATTTTTGATTTTTGAAGTAAAAGTTTGTTTGCTTTATGACAAGCTTTTAAATTGTAATTAGGAATTCTCTCTGAAAGATGATGAATACTATGGAATGATATATCAGCTAAAAACCAATTTAACCAATTTGGGATATCTAAATTGCTGCTGCCAAAAACAGCACCTTCGACAATGTCCCAATTTTTTGTATTACTTGCATATGCATTTTCATAGTTATGTTGGATGAAAAAGATACATATGAAAATTGCTGCTGAAAAAGTTAGTATTAGTGAATAAAAAGTTAAGAAAAATGCAGCTCCTAGCCATTTACACATAACTACCCATCCTCCTATCACAACAAGATTATTTGCTACTAAGTCAAATAATTCATCAAAATTGTCTCCATAATCTGAGAAAGGAGGTTTAATTCTTGATTGGATGGTTAAAAGTTTTAAATAATTTCTTTTTTTAATTTTATTAAAACTTTCAATTATTAAAGATTTAATAAAATTAAAGATAATTAAGATTAGTCCTAATCGAGCTTTAATAACTAAATAAAAGAATCCACCAGGTAAAAGCATTAACCAGTGCCTAGAAATCTTATAAATTAGTTTTTCTTTTTTACCAAGAGCCTCATAATCTTCTAAACTTAAAACATCTACCGGCCCTTTATATATTTCCCAATTCCCATTATTTCTATGATGGAATGCATGATCATTTGTCCAAGGTTTATAAGGGATTCCATTTAATAAACCCAGAAAAAAGCCAAATAAATTATTTAAAAAACGTTTTTCAAATAAAGAATTATGTCCACAATCATGCATTAATGAGAATGTTCTAGAAGATAAGAGAGTTAGAAGAACAAGGATAGGAATTAAAAATAACCCTTTTGTAAAATACAAAAGAGGTGAATATACAATCTTAGAGACAATAATCCAAAGAGTAATTATTGGTATAAGAGTAGTGGTTATTTGATATGAAGCTCTGAAATTACTTCTTTTTAGAAAAGGCTTTAATAGAAAGTCAGATCTTTTAACTGTATTCATATATTTTTGTTTTTTATCTTTTATACACAATAGTCGAGTATAAATTTATCGTGGTTAACTTAAGAATTTGCCTATATACGAAAACTTTTACCATAACTTTGATATTAAATTATTTGATTGAAATTTGTTTTAAGGAATTACCCATATCTATTAAAGTTTTTTCTAAGGAAATTGGATCCCAATTGAATATAGTTATAGTCTCTGTAATATCAGCACCGTAAGATCCTCTATTAACCATGGCAGCCATACTTTTCATCTCTTTATTGAATGGTGCCAGAGAATTAATCATTTTTGTAGGGATAAAGTTTCTAGGTGTTTTTTTGTAGCCATTTTTTCTTAAAATATTGGAAATTTCCATAATATTGATCCCTTGAGAAGAAGTCGCAATTATTCTTTTGTTATCACTCTTTTTATTGCTTAAAGACTCTACATGTAACTTTGCAACGTCTCTTACATCTACGACAGTAAAATAAGCGTCTGGGAGTGCGGGGAATTTACCATTAATCATTTTTGAAAGAAGCTCTGCCGAAGCCCCATCAATATCATCACTAAGCAGTGGGCCGAAAACCATTCCTGGATGGATAGTGGTCATAGAAAAAGAGTGCTCTTTATCAGTATGAATAAAATCCCATGCAGCTTTCTCTGCAATTGTTTTACTTTTTACATAAGCACCAACATCTTTTGAAGTATCTGTCCAGTCTTCAGGTGAACATAATTTCTTATTATGGCCATAAGCAATTGCAGCCATAGAAGAAGTTAGAACAACTTTCTTTACTTTAGAAGAATTTTTTGAAGCATTTAAGGCTCTTAAAGTTCCCTCTAGTGCAGGATTTATAAGAAGAGATTCCTTTTTTGGCTCTTCTATAGTGAAGGGAGATGCTACGTGAAAGAGATAATCACAATCAAAGGCTGCTTCATCCCAACCTTCATCATATAAAAGATCAAGTTTACAAAACTCTATTTTATTATTATCCGAATCTTTCTCAAGGGATTTTCTTATTTCTTCCTCTCTCCCCATATTTCTCAGAGATCCTTTGACGTGATAACCTGCTTTTAGTAGCTCATGTATGCAGTGAATAGCGATAAAACCAGATGCTCCAGTAACTAAAACTTTTTCCAAAATAAATTTATTACATTTCTACTTTTATTATGAATCATTAGTTTTTTTTAAAAACCTTTAAAAGCTTTTTATTTATATAGTTTTAGAAAAACTTTAATATGAAACATATATACTTAAAAATTTAATAACAAAACAAAGATTAATTAATTTTTTTTATTTTGATAACGTCTTTTTTTTCTTGGAGAACGATCTTTTTGTTCTGCTTTAAAAACTCTTATTTCTCTTCCCATCCATTCAACATCCTGTAAATCATCGATTGCAATTTTTTCTGAGCTCTCATCAGTCATTTCAATAAAGCCAAAACCTCTTTTTCTACCTGAATTCCTTTCTAATGGAATTTTACATTTTCTTACTTCACCATAAGTTTTAAAAAGGTCTTTAAGGTCGAATTCTTCAGTTTCCCAGGACAAGTTACCGATAAAAATTGTCATAATTCAAAAGGTTTTTAATCTTAGTACGGCCGCAAAAATTGGCAGAATTATTTTAATGAGGGATTTTCACTCCTCAGAATTCTATTATCAGATATTTTGGATGTTTAATTTAAGATTAAGCTTCTAATAGCGGCTATACAGATTTTAGGTTTCAATGCTTAAAGAATAAATTCTTTAGACATTGTTCTTAGTTGATCTAAATTTAATCTATTTAAATATTCTATTATTTCACTAGAACTCTCCCTTGATTGAAGATTTTTGTTCTCGAAAATCAAGCTATTAGAAATTAATTCTACTAGATGTTCTTTATCCATAACCTCTTATAATTCAAAATTTTGAATTAATAACTTAAAATCTTGAATTCGAAACCTTTTTTTTCTTAGATTAAACCTTAATTTAATTTTTGGAATTTTTTTTGGTAAAAATTGATTTGTAAATTTGTGACTAAATTTTTATAAATTTTTCAAATCTTGATCTATTTTTTGCAGTCTTTCATTAAGTTCTTGCTTTTCTTTTAACAAAGATTTTTTCTTTATTTGAAGTTCCTTATTAAAAGGTGAATTGAAATATTTTTGATATGCCAGAAAAAATACTGCTATTGCAACAATAATGCCAAGTGCTCCAATTATTAATAAGGGGGATGATGGAAAATCGTAAAATGGTACAGAAAGCATTTGTTTTTTAAAATACTATCGTAGCTTTTATTCGATATAAATAATATAAGATAAATACCTAAATATTTTATCAATGTAGTCTTTGGTTTAAGTAGAAAAGTCTTTTTTAATAAAAAATTTTTTATTTCATATCTTCAAGTTTAAATTCCGATATAAATATGAGTAATTGTACAGGTGCCAAATAGATAATTACGAATAATCATTAATATAGTTAATAGTTGGTTAATGAAAAAAATAGTTAGAGAAGAAAATAATAATCAGTCTGAATTATGGTTTAGTTGGTTGACAAGAAAAATAAATTCTCATGAGGCTTTTAAAGACTTTGCTTCAGGTCAAAATCCTGAGGATGTAGCAAAGGATTTTATAGAAATTAATAGTTTAGGAATCTCAGACATTTTTGATAGATTTGATGAGGAAGACAAAGAAACTCTTGATCAATTTCAAAAGCTATCGGAATGTGAATGGCATGTATTTAGAATTCTAAAAAAACAATTAGAGTCTCGAAATAAAGTAACTTTTGTAGATTTTAAAAAAAATAGATAAAGTAAAAAATTAAAAAAGTTTAACAATATTTAGCGCTTTAACCTTTTGGTACGGGTTAATGAACAAAATTGTTCGGTTTAACTATTAAAAGTTAATTCAATAGTGATTACTTTTTATTAGGTTGTAAAAAGTTAATACATGCTATGAAAAACCTTATTACCCCCTTCTCAATTTTTAATTTTAAAAGGAATACAAATAAAAATTCAAAAGTAAACACTTTGGTTAATAAAGAAAACTTAGTTCACTACCGAAGAGATTTAGATTCTTTAGGCTAAATTCTTAAGTTTTTTTTTAAATCAATTTTGATCTCCCATTCCCAGATTTCCCAAAACCCAGCCATATAAACCATATTATCCATCCAAAAATTGGTACTAAATTTATAAAAATCCATTTCCAGTTTTTTCCAAAGTCTCTTAATCTTCTAATATCAATTGCTATTTGAGGAAGAATACATATAATTCCATAAATGTTAAAACCAAATGTTCTTAAAAATATTGGAATGGTAAAAATAGATATAATAATATTAGCTAATTGAACCCACCACCAATCAGATCTTGATGTTGTGCTATTGAAGTCTGTAGCTTTAAGCCAGAATTGTTGATAAGCATTAAAAAATTTCTTATACATTAGTTCTAATTTTTACTATCAAGTCAATAAACTCTTTTTAGGGTAGTATTAGCTTAAATTTTTCTTAGTATATTAATTTCCTAAAATTAAATAGGATCAAATAAATTAACTTTATTTTCAATTATGCTTTGATTTTCATTTTGATTCGGCAATGTACAAAAACCGTCCTTACAAATAATATTTTCTTTTTCATGTTTCAATGATGAAGAAAACTGTTTTTCTTTTGAATTATTTGATGATTCAATTTGCATCTATAAAATTAATATGATTATTAATAAATTAATAACTAAATTTATATGTATAGGCAACAAAATTAATAATATTTATCTTTTACTTCTTTTTTTGATTAGGCAGGTCTCTCCAAAATAAGGCCATGATATATATAAACAAAGATATAGAAAAAATATAAAGTAGGGAATTAAGATGCATTTTTAGTATTCTTTAAGCAAATTTATTAAAACAAAATATTGATCTAATAAGAGAGAAATGTCCTTCTATATTAAAATAAATTTTTTTCTATTTAAACTTCATTTGAAGTTATTATTTTTATTTATTTATATATTTAACATTAAAATTAAATAAGGATATGTCTATTTTTTTTCTCTACTCATTTCTTTAAGGGCTTTATTACCTTCTTTAAGTGTATTAATAACCAACCAAGAGAGTAGGAAAATAATAAAAACAGCTAAAGAAACTAGTGATATATAATTAGGATAAGCCAATTTATCTACTGTTGGAATAATTATACTAATTAATAATTTTATCTAAGTATTTAGAAAATGTTTTTTAATTCTTAGAGGTTGAATATGCTGGTATTAACATTCCACCATCTTGATCATCATTATCATCGTCAAATCCACCACCCAAAAATAATTCTACTAAAACTAATATTGCTATAGGGTAGAAACACCATAGAACTGCCGTTAATGGACTTATCGCGGATGATGTTGAATAAATTTCTGTCATATAAACAAGATAATCAAAAAAAATATAAATTGTGGATATTTTCATCTGTTGTCTAGTCTCAAATTTTATAGTTCAACTTACAAAAATTTAGATTTTCGCCTGTCATGCAAGTCGATTAGAGAAAAACTTAATAAGAATTTGTGTTCTTATTAGAAATCTAAATATTGGTTTCTTAGTTATCAAATTTCTGTAAAGAATTTATTCTTGACATATTGAGATATGTTCATGTAACTAATGTTACTTAACAATAATTGTGTAATTTAAATTGAAAAACTATTATTTATTTTGATTTTATAGTTTCTTATGTTCTCTTTCACTTTTGACCCTTTAGCTGCAATTTTTGGTATTTCTGGGATAGTAGGGTTCTTTTTCTTTGTGTCCTCAGCAAAAGGCACATCAAGTATTAATACAGGTCCTAAAAAAGATTTTGAAACTATAAAAACTGAAAAGTAATATTAAAATTATTTTTACTATCAATATCTTTTATAAAGATTTATCAATCATTAACTATCCCATTGTTTAGAAATAAATATTAGAAAATTCTCAATGTCTTCTTCGGGGCAATTAGTTTGATTTTGTAAATTAATACATGTTTGTTTTATCGTTTCGAATGCTTCTTTGACAGTTTCATTCTTTTGGATAACTTCGAAATATTCATTGTCTGTGAAAGTCATGAAAAATATATGTTTTACAATTAATTTACAAGATAATATTAGCTTATTTATAGAAATTGGTGTATTGCTGGAAAAAATATTTTTAAAATCTATTCTCATAATCTTAAGTGTTTTTAAACCTTTTATTTATTTGTCATTATCAAGAAAAGTCTCTCAGGGAATTTAACTAAGTCTCATGATTAAAGTAAATAACTTTGTCCTGTTTCCGTTTTAATTTTTTGCTTCCACTTCAATTATTAAATAATGAATTATTGTTGTAGCTATTTATGGGTTACGATAAGAATTTTTTCACAAGAAAAATAACTCATTAAAATTACTATATGTACATTGTTAATTCAAACTATATTTGAACATTGTTAATTAATTTACAAATATATTTTTTTTTCTATTAATATCTAAGAAATACTTTTATTAATGGACGAGCTCTCAGCCCTTTCTATTTCAATATCTATTGCATCGTTAGGAATATATTGTTTATTTTTCGCTTCAAGTGATGATGATGATCAAGATGGAGGTCACTTGGTAAAGTCGTCTCAAAAAATTAATTAGCTTAGGTAAATAACATAATACCTAATAAGGATTTATAGCCTATAAAGCCAGCATATAAACAGGATATAAAAATTAAATATACTTCAAAAATACCAAGTGTCTTTTTCTTTAAAATTTTCATATTTAAAATAGTTCTAAAATAATTTTATTTATTTTTTTTTCTAATAACATGAGTATTTATTACAAAGACTTATCTTTTATAGAATTACAAAACATAACCCTAAAAACAATAATACAGTAAAAAATATTATGGTCTTTGTTATCTGCCCTTCTTCTTTTTTTGCGTAAAAAAGAGAAATTACTGGAGATGTACTTAGCAAAGTCCATCCTATGCCCAAAGGAAGAGTCTTGAAAACAATTTGTTGAAGCAATATTCCTAAATTTGTGCCTAAAAATATCGAGAGTAGAAATCTTTTTTGATCATTACTATCTAATTTTTTTAAGAAGAAATCAACTCTAAAATTATTTATCGTTATTAAAAAAATTATTGCTCCAAGTAACCTGATCTCTGTTGTTTGGAATGGAGATAAATCTCTTTCTAAAAAGACCATTCGAGATAAAAGACCACCTAAAACAGCACATAAGACTGATAAAAGTGGATATATATAAATTTTAAAATTATTTTTTTTAATTGTGGTTAAGCTATTAACTACAAGATTATTTCTTTTCTTAAGTAAAGTGAAAAGTGAAATCGATATAATTACTATTCCCAAATAAGATCTAAGTGTTAAATTTTCATTAATAAAAATTTGACCAGATAATGCAGCTAAAAGTGGGGATGCTGTTTCTATAGATAAAGTTTTTCTTGTTCCAATTAATTGTAATGACTTTAAATAAAAAGTATCTCCTAAACCTATCCCTATAACTCCACTTAACAGGAGAGTAAGCACAGATTTAAGATCATTCATAATACTCATATTGGTAAATGCCGGCAGAAAAATTAGAAATGCGATTATATTTTTTACTAAATTAATATCTATGGATTTATACTTTTCAGTCTGAGATCGCCATATAAAACATGCATAAGTCCAAGATATAGTTGCTCCGAATGCAGAAATAATTCCAATCAAAATTAATAATTTTTTAAAATTTTTACTTTATAAATTGTGTAAATGCTAAAAAGAACACATATAGAAGAATAATAAATCCTGGTAGATATTGTATTAAATACTTTAATTTATTAGTTTCCATGATATTTAAATTTGATATTGATATTTGAATAATATAAAGTCTTTATACGGCCAATAGATAGTGATTAATAAAGAAGCTACATAAGGCTTAATACTAACCATAAATAAAGTGATTACACAATACGGTAATAAGATTATGAATTAAACATTTTTTATTTTATAACCAATAGCATTATTTAATATGTTGAATCTATCACTAAGTAATTACTTTATTAAATAAATATCTAATAATTAAAATAAGTTTATAATTAAAATGGAAATAATTAACAAATATGAGCTTTCATTAGGTCTAGAGCCTTTCGATGTTTTAGGTTTTAGATCAGAAGAAGAACTTAACCAGGAAATTTCAAAGCTTATTGAAGTTAGAAGTGAATTCAAAAACAAATCTAAAATAAATTCAATTTAATGCTTTTTACAAAAACTTATTCTCACAACATATTTTAAAAATTTCCTTTTCTATTTGGATATAAGCTTTCTAACTTTCTTCTCCTTTCGGTTTTAGCGTTAATTCTCTCTTCCTTCTCTTTCTTCTTTATTTCGTCATTTATTTTATTTTGTCTATACCCAAACCAAAGAAGTATCCATATAAATGTAGTTATTAGTAAAAGAGCCATATATTGGCTCGTCATGGGAAAGCTGGCTTCAGAATATTTAACGTAGGAAAGTAAATTAACCATTTAATTAAAATAATATATAAAAATTTATTGTGTGCTTACATAAATGATAAAGTTTAAAACTTTTATCATTATTATCAATATCTCGAGATAATTTACTATGAATAAAAAATTATAATTTAATGATTTTTTTTATCTAATAAATTGAATTGCTATTATCAAAGTAAGGAGAATATTGTGCTTTAACATTTTTGGACATTTTTGATTTAGTAGTAATTGGTGGTGGGGCAGCAGGTTTCATGACAGCTGTAACAGCCGCTGAAAATGGTGTTAAAAGTATAAAAATTCTTGAAGGTTCTTTAAAACTTATGGAGAAAGTTAGGATAAGTGGGGGAGGGAGATGCAATGTAACACATGCATCATGGATACCTAATGAGTTGGCAGAAAATTACCCCCGAGGTGGAATTAAGCTTTTAGAATCGTTTAATCGTTTTGCCGCTGGGGATGCATTAGATTGGTTTGAGAAAAGAGGATTGAGCTTAAAAATTGAGTCAGATCAAAGAGTATTTCCTGTATCAGATTCATCTTTAGATGTAATAAGTTGCTTAAAAAAAAATGCAATAGCTAAAGGTGTAAAGATATCAACAAAATTTTTTGTTAAAGAAATTTTAAAAACTCCAGATAACCTTTTCACTATTTTAAACACTGATAAAGATTCGATAACTACTAAAAATATTGTTCTCTCAACAGGCGGACACCCAAGTGGACATAAATTAGCTAAAAGCCTTGGTCATAGAATAATAAAACCTGTTCCATCGCTTTTTACTTTCACTTCTAAAGAAACTCAATTGAATGAATGTAGTGGAGTTTCTATTAAGAATATCGATATTGAAATTCAAATAAATAATAAGTCTTTTAAAAATAGGGGAGATTTACTAATAACTCATTGGGGGTTTAGCGGTCCTGCCGTTTTAAAGCTCTCTTCATTAGCTGCAAGAGAGTTATTTGACCAAAAATATAAATGTAAATTAATAATTAAATGGTCAGACTTGGAATATGAAGAGTTAAAAGAAAAAATAAATAAAATAAAATTAAATAATGGCAAATTAAACTTAATAAATTTAAGACCCCTACCATTGCTAACTAAAAGATTGTGGATATTCTTATTAAATAAAATGAATATTAATAAAGATAAGAAGTGGGCAGATCTTCTTGCTAATGAAAGAGAGATAATGATAAATAGTCTCTTAAAAGATATATATAATATTTCAAGCAAAGGCCCATTTGGGGAGGAATTTGTCACCTCTGGGGGAGTGTCAATTAATGAAGTTGATTTTAAAAGTATGGAAAGTTTAATATGCCCAGGTTTATTTTTTTCTGGTGAGATTCTTAATGTTGATGGAATTACTGGGGGTTTCAATTTTCAACATTGTTGGACTAGTGGATGGCTGGCAGGACAAGCAGTTTCAGAATTATTTAATAAAGTAACAAATCAATAAGTTTATCTTTTTTTTATTAAGTATTAAAAGGAAAAAGGTTTTTAACCAGAGATTAATTTTAAAGTTTAAAAACTCAAAAAGAATAATGCAAAATCTAATTCCTAAAAAGGAAGAAGAAGAAAAAAGGTTAAAAGCATTAGCCGAATATCGGATATTGGGAACTAAACCAGAATCCTGTTATGACGATATTACAAAAATAGCAGCATCCACATGTGATGTCCCAATATCTTTAATGACTTTAGTTGATAGAGATAAGCAATGGTTTAAGTCAAAAGTGGGCCTTGAAATTAATCAAACACCAAGGGATTGGTCATTTTGTACGCACGCAATAAAAGAAAATAATCCATTAATTATTAAAGATGCTTTTCAGGATGAAAGATTTATAAATAATCCCCTAGTAACGGGCGATCCTAAAATTAGGTTTTATGCTGGTTTCCCTCTTAAAAATAAAGATGGTAATAAGCTTGGAACTCTTTGTGTAATTGATAGGAAACCGGGTAATCTTTCTCCTAAGCAATACAATGTAATGGAATTGTTATCCAGGCAAATAGTTTCATTCTTGGAGTTGAGAAAGAAATCTTTATCTTTATTAGAGGCATTGTCTGATTTGCATAAACAAGAAGGCATATTGTCAGTCTGTTCTTATTGCAGGGAAGTAAAAAATAATGATGGTGATTGGATTCATCTAGAAAAATACCTCTCTAAGATAAGTGATATTAGATTTAGTCATGGGGTCTGTGATGTTTGTATGGAAAAGCATTTTCCAGATGTAGTTGAGGTATGGAATAAAAAAGATTCTTTTCAGGAGGGGCAGAAAAGATTCTTAGATTCTTAAAATCTATGATTTAATTTTTAATTGAAAGTATTTTTTGGACGAATATATATTTAAACAGTTAGTATTGTATAAATTTTGACTTACAAATGTTACTAGGAACTTTATTTAATGGTGAAATAGCTAAAAGTGCATTAGTTGCTTATATTCATTATTTGGGGATAATACTTTGCTTTGGATCTCTTTTATTTGAAAGGTTGACTTTAAAAGTTGACCTTAATAGAAACCAAACTATTTCAATGGTTGTTGCAGATGTTATTTATGGCTTGGCTGGTGTAGCAATATTAGTTACTGGAATTCTAAGGGTAAAATATTTTGGACAAGGAGGTGCTTTTTATACAGAAAATCCAATTTTTTGGATTAAAGTCTCTCTCTATATTTTGGTTGGATTATTGTCTTTATACCCAACAACAACTTATATTTTATGGGCAATACCATTGAGTAAAAATAAATTACCTGAGATCTCAGAAAAACTTGTAAAAAGATTTAGATTTATTATCACTACTGAATTAGTAGGTTTTGCGACTATACCTCTTTTTGCGACTTTAATGGCCAGAGGTGTAGGTCTAGGTTGAAAAATTTTTTTATTGAAAGAAGTTGTTTAATAAGCACAAATGGAGAATATAGATGGAGTTTAAGTTTTAAAATAAATACATCAAAAAAAGAAATAATTTTCATTGGTCTAAATCCATCTCTTTCAAATTCAACTTATATTGATAATACAACGAGGAAAATAATCAAAATCTGCAAAAACTATAATTATGGAAAGCTTAAAATAATAAATCTTTTCGCTTTAATTTCCAAAACGCCTGATAAATTATTGATTCATAAGAATCCAGTTGGCTATTTAAATAATAAGTTTATAAATAAAAGTTTAAAATATTGGTCTGCAAATAAAAATTGTCACTTGTGGTTGGGCTGGGGTAATAAGGGGATCTTTCTTAATAGAAATTACAAAATTTATAAAAAAATAATGAATTATTATTTAATAAAAAAAGATAATTTTGTTAATCCTTTAGGTCCGCTTTTAATAAAAAAAACAAAAAAAGAAAATCCTATACATCCCTTATATTGCTCTGATAATTCCACTCTCCAAGCTGTATCACTTGAAAGCGATTTGATTTATACAAAAGTTTAAGAGGTGATTTATTTAAAATTATGTTAAGGTAAATTCAAGGTACTGGTTAAATTATGAATAATAAAAAGCAGCTACAAAAACTAAAGAATTTAAATGTAAAAGCTGAAAAATGCCTTACGAGAGACGAAGCAAGAACTATATTGATAAAGGCTACTAAAGCGCAAAATAAAATTAATTTCTAAATTTCAATAGTTATTTTTTTCATTAGGAATAATCCTTACTAAAATTTTTACAAATATTTTTTTAATTACTTAGAATTTTTCTAATTTATTTTAGTTTTAATGGTTTTTAATATTATCAAATTAAGAAAATCTAATGAAAGATTTAAATCAAATAGAGAATGGCTTGATTCAAAGCACTCATTTTCTTTTGCAGAACACAGGGATCCAATCTGGGATAATTTTGGAAAAATTAGAGTAATTAATGAAGATATAATTTCTCCTAATTCAGGATTTAGTACTCACTCTCATTCAAATATGGAGATAGTCACAATTGTTATAAAAGGTGAAATTACGCATAGAGATTCATTAAATAACTTAGGAATAATTTGTGAAGATGAAGTACAGGTCATGTCTGCAGGAACAGGAATTTCTCATAGTGAGAAAAATGAAAAAAATATAGACTGTAAATTGTTTCAAATATGGATATATCCGGATGTTCAAAATCTCAAGCCCTCATACAATCAAATGTCAATTAAGAATATATCTGGCAATAATTTGATTATTGATTCTTTTAAAAAAAACAATTCCCTACTCTGTATTAATCAAGAAATTTCTATATGGCGATGTAAATATAATCGTTTAAACGAAAAGTATTTGCCTTCAGAAATAAAAAATTTTAATTGGATTCAAATAATAGAAGGTGATTTATTGATAAGAGAGAAAAATAATAAATCAAATAAATATCTTTCTTCGGGAGATGGCTTGGGCTTTGAAATTTCTGATTTTAGTGATATCGATATTGAATCTGATACTGAGGTCGATCTTCTCTTATTTTCTATGCAAAATATATAGTAATTTAATCTTGAGATTCTTTGTTAAATGCATTTAAAGCTTGCAATGCCATATTAAGGTGAACTTCCATTGCTCCTAATGCCATTAAAGAATTAGAAGATTTATCCTTTAATAAGTTTTTGTTTCGCTTAGAGATTGTTTTAATAACATCTTTGGTTGCTGTTTCCCAATTACTTATTAATTCATCAAATTCTATTTTTTCTAAATCACCAGTATTTATTGTGTCATCCGAGGTATGTAATTCTTTTTGAGCATTTAGCATCAAATAAGTTAATTTTTTATGACTTATTGCTTGAGGTAAATTGTTAGATTCACTCATGTTTAGTAATAATTTATATTGTAAATTTAACTAAATGAGGGATAATTTGCTAGTAGTGAATTGGTTGTAATGACCGACCTGATAATTAGAATAAGTAAATTTTTAACTTTTAGTAAGCGTTAGATTGAATTTCTTATGGATTAATTCTCTAAAAACATCTCCTCTTTCCTCATAGTCTCTAAATTGATCGAAACTTGAACATGAAGGGGAAAATAACAACGTTTCGGTTTGATTATTTTTTAAATAAAAATAGGAATATTCTATAACTTCTGAAAGATCATTAAAAGTCAATAAATCTTTCTTAAATCCTCCATCAAGGAGTAATTTTTTTAACTTTTGTGAGCTTTCACCAAAAAGAAATACGGCTTCTGCCTTTTTATTAATAGTCTTTACCCACTCATTAGCATTACCTCTTTTTAACCTACCCCCAGATATTATTATGGGATTATCTTTTATTGCGTTTATTCCAGCTATTGAAGAGTCAAAATTAGTTGCCTTGCTATCATTTATTATTTCTAGTTTTTTGTTTTGATGAATTGTCTCAAGTCTATGCGGAAGTTGTTTATAACTACTTAGAGAATCATTTATTTCTTCAGGTGATAATCCAATTTTTCTTGCCGCAGCAACAGCTAATAATAAATTCTGAGCATTGTGATTTCCTTTCAATTTAAAGTTATTTAAATTGAATAACTTTTTTCTTCTCTCCATAATATAGTTTTCATTATTTATCCAGTAATCACAATTACTTAAATCTGATTTATTAGAATTAGTTGTTATCCAAATTCCATTTGAAAGAGTTTTAAAATTTTTTCTTAAATATTTGTCGTCATAATTATAAATTCTAAATTCTGATTGATTTAGTAAGTTATTTTTTATCTTGAAATAATTTTCAATGTTTTTGTGCCTATCCAGATGATCTGCAGTAAATGTTGTCCAAATTCCAATTTTAGGTTTTATGTAAGGCGCTACTTCTATTTGATAACTGCTTAATTCAGCTACTAACCAATCAATTTTTTTTTGGTTTTCTCCGTAAGCAATTTTGCATAATGGAGTTCCAATATTACCAGCAAATGGAGCAAATAATTTATTCTTGCTAAGGATATGACTTAATAAATGTGTAACTGTTGTTTTTCCGTTAGTGCCCGTAATTCCAATCCAATTTACGTTTTTCAGACTTTCCCATGCAATATTGATTTCTCCGATTACCATAATTCCTTTTTGTTTTAGTTTGATTATTGTTTGATGATCAATAGGTATAGCTGGGCTTACAACAACAGATTCAATTTGGTTAATACAATGAGAGAACTCATTAAATAAAAATTGTTTATCCAGATAAACAGATATATCTAGTTTTTTTAGCACTTCTTTTTTTTCTAAAAGTTCTTTATTTTCTTTACTTTCCCAAACTATAACTTTTTTCCCCATACTTCTTAAAAACTTCGCAGCCCAAAATCCAGATCTTCCTAACCCAACTACAAAATTAATTTTTTCTTCTCTTTTTGAATTATTTTTACCTGACATTAAATTTATAATAAATTGTATGAAAGAAACTAATTAGTTTATTTAATTATGAAAAATTCTTTAAAAACTAATTTAATTTCTAAATTAAAATTAATAAATATCTTTTTAATTGTTTTTGGATTTAATTTAATTGACTTTGAATCAAAGGCTCATCTAAGAGGTAACTATTTAACTGAAAGTGAAGCTGAGGAAAAAGCTAAAGAACTTGGCTGTAGTGGAACATTTAAATTAAAAGAAATGTGGATGCCTTGTCAAAGTGAAAAAGAATTGCATAAATATCTAAGAAAAAATAAATAATGTTTGAAAATAAAACAAGAAAACTTCATAGACGTATGACTCTACTAGCAGTGTTCCCATTATTTATTACTGTTGTTAGCGGTAGTTTATATTCTTTATTTCAATATTTTGGGTTAGATTTCTTTTGGCTTATGAAAATTCATACAGGTAATTTTTTCTTTATGAATTTAGAACCTTTATATACTCCTGTTGTCGGTTTTCTAACAATTACTGCAATAATTTCTGGTTTATTATTATTTCCTAGATCAAAAAGTAAATATCCAAATTAATCAAATAAATGAAAGGGAATATTACGGAATTATGGTTTTCTTGGTTTTATAAAAATTGGGAGGAATATGCTCCAGGTGATTTACTTGATAAAGGTTTATCTCCATCACAGATTGCAGAAAGATTTGTAAATAAGAATCATGATGAATTTTTAGAATTAGCCAAAGAATTTGATCTAGAAAACTATCAGGCTCTGAATGAATTTATGAAACTTTCAGAAAGTGAATTGCATATTCTGAAATATTTTTTGAAGTTGATAAAACTAAAAAACTTATAAAAAACTACTAAGTATTTCCATACTCTTGTCCCATAGATTTTTTCTTTCTTTCTTATTTAGAGCAAATGGTGAAGTTGGAGATAATTTTGGATGACCTCTAAAATTGAATTTAGGCCCGTAATGGTCTCCTCCCTTTGCATCAGGAGAAGTAGCAGCAAGTAATTGAGGTAAAGCGCCCATCTCTGCCGATTGAAAAATTGGACTAAATAGCTCTAAGGAGAAAGTTTCAATTGGACTTGGTTTTGGTTTCTGTGCAGAAAAAAGATTTGTTTTTGCAATACCTGGATGAGCCGCCAGGGATAAAATATTTTTTTGCTCTAGTTTTTCATTCAACTCTAATGCAAACATTACGTTAGCTAATTTACTGTTAGCGTATGATTCCCATTTGTTATAATAATTTTCTGCTTTAAGATTATTCCACCCAACTTTTCCAAAGAACTGAGCCCCAGAAGTTACTGTTACTATTCTCGAATTTTCATGCTTTTCAATCAATGGGAGTAATTTTAATGTTAAAAGCATATGTGCTAAATGGTTGACCGCAAACTGTATTTCAAAACCTTGTGCACTTAATGTCTTTGGAGGGTGCATTATACCTGC
Source organism: Prochlorococcus sp. AG-388-D03 (assembly GCA_003279875.1). Lineage (GTDB taxonomy): Bacteria > Cyanobacteriota > Cyanobacteriia > PCC-6307 > Cyanobiaceae > Prochlorococcus_A. Next base: position 51,922 of record QCGN01000003.1, read on the forward strand.
ATTGTTAATGAGTAAATCTAAATTCTCAAACTCACTTGATATTTTTGGTCCAATTTCACTTACATTATCTAAATTTGAAAGATCTAGTTCTACAGGAGTAAATTTTCCTGCAGGATTTAGCAACTTTAATTTGTCTATAGCCGCATAAGCTTTTTCTAAACTTCTGCAAGCAAGCAAAACATGTGCATTTTTTTCTGCTAGAGCTTTAGCGGTGTAAAAGCCAAGACCACTGTTTGCGCCAGTTATAAAAGCTGTTTTCCCATCTAGATTGGGAATATCTGATTTGGTCCAATTAGACTTTTTACTCTTAGAGATAGTGGAAGTCATTTTCTAATTCTTCTTAAAAATATTGAAACTTGATTAAAAATTAAGTTTGCTGAATATTTTTTATCGTAAATACTTATGCTAAGGATCGTGAGTACTTAAATAATTACTCTTTTTATAATTAATTAGCTTTTATTGATTAATTTTTAATTGCATATTGCCATTCATTGTATTTTGAAAAATTTGTTTCTCTAAGTAACTGCAATTTTCTGCTATTTATTTTGATGACAATTCCATCAGTTGGGTATTTAGAAAATATTTTTCCATCTAACCATCTTTTTCTAAATAACTCGACTTGGCTTGTAAAATTTGTGAAGTAACTTTGAGGGGTGATAAAGCCACATTTTTTAAGATAGTTAAGGGTTTCATACTGGTTAAGTCTTCCATTAAGTATTTGGAAACAGCAAAAGCTGAAATTTTCTGTAATCCTTTTTTTATTGTTGAGGAATTCGCTTGTAATTTTTTGGGAAAAATAGGGAGTTTCGTTTGGGGCATAAAGCTCACCTCTAACTTGAAAATCTCGTTGGATAGGAAGGCTATTGGGGACATCTTTAATCTTTTCAATTTTGCTTGAGACATCAAATCCTTTTCTTGTAATGGCTCTATTAAACTTGCCATTTATATATTTAATTGCAATAGCGCAACCATCAATTTTTGGTTGAATACTCAATCTTGTATTTTTTAATAAGCTATTTAAAAACTCTTTATGATTATCTGTAGGTAATGAGGGTAGTAATAAATTACTTCTTTGATTAAAATAATCACATTTTGGATCTGTACGTAGTAAGTTTTTTTCAAGTTGATCAAATGCTTTATCAGATATAAGAGCATTTCCTATTCGATATTGTTCATCAAGATATTTAACATTTTTTTCTAATAATGAACCCATAATATTTCTTTGATAATTTTGAAAATATTTTTGAGGAGATTTTTTATTTAAGTCAAGGATTTATAGATTCAAATTTGACTTTAGGAATAAAAATAATTGGCTTGTCCATATATATTTTCCTATGAAGAGTTCACTTGAAAAGTATAAAATGTACTCATTGAAGGTTTAAATTAAATACTTTAATAAAACATTTTTTCAGAAAATTGTTTCAAGGTTTTTAATGATTAAATAAGAAATTAAAAACCTTTATTTAGTTAAGCCCATACAATTTAGAAAAAAAGTTTTTAGCATATTCAAAAATGCCATTACTTTTAGAAGCTCAGGAAAAGTGGGACCATTTTTTAGAGAATAAAATCACAAACTACGAAAAACTTCGTAATTTTGATTATGGCCCAACGAATAAAAGCTCCGTTTCAAAATTATCACCTTATATCTCCCATAGGGTTTTATTAGAATATGAATTGCTTGAAGAGGTTAAAAAGAAATATCATTCTCAAAAGATTAATAAATTTGTTGAGGAGATTTATTGGAGAATTTATTGGCAAGGTTGGATGGAAAATAGACCAAAGGTTTGGTGTAATTTTATTTCAGAAAATGATTATGAATACGATATTGAAACCTATGAAAAAGCAATAAATGGAAACTCAGAATTAGGTTTTTTCAATTCATGGGTTAATGAGTTAAAAACTTATAACTACTTACACAATCATACTCGTATGTGGTTTGCAAGTACTTGGATTTTTAATTTAGGTCTGCCCTGGCAATTAGGCGCAAATTTTTTCTTTAAACATCTTTATGATGGGGATGCTGCCTCGAATCTTTTGAGTTGGAGATGGGTTGCAGGATTACAAACAAAAGGAAAGCAATATCGTTTTTCACCGGCAAATCTAAGGAAATTTTCAAATAATAGATTCAATGTTGAAAAGATTAGCAATAGGCAAATCTTTCTTGAAGAAAAAACCCCAATCCCACTTGATGAGGAGATTTATAAAAACAATATGGAAACAAAGTCAGAAACCCTTTTATTATTTGAAAACGATTTACATGTTTCAACTCTTGAAAATATCTTACGAAAATACAAGAGCGTTTTTATTATCCTACTAAGCAATGATCAAAGAAAAATAAAATTATCTGAAGCAGTTCTGAGTTTTAAACAACAAATAGTTCTTGAATTCATAAAGCAATTTGATAATGTTACTCAGATTGATCCTTTCAAATTAAAAGAGACATTGGTTGCTATTGATCAGTTAGATATGATTTATCCTGGTGTTGGTGAAAATAACGACTTTATAAATAGTTTTAAGAAGTTAAATAATAAGGTGATTTTTAATTTAGTAAGAGATCAAGACTTATTTGCATGGAAGTTTGCCAAAAAAGGGTTCTTTAAATTTAAAGAAAATATACCCAAAATTAATCAATATGTTTTTCAAAATTATTAATGGAAATTTTTGAAAGAAACTAGCTTCTTAATAAGCTGAAAATTTTGAGATACGCAAAACACTAAGTATAAATACTTAATTAAAGATCAGTTTTATGGTTTAATCCACGATGAATAATGTGGCTAGTTATTTTTATTTAAGAAATACGTTTTATAGTGCTTTCAACAATTCTTACAAAATCATTCAGCAAAGATACTGCCTTATTAATCCTAAGAGTAATTACTGGAACGGTTTTAATTCATCATGGGTTTGAAAAGCTAGCTAATATAGAAAATTTTGCTGATGCTTTTGTCAGACCTCTACACTTACCTTTCCCAATATTCTTGTCATATGTAGCTGCATTTTCAGAAATTGGTGGAAGCTGGTTATTAATACTTGGTTTAGCTACAAGATTTGGTGCTTTAGCAATAGTTGGCACTATATCTGTGGCTATCTATCATGCTCTCGTAACATCGGGATTTAATATTTTCTTATTAGAACTTTTACTACTTTATTTCGCTTCAGCAACCTCAATAGCATTAACAGGTCCTGGGGATTTCTCAATTGATGAGGTAATCATTAGAGTATTGAGATCAGAATCAGATGATGAAAACATTCAAGAATCACTCAAAACAAATACTAATACTAGTAAATCACTCATTCAAGAGGATTCAACTAACAAGGGTGGTATATTCCAATTTTTACAAGCTAACCTACTATCTGACACTTCGAACTAAATTTTTGGATATAGACTATCAATAAATTCCTGTCTTTTTTGTAAAGTATTTAATTTTTCAAATTTAATTTTTAAGGTTGCTTCCGTTAAACTTAAGAAAAGTCCTAAAGCCGTTACCCAAGATAAAAAGATTAAGGGATTTTCAGGAATTTCTGAGAAATTCATATATTTAATATTTCTTTTATAAAACTGACCGATCTATATAATTTTTTCAACCTAAGTAAACAATTTAGAAATATTTATGGATTTATTTCTATTCTTTCCCAATTATTTTCCTTATGCCAGACATACCTCTTGTGGATAGGCGTTACTAATTTAAGAAGATCTACAGAATATATTTCAAATTCTAATACAACAAAACTTTCTGGTTTATTCAAATCACTAGGAATTATTTGAGAAGTGCGAATATTTTTATTAATCTCTTTTCCTGGATGTTGCCAAAACCAAGTTGATTTGGATCTGTCTGATAATGAATCCCAATATTTCATGTTTTCCTTTAACTCTTTCATTTTCCCTTTAAATCTGAATTGTGATTTGCTTTTAAAAAAAAGCCATAAAACCTCTGCGTTGGAGTTTAATTTTAATTGAGCAATTTTTTCGCTTCGGCTATCAGTAAAAATAAGGATTGAATTTTCAGTTTGCCATCCTCTAAAAACTACCGTACGTAATCTAGGTTCGTTATCTCCGTTAATAGTACAAAGCTGAAACCACCTACTTGAGGGTAATTTACCTTCTTTTTTTCTCGCAGCTTTTAACTCCTGCCTCCACATTGGAATTTTAATTTCCTTCATTAAATTTGGGCAAAAGTAAACCACTAATTCGCTTATATTCTGCAAATGAAGCATATTTTGTAAGTGATTTGTCCTTTTTTATCATTCTTGGTAGAAAGACTCCAAAGAAAAATAAAGCAAGAATTGCAAAAGGTACGTAACTCATTGAAAGGATCGCAAAGGATAAATAAATTAGTATTTCTCCCAGGTAATTAGTATTTCTTATATTTTGAAAAAATCCATCTCTAATAAGTTCTTTTTGGATTCTAAGGGTGAAATATTTTTGCGCATCACTTGCAAAGTGAAGAAAAACACCAATAATATTTATGGAAATAGAAGCTGCAATAATTGGACTAGAGACTGACTTTTGGGAGGAGATGAGAATAAATGGTGCTATCCAGTAACTACCAAGGAAAATAAACCCAGTAATTGAAGTTATGAAATTTATTTTTTCTTTAAAATATGGATCTGGAAATATTTTTTCTTTTAATAACCAAAGTATTCCATAAGTTCCATGCAAAGATAAATAAACCCATGCAGCTATTGAATAATTTTTATAAAAAATCATTAATCCCGCGACAACAAACACGGTTAAACCTTTATGAAGGTTAATTATTTGGTTAAGTTTCATTTTTTAATTAATCTAAAAAAAGAAAGTATTATTTGTGGATCTTACTATATTTATCAAAATTCTAATGGGCGATACTGGATTCGAACCAGTGACCACTACCTTGTCGAGGTAATGCTCTACCGCTGAGCTAATCGCCCTTTTATAAAAGTCAAATATTTGAACTCCTTATATGAAAATAGCAGCTTAAGGTTTCATTTTCTAAGTAATTTAATTTTCCATCGTTCTCTTTTTGTTATTTCTAAATCTAGAATTTCAATAAAACCTTTGTTATCAAGCTGAAGTTTATCACCAACTTTCATACTAACAGTACCTTTCTTTACTGTATTACCATTCAATTTAACCATTCCGTTTTCTATTCTTTCCAAAATTTTAGTCCTTGATATTCTGAAGCCTGCTGAAGCTATTGCATCTAATCTTTTTGAGGCCTCTACAGTATTAATAAGTTTTTTTAATCTTCCAACAGGTATTTGTAATTCTTCTAATTCCACTATTTTTATTTTTACTTTTACTTCTCTAAGGTACAAATTTTTTTCATTTAAGAAGTCCACTTTTGAATCATCAACTATTCCTTGAGCCCCTCTATCTCCTGTAGTCCAAATATCCCCTATTTTTTCTACAATTAATCCATTATCTACTAATAATTTTCTGAAATCATCCTGTGTAGGATTATCAAATAAAAAATTACCATTAATTTGAATCCCTTTTGCCGGGAAATGTCTTATGAGGTCATTTTTATCTGGGATATTATCTTCTCTAAAACATGCAATCTTGGATCTTTGAGCTGAGGCATATCCTCCAAAGACAAAAAATTTAAAATCATTTATATTGGTAAACTCTTTCAAAATTTCTTCACATATAAACGTTGAATTAAACCCTGTCCAATATGTTCGCCAATGTTTTAAAGATAAATTGGAAGTATTTATTAATTCCTCAATTTCTTTTTTGTAATTTGAATTTATTAATAATTCCTTTAAGTCAATCATTTAGCCTTCTAAAAAAATTATATCTACAGGTTCTGATTGTTTTATTAAGGCCCAGGGTAATTCACTTCCTATTTGATTTTCGAGAAGAACAAGCCATTTGCCTTGTTTGTTCAAATCAATAATTGATCTCAACTCTTTATTTCTATTAACTTTTATACTTGCTGAAGATACAATGCTACCTAAATATCCAGAGCCCATACCCAAAATACCCCCCATGAAAGATTCACCTATATTGTTTAATCCAAGAAAGCTAAATGTAGATAAGTTTGTCATGTTTGAAAATGCTATGCCTGCTATAAATCCAAATGGCATAAGCCAGGTTCTCATATATTTCTGCCTTATCTTTCTATCAAGTTTTGGATTTAGGATTCTTATATTATCTATTTCTTCAGATCTGATATAGCTATTTTTGGATAAATTTAGTAATTGTTGTTGATCAGAAGTTATTTTTTCTTTAGATGGCAAGATTAATAAAGATTCTGATAAAATTATTGACTTATCCTTAAAAAACTTTAATAGATTAAGACATTTTTCTAGTTCATTAAATATCACTATACTTTTAGTCAATTTTCATACCTCAAATGTTGGTTTCTTGATTCAAATTAATAAAATAAGATATCTCTACTATAGATTAAGTTAAAGTAAAAAAATTAAAGAACAACTCTTTAAATGACAAAAGTTCTAATTACCGATTCAATTGATCAATCTGGAATTGATATTCTTTCCCAAGTAGCTCAAGTTGATCAGAAAATAGGGATCTCCAACTCTGAATTGGCATCTATTATCAAGGATTATGATGCTCTCATGATACGTTCTGGGACTCAAGTAACAGAAGATATAATTAATTCGTCTAAGAAACTAAGAATAATTGGTAGGGCTGGTGTAGGGGTGGATAATGTAGATGTTAAAGCTGCCACACAAAAGGGAGTCCTCGTTGTTAATTCTCCTGGAGGGAACACCATAGCCGCTGCGGAGCATACAATTGCAATGATGTTGGCATTATCTAGGAATATCCCAATTGCTAATAGCAGTACTTTTTTAGGAAAATGGGAAAGAAAAAAGTTTGTTGGTAATGAGCTTTTTAAGAAAAAGCTAGGTGTTGTTGGTTTGGGAAAAATAGGCACTCATGTAGCAAAAGTTGCTAATGCTCTCGGAATGGATGTTTATGGATATGATCCATTTGTTTCCTCTGAAAGGGCACAACAATTACAGGTGAAATTGTCTGAATTAAAGATATTGTTTGCTGAATCTGATTACGTAACTTTACATTTACCAAGGACTTCAGAAACAGAAAACTTAGTAGATATTAAGGTGCTAAAAAGTATGAAAAATAATGCAAAATTAATAAACTGCGCTAGAGGCGGAATAATTGATGAAAAAGCATTAGCTGAGGCGCTTAATAATTCCTTGATTGGAGGAGCTGCTATTGATGTATTTTCTGAAGAGCCATTAGACTCAAATTCACCGTTGCTTAAAGTTGAAAAAAATTTAATTCTTACTCCTCATTTAGGAGCATCAACCAGAGAGGCGCAGGAGAATGTTGCCGTAGATGTTGCAGAACAGATAAGAGATGTTCTTTTGGGCCTCTCTGCACGAACAGCAGTAAATATACCTGGTTTAAGTCCTGATATTATGGATAGCCTTAAACCTCATTTACAATTAGCTGAAACAATGGGCCTTTTAATTAGTCAACTTTCTGGAGGACAAATTCAGAAATTAGAGGTAAGGCTTCAGGGTGAATTCGTGCAGCACCCTTCTCAACCCTTAATCATAGCTAGTTTAAAAGGACTACTAAGTAAAGCTCTTGGAGATCGAATAAATTATGTCAACGCTTCTATTGAAGCAGAATCCAGAGGGATTTCAGTGGTTGAAAGTAAAGATGAGGCTAGGCCTGAATTTGCTAGCGGTTCACTTCAGTTAACTACATTTGGTGATAATGGAGAGCATAGTGTCGCAGGAAGCATTTTTGCTGATGGCGAATTAAGAATAATTAGCATTGATCAATATCCAGTTAATGTTTCTCCAAGTAGATTTATGTTAATAACTAGGCATAGAGATATGCCCGGTATTATTGGAAAGTTGGGTTCCCTCCTTGGAGACCATAATGTCAATATTGCTTCAATGCAAGTTGGAAGAAAAATTGTTAGAGGAGAGGCTGTTATGGTTTTAAGTATTGATGATCCTATTCCTACAAAGTTACTTGAATCAATTCTTGAAGTTGAGGGCATTACTAGCTCTGACCCGGTAACTTTATAAATAATTTGCATAGTTAATGGAAATAAATAATTGGTATAAACTTACTTTTGAAATAGAAGATAATTTAGAAGAAATTATTATTTGGAAATTAAATGATTTAGGAATATTTAGTTATGCATTTGAATTTCTATTAAATAAAAAAAATAAAAAAAGAGTAGTAATTTGGCTCCCAATTTTAAATTGGCCAAAAAGTTTAAGGATAAAACTTGAAAATAATATCAGAGAGGTTCTAGATCAAAGTGATGATAATCTTTACACATTCATGTGGAGCATCATTGAGCAGGAAGATTGGATGTCAAGTTGGAAAAAATATTGGGGACCTGAATTGGTTGGCAATCAATTAGTAATTCTACCTTCCTGGCTTAAATTACCAGATAAATATAAAAATAAAAAAGTTATAAAAATTGACCCTGGAGCTGCTTTTGGTACTGGAAGTCATCCCACGACATCTCTTTGCTTAGAAAAATTAGAAAAAATTTCTTTATCAAGTAAAAAAATATTAGATATTGGTTCAGGAAGCGGAATTTTAAGTATTGCAGCTAAGTGTTTAGGTGCAATTGAAATTTGTGCTATTGATAATGATTATTTAGCAATAAACTCAACTGAGTCTAATTTTAGGCTAAATTTCAGTAATTTAGATAATTTCATAACGTATCTAGGAACATTTGATGAATTAGTTTCAAAATACTCTTTAAAGAGTTTTGATTTAATTACATGTAATATTCTTGCAGAAGTTATAAAAGGGATAATCCCTGAAATAAGCAATTCACTAAAAATAGATGGAGAATTAATTTTAAGCGGGATTTTGAATTCACAAAAAGATGAAATATTTAAATTATTGGATGCTAGTAATTTTCTAATAAATGATGTATCTTTTAAAGAAGATTGGGTGTGCATTACAGCACAAAAAATCCTATAAGAGGATAAACATATAAGTTTTGCTAATCAAACCCTCTTTTTACATTTCATTGTTTCATTTTTTACGCCAAAAACTCACAAATGGTTGTGATCAATGTTAAAAAAGTATTAACGGTTTAAACCATCAAATTTTTTATTTAAATGGCTTCTTACAAAGTTACACTTATCAGCGAAAGCGAGGGTCTCAATTCTACAATCGAAGTTCCAGATGATCAGTACATTTTAGATGCTGCTGAAGAACAAGGTGTCGACCTTCCATATTCCTGCAGAGCAGGGGCTTGTTCCACATGCGCAGGAAAGATCACATCAGGAACTGTTGATCAATCAGATCAAAGTTTTTTAGATGATGATCAATTAGAGGCTGGTTTTGTACTTACTTGTGTTGCTTATCCATCTTCAGATGTAACAATTAATACCCATGCTGAAGAAGAGCTTTATTAATTATAAAAAATAACTCCAGTTAGTTGTTTTATTAAAATTTTTCTGCCATTCTCATATGAGATGGCATTTTTTTTTGCGATATTAATGAATAAATTTGAATTTTTTAAAAACGGTGCAATTCAATCAAGTTACGGTGGTCAATTCAGTTATAAAGTGATTGGCCCATGTTGCAGGCTATATGACAGAGAAGAGTTACCTTGGCCTTGTTCTAGGCTTGCTTGGCGCAGTAAAGAGCCAAGTTGGAGAAGGATAGGAGCTAGATTTGTCGCAGATATGGCCTCAAGAAAATGTCCATCGTATTCAGTTCAAATTTTAGAACCAGGATCAAAACCTGTAGAAACGGTAATAACACTATTTTCAAAGAAGTTTTCTTCAGAAATCCAAGAATGGTGGTATAGCAAAAAACCAGGTTCAAAAGAACCTGGTAATGTGTTGCCAGCAAGTATTTAAAGTATTTTTTTAAGCTTTTGGTTTTGGAGGCATATAACCTTTTAAACCTAAGCATTCAAGACTGTCAACTGTATCCACGCCAGTTTTTGAATTAGTACCTGTTGCTCTCTCACATAATGATTTCCTTTCAGAAAGATCAAGATTGGCGTCAGTAAAGTCTGTACCATCTATAGTTGCACCATCAAATACACTTTTCATTAGCTCTCCATTTGTAAGATTCGCATCTGACAAATCAGCATTATCAAAACGTACAGCATATGCAATAAGATCTTTCATATTTGCGCCTTTGAAACTAGAGTTTTTGGCAGTTGTTACGCTCATGTAGGCACCTTGAAGGTTGGCTTCGCCTAAATCCTGATTAGATAAATCATATTTTACATATTCATTATTTTGAAGATCTGCGCCATGAAGATCTTCTTTCAATCCATCTACTGATGAAGGATCACTTGGATAAAGTGCATTTGCAGAGATTGGATTAAGAAGTAAACCAATAATCAATGGAAGAAAAATAAGAAGTCTTTTGAAAGACTTGTTTAGTGATGAAAAAATAGAAACCATTTCGATCGACATCAAATTAAAAAAAACCATAAGACTATTATTTCATGGGTTGGTCATTTACAACCCTACTGCTCACGAACTGTTGCAGTTTATTTAATTTCAGCTGTTAAAAAATCTTTAGCAAGATAAGTATTAGGGAATATTTTTTGAGCTTCTTTTAGCAAATCGCTTGGCTTGATTGGACTTCTTTGAGTATATCTTGGACTTAAATGTGTGATAATTAGTTTCTTTGCGTTAGACAATAGTGCAGTTTTTGCAGCCATTATTGTTGTCGAATGTAATTTTTCGTAAGCCATTTTTTCATCTTCTTTTGAAAATGTAGATTCATGGACCAGTAAATCGGCATTTTTGGATAAGTTAACCGCCGACTCGCTAAAAACTGTATCAGTACAATAAACAAAACTTTCACCTTTTCGAGGAGGGCCACAAAAATCTTGCCCATTAAAAGATCTCCCATCTTTCAATTCAACTGTTTTACCTGCTTGCAATTCTGAATATATTGGCCCAGGAGGGATATTTGAATCTTCTGCTTTTTTGATATCGAATACTCCGGGCTTATCTTTTTCGCTAACACGATAACCAAAAGCAGGTAACCTATGCTTAAGGCAGGCACAATGAACTTTTAATTTATCATTTTCAAATAAAATTTTATTTAAATAGGCGTAATCTTCAACTTCTATAAAACGTAAAGGGAATGTCAACCTGCAATAGCTGCTTTTAAGTGCAGAAATTACAAAATTTTTTAACTCTGAGGGACCATAAATTTCAATACCATTACTATTTCCTGAAAGTCCTAATGTAGCTAAAAGACCTGGTAAACCATATATATGATCACCATGCATATGAGTGATAAATATCTTCTTAATTTGTGAAGACTTAATATTACTCTTCATTAATTGATGCTGTGTTCCTTCTCCGCAGTCAAAAAGCCATACTTCAGCCGTTTGAGATAACTTGAGGGCTAAGGAAGAAACATTTCTTGTTAAGGTGGGGACCCCTGAGCTGGTTCCTAAGAAAGTGATGTTCACTTATTATTATATTTTTATTTTTATATCTAGATTAAATCTAGACTTTTAGTCAAACTAAGGCAAACACAAAATTTGTTTTTCAAACATAGTGGTTTTTAAAATTATAAAAATTTCTCATAAAATATGCTTTATCGGCATTATAGTTTTTTTTGTTTTTTACAATTATTCCGCATCCGCTTCTAAAGAGCCCTTGATAAGGGTTCTAATATCAAAAAACAAAAATTTAAGGATAAGATCAGATAAGTCAATCCCCTTGATTATCAAAGGAAAAAAATTCTCAAATAAAAAAATTAAAGGTTTAACTTTAAAAAATGAGGCTAATAGAACAACAATATTTTTTGATAAGAATAAACAAAAAATCTATGATTTGAAAAATAAAGCAAAAATCGTAGTTAAATCCTCTGATGGAAGAGGTATTTGGGTTGGTCAGAAAAGATATTCAGGGATATTAAATCTATTTGTTCTTGATTCTAAGATCTTAGTCATTAATATTCTTGGGATTGAAAAATATCTGAGCAGTGTCGTTGGCTCAGAAATGCCAGCTAAATGGCCTTTGGAGGCATTAAAAGCTCAGGCTATTGCATCAAGGACTTATGCTTTGAAACAGAAAGGAAATCTGCTTTATGATATTGACTCTACTCAAAACAAACAAGTTTATAATGGTTTGGAATCAAGAACCTATAAAACTTCAAGGGCAGTAAGAAGTACAAGATCATTAGTTTTGACATATAAAAATAAATTGATTAATGCATTATTTCACAGTAGTTCAGGAGGCATGACAGAAAATAGTCAAGATGTCTGGAAGAATGAATATCCTTATTTATCTAGTGTTAAAGATTTTGATAAAGACAATCCAAAACTAAAATGGAAGAGACAATTCTCAAGTGGGGAATTACAAAAATTATTCCCCAAAATAGGAGGAATAAAAAATATAGAAATTTTGAATATAACTAATACTGGGAGAGTAAAAAATGTCAAAATTATAGGAAAATATGGCTCTGATCAAATATCAGGAGTTGATATTAGAAAAAGAATGAATCTGAAAAGTACTTTGATGAGGTTTAAATTCATTGAAGAAAAAAAATATATTTCAGATAATGAGAAGCCCTCTTTTAAAGTTGAAAAAAATTTAATAGTGTTAGGTCAAGGATCTGGTCATGGTGTAGGTCTGAGTCAATGGGGTGCAAGATATATGGCTTCTAAAGGTCAAAAAGCAGAAAGAATATTAAAACATTTTTATAAGGGTGTAAGAATTAAACCATTTAGCAAAAATTACTTGTAAAAAATTATTTTGCATTAAGAACTAATTTGGGATGTAAGGTAGTTTTTTCTTCATTTATAAAGCCCAATCCCAAAAGGATTTTGTTTTTGTCAATAATTTTTATTGGCTTTTTATAATTAAACGAGGAGATTTTAACAAAATTATTAAGATCAAATTTAATTAATCTTCCTGTTTGCCAAAAGTTAATTTCTTCTTGATTAGTTAAAACTAGTGTTGAAATATGATCAAGAGCAGAAATTGTAGGAGTAATAAATGTTGCGTTTTTGTCTTTTAGATCACTTAGATCAGATATTTTTACAGAATTTTTTTCATGAAATCCACAAGCCGAAATCCTTTTTAGGCTTAATAGACAACCCTCTGAATCTAGGATTTGCCCCAAATCTCTAGCTATGGATCTTATATAAGTCCCTGAGGAACATGAAACTTTTATTTCTAATATTCCATTCTCTTGATCCCATTTTTTAAGAACTAATTTCTCTATCTCTACTTCTCTTGGTTGTAATTCAAATTCCTCATTCTTCAGCACTTTTTTGTACGCTCTTTCTCCATTAACGTGGATATTTGATACTTTTGGAGGGATTTGTTGAATTATCCCTCTGAATTTATTTAAATAATTATCTAATTGATTATTACTCAAAATAGGCCATTCTTTTTTATTTAGAATTTCTCCCTGCATATCATCAGTTTTTGTTCTTATTCCTAATTGGATTTGGCCAATATAGGTTTTGCCTTGAGGTAAATATTGAATAAATCTTGTTGCACTTCCTATGGCTATTGGTAAAGTGCCTGTTACATCGGGATCCAAAGTACCTGTATGGCCAACTTTTTTGGTGCCTAATAATCTCCTTATTTGTTTAACGCAATCATGAGAGGTAAATCCTTTCTCTTTATTTATTGCTATAAATCCATCTTTAATTTCCATTTTATTATTAAGATTCCTATGAGAATTATTTCTTACTATTTTATTATTTTTAGATAAGGAATTATTAAAGTAAGAAATTGAAAAAAGATGATTTCATAATAAAGGAATTTATAGATGATGCCTTTGATTTGAAATCACATTTAATGGAATTCTTATCTATCGAGGCGGGAGATTTAGATAGCTTCCTCGAAAACGCAAAGATGGATTTAGCCAATCTTCATCCAGGGGGTAGTTTAAGTGAGGCTGAAGAATTTTATAAAGAAATTGTTGGAGACAAGCATTTGGCAGATTTGGCCGCTTGGCATATTTCAAGTAAGGAATATATTGCTGATACGTTAAAACTTCAGCAGAGATTTTCAAGAAATTTGGTCCTAGATTTTGGTGGAGGGATTGGTACTCATGCCTTAGCTAATGCTATGTCTAGTAAGGTTGAGCATGTTTTTTTCGTTGATATTAATCAAACAAACAGAGATTTTGTTGAATACAGAGCTAAAAAACTTGGAGTGGGTAATAAACTCACTTTTTGTAAAACAATTCAGGAAACAAAAATATCTAGATTTGATACGATAATATGCCTTGATGTATTAGAGCATTTATCTGATCCATCATTTCATCTTGATGTCTTTTATAAAATTATGGGTCCTAACTCAATAGGATTATTTAATTGGTATTTTTATAAAGGGGAAAATAATGAGTATCCCTTTCATATTGACGATAAAAAAATTGTTGAAGAATTTTTTAAGACTCTACAATCAAAATTTGTAGAAATTTTTCATCCTATTCTAATTACAACAAGATCTTATAAAAAGAATTAAAGAACTACATTTACTCTTTTTCTGTTTCTTAAATTCCTTTTGATACTATCAAAGCTTACAGTACCTTCTTTTAGGGCGAAAAGTGTATCATCCTTTCCTTTGCCAACGTTAATTCCAGGTAAAAAAGAAGTACCTCTTTGACGGATTATGATGGATCCTGCTGATACTTTTTCTCCTCCATAAGCTTTAACTCCGAGTCTTTTAGAATTTGAATCTCTTCCGTTTCTGGTCGATCCAGTACCTTTTTTATGTGCCATTAGTAAAAATTAGTTTTCAGGGTTTGAGGCCTTTGGGCTAGTGCTCTTTTTTGTAGTTTCAGCTTTTGAAGTTGATTTAGATGCACTTTTTGATATTGATATTGATTTTACCATAACTCTTGTTAGCTCTTGTCTGTGACCCATTTTTCTACGTGTCTTCTTTTTAGGACGCATTTTATATACGATTATTTTTTTATCTCTTTTATGTGAAACAACTTCTAGTTCAATTTTTGCATTTTTTATATAAGGCTTACCGATAGAAATATTATCTTTATCTTTTATTAGGAGAATTTTATCAATAGTAATTTTATCTTTTTCTTTAGCATTTAACCTATCGATATCATAATATTTATCAACTTCAAACCAGAATTGTTGACCTGATGTCTCGGCAATTGCGTACAAATTATCATTTTTTGCAGAAATGTCAGAAGTTTTTTTTGAAGAAGTCATATAATGAGGACACTTAAAGGCTCAAATATATATGTATATATTTGATTAAGCCTGTTTAGTAGTCGTGAATGTTTTTTTATTTTCTTATTTTATAGTGTAATTAGTCAAGGTTTATTATTAAAATCTTTCATTAAATTTGGAGAGTTAACTAATGGCGGCAAGAAAAACATATATTTTAAAACTCTACGTAGCAGGAAATACCCCTAATTCAATGAGGGCTCTTAATACTCTTAAAGAAATTCTAGAAAATGAATTTAAAGGAGTTTATGCTTTAAAAGTAATAGATGTTCTTAAACAACCACAACTTGCTGAAGAAGATAAGATTTTGGCAACCCCAACTCTTGCCAAGATTTTACCTCCCCCTGTAAGAAGAATAATTGGTGATTTATCAGATAGAGAAAAGGTTTTAATTGGATTAGATTTACTTTTTGATGAATTATCAGAGAGTGAATATAGTGGAGGTACAAAAAATAAATAAAAACTTTTATAATTAAAAACTATAAAACTATTTTTAAGAATAATTTTTGAACAAAACATCTATGAAAGAAAAAAAAATTGGCAAATCAAATAAAATGCAAGTCCAGAAGTTACCTACTGGAATAGAGGGCTTTGATGATGTTTGTAGAGGTGGCTTACCTGCTTCGAGAAGTACACTTGTTAGTGGGACTTCTGGAACTGGTAAAACTGTTTTTTCCTTACAATATTTACATCATGGAATTTGCAATTTTGATGAACCAGGAATTTTTATTACCTTTGAAGAATCACCTTTGGACATAATAAGAAATGCAGCTAGTTTTGGATGGGATTTACAAAAATTAATCGATCAAAATAAACTTTTTATTTTGGATGCCTCACCTGATCCTGATGGTCAAGATGTTGCTGGCAATTTTGATCTCTCTGGTTTGATTGAAAGGATTAGTTACGCGATAAGAAAATATAAAGCGAAGAGGGTCGCAATTGACTCAATAACCGCGGTTTTTCAGCAATATGATGCTATTTATGTAGTTAGAAGAGAAATTTTTAGACTTATTGCCAGATTAAAAGAAATAGGAGTTACCACAATAATGACTACAGAAAGGATAGAAGATTATGGACCAATAGCTCGTTATGGAGTTGAGGAATTTGTATCTGATAATGTAGTACTTCTAAGAAATGTTCTTGAGTCAGAAAAGAGAAGAAGAACCCTTGAAGTCTTGAAATTAAGAGGCACCATTCATATGAAGGGAGAATTCCCTTTTACAATGGGTGATGAGGGTATAAGTGTTTTTGCCTTGGGAGCGATGCGATTAACTCAAAGATCTTCAAATGTCAGAATAAGTTCAGGAGTCAAAGATCTTGATGAAATGTGTGGAGGTGGTTATTTTCAGGATTCGATAATCCTTGCTACTGGTGCTACTGGTACAGGTAAAACTATGCTGGTATCAAAATTTATTGAAGATGCCTATAACAATAATGAAAGAGCAATACTTTTTGCCTATGAAGAATCTAGAGCTCAACTTAATAGAAATGCTACTAGTTGGGGAATAGATTTTGAAAAGATGGAAAGTGATGGATTATTAAAAATTATTTGTGCATATCCTGAATCAACTGGTTTAGAAGATCACTTGCAGATTATAAAAACGCAAATAAATCAATTTAAACCTAAGAGATTGGCAATTGACTCCCTCTCTGCATTAGCTAGAGGCGTTAGTTTGAATGCTTTTAGACAGTTTGTGATTGGAGTTACTGGTTATTCAAAACAAGAAGAGATAGCAGGTTTCTTCACAAATACTGCAGAAGAATTTATGGGCAGTCATTCAATAACCGACTCTCATATATCAACTATCACAGATACTATATTATTACTGCAATATGTGGAGATTAAAGGGGAGATGGCTAGAGCAATAAATGTATTTAAAATGAGAGGCTCATGGCATGATAAAAGGATAAGAGAATATATAATTACTAGTAAGGGTCCTGAAATAAAAGATTCATTTTCTAATTTCGAACAAATATTCAGCGGTGCGCCTCATAGAGTTATTTCTGATCAGAATATTCAAAATGTTTTTAAAGGTATTGATAAAATTTAGATAAATTAATTTACTTCAGATGTAGAGAAATTGTCTGTATTACTAATTGTTTGAGTTAGTAATTCATCTTTGTCCGATTGTTCTAGAGGTAAATCAAACCAGAAGGTTGTTCCAATACCAGGTTCACTAGCCATTCGAATTTCACCACCATGTTTCTCAATTATTCCTCTGACAATTGATAAACCTAGTCCTGTTCCTTGTTCGGTATGAACAGCATTTTCAACTCTATAAAAACGATCAAATATTTTCTCTTGATCAGGCTGAGAAATCCCTGAACCTGTATCAGCGATCTCAATCCTTACTTTGGGTAAAGGTGAAACTAGTTCACATTGTGGAGCTTCACTATTATTGTTAGGAGGAAAGGCTGGGCACGAATCAGGCCAAGTGTAAGCCCTGATTTTAAGAGTGCTTTCTTTGGGGCTAAATTTCAGACCATTACCCAGTAAATTATCAAAAACTTGTAAAAGCAAGTCAAAATTTCCAAGAATTAATGGGATATTTTCCTCTATGTCATGTGCTAAGGAAACGCTTTTTTCAGAAGCATTAAGTCTATAATTTCTTAGAGTTTGTTCTATAGCGGGCTTTATTTCCATAGGCTCTAATTGAATTATTTTACCTGACTCCAATCTTGATAAATCAAGTACATCATTAACGAGCCTTGTTAATCTATCAGTCTCTGAATTGGCAATTCCCAAAAATTCAAGTTGCTCTTCATTAGAAAGTTGATCTTTTAGATCATATAAAGTCTCTACATAACTTTTTATATTAAAAAGTGGGGTTCTTAGTTCATGAGAAACATTACTAATAAATCTATTTTGTGCTGCATTAAGCTCAACTTCTCTAGTTAAATCCTGAATAGTTACTGCTATTCCTTTTAATTCAACTTTGTTTGTATCTAAAACAGACTGTAAAACAATTCTTAGAGTCCTTGCAGGTTCTCCTAAGCTGAATCTTAGATCGTCACTTTCTTTTTCTCTATTTAAAATTGATTCTATATTCGTATGTAAGTCATTAGACAAAATTTCGGGAATTTCATTCAAAAGATATTTACCTTCTAAAAATCTTCCTTCCCATCTAAATAATCTTTTTGCTGTGGGATTAGTAAGAACAATTTTGCCTTTGGAGTCTAACAATATTGCTCCATCAGCCATTCTCGCAATAAGTGACTGTTGTTTGATCTGAGCCGCTTTAAGCTCTTCAATGTTTGCTTCATCATAATTCTCTAGTTGAGAAGCCATTCTGTTAAAACCAGTCAGTAACTCGCCTAGGTCCCCAGTCATAGGTAAAGAAATCCTTGATTTGAAATTACCTTTTGATATTTCTCTAACACCCCTTACTAACTCTCTGACTGGTCTGGTAATAGTTAGAGCATTAAATACTGCTCCAAGTATCACTAAAACCCAGATAGAAATGAAAACTGCTATTGTCACTTCTCTTGTAAGAGCAGCACTAGCTAAAGCTTTTTTATTAGGTGTAACTCCTAATGCTAATGTTCCAAGATACTTGCCTTTCCATAACATGGGGACAAATACATCTGTAACTTGTCCTTGTGGAGTAGCATGCTGTCTCACTAACGGAAATTGGGGCCTTTTCTTTAATTCCGTTGGTAATTTTAATCTTCTAGTTAATTGGAATTGATTATCTGAACTTGTGGGCGTAGCACTGATTGGAATACCAAGTTGAACAATATCCTCAGCATCAGTAAAAAAGATATAACGTAAATTTCTACTTGATCGCCAAAACTTTTCTGCAACGTTTGAGATTTCTTTCTTTTGATTATTTGCTACAAGTTCTGTTACGTTACCTGATAGTAAAAGGCCTAGATCTCTTGCGTATCTTGTGTCATTCATACCTGCATCTCTTTGAATACTATTAAGAGCAAAAAAAGTTATGCCAGTCATTAATAGGCTTACAACAAGGGTTGCTATTGCTAATAATTTTGTTCTTAAGCTGAATCCACTCCACCAAGTTAATACTCTATTTCCCAAAGATTCAGAACTATTATCATCAATCAATTGGTTTGATGAACTAAATTCTATTTTTTTAGATTCATTGCTATCTATCATTTAATTAGCCCTATCATTTATAGTTTTCGTTCTGACTTGATGACCAATGTCTTGTCTGTAATAAATTCCTTCAAAACTAATTTCTTTCAAATTTTTGTAAGCTTTTTCAAAAACCTTGTCAAAATTTTTACCTTGACAAACAATACTAAGTACTCTCCCTCCATCTGTTATTACATTACCACTTGAATTTAAAGATGTTCCGGAATCGAAAATTTGACAATCTTCAAAATCAATATTTCCAAAATTTATAGGAAAACCTACTTTGTAATCATTAGGATAACCTCTTGAAGTTGCTATTACACAACCACTAAATTTATCAGACATTTCTATTGTTTCGTTTCCAATAAGTTTTCCTAATGAACATTTTTGTAAAAGGATAATAAAATCTTTATCCATTAAGGGCATTATTGTTTGGCATTCTGGGTCACCAAACCTACAGTTATATTCTATAACTTTTGGACCTGATTTTGTGATCATTAGTCCAAAATATAAAACACCTCTGTAATCTATATTCTTTTTCAACAATGTAGTAATTGTTGGCTCAATTATTTCCTTTGTAATCCTTTCAAGATTAGTTTTTGTAATTAGTGGAGTAGGAGAATAAGCTCCCATACCTCCAGTATTAGGTCCTGTATCATTCTCATTAAGTCTTTTATGATCTTGAGCTGCAGGCAGTAAAACATAATTTTTACCATCACACATTGCAAACACAGAAACTTCTGGACCCTCAATTTTTTCTTCCAAAACAACTATTTCACCAGCTTGGCCAAATTTACCTTTAAATATTTCTTCCGTAGCTTTTAGAGATGCCTCTTTTGTTTCAGGGATGAAAACACCTTTTCCTGCAGCTAATCCGTCAGCTTTTACTACTAAGGGATTTGGAGATTTAAAAATAATTTCTTTTGCTTCTTTTAATGATTTAACTTTCCAAAAATTTGCAGTAGGAATTTTTGCTTCTTTCATGAATTCCTTCGCCCAAGATTTACTAGATTCTAATTTAGCCCCATCTGAACCAGGACCAAATACATCAAAGTTGTTTTTACGAAGAATTTCGCCTAATCCCCCTGCTAAAGGAGTCTCTGGTCCTATTACCACTAAATCAATATTTAGATATTTAAGTTTTTCAATTAATGATTCAATATTATTTAAATCTAAACTTATTCTCTCTGATTTATTTATATTTTTTGAGCCAGCATTTCCTGGAAGTAGATAAATTTTTTTGATTAATTCGTTCTTTTGGATTGCCCATGCTAATGCATTTTCTCTCCCACCATTTCCAATTATTAAAATATTTTCTAATTTATTAGAACTTTTAGAGCTGCTTGAATTAATTCTCATGAATTCGTTTATTAATTATTTTAAGGTTTGGATGAAAAATCAGTTAAAATTAAATAAATCTAATCAAAATTTTAATCATATTCTATTTTTAGTTTTCAAAGGATTTTTTCATGAACAGTAAATTTGGCTTAATTTATGAAGGAAAAGCAAAAAAAATATTTGCTCATGAAGATTTAGATAAAGTCATTATTGAATTTAAGGATGATGCCACTGCTTTTAATGCATTAAAGAAAGCTAAGTTTGAGGGTAAAGGGGAATTAAATTGCCTTATAAGTTCAAAAATATTTGAGTTCCTTATCAAAAACAATATACCAACCCATTACCTTGAACTAAAAAATAATAATTCAATGATCGCTCAAAAAATAAAAATTATTCCCCTTGAAGTTGTCCTGAGAAATATTGCTTATGGTTCTCTTTGTAAACAGACTACAATTAAACCAGGATCAGTTTTGGAAAATCCTTTGATTGATTTTTATCTTAAAAATGACAACCTCAACGATCCTCTTCTTACGAAAGATAGAATTAATTTATTAAAAATTATCAATAACGAAGACTTAGAATTTATTAGTAATATGACCTTAAAGATTAATAAACTCCTCAAAACATTTTTCTGTAATATCAAACTCGAACTTGTTGATTTTAAATTAGAATTTGGATATAACTCCAAAGGTCAAATCGTTTTAAGCGATGAAATTAGTCCTGATAATTGCCGATTATGGGATTTGAATCAAAATAATGGTACAATAGTAAGTCTAGACAAAGATAGATTTAGAAATGATTTAGGTGGCTTTATTGAAGCTTATAGTGAAATTAATAAAAGAATAAACAATTTCATTTAATTCCTAACACGATTCTATTTATTCATGTTGATTAAAAATACTATGCGAAATAATCTTTCAAAATATACAAAAGCTTTTACAAGCATGGCTTGTTTTTCTTTTATTTTGATTTCAAATAATACTGAATTAGCAGCTAAGTATTTACCACCCAATGACGAGGAAGAACATAACAAAAATAAAATCAGTCCTCAAAATACAATTCAACAAGAAAATAATCCAATATCAGTATTTAATTTTGCGAAAAGAAATAATGTATTAATTGTAGATAATGGCGTAAAGGATTCTGAAAAGAATGTACTCATTTCGGAAATTATTATTGAAGGATGGGAAGATCATCCTGAAGGTAGAAAGTTAGAATTGGCGGCCTATGACTCTATGACTATCAAGCCTGGAAGTATTATTAATAATCAAATTTTAAAAAAGGATTTAAATGCAATTTATGCAAGTGGATGGTTCTCAGGTGTAAAGATTAAATCTCAAGATAGCCCATTAGGAGTAAGGATAATAGTAAGCATTGTGCCTAATCCAATCTTTAAAAAAGTTGAACTTAATCCTAAAAATTTAATTATTCCTAATGAAATTGTGGATGATATTTTTAATAATTATTATGGAACAACTTTAAATTTAAATGAACTTCAAAATAGAATAAATTTAATTAAAAAGTGGTATGAAGAAAAGGGTTATTCTTTATCAAGAATTAATGGTCCAGATAGAATCTCTGGCGAAGGAATCGTCAGTCTAAATGTAGATGAAGGAATAGTTTCTGATATTGAATTTAGGTTTTTAGGATCAGATGGAGAACCTGATCTTGATGGTAAACCTAGGAAAGGAAAAACAAAAGATTGGGTTATTAATAGAGAATTAAAGACTATCCCAGGTTCAATATTTAATAGGAAAGTATTAGAAGCAGATATAAAAAGACTTTATGCAACGTCCTTGTTTGATGATATTAAAGTGTCTCTTGGGCCAGATAATAAAAATCCTGGACAAGTCATTATAATTTTGGATTTTAGTGAGCAAAGAACAGGATCTCTAACAGGAGGTCTTGGATATAGTAATAGTTCCGGTATTTTTGCGCAAATTGGTCTCCAAGAAACTAATGCTTTTGGAAGGGCTTGGTCAACTAGTATAAATCTCAATTTTGGAGAGTACTCAACAACTTATAATTTCTCCTTATCTGACCCTTGGATTAAAGGAGATAAGCATAAAACTTCTTTTAGAACAAATGTTTTTCTAAGTCGAGATTATCCTCAAGAATTTAGAAGCGAAAGTAATGGAAGAATTTATGCTGTTGACGATACTACAACAGAAAGTACCGATACTTTATCATCAATAGTTTTGGAAAAAACAGGAGGTGGATTTTCGTTCTCTAGGCCTCTGAATGGTGGTGATCCTTTCAAAGAATCTAAATGGAGAGTTCTTGCAGGGATGAATTTCAAAAAAGTAGAAATGATTGATAGTGCTGGGAATTTAAAACCCTATGGAGATACAACTCCAACTACTGGAAATAATAATGAAATCTTTTGTATTGGTTATACCCGTGAGGATGGCTCATGCCCCGGTACAAACACATTAGTAAGTGTTGTTGGCTCTACCTCTTGGAATAATTTAAATAATACAATTAACCCAACTTCAGGAAATAAATTCACCCTTGGTAGTGAACAGTTTATTTCAGTAGGAGAAAACTCTCCTACTTTTAATAGGATGAGAGCTACATACGCATTTTTTATTCCAACAAAATTGATTAACCTTTCTAAGGGATGTAGAAATAGCGATGAGGTTAATAGCGATTGCCCTCAAACTATTGGATTTGAATTTAAGGCTGGAACAATTTTTGGAGAATTACCTCCTTATGAAGCATTTTGTATTGGAGGCTCTTCCTCTGTGAGAGGTTGGGGCTCCTGTGATCTGGCAGTAAGTAAAAGTTTTATGGAAGCAACTGCTGAATACCGATTCCCTGTCTGGAGAATGATATCTGGAGCTGTATTTGCTGATTTTGGAAGTCATATGTGGTCACAGGATGACGTCCCAGGCAAGCCAGGTCAACTATTAAAAAAGGACGGCACTGGATATTCTCTCGGAGGAGGGGTGGGTGTTAAAACCCCAATTGGACCATTAAGATTAGATGTTGCTAGTAAAGAATTAAGTGGTGATTGGAGATATACTCTTGGAGTTGGATGGAAATTTTAAGTGTTTTCATGGCCTCCTAATTATGATTTTTGTTATACACTCTCTGGTGTTATTACTAAAGAGGGAATAGGACTTCACAGTGGAGAAAAGACAAGAGTTAAAATTTCACCTTATGAAAAAGAGGGATTTTATGTTTCCTTCGCAGATAATCCTGATGAGATTTTTAAGTTAGATCAAAATTTAATTGGGAGCACGATGTTATGTACTGCCGTAAAATTATCAGGAAGAAATTTATATACTATTGAGCACCTATTAGCCTCGTTAGCAGGTTGTGGATTGAGTTATATACATATTGAAGTTGATGGGAAGGAAATACCACTACTAGATGGATCAGCAATTCAGTGGGTTAAGGCATTTGAAGAGGTTGGTATTAAAAGAGTTCCTAAACCAACAAACTTTATTAGAGAAATTAATAAATCAATCATTTTTAATAAAAATAATTCAGTTATAGCTTTAACTCCATCTAACAAAATAACAATTATCTCTACAATAAGTTTTTCTTATAAAGCAATTGGAGATCAAACTTATGTAATAGATTTGAATCCCAAATGTTTTGTTGAAAATATAGCTCCCGCAAGGACCTTTGGTTTTAAGGACCAATTTCAAGAGTTAAGTGAATTGGGATTGATAAAAGGTGGCAGTTTAGAAAATGCCCTTGTATGTGATGGTGATAAATGGGTTAATCCTCCATTAAGATTTAGTAATGAACCTATAAGACATAAAATTTTAGACCTTATTGGGGACTTGGCTTTGGTAGGGTTACCTAAGGCACAAATCTTAGTCTATAAAGGATCACATTCTTTGAATGCTTTATTAGCCTCATCACTAAAAAATTAACTTTATCTTTTTAAATTTTGGAAAAGAAATTACTGAGTGAAAATAATCAACTATCTTCTGAACAAATACTAGGTCTTTTGCCTCATAGATTCCCTTTTGCTCTAGTAGATAGAGTTATAGAGCATGTTCCAGGAGAAAAAGCTGTTGCATTGAAAAATGTAACTATAAATGAACCTCAATTTCAGGGTCACTTCCCAGAAAGACCTTTAATGCCTGGAGTGCTTATTGTTGAATCAATGGCTCAAGTAGGAGGAATAATTGTTACTCAAATGCCCGATCTCCCCAGTGGACTTTTTGTTTTTGCAGGCATTAATAACGTCAAATTTAGAAGACCAGTCCTACCCGGTGATCAATTAGTAATTACTTGTGAGTTATTAAGTATTAAAAGACAAAGATTTGGAAAGGTAAAAGGTGAAGCACATGTTGATGGAAAATTAGTTTGCTCAGGCGAATTAATGTTTTCATTAGTTGATTAATAAAATGGAGCTTAAAAATACCAATCGAAATTCAGATTTTAAAGGTGCCAAAGTGCATCCAAATGCATTTGTTGATTCAAGTGCAGAATTGCATGATGGAGTTTCTATCGCTAGTGGAGCTATCGTTGGACCAAACGTAATAATAGAATCAGGTACCAAAATAGGATCTAATGCTGTTATTGAAGGTAAAACAAAAATAGGTAAAAATAACAAAATCTTCCCAAACGTTTTCATAGGCCTTGAGCCCCAAGACCTTAAATATCAAGGCGCATCTACAGAGGTAATTATTGGAGATAGCAATACATTTAGAGAGTGTGTAACAATTAATAAGGCAACTGATGAAGGAGAAAAAACAATTATTGGTAATAATAATTTATTAATGGCATACACACATATTGGTCATAATTGTGTACTTGGTAATGGAATTGTTTTGTCAAATAGTGTCCAGGTTGCTGGTCATGTAAAAGTCGAAGATAATGCAATAATTGGAGGTTGTTTAGGTATCCATCAATTTGTACATGTAGGACATCTCGCAATGATAGGAGGAATGACTAGAGTAGATAGGGATGTTCCTCCTTTTTGCTTAGCAGAGGGACATCCTGGTAGGTTGAGAGGTTTAAATAGGGTTGGGATTAAAAGAAGTGGTTTGATGGAAAATAAAGAGTTTGATTTAAAATTATTGCAAAATACCTGGAATTTATTATTTAAGTCTAATGATGTAATTTCTATTTCATTGGAGATGGCGATGAAAGGAAAATTAGATCTTTCTTCTACCAAACTATGTAATTTTTTACAAGATTCAATATCTAAGAACAGAAGAGGACCAATGCCTTCAATTAACTTATGAATAAAAAGATATTCATAAGTACTGGAGAAGTTTCAGGAGATTTACATGGAAGTTTATTAGCAAATGCGTTATTTAATGAAGCTGAAAAAAATAATATTGATTTGGAAATATATGGTTTAGGTGGAGAGAGAATGAGAAAAGAGGGTGTGAAAATTTTACAAGATACTACTTCAATAAGTGCCATAGGTATTTGGGAGGCTTTGCCACTTATTATTCCAACAATTCAAATACAAAATAAATTTTATAAATCACTTAAAAACTTATCTCCGAATTGCTTAATATTAATAGACTATATGGGACCTAATATTAAAATTGGAAGACAATTAAAAATTGAGAAGAATAAGATCCCAATTTACTACTATATCGCCCCTCAAGAGTGGGCTTGGCGAGTTGGGAATAATTCGACTACGGATCTGATAAGCTTTTCCGATAGAATATTTGCAATTTTTAAACAAGAAGCAAATTTCTATAAAAGAAGGGGCGGAAATGTTTTATGGATTGGACATCCAATGATCGATTTGATAAAAAAACTACCTACAAAAAAAGATTCTAGAACTATACTAAACCTCCGAGCGAATGAGAATATATTATTAATAATGCCTGCATCAAGACCCCAAGAATTAAGATATGTGTTGCCAGTTTTTATGCAAGCAGCCAGAAAATTGCAACAAAAATATCCCAATCTGATTGTTTATATTCCTTCTTGTAGAGAAGTTTTTGATGCTAAATTCAAAATCGCTTTAGATAAATACAAAGTTAAAGGAAAGGTTATCTCTCAAAAGGAAATCGATGAATTTAAAACATATATTTATTCATTAACTCAATTAGCCCTATGTAAATCAGGAACGGTAAATATGGAATTGGCTTTATATAAGATCCCTCAAATCGTTGGATATAGAGTTAGTAGAGTTACAGCTTTTATTGCAAAAAATATTCTCAATTTCAAAGTTAAATTTATTTCGCCAGTAAATTTATTAGTTAAAAAGTTAATTATTCCTGAATTTGTTCAAAAAGAATTTGAGGTCAAGAAAATATATGATAAAGCTTGTCGAATTATAGATCGCAAATCAGAAAAAACAAAAATTTCAAAAGGTTATGCTGCGTTAAAAAAAGAGTTAGGTCAAGAAGGTGTAGTAAAAAGAGCTGCTGAAGAAATTATTAATTCTTTAATTTGATGCTTATAATTGAATAATGATATACCTCTTCTCATTTATTATTGCATTTTCAATATTAATAAATCCTATAAATGCTTTTGCTGAAGAAGTAATTCTCGCAGGAGGATGTTTTTGGTGTCTAGAACATGATTTAGAATCATTAAAAGGGGTTGATTCAGTAATAAGTGGATATTCTGGTGGGGATTTACAAAACCCTACGTATGAAAATCATAATGGACATCAAGAAGTTGTTTTAGTAAATTATGATTCTGAAGTCGTAACTTTATCAGAAATATATAGGTTATTTTTTAGAAATATTGATCCACTTGACGGAGGGGGTCAATTTTGTGATAGAGGAAATTCTTATAGACCAGTTATTTTTTTTGAAAATTCAGATGAAAAGAATCAAGCAATTGAATCCCTCCTTTCTGCTTCAAAGGAATTAGGGGTTCAATTAGATCAAATTAATGTTGGACTAAAACCAAAAAGTCATTTCTGGGAAGCCGAGGATTATCATCAAGATTATGCTAATAAAAATGAATTAAAATATAAGTTCTATAGATTCTCTTGTGGAAGGGATCAGAAATTGGATAAATTATGGAAAAACAATGCTAGAACAATTAATTTTTGGTCTGAATAATTATTATCTCAAGATTTATTTTTAATCCATTGGACTAAAGTTTTAACTCCATATCCTGTAGCTCCTGATGGGTTGATTCCTTTATTTTTGTCAGTCCAACAAGTTCCAGCTATATCTATATGAGCCCATTTTATATTGCTATCAAAAAATTCTTCTAGAAATAATGCGGCAGTTATTGATCCGCCTGCCCTTGGTCCAGTATTTTTCATATCGGCAATATGGGACTTAAGACCATCTTTATAAGATTTTTGTAAAGGCATTTGCCATAATGCTTCTCCTGCTTCGGATGATGCTTTTTGTAAGTCCTTTGCCATCAAATTGTTATTGGTCCAAAAGCCTGCTACATCATTTCCTAATGCAACAACGATGGCGCCAGTTAAAGTAGCAAGATCAATTATTGAATCAGGTTTTAGATTTGATGCATACGTTAATGCATCCGCCAATGTAAGCCTACCCTCAGCATCAGTATTGTTAATTTCAATTGTTTTGCCATTTGAGGCTTTTATTACGTCTCCAGGATGCACAGCTGATCCATTTATCATATTCTCGCAAGCTGCCACAATAAAGTGTATTTCTAATCCATCTGGCTTTATTGCTCCAAGTGCTTTGGCTGCTCCTAAAACTGCAGCACTTCCACCCATATCATATTTCATCATTTCAATTTGAGAAGCTCCAACTTTAAGGTTGTATCCTCCTGAGTCAAAGGTTAAACCTTTTCCTACTAATGCAATCTTTTCTTTTACTGGACTTTTTGACTTTAAAGTTAAGTGGATAAATTTAGGTTCTAAATCAGAACCTTTAGCTACTGCTAAATAGGCACCCATTCCTAAATCTTCACATTCTTTTTTTTCAAGAATTTTAATTTCTAAACCATGTTCTTTAGCTATTTTTGAAGCTTGTATAGACATTTCTGCTGGAGTTAGACTATTTGGGGGAGCAGCTACAAGCCTCCTTGCAAGCTCAACTCCTTCACAAATATATTCTGTTTCATTGAAGCTTATATTTTTAAATTTATTTAAATTCAAAAATTCAATTTCTTTTAGAACTTTTTTATCATCTCTTTTGCTATTAAATCGATTATCTTTATAGGCTGATAATCTTGCTGATTCTCCAAAAGATCTAATTGCTTCTTGAGAGTTTATTAATTCCCAAGGAAATAAGATACTAATTTTTTCATCTTTATCAGCATTTTTTCTTATTAAGTCTGCCAGAGAATTTTTTATATCATTGCAATTTATACTTTTGCTATCTCCAAGACCAATAATTTTTAGAGTTTGCAATTTTTTATCAAGAAAATCGAAATTTAAGATCTTTCCTTTTTCTCCCGTGAAATTTTTTTGATTGATTTTATCTAGCAATAGCTTTGAATCAATAATGAAAGCAATTTTTTCTAATTGACTCTTAAGATCCTCTTCAACAATTCCCAATATTAAAAAAGAGCCTTGCCAAGTATTAAGTTCTTGTTGGAAATTTGAAAATTGCATTTTTTTAAAGATTTAATAAAATTTTAGTTGTTTGTAAAAGTTGTTGACCACCTATCTCTGGTTTCTTTATTAAAAGGCGGTATCCATAAATAAATTAGTTTCTGTTCTAATCTACGTCTTAATTTCGCTTCTTTAGGGACATCTAAAAAAAAACGTATATCTAACTGACTAGTTAGATTGTTATATGCTAACGCTTCTTTATAGTTACTAAGGTAATTTTTGCAGTCATGCTCACCCTTCCATCTTTTATTAGCTGAATTGGTTTCACCTATGTAAAGAATTATTTGAGAATTCTCCATAGTATCAATTACAAAATACATAGCTGGACCATTATGTACTGATTGTTTTGTTCGCCAAAAATTTAACGATAATCCTTTTAGTGAGAATGGATAAATTTTTTTATGATCAACATTATCATTATTTGGAATAATTGATTGTTGAAAAATGTTATTTTGGTTATCATCCTTGATTTTAGATTGATAATTATAAATTCTATTTCGCCAGATCATTAGGGTTTTACTGTTTACTTTTAGAATATTTGAGAAAGGTAAATTGCTTGAAGTATCTACTGAGGAACTCAATAATTCAAATTGCTTATTTCCCTTAGGAATTTTATCGTTATTAGGGTTTTTCAAATTTATTTATTGCGTTAAAGAATTTTAATTCTGAATTAATATTATTCAAAGAATTATTTATAAACTAAAATTTTATTAATCTTATAATTAATTAAGAAGATTCTTGTTATCTTGGTAAAGAAGTAAACTATTGAGAAAATTTAAATAAAAAATGAGCTTTTTCGAGTCAGATATAGTTCAAGAAGAAGCTAAAAAGCTTTTTACAGATTACCAAGAACTGATGAAACTTGGTTCTGATTATGGAAAATTTGATAGAGAAGGGAAAAAAATGTTTATCAAGAAAATGGAATCACTTATGGAGCGTTACAAAGTTTTTATGAAAAGATTTGAATTGTCAGAAGATTTTCAAGCTAAAATGACTGTAGAACAATTAAAAACGCAGTTAAGTCAATTTGGAATTACTCCTGATCAAATGTTCGATCAAATGAATAAAACATTGATAAGAATGAAGGCAGAACTTGATAAGTCTTCTTAACGTTCTTGAAATTGTATTTTTTATGGTAGATAAACTTGAATTGCCAAAATGGCTCCTTAGGGGAATTGAAGAATCATTTCCACTAAAAAACAGTGATCAAACACTTGCATTTAAAATTGATGAGGCAAATAAAAACAAAAGGCAATTAAGGGTAAAACTTGGAATTGACCCTACTGGAACTGATATTCATCTTGGACATAGTATCTTGTTTAGAAAACTTAGAGCATTCCAAGAT
This sequence comes from Prochlorococcus sp. AG-388-D03, assembly GCA_003279875.1. GTDB lineage: Bacteria > Cyanobacteriota > Cyanobacteriia > PCC-6307 > Cyanobiaceae > Prochlorococcus_A. The sequence continues at coordinate 82,335 of QCGN01000003.1, forward strand.
AATGGTCATGTAGCGGTACTAATTATTGGAGATTTTACTGCACAAATAGGAGATCCAACAGGGAAAAATAAAACAAGAGTTCAATTATCAGAAGAAGAGGTTAAGAAAAACTCAAAAACATATTTGAATCAACTTGGGATGGGTAAATCCTCTGATAAGTCTATTTTGGATTTTGACTCAAAAGATAGGATAGAAATTAGATACAACAGCGAGTGGTTAAAAAATCTAGACCTTAATTCGATTATTGAATTAATGGGAAGTTCTACAGTTAGCCAGATGCTTGCGAAAGAAGAATTTAATAAAAGATATAACTCTCAAACCCCAATTGCATTGCATGAATTTTTATACCCATTACTTCAAGGATATGATTCAGTGGTAGTTAATTCAGATATTGAGCTAGGTGGCACAGATCAGAAATTTAATATTGCCATTGGGAGGGATTTGCAAAGGCACTTTAAAAAAGAACCTCAATACGGAATATTGCTTCCGATTTTAACCGGTTTGGACGGAATTAAAAAAATGAGTAAATCAGAATTTAATACTGTTGGCTTGAGTGAGGATTCACTATCAATGTATTCAAAATTAGAAAAAGTTCCAGATAATATTATTTCCTCATATTTTGAATTGCTTACAGAATTAGATTTAAGTCTCCTTAAAGAAAATAGTCCTCGAGATTTACAACGACGCATGGCTTTGGAAGTTACATCCTTATATCATGGGAAGGAAGAAGCATTAAGAGCTCAATCTAATTGTGAAAAACTTTTTCTAGGACTTAAAGAAAAAGTTGGAGAGATTCCAATAATTTCTTTAAAAGAAATAGTGTTTCCTGTAAAGTTTTTTTATTTGCTAAGTTCATTGCGATTATATAAATCTAGTAGCGAATCAAAAAGATCTATTAAAGGTGGTGGTGTAAAAATTGATAGTAATAAATTAGTTAATCCAGATCTTGTTTTTGATTCGAAGGAAGCTTTAGTTGGCAAAATTCTGCAAATTGGCAAAAAAGTAATTAAAAGGTTTGAAAATTAAAATTAAAATGAAAGAAATTAAATTAGAAGAAAAAATAATATTAGCTATTGACGGACTAAATATATACGAAGCAAAAGTATTTCTAGATAAATGCCCCAATATTAAATGGGTAAAAGTTGGCTTAGAACTTTTTACAAGAGAGGGACCTAGTGTAATTAAAATTTTGAAAGATTTAAATAAAAAAATTTTTTTGGATCTTAAATTTCACGATATTCCAAATACTATGAGGGCTGCTTGTTTTGAAGTTTCCAAATTAGGAGTTGATATTATTTCTGTTCATGCTTCAGCAGGTTCTAAAGCACTAACCTTATCAAAAAATGCATCTTTAGAAGCGGCAAAGTTAGCTAATGTGAATCCCCCCATTATTGTAGGAATAACTGTATTAACTAGCTTCTCTAGTGAAGAATTTCAAAATGATCTTGATAGGAAAAATTCGATTGAGGAGAATGTTGTTAGGCTTTCAAAATTGTGTTTTGATTCTGGATTAGATGGATGCGTTTGTTCCCCATGGGAGGCAAAAAAATTGAGATCAATATATAAAAATGATTTCGAATTAATTACACCTGGTATAAGAACTAAGATCCAAAATAAAGATGATCAAAATAGAATAATGACTCCCTATGAAGCAATAAAAAATGGAGCTTCTAAGTTGGTTATTGGAAGAGCTATTTCAAAAGCTAAAGATCCTAATAAGGTATTTTTAGATATCTGTGATTCTATTTATTGAGGTTATTAATCTTTGATTCTTCCCCTCTAAGTATTCTTCTGATATTTGTTCGATGTTTCAAAATAACTAATATTGATACAACTAAACTAATTAAGAAGTAAGGATGATTAGTAGCCCCAATATCCAAAAACATTAAAAGTGGTAAAAAAATTGCAGCTAAAATACTTGATAAAGAGACTATCTTAGATTTTGCGAGAATTATTAAAAAAATACCCAATGATGCAAATCCTACTTTCCAAGAAAGAGCAAGAAACATCCCTAACCCGGTGGCAACCGCCTTACCGCCTTTTCCTTTTAACCATATTGGCCATATATGCCCTGAAATAGCAGAAATTCCGGCCAAAACTTCAAATAAGTTTTGATTTGTATAATATTGAGCAATCTTCACAGCAAGAAGACCTTTGCCTACATCAATAATAAAAACAAAAAAAGCAGGCCATTTGCCAACGTTTCTTAAAACATTAGTTGCTCCTGTTGATCCAGATCCTATAAGTCTTAAATCTATATTTTTAAGAAATTTACCAAATAAAAATCCTGTTGGTAGGGATCCCAAAAAATAACTGATAAAGATAATAAAAATATTCATAGAAGTTAGTTTAGTTCCAGATCATCATATATTTCATCATTTGAGCCCGCAAAGGCAATCCATAATGGAAATTGAAGAATTGGAATTTCTACAGATGTTTCAGCTGCATCGACAATAATGAATGGCAATTCTTCACTAGATTCTAATCTATCAGCTCTTTCAATAACTCCTTCGGGCCTCTCAAAAAGAACTATGCCACTATTAGGCCCAAAATCATCTCTTGAAAGACCCAAGGAATCCTGTAAAACTCTTCTCCACTCTCCTAATCTCTCAGGTTGAGAAGCTAATATGAGAGTTTGAAACTGGTCACCATATAATTCACCAAGAATAGCTATTAATCCGGCAGATAATAAAGCATTTTTTTGTCTTGAACCTCTACTTTCTAATGACCCTCTCCCTCCCATATTAAAAAACCAATCATCCATTACTTCTATATCTGATAAATCAAGGCTGCGTCTTAATTTCCAAGGCTCTGAATAAAAATCAGGCTGTTCAGTAAACGTTGAGAAACAATTTCTAATAATTTTTTCATCTGGTTTAAATGTTTCAGATAATGCAGGAATAGTAACCAATTCATTTTTATTTAAATCTTCTTTCTTTTCATCAAGTGGAGAAGGTTTTACAACTATCGTTTGTGATACTAATTCCAGTTTTTCTACATTTTGTGAGAGATTCTGTAAAGAGCCCGTTAAATATTCTTGAAATCCTTTTACTCTTTTGGCTATATTATCTGATTGCCCCTTAAAATTTGATTCTATTTCTTTATCTAATTCATTTTTTTTTGTTTCTAAATCTTTTATCTCTTTAACTAGTGAGATTTTTTTTGAAATAAGCTCGCTAAAGATTTCATTAGAAATATCATCTAATGATTTGTTGGTTTTTTTTCTTACTGAAGTTACCTTTTTATTTTGAGTTGTTTTATTTTTAATAATTTGATTATCTTTTGAATTTGTAACTGACTGATTAATTATTGATTCCTTATCAGGATTATTATTGGAAACTTTGGAATTAGTCATTTAAATAAAATGTTGGTTAATCAAAAATTTAGTTTTAAGGATTTTTAAGTTCCAGAGATTCAACTTTCTTTAAAAGTTCAGTTTTTAATTCATCTGGATTAAATAGTATAGGTAATAAATGAGGACTAGACTTTTCTCTAAAGTAAAAAATACCAGGAATTTTAGGAAAAAAGAATTTCCAAGAGATCCAATTTTTAAATGGAAAGGTCCTGATTTCTTTTCCTAGTTGCAAAACAACTAAATCTTCATTTGTAATTTTTATTCTTAAGGTGAATGATTGAAGCAGTAAAAAAAAGCTAAATGAAGCAAATACTATTGTGGGCCAATAACCAATATTCAGAAATAAAAGCATAAAGCTTAAAATTATTAAGATTATTGGTAACTGAAATGAAGGGGAGATAGTTACTGGCTCTACTGTCTTTGGTTTAGAATTAAACATGGATTTATCCAAATAATATTTGTGTAAGTACTACATCCATTAAAGATACAGTAACAAGAGTCATTACAACTGCTCCTGTTGTACTTGTCCCGACTTCTTTAGGACCTCCTTTTGTAGTAAGGCCATATCCACAAGCAATAATTGATATTAGTAATCCGAATACTACGGATTTAATTATCATAGAGGTTAAGTCTGAACTGGTTAGGCTTACATTACCAGAACGTACAGAAGTCCAAAAAACTAAGGGAGGAACGTTATAAAAAATTGTGCTCCAAATTTGGCCACTCCATAAAGCAACTGATAAAAATAAAAGACATTGTATTGGAGACATAATTATCATTGAAAGTAATCTTGGAACTACTAAATATTGAATTGGTTCAGTTCTTAACATTGTTATTGCTTCTATTTGTTCAGTAACTTTCATAGTTCCAAGTTGAGCTGCATATGCAGTGGCTACTTTCCCAGTCATTAAAGTAGCAGTGAGAAGAGGAGCCATTTCTCTTGCCATTCCTACAGCTAATAAGCCGCCTATTTCACTTGAAACACCCATACTAGTAAGTTGAGAAGCGACTTGAATGTTAAAAACCGTACCAGCAGCAACCCCTGTAATTAAGACTATTAATAAACTTCCAGGGCCTGATTCCATAAGCTGTTCAAAAAGGTCATTTTTTGAAATTTTACCTTTTAAAATATAATTAATTGCTTGACCCCCAATTATGAGGCTGCTTACAAGTCTTTTAAAAAACTTAGGATAATACATATTATTTATATTAGTTAGGTAATAATTGTTTATCCCATTTTCGCATTATAAATACTCCAATTATTACTAATAAAGAAGGTATAAAACCAATGCATAATCTAATGGTTAATTGAGCTAAAGATGATTGTTCAATAATATTTAAACTGGAATTATCGACAATGCATGATTGATAACCAGATACATACAATAATAAACCTAATATTTGAACACTTAGTCCAATACCAATTTTTTGAATAAGAACCATCCAAGCTGTATATAGTCCTGCTGGTTTTTCTGGATCTTCATCTATTGCATCAGGAAGTAGTGACCATGGGATTAAGTAAGCCGTTGAAGCACCTATCCCAATTAGGCAGATAATTAAAATTAAAATTATAAATAAAATAAGGTTATTAATATTTAGAAATAAACCATCTCCCAGAGATGAAACTTCTGATAATGAAGGTAAAAATAGTGCTGCTGTACATGAAACAACCCAAATAATTGCTCCATAGTTTAAAGCTGATATTCTGTTTATTTTATTTGAAACTCGTGCCCATATTTGTAATCCTAACAATGCACTTATTTGGAAAGGTATTGGAACCCAGTTTGCAATTTCTGAAGGGACATTAAGAACATCTTCCACATAAATTAAGGCGACTGTTTGCATTAACTGCAAGGCACACCAAAGTAAGATATATAAAGAAATTACTTTGAGAAATTTTTTGTTATTAAATATTCTTTTAAATTGAAGTTTAATTGGTTCGACCTTCCCGGATGGTCTTCTGGCTTTTTTGGCATATGGGGCTAATCCCCAACAAGATATTAAGGTTGTTATTACTGCGATAAACCCACTAATTTTACCCATCAAGAAATATTCGTTGTTAGCTAATCCTTTTAAATTTAAAACCACTCCAGCTATTATTAATCCAGTTAAACCAGCTATTATTGACCCCGTAAATCTTGCAGCATTTAATCTAGTTCTTATTGAAGTTTTTTCTGAAATTTCAGTAGATAGAGCTGCGAAAGGAAGATTGATACTTGTATAAGCAGTCATTACGATTATTGAAATCAATGAATAATAAATTGTTTTGTTTATTACAGGACCTGAAGGAATCCACCAAATTGCGGATAAGGAAATCCCAAGAGGAAGAGCTGCAACTAGCATCCAGGGGATCCTTGGACCCCATTTGGATTTTGTCCTATCACTTAACCAACCTATTAAAGGATCGTTTATCGCATCCCATATTTTTATTAACATTAGTAATGAACCTGCAATTAAAACTGGTAAACCTGCCGAACAAATAAAGAACCTAAAGAGGAAGAATCCAAATTGTGTAGCGGCTAATCCTGTACCTGCATCTCCAAGTCCATAAGAGAGCATTAATCTTGTTCTTGATCCGGTTATATTTTTTGAGTGTGAATTTTCCAATCTTTTTTATTTGTTGATTGTTTGATAATGTATTATTGCAAGTGTAATTCTATTACTTATTGCGGGCGTGGTTTAGTGGTAAAACCTCAGCCTTCCAAGCTGAAGATGCGGGTTCGATTCCCGCCGCCCGCTTTTAGAATATAATATTTTTTGTTCCAAATACTTCTTCTGAAATAATTAATACAGAGCTTCTATTCTCTAATGTAATAAATTTATCGTCAAGGGGGATAGGCTTGTAAGTTCCAGACTCATTAGTATCAATCACTTTAAGCCATTTGCTTTTAGATTCTGGTAGATAAAAATCAATACTTTTTGAATATGCATTTAAACCGGCCCAAATTAAAGGATTATTTTTACCTTTATTCAAGCTAAAAGCAATTGTATGTGACCAGCTACTCCAGTCTGGGCTTTCTAACTTCGTGCCATGCCAATAATAATTTACAAAATTATCAATATCTTTTTTATTTGGTGAAGAGATAGGATTAAAAAATTTAATAAATCTTCTTCTTATTTTTATTAAATATTTTAGATAATTTAATAACTCTAAATCTTGTTGATTTTCATCCCAATTCATCCAACCTAAAGAATTATTTTGGCACCAAGAATTATTATTACCACCTTGAGATCTTCCGATTTCATCACCCATTAGAATCATGGGAACTCCTTTTGAGATTAATAAACTTAAAAGGAAATTTTTTTGTTGCCGCTTTCTTAGTTTTTTAATTAATAAGTTTGATGTAGGCCCCTCTACTCCATGATTCCATGAATTATTGTGATTATCTCCATCTCTATTTTGTTCTTTATTTGCAAAATTATGTTTTTTGTTAAAGGTAACCAAATCTTTTAGCGTAAATCCATCGTGAGAGGTTATGAAATTTATAGACTTTGGTAAAAAAATATGCTCTTTGTAATGTGATGGACTACCTTTGATTTTGTCACTCATATTCCAGGCCGTATCTTTGTCTCCTTTCCAAAATTTTCTTAGGTCATCTCTGAAATGACCATTCCATGTAAATGTTTTCTTTGAAGGGAAATTATTTAATTTGTATAATCCCCCGCAATCCCAAGGCTCACTAATTAGTTTTATATCGGCAAGTTCAGGCTCACATTCAATATCTTCAAAAATTGGTGGATTATCAAGTGGGATGAGATCTTCTCCTCTAGATAAGGCAATACCTAAATCAAATCTAAAACCATCAACTCCTAATTCATTTGCCCAGCATTTTAATGACTCTATTATTAATTTCCTAACTAATCCTCTATTTGCTGCAATTGTATTACCACATCCAGAAACATCCTGATAATTTTTATCTTTGTCGATGAAATAGTAAAGATTTTCATCTATTCCTTTCCAAGATATTGCGGGCCCTTGGGAATCCCCTTCAGAGGTATGGTTATAAACTACATCTAAAATAACTTCAATATCTGCTTTATGGCATTCTTCCACAAATTTTCTAAATTCTTCTCTATTTTGTTCGGCAGATTTATTAGAGAGATATTGAAAATGCGGTGTAAACCAATTAATAGGACTATAACCCCAAAAATTTTCTAATCCAATAGGAGCATCATTTGGGTCAAAACAAAATACTGGAAGTAATTCAATACTTGTTATGCCAAGTTCTTTTAGATATGGAATTTTTTTTAAAAAATTTTCAAAGCAACTTTTATCTCCATTACTGGATTGAGTAAATGCTTGGATATGGAGCTCATAAATTATTGTTTCTTCCCAGGAATGTTTTGGTCTAGGGAAATTTTTAAAATTAAAAAATTTTCTATCACAAACAACACTTTTTAGACAAGAATCGATGTTATCAAAATTATTTAGAGCATCTTTTCTTCTGTATTTACTCCATCCAGTAATGCCCCTTGAACAAGGATCAATTAAAACTTTTTTAGAATAATCTTTATTAAGCTGATTATCATTCTGTTTTATTCTAAAAGCATAGATGTCTCCCTCTTTGAGATCGCTTATTTCAGCATGCCAGTAAGGACCTGTCTTGTGTTTATGATCTAATTTGAAGATTCTTTCTGGAACAACTGCATCTTCTTTCTCAAATAATAAAATTTCTATATATTCTGCATTTGTAGCTATTAAAGAGAAATTAACTCCTTCTGAAGTTTTTGAACTTCCCAGTGGCAATGGATTACCAACATTTATATCATTCACTGTTTAGTTATCTATTTGATTTTTTAATGAATGAATGAATTTAATGAAATTATTCAAACATTCGAATCATAAGTGCAAAGTTTAAAAAAAAAATAAAATTTGATGTTTCACTCATCAATAATATTTAAATTTGAAAATTTAAATATTATTTAAGTATGTTTTTCCTGCCTTTTTATTTAAATAAAATGAAATTGAATTCCATAGTTTAAACTTTATGTTGTTACTGAATTTTTAGATTTCAAAATGGAAATAATGCTTCCTCATGTGCTGAGAAGGAAATATATCTGAAAGTTAATAAAAAATAATAAATAGTTGAAATTCTTTAATTAATTACTTTTAAATATAATTTTTTGCATTATTAGAAAATAAACTTTTTATGGATAAAAGTAGTCATTGCAATACTTCTGCATCCTTATATAGTCTTAATTAACTTTTAGGTATTTTAGAAATTTTAGATCTAAGTATATTTTTGGATAGCTAAAAATGTCATGAAATTTTGTATAAAGCTTTGCGCCGCCGGCATTTTCGGTTGCCGTATTGGTGTTTGCTCCATATGATATGCAAGTTCGAGGTAATTAGACTAGATTTTAAACTCTTGTCTTTCAAATCTCTGCTATACAAACAATTCAATGAACAAAGCTGATTTAGTAAATCTTGTTGCTGCTCGTACTGAGCTCACAAAAACAGATGTATCTTTAGTTGTTGATGCAGCTATTGAAACGATTGTTGATTCAGTAGTGGAAGGCAAAAAAGTCTCCATACTAGGATTTGGTTCTTTTGAACCAAGGGACCGTTCTGCACGACAGGGCTTAAACCCTAAAACAGGCGAAAAAATTGCGATTCCTGCTAAAAGAGTTCCTACATTTTCAGCAGGAAAACTTTTTAAGGATAGAGTTCAAGGCTAATATTTTTATAGCTCAATTTGTCCTTATTATAGGTGCTCTTTTTGAGCACCTTTTTTATTTAGAAAAAAGAATTAATTTTTTATATTGTGAATATAATTTTAGGTAGGAAAGTTTAAGTTTTTGAATCTAACAAATTATAGAAAATTAATAATTTTAGGACAATTTTTGTATGTTTTATTACCAAATCCTTGTATTTCTGAACAATTACCAACTAAAACAGAGATTTTAAAAAAATCTAATGAATGCGTGAATGATTTTCAACAAAAAGTATGTATTAACTTATTTTTGGAAATGGAGAAAATACAGTTATTTGAATCTCAGCAAAATAGATTTAAATGTCAAGGAAGTATTTTAGGATTACAGACAGAGCTTATTGAAGCTTATTATTTCAAAAATTTAAAGAAATATAAAAAAGGAATTATGACACCATATGTGATTAAAAATTGTTAATTCTTGAGAATAATTTTAAATTTAGAATATTATTGATTTGTTATTTAGGTTGAAATGGTTAAAGGTTTTTCTGAAGGTGAAGCTAAGAATAATGAACCTTTTAAAGAGGTAAAAAAAGAGAAAAAAGGCTTGGCTTCTTTTCTTAAAGGAAAAAAGTTAACTTATACTTTACCAGGGAAAAAACAGATAAATATATTTGGTTCATTAGTATTAGGTTTAAATATGGTTTTAGTTCTTTTGGTTCTTTTGTATTTTAATAATCCAGAATTCCATAATTTTATCTTTAATGTTGGGAGATAGCTTTCTTTTTAGGTCGAAATATTTTCAGAAGTGATATATTTAAATTTTGATAGGAAATTTATGAAAATAGTAAGTTCATTTTTTCAAGTGGTTATATCTTTAATAATTATTGGATTTTTAATATACTTTTTAACAGGTTACGACTCTGCTTTTGAGGCGGATCAGTCATGTCATTCATATATGTCTAGTTTTTCTGACCAATCAGGGAGTCTAGGTTGTGATCATGATACAGAAACTCATCAGTGGATACTATATGAAACTCTAGAAAATTCAGAACCAGCAAGAATCATCAAAAAATTTAGATATAAGTTTTTATAGCTTGATTTTGTGATAAAAGAATTTGGCACACAAAATTGAAATGATTCCTGTGATTGTAAAAGTAAGATATTGATATAAGCTTCCCTCCAGGTAGATATTATTTTTATAGAGAGGATAATCTATAAAAGATCCAAATGTTCCCCAAATTATTACCCAAGCGGAGATATACAGAAAAATTTTTATCGGATTAGGTTTTTCTTCCATTTTTTAATTTATACCAAAAATAGATGAAGTTACAGGTCTCCCTTTAAAAACTAATTCAGTTAATAAAAGCATAATAAATCCAATCATGGCCGCTCTACCATTTACAAGTTCGGCACTACTATTAAATCCAAAAACATTTTTAACTTCATCACCTTGATTATCAACCCAATTCGAATATTCACTATCAGTAGATTTATTGTCTAAATCTTTATTTTGATTTTCAATAATGGTATTTTCTGAATACTCACTTTGATTTTCTATTGGAGTAATTTTTTCTTTCATAAAAATGTCTTTTTTATTAATAATAGTGATTTAAAACAAATATCATTGAATTTTAAATTAAATTTTGAAAAAAATTAGTGTAAAAAATATTATCCACAATAATTGAAGTTTTAAAATTAATTGACAAATTATATTTATTTTTTCTTTGGTGCAAGTATCACCATTTGGATTAATAATTGGCTTTTCAATTATTTGATTATTATATTTACTTTTGCCCCCTAATTTTATATTGGAAGTATATGCAAAAACCGCCTCAGAAATACCAGAATTTGGGGAATTATATTTACTCCCTTCAAAGTAACTTTTTTTAATGATAGAAATATATTGATTAGCCTTAGAGCTAACCAAAGGTAATGTTAATAAAACTAATCTACTAGGAATGAAAGTTGAATAGTCTTCAATTTTTGCACTAAAAAAACCTATATATTTATATTGGTCATATTTATAGCCGATCATTGAATCCAAAGTGCTTATAGCTTTATATGAAAAGCCAAGCGATAAAGGTCCTGGAAGAAAAATTGAAAATTTCATAAATACTAATCCAATAAATATCCAAAAAAGTGGCCCAAAAATCCCATCAACTGAATTTTCAGTGAGACTTTCACTACTTGATCTCAAAAGATGCTCTAAAGAAGATAAGCTTACGTCTCTACTTACTATCCTTTGAACTTTTTCCCTAACCAATTTTTCAGTTTTTGGATCAATTTTGCTTCTATTTATTAGGCTAGAAATTTCTTTTACACTTGAAGTAAGACTTTTTGATGCTATACAACTTGATAAACCAAAGAAAATTAATATTCCAAAAACTAAATTGCTATTTGATTCAAGAAAAACTAATTCAATGAACTTACCGATAACAAAGCTTATTCCTATAGAGGATAATGCAACAAATAATCCTCCCCAAAATAATATTTTCTTATTTTCCTTAAAATTATGAATAAAAAAATTTGTTATTTGTTGAATGTAGATGCCTATTATTTGAACAGGATGGATGATAAATCTTGGGTCACCAATTAATAGGTCAAAACCAATCGAGCCAATAAATATAAAATATAGATTTATTTCAGCCAACTGAACATAGCACGGAGACCTTTACCAACTTTTTCTATCTCATGTTGAGAATTTTCTGCTCTCAATTTAGTCATTAAAGGTTTATTTTTATCACATTCATCTACAAAGTTCTTGGCGAAAGTACCATCCTGAATATCTTTTAATATTTTCTTCATTTCTTTCTTAGTTTCGCTATTAATAAGTCTCTTACCACTTACATAATCACCATATTCTGCAGTATTTGAAATTGAATCTCTCATTTGAGATAAACCACCCTTGACCATTAGATCCACAATCAATTTTACTTCGTGTAAACACTCAAAATATGCTAGTTCTGGTTGATATCCTGCCTCAACAAGAGTTTCGAATCCTGACTTAACAAGTTCTGATAGTCCACCACATAGTACAGCTTGCTCTCCAAATAGATCGGTTTCAGTTTCTTCTTTGAAATTTGTTTCAAGAATCCCAGCTCTCGTACCTCCAATCCCTTTAGCATAAGCCATGGCTAATGATCTGGCATTGCTCGAATAATCCTGCTCTACCGCGAATAGAGCTGGTACTCCTTGGCCATTCTGATACTCCCATCGAACAGTGTGTCCAGGCCCTTTTGGTGCAATCATCACAACATCGACAAAACTGGGTGGTTTTATTAGGCCGAATCTTATATTAAATCCATGTGCAAAACTTAATATCTTTCCTTCTTTTAAATTTGGTTCTATTTCTTTAATATAGACATCTTTTTGGAACTCATCTGGAAGCAAAATCATAATCCAATCAGCTTTTTCACAAGCCTTAGAAACAGTAAATACTTCTAAACCATCATTAATAGCTTTACTTTCAGATTTACTACCTTTGTATAAACCCACAATTACATCCATTCCACTATCTTTAAGATTTAAAGCATGAGCATGACCTTGTGATCCGTAACCTATAATTGCGATAGTTTTATTATTTAATAGACTTAGGTCAGCATCTGTGTCATAAAAGAGTTGTGTCATTAGTTGTAGTTTCTTAACTTTTGATAGTTAACATTTTAGACATTAAATGTGTAAATAAACCATATAATTGCTTATTTAAAAATTAATATTTAAATATTAATTTCTTATCATAAAACTAATTGGCTTCACTTGGATGTGAAATCACTCTATCGATTAGTCCATAGTTTTTAGCTTCTTCAGCACTTAGAAAATAATCTCTGTCAGTATCTTTCTCAATCTTTTCGAAAGATTGCCCTGTCATATCTGCCATAGAGTTGTTCAACATATCTTTAATTCGAAGAATTTCTCTGGCTTCTATCTCAATATCACTCGCCTGACGTTGTGAGGTTCCCCCTAGTGGTTGATGAATCATAATTCGGCTATGAGGAAGAGCAACTCTTTTACCTTTGGTACCAGCTCCTAATAAAAATGCTCCCATGGAGGCTGCGAGTCCAACGCATATAGTTACTACATCACTTTTTACGTATTTAATAGTGTCATATATTGCTAAACCTGCAGTAACAGACCCCCCAGGACTATTTATATATAGATAAATAGGTTTTGTATTGTCATCAGAATCGAGGTAAAGCATTTGAGCAACAAGGCTATTAGCTATTCCATCATTGACTTCTTGTCCGAGAAACAAAATCCTCTCAACACCTAATCTTGTATATATGTCTACCCATCTTTCATATTGACTTCCTGGAAGTCTATATGGCACGCTTGGAGTTCCTATTGGCATAATTTTAAAAAAATTGTAATTTTAAGTTAAAAGTTAAATTTTATTTGGCAAATCTTTTTGGCTTGTAAGTATTCTATCTATTACTCCATAATCTAAAGCTTCTTGAGGATTAAGATAACTCATCCTATCAGAGTCTTTAGAGAGATCTTCAATACTTTTTCCAGTGTTGCGTGATAATATCTCAAGCATTGATTTTTTATTTTTTAATACTTCCTCTGCTCTTATTTGTATATCAGTTGCTTGCCCTCTCGCGCCACTAATGGGTTGATGCAGAACAATAGAAGCATGTGGGAGTGCTGCCCTATGGCCTTTTGTCCCGGAAGAAAGGATAACTGCAGCTGTGCCCATTGCTTGTCCAATACAAATTGTATGAATAGGCGGTTTAATATAATTAATTGTATCGCAAATAGCAAAAGCTTCTGTTTCAAAACCAACAGCATCCCCAGTGTACCAACTAGTACCTGTTGAATTAATATAAAAGTAGATAGGCTTATCTGGATCGTCAAATTCTAGATAAAGTAGTTGAGCAATAATGAGCTCAGTAACATCCATCCCCAATTGCCTTTTGGCATCATCATCTGAAAATAACGGTAATCCAAGATAAACAATTCTTTCTTTTAGAAGAAGAGAAGGTAAATCTGGGGGTGGAGTC
>QCGN01000004.1 GCA_003279875.1 Prochlorococcus sp. AG-388-D03
TGAACCTACATAACTTAAGTTAATCTTATTTTTATTTGGGCTACGCAATTCATATTGAGTAGATTTTTTCTACAAAAGGATTTGAACACAACGGAGAGTTTGATCCTGGCTCAGGATGAACGCTGGCGGCGTGCTTAACACATGCAAGTCGAACGAACCTTCGGGTTAGTGGCGGACGGGTGAGTAACGCGTGAGAATCTGCCCTCAGGAGGGGGATAACGGTTGGAAACGACCGCTAATACCCCATATGCCGATAGGTGAAATGAATTTCGCCTGAGGATGAGCTCGCGTCTGATTAGCTAGTTGGTGAGGTAATGGCTCACCAAGGCTTCGATCAGTAGCTGGTCTGAGAGGATGATCAGCCACACTGGGACTGAGACACGGCCCAGACTCCTACGGGAGGCAGCAGTGGGGAATTTTCCGCAATGGGCGAAAGCCTGACGGAGCAACGCCGCGTGAGGGACGAAGGCCTCTGGGCTGTAAACCTCTTTTCTCAAGGAAGAAGATATGACGGTACTTGAGGAATAAGCCACGGCTAATTCCGTGCCAGCAGCCGCGGTAATACGGGAGTGGCAAGCGTTATCCGGAATTATTGGGCGTAAAGCGTCCGCAGGCGGCCTTTCAAGTCTGCTGTTAAAGCGTGGAGCTTAACTCCATTATGGCAGTGGAAACTGATCGGCTTGAGTATGGTAGGGGCAGAGGGAATTCCCGGTGTAGCGGTGAAATGCGTAGATATCGGGAAGAACACCAGTGGCGAAGGCGCTCTGCTGGGCCATTACTGACGCTCATGGACGAAAGCCAGGGGAGCGAAAGGGATTAGATACCCCTGTAGTCCTGGCCGTAAACGATGAACACTAGGTGTCGGGGGAATCGACCCCTTCGGTGTCGTAGCTAACGCGTTAAGTGTTCCGCCTGGGGAGTACGCACGCAAGTGTGAAACTCAAAGGAATTGACGGGGGCCCGCACAAGCGGTGGAGTATGTGGTTTAATTCGATGCAACGCGAAGAACCTTACCAGGGTTTGACATCCTGAGAACCTCTTAGAAATTTGAGGGTGCCTTCGGGAATTCAGTGACAGGTGGTGCATGGCTGTCGTCAGCTCGTGTCGTGAGATGTTGGGTTAAGTCCCGCAACGAGCGCAACCCACGTTTTTAGTTGCCAGCATTTAGTTGGGCACTCTAGAAAGACCGCCGGTGATAAACCGGAGGAAGGTGTGGATGACGTCAAGTCATCATGCCCCTTACACCCTGGGCTACACACGTACTACAATGCTACGGACAAAGGGCAGCAAACTCGCGAGAGCTAGCAAATCCCATAAACCGTGGCTCAGTTCAGATCGTAGGCTGCAACTCGCCTACGTGAAGTAGGAATCGCTAGTAATCGCAGGTCAGCATACTGCGGTGAATACGTTCCCGGGCCTTGTACACACCGCCCGTCACACCATGGAAGTTGGCCATGCCCGAAGTCGTTACTCCAACCCTTGTGGAGGAGGACGCCGAAGGTGGGGCTAATGACTGGGGTGAAGTCGTAACAAGGTAGCCGTACCGGAAGGTGCGGCTGGATCACCTCCTAACAGGGAGACAACAAAATGTAAATATTAATTTTGTCACCTTAGGTCGATCGGTATCTCAGATTTTTAATTTTTTAAGAATTTCAGTTTCTAAGTTTTTTCTAGGTCACACCCATCACTTTTTCCTGGGCCATTAGCTCAGGTGGTTAGAGCGCACCCCTGATAAGGGTGAGGTCCCTGGTTCAAGTCCAGGATGGCCCATATCTCTATGTTGGGGGTATAGCTCAGTTGGTAGAGCGCCTGCTTTGCAAGCAGGATGTCAGCGGTTCGAGTCCGCTTACCTCCACTGAATACCACCTCTTCCATATTGTTAAAGAGGAAAAATGTTATGTGTTGTGCCCCTTGCTCTGAACGAATTTAGCTTCCTATTTTTACTAAATAAGATGCTGGACTCATTGAATTAATATTCATTGTTTTCAGAGAACCTTGACAACTGCATAGATTATTTTTGAAGACAATAAGCATCTTTATGATGCAGATTTATTATTTGTGCGAATGCATTAAATAACAATTCTATTAAGCTGATGCTTCAATTATTGAAGTTATTGGTCAAGCTACAAAGGGCTCACGGAGGATACCTAGGCACACAGAGGCGATGAAGGACGTGGTTACCTGCGATAAGTCTCGGGGAGTTGGAAGCACACTTTGATCCGGGAATTTCCGAA
This sequence comes from Prochlorococcus sp. AG-388-D03, assembly GCA_003279875.1. GTDB lineage: Bacteria > Cyanobacteriota > Cyanobacteriia > PCC-6307 > Cyanobiaceae > Prochlorococcus_A. The sequence goes on from QCGN01000004.1 coordinate 2,235, forward strand.
TGGGGCAACCCCTTGAACGACCAACTGAATATATAGGTTGGTGCGAGCTAACCCAGCGAACTGAAACATCTTAGTAGCTGGAGGAAGAGAAAGTAAATAACGACTCCCTCAGTAGCGGCGAGCGAACGGGGAATAGCCCAAACCGATAGTCTTGACTATCGGGGTTGTGGGACAGCAATATGGATCAACAAGTCTAGAAGAAACGTTTGAATGGCGTGCCACAGAGGGTGAAAGCCCCGTAATCGAAAGATAAGTTGACCTAGCTGTATCCCGAGTAGCACGGAGCACGTGGAATTCCGTGTGAATCTGCGAGGACCACCTCGTAAGGCTAAGTACTACTGTGTGACCGATAGTGAAACAGTACCGCGAGGGAAAGGTGAAAAGAACCCCGGGAGGGGAGTGAAATAGAACATGAAACCGTGAGCTTACAAGCAATGGGAGCCCGACTAATCGGGTGACCGTGTGCCTGTTGAAGAATGAGCCGGCGACTTATAGGCACTGGCGGGTTAAACCGGAAATGGTGGAGCCACAGCGAAAGCGAGTCTTAATAGGGCGTTTGTCAGTGTTTATAGACCCGAACCCTGGTGATCTAACCATGGCCAGGATGAAGCTTGGGTGATACCAAGTGGAGGTCCGAACCGACTGAAGTTGAAAATTCAGCGGATGAGCTGTGGTTAGGGGTGAAATGCCAATCGAACCAGGAGCTAGCTGGTTCTCCCCGAAATACGTTGAGGCGTAGCGTCTAGTGCTCCAGCAGGGGGGTAAAGCAACCATTTCGGTGCGGGCTGCGAAAGCGGTACCAAATCGATATGAACTCTGAATACCCTGTGTGTAACTAGGCAGTCAGACTGTGGGGGATAAGCTCCATAGTCAAGAGGGAAACAGCCCAGACCGCCAGCTAAGGTCCCAAAATTAACGCTAAGTGATAAAGGAGGTGGGATTGCCCAGACAACCAGGAGGTTTGCCTAGAAGCAGCCATCCTCAAAGGAGTGCGTAATAGCTCACTGGTCGAGCGATCCTGCGCCGAAAATGAATGGGGCTAAGCGTTATACCGAAGCTGCGGATAAATTTATTTATGGTAGGGGAGCGTTCTATGTTGGGTGAAGCGTTAGCGTAAGCGGACGTGGACGGCATAGAAGTGAGAATGTCGGCTTGAGTAGCGAAAACATGGGTGAGAATCCCATGCCCCGAAACCCTAAGGGTTCCTCCGGCAGGCTCGTCCGCGGAGGGTTAGTCTGGACCTAAGGCGAGGCCGAAAGGCGTAGTCGATGGATAACAGGTCAATATTCCTGTACCAGTTATGTTTTGGGAAGAGGGACGGAGAAGGCTAGCCAAGCCAGATGTTGGTTACTGGTTCAAGCGTTCAAGGCTTTGAGAGATGGAGAAAACATCTTGAGCTGAGGCGTGAGTACGAGCTGCTACGGCAGCGAAGTTGGTGATGTCATGCTTCCAAGAAAAGCTCTATACCCGTTAAAACATAAATGCCAGTACCCGAAACCGACACAGGTGGGGTGGTAGAGAATACCGAGGGGCGCGAGATAACTCTCTCTAAGGAACTCGGCAAAATGGCCCCGTAACTTCGGGAGAAGGGGTGCCAGCGAGAGCTGGTCGCAGTGAAGAGGCGCAAGCGACTGTTTACCAAAAACACAGGTCTCCGCTAAGTCGCAAGACGATGTATGGGGGCTGACACCTGCCCAGTGCCGGAAGGTTAAGGAAGCTGGTTAGCTTTTAGCAAAGCTAGCGACTGAAGCCCCGGTGAACGGCGGCCGTAACTATAACGGTCCTAAGGTAGCGAAATTCCTTGTCGGGTAAGTTCCGACCCGCACGAAAGGTGTAACGATTTGCGCGCTGTCTCGGAGAGAGGCTCGGCGAAATAGAATTGTCTGTGAAGATGCGGACTACATACACCCGGACAGAAAGACCCTATGAAGCTTTACTGTAGTTTGATATTGTGCTCGGGCTCTAATTGCGCAGAATAGGTGGGAGACGTTGAAATAGTACTTGTGGGTATTATTGAGTCATCGGTGAGATACCACTCTATTAGAGCTAGGGTTCTAACGCTTACCCGTTATCCGGGAAGCGGACAGTATCTGATGGGCAGTTTGACTGGGGCGGTCGCCTCCTAAAAGGTAACGGAGGCGCACAAAGGTTCCCTCAGGCTGGTTGGAAATCAGTCGTTGAGTGCAAAAGCAGAAGGGAGCTTGACTGTGAGACCTACAAGTCGAACAGGGACGAAAGTCGGTTTTAGTGATCCGACGGTTCTGCGTGGAAGGGCCGTCGCTCAACGGATAAAAGTTACTCTAGGGATAACAGGCTGATCTCCCCCAAGAGTTCACATCGACGGGGAGGTTTGGCACCTCGATGTCGGCTCATCGCAACCTGGGGCTGAAGTCGGTCCCAAGGGTTGGGCTGTTCGCCCATTAAAGCGGTACGCGAGCTGGGTTCAGAACGTCGTGAGACAGTTCGGTCCATATCCGGTGTATGCGCAGGAATATTGAGAGGATTTCTCCCTAGTACGAGAGGACCGGGAGGAACGCACCTCTGGTGTGCCAGTTATCGTGCCAACGGTAAACGCTGGGTAGCCATGTGCGGAGTGGATAACCGCTGAAAGCATCTAAGTGGGAAGCCCACCTCAAGATGAGTATTGCCATGGCTTAAGCCAGTAAGGTCACGGGAAGAACACCCGTTGATAGGCTCTACGTGGAAGCTTGGTAACAAGTGCAGCGGAGGAGTACTAATAGACCGAGGGCTTGACCAAATAAACTTAATTTACTGTCTTCAATTTATATAATTTTCTATGCAGTTCTCAAGGTTCAATCTATCCTGGTGTTCATGGCGATGTGGAACCACTCCGATCCATCTCGAACTCGGTTGTGAAACGCATCAGCGGCGAAAATATTTAGGGGGTAGCCCCTTGAGAAAATAGCTCAATGCCAGGTAAAATTTTTAAAGGGTTTACTTTTTTAAAGTAAGCCCTTTTTTATTTCTGACATTTACGACACCAATGTGTACTCCTTCCTGAGATCTTTTCTCTCTCAATTAAATTTTTGCATTTACGACATTTTTTACCAGTTCTTCTATAAACATTAGTAAGCAATCCAAAATTACCATTTTCTCCTTCTAAGTCTCTAAAGTCACTAAAGGTAGTCCCACCTTCCCCAATACTTTTTTGTAAAACATTGACGATTGCTATTTTTAATTTTTTTAATTCATATTTTTTTATTGTTCTAGCTTCCCTAAAAGGAGATATACCAGCCGAGTAAAGACTCTCATCTGCATATATATTCCCTATTCCAGCAATGATTGTTTGATCTAATAAGATAGATTTTATAGGTCTTGTTTTTTTTGCAATTACTTTTTTCAGATAATTTATATTAAAATTTTCAGAAAATGGCTCAGGTCCTAATGTACCTAATCCTTTAATAATATTGTTAGGAGATAATCCTTCTTTAACCCACCACATTTGACCAAAACTCCTTACATCAATATATCTAAGTTCATTATTATGATTATCAAACAGCCTTATTCTGGTATGTTTACAAGGATTAGTAAGAGTATTATTAAAAGTGAAATAACCAGTCATCCTTAAATGAACGACGAGAACACCATTTTCTTCAAGTGATAATTCATTTGCATCAATATTATTACTAACATTTTTCTTTAATTCCGCAATCAAATATTTTCCTCTTCTATTCCATTTATACAACAGTGAATTTTGAAGTCCCTCAATAAAGTCTTTTTTATCAATGGGATACGCAACAGTTGACTCTCTACAGATTTCAACTCTTTTGATAATAAAGTTCTTGAGTTTTTGTTCTAAACCTCTTCTAACAGTTTCAACTTCAGGTAACTCAGGCAAATTTTTAAGCTTTCTCTAATTCACTTTCTGCAAAATTATTAGTATTTGCTCCTCCCTCAGTTCCACTGATTCCGGCATAATTCACCTTTTCAAATCTGACTACACAGTTATACTTTATTCCGGTTGTATCGACTGAAGCAACTTTGCCAATTTCGTTGTACCAGTATGACTCTGGTCTTTTAACTCTTACAAGATCTCCTCTAGAAATTGCCATTAATTTAAATTTAACTAATAAAACAATACCTCAGAAGGGATATCTAAAGAAAAATTATTCACAGATATTAATCAAAGCAATTAACAGAAATCATTTATTAGATCTTTTTCAAATTTTTCTTTAGCCGGAATCCACCCTCTCCATTTTCTTCCGGGAATTCTTACATCTAAATCTTTTGTTGCACACCTTATAGAGATAATAACTTTTTTATTATTTTGATTAAGAGCGTTCAGAAATTTTCTGCCACTTCCTTCTTCTAATTCGGTTTGTTGAGTTGTTAAAGGGCCATATTTTTTACTCTCTTTACTTATAAATTGATTAATCTTTTCTTCTTTAATGGAAGTATTAACTTCTTGATTATTGATATTCTTTTCACTTAAAAATAATTTCGAACCAACTTCTAATGAATCTGGATTCTTGAGATTATTAATTTCAATAAGTTCTTTAAAGTTTAAACCATATTTAATAGAGATTTCTGTAAGACTCTCTCCTTTTTGGACGAGATGATAGTTATTATTTATATCCTTATTAGGTTTACTTTCTTTACTAGAATCATAAATTTTTAGATTCTGTCCTACATATATATAATTTTCATCTTTTAAATTATTTAATTTAATAATGAAATCTTTTTTTATTGAATAAAGATTTGAGATACTTGTTATGGTATCGCCAACTTGAACGATATGAGTTTTTTTAATGTCTGATATTTCATTATTAGTTGATTCTACCTTCGTAGTATTTTCAATTTGATTATTTGATGAATCAATAATTTCTTCAGCCTTTATAAAATTAGGATTGAAAAAATTAATAACAAAGGCAAATAAAATAAACGTTAATTTCATTAATTTATCTATTTTCCTAAAGATAATCTCTGTATTTAAAATCGCTATACTTTTGAAACCAAATTAATTAATTAATTAATTTAAATCTTAAAAATAAATTTTATAATTTTCATTACTTTCTCATAAGGAGGGTATCTAAAATCTAAATCAAATAAAAAGCCTTTATAAGTTATGGATTTTTGATTTGAAAAATTCTTAAATCCTTCCTCTCCATGAAATTTACCCATTCCACTTTCTCCAACCCCTCCAAATGGCAAATTTGGAATAAGCACAGGCAACATAACATCGTTAATACAAACGGTGCCAGAGCTTGTAACTTTTGAAATATGATCATGGATTTTTTTATTTCCTCCAAAAATATATATTGCTAGGGGTTTTGAAGCTTGATTAATTTTTTTTAATGCGGATTCTTTATTGTCAATCCCAATAATGGGAAGAAGGGAGCTAAATAATTCTTTTTGAATAATATGTTTATCTTGTAATTTTACTTTTAGAATTGTAGGTGATATTTTCATTCTTTTTTTACTACAAGTTCCTCCAAATAAAATACGTTTCTCTTTTTTATATCTTTTGAGAAGTTCTGAAGTTATGGAAAATTGGTTTTTTTGCAGTTTAGATAAGTTTTTTGACATTATTGGATCTTCGCCATAAAAAATAGTGATAAATTTCTTTAACTCCTCAACTAATTGATTTTCAATTTCTTTTTCTACAAATATATGATTAGGTGCCACACATGATTGGCCTGAATTGAAAAATTTACCCCATACAATTCTTTTTGCTGCAATTTCTAAATTTGCATTTTTGAAAATAATTGCTGGATTTGTTCCACTAAGTTCCAGAGTTAATGGAGTTAAGTTTGTTGAAGCTGATTTCATAATAGATTTCCCCGTTTCAGTACTTCCTGTAAAAAAAATATGATCGAAATTTTGTTCTACCAGTTTTATTGACTCTTTATAATCTCCCTCAATCGTTAACAAAATATCTTTTTGGAAATATTTATCAGTTAATTTTTTGATTAGTTTAGATGTAGAAGAACATTTTTCTGACGGTTTTATTACAGCAGTATTTCCCGAAGAAAAAATATTTACGAGGGGCTTTAATAGATACAATAAAGGATAATTATATGGACCTAAAATAAGGACACAACCTAGAGGTTCGTAGATTACTTTTGAGAATGATGGGAAAAGATATATTGGCGTTTTAACCTTTTTTGGTCGCATCCATAATCTAAGATTCTTCTTTATTAGGGAAATTTCTTCTTTAATTAAGAGTATTTCTGAAAGAGCTTCAAGTTCTGATTTACCTAGATCAAGGAAAAGAGCTTTGATTATTTCTTTTTTATTCTCATCTAAAAGTTGAGAAACCTTCCTAATCTGCTGGATCCTCCAACTTATACTCTCTGTTTGACCGGTGATTACTTTATTTTTTAATTCCTTAATATTTGATTTATACGATTTATCTAAAATATTCATTTAGAAATTTTTTTATATGATAGTTAATATATCAGACTAATAATATTAAATATCGATAAATTATTTAAACAAATAAGGCTTTATTATTTTTTATAAATAATATTAATATTAAATCTTATTTTGAAAATTATAAAAAAAGAAGCACAATTTATTATTCCTTCTTTTTTATGTTTTTTATTATTTGTAATTATCAATTTAAAGCGCTTTTTCTTGGTTCCAGACCTTTCCTATTGGTCGAGTTATCTTATTACTCAACCTTATCGGATATTAAGCTATAGTTTCGTTCATAAAGATTTTAATCATTTATTATCTAATTTATTTGGAATAATTGTAGTTAGATATTGTTTTATAAATTTGAATTTGAAGAATATATTTCTTTTCCTTTATCTAATTTTTTTATTAATACCAATTCAGACTTTTTTTTTATTTATAGTAGATAATTTTATATTTTATAATCCTAATCATTTGTTGGTTGGTTTTAGTGGAATTATATTTGGTACATTTTCCTTTATATTGCTTTCCTCTCTTTATGGGAAAGAATATATTTTGAATATTTTTATTGGCTTGAAAAAGAATAATGAAATTTATAGATTAATGACTATTTTTTTGTCTTTAGGGATTTTTTATTCTTTTTTGCCAAGCATTAGCTTATCTGGACATGTCGCAGGAATACTGAGTGGATTTATTATTTTTTTTCTTTGAATTGATATTCTATCATTTCTTAGAATTGATTGAATTAACTGCCTCAAAATCTTAAAAGTCTTATTTTATTGAGCTAAAATATTTTAATGAAGAAAAATTTTTCAATCAGATTAATAGCCAATGATGAGATTCAGAAAGTTACTGATTGGGCTAGGTTAGAGGGATTTGCTCCTGGCTTTGATGACGTATTAATTTATAAAAATACTGATAAAAAAGGAATATGGGTTGGATGCCTTGATAACGATCCTATAGGTTCTATCGCTTGTGTTAAATATAATTCTTCGTATGGATTTATAGGATTATTCATCGTAAAAAAAGAATTCCGAAATATGGGGTATGGAGTGAAATTATGGAAACATGCACTAGATTATTTGAAAAATATTGATTGTATTGGTTTGGAAGCGGCTCCAAACAGATTAGATGATTACCAAAAGTGGGGTTTTAAAAAATCCTCGATAACAAATAGATGGAAATCAGAGGGTACTCAATATTTACCACATGGCAATTTTTACAAAGATGAGAATAATGCTTTTAGGGTTGTTCCAGGTAATCAGATTTCCCCTGAAGCTGTTTTGATATATGATTCTCAGCGAGAACCTAGTCCTAGGCCACATTTCTTGAACGATTGGTTGAAGAATTCTTTTGGAAATGTTAGTGCGCTTGTTGATAAAAATGGCATGTGCCATGGCTTCGGGAGGATAAGACCTTGTATGCTTCAAGATAATAATCAAGGGTGGAGGATTGGCCCTCTTCTGGCGGATACTCCTCCTTTGGCAGAATTACTTATTAGAAAATTAGTTAGGAATCTAGAATCTCAAATTTTATTAGACTGTTCGAATCTTAATCCTTATGCAAATTACCTTTTATCTAGTATGGGTTTCAAAGTGATTTCACAAACTTATAGGATGTATAAAGGTATTCAACCTTCATGCCCAATGAATCAGGTATATGGGCTTGCCTGCTTAGAATTGGGCTAGTCATTTCTCTAATACGTAATCTTTTTCCTGTTTCATTTATAATTTCATAACTAGAAAATTTATAGAGTTATTGCTTTATTAGGTTGGAGAAGGTTAATTATCAGCTTTTTTTAATATCTTTTCTACAGTGTCTGCGTTGATTATTACGATCTCTCCATTATCAATGTCTGCGACTTGAAATAAGGTCCATGAATTTGGATTTCTTGCTCCTCCTATACAGTCAATCACTTGACCTATCCAATAATCATTCCGATCGTTTTGAGTATTCTCTAGAGGTTTTTCATCTCTAATTACCACATGATCCCCAGGCTTAACAAAAAGAAATTCGTAAGTTTCCGGTGAGGTCACGATATAACATCTTTAATAGTATAAGTGTACTATTAAATCTGTTTTCTGGTATTGGCTTGTAGGCAGTATTTATTCTCTTAAACATTTAGAAATACACTTTGTAAGTAAGAAATACCAATCTATTTAATTTAGAAATAATTACGTAGCTATGAAATTTTTGTATTTATAAATAATTAAAAGAAATAGGTGTGAAAAACATATAGTAAATGATCTTTTAAATAAAAATAGATTTCAATTGATCAAGTATGTCTGTATGACTAGAGACTAATTTTGTAAATAATAAATATACTAAGCCCCCCATAGCGATTCTTCCATTTATTTTCTCTAACTGTTTTAGTTTATTAAACAATTTTTTTTAAATTCTTTTTAAAACTTAGCTACTAATATTAAAAAAAAAGTATCGGTTGTTTCTAAAAATTTAATTTGTTTGAACGAAGAATATATATATATTAATTTTGCGTAAAACAAAATAGCAGTGAATAAATATTGGTTAATACTAAAGCCAGCCTTCTTTCATTTTTAAATAAAGTTGTTCTGTTTCCGCAGAATAAATATTATTGTCTTGATATGATTGCTGCTGTTGCTGTTGTTGTTGCTGAGTGGAATCACCTTCTTGAGTTTGAATTTCGCTCATTTGCCCATAAAAAAAAGTTTGTGTGTTAATTCTCTCATATTTCAATCTTTTTTTGCTTGTTTGAATTCTTAAATTTTATTTAAATTTCATTGAATCTGACGTTTTGTCCATATTTCAGAGAAATTACTTAGCAGTAGTAGTTTTGGAGTATAGAAATTGAACCTCCCAATATACTATTCCAAGAAAAATTGCACTTGCGAGAAGAATTTCAGAAATTGTAAGCATGGCTTTGTCGTTAGTATTTTAATTTTCGTATCAACTGACACAGAAATCAATAGGTACTATATACATTAAAATTTTTATATAAATCTTAAGTGGTTAAATTAGGTCTTTGAATATTATAAAATTAAAATAAATTTAAAATTCTTTCGTGGAAAATTCCATAAACATTTCTATCTTGATCCCCTTGATACCAATGGGTATGGCTTTACTTATATTAAGTCTGCTAGTAAGTTTCAATAGAACAATCAATAGACTTACTAAGCCAGTTAGCGCTCTTGCAGTCTTTTCTTTATTGAGTTCTGCTCTGATAAGTGCATTCTTATATTTAAAAAAAATTGAAGGCGAAGTATTTTTATCTGATTATCTAAAACTCTTTGGAAGTACAAATTTAATACTCCACCTAAATTCTTTAACTGAAAAAATCGTAATATTTTTTGCCGTAATAATCGCAATTGTAATTGGAGTGCTCTTTTATAAATTGCCTAGGCGAAAAGGCTATGTCTCATTGATTATCGGAATTAGCTTGATTTCTTCCTCGATAATGTTTGCAGTATTTTTTCTTGATTTTTCAGTCTTAATTTAGGATTGAGTTATCATCGCTAAGGCTTCATTAAGTTCTTCAACGTGATTAAGTTCGTCTTGCGCAATTTCTTTTATCTTTTGATCTTCAGGGTGATCTTTTAGGTACTTTGTATAGGTATTAAATGCATGCTCTTCAATTTTGATATTTACGTCATAAGCATTTCTTGGAGAACAGAAATAATAAAAAACCATGATCCAGTAATAGACAAGTACAAGGTGCCTTGCTAAAAACCTGTCAATCCAAAACTTATCTCCTCCTCTTTTCTCCATTTCTTTTAGATGCTCCGTCTCATTAATGGCTTGGTAAAAATGTTCTTTCATCAAAAACATTGTGATGTCATTTTTTAATCCAAGTGATTCTTTGAAATGAAGAACAGAAAGAAAAGCAAAATAAGGAGACCTTGCAATAACTTCTAATACCCAAAATCTCTGCAAATGCCTATCTGAATAAACAAAATCAAGGATCTTAACCGTATTGTTTAGAATAAATGAATTCAAATTTTTCATAATAACCATTGCTTCTATCAATAAGTATAATTACTTAAATACTAGGCGTTTAAACTTTTAACTAATAATTAATATTTTTAAAGTTTAAGCAAATCAAAATTAAGGATTGAAAAAAAATTTTTTTAATGCATATTTTAAATAGCTAAATTTTTTAAATGACTTCAACTGAAAGGATTGCCAATGCTAAAAAAAGAATTAATGAGTTAGAAAGACTAATTAAATATTGGGATAATTCAAATAAACAAAATATCAAGAAAATTGATTTTGAAGTTAATAATGAAAAGATAGCTGCTTAATTTATGTGCTTGAAATAAACTACGCTTGTTTTCCTATATATTTAGTACATTATTTAATTGTTTAATATTCATATCATTCATTTTGATTGATTAGAGCAATTAAACCTATTTTCAAAATTCAAAATTACAAATAATCTAGTTAGATATTAGATTATTTTATGAATACATTTACTAACAAATACTTGTTTCCTATAAAGTTACTCCCTTGGATTTTCTGGGGGATCATACTAGTTGTTAGTGTTTATTTATTCTCTAATGCATGGATAAGTTAGAGATTTATGATTTTCTAGCTCCTTTTAATCCAGTCAGGCGAACCTCCAAACCAGTCAGAAATATCATCTTTATTTGGATTGAAATGATTCTCTCTTTCTAATCCATCAATTCCTAGCGATTGAATTAGCCCATTAATACTATTTTCGCTTTGTCTTCCATGTCTTCTGATGCTATTTCCTTTTTTTAACCAAAGAGATATTGTCGAGCAGTGTTTGGCATATTTTTCAACGTATATTCTTTCTTTTAACGAAACTTCTTTATCTAAGGATATTCTTCTAATTATTTCCTGAATTTTTAATCTTTTTTGAGTACTTAAAAGCATTAGACAATAAATAACTTAATTTTTTTATAGGAGCTTTATGGCAAAATAACTTGTCAATATTAATTTCAAGAAATTTCTCTATTTAAAAGGGTTTTTAAGGGTATTGGTTATGAATTGCTTAAATTAAGGATTAATTTGTCTTTTATGATACCAAGAAATATATGAAAATCTTATGAGAGAATTAAGAAAGATAAATAATTTTAATTTTATTTATCAAAATAAAGACTTACAGAATTAATGAGTTGCGGAATGGTATTTTTGTACTACTATTAGTACAGATGTATTATTAAAAATGAAAATTTTGTCTTCTTCCCCATACGCTACGTTTAATCCAAAAGAGTGGAACTCACTTTCAAGAGCTAACTGTAGATTCTCTAGTACTCCAATAAAAATTAAAAAAAAGTTTTTTAGTAACTTTAAAAATGTAAAATCTACTAAAAATATACAAGAAAATAATAAGCTTCCAAAACAAATACAACTTGCCTTCTCGTAATAAAAAATTTCAACTAATATTCAGTTTTACGAAAAATATTTTAAGAATCCCTATTCTTTGTTAGATTAATAGAAATACAAAAAAGGTTTTAAATTTGTCTGTAGATCGCGAACTTTTGAAAGAAGTTACTCAAGAACTTTGGAATACGGTTAAAAAGCTAAGGCCAGAAATAGATAGGGAAACTCGCCTTCAGCTAGTTTTAAAAGCTTTATTAACTATTGGGGATTTACCAGATCAACTGCAAGCAGCAATGGTAGTAGGGGTTTGTGCCGAAATGGATAAAAGCGATATTGAAAATGCTGACGGTAATTCCAATACTAAAGAAGAGAGTAATTCCACTTCCGTTGATACTTCTACTGGAAGAAAAGTTTTTAGAAGAAGTTCTGCAAAATAAAAGCTTCTTCTAAAAGAAATTAGCCTTTAACTTTTTTTGATTCGTTTTTAGAGATTTTTAGAAATAGAAAATATGAAATTACTAGTAAAAGTGGTACAAAGATAGAATGCAAAGTCATCATCAACTCTGTTTGACTCATTCCTATTAGATTTGAATCGTTTGGTAGCTGCTCTGACCAAGTACCAGCTAAGTGCCAAGCCTGGGGAATAGATAAGAAAAACATATAAAAACTATAAGTAAAAGTTATATTCAAATAAAGAATATCATCCTTAAAAAAATTTACTTTTTTTCTTCTTATTTCTTAACTAAAGATATTTTTTCGACTTTGTCGAATGCTTTAAAGATCTATCGTTTTAAGAAGCTTTTTATATTCCTTCTTCCCCATGATTTTTTCAGCCGCATATGCTCCACTTGCTGAGACAGCAGGTATACCAATTCCGGGGAAAGTACTTGCTCCACAAGTAAGCAAATTTTTAACAGATGTTTTACATCCAGGGAATAGTCCTTTAGAAGCCGATAATGCTGGGCCGTAGCTACCACAATAAGTATTGGTATACTTTTTATGCGTTAAAGGAGTGCCAAGCAATTTTATCTCAATTCTATTATCTATATCAGGTATTATTTTTCTCAAAGATTTGAGAAATATTGAACATCTTTCCTCTTTAAGTTCTTTGTAAGCTAACTCATTAGATTTTAAATTCTTCCAAATTTCCCATGGTTCATTGGCAGGAGTATACCCATGCAGGACGTGTTTACCTTTTGGTGCCATACTCTTATCTAATACAGAAGGAATTGAGAAAACTGCTACATTTCTTTCTGCAGTAATTCCTCTCTCCCAGTTATCAACGTGTATTGCATGAATTGGTAAATTTTGTAGACCAGAGGCATCAAAACCTAAATGAATATGAAGAAAAGAACCGCATTTATTAATATCTTTAGCCTTTGGGCTCCATTTTTTTTGGAATTCTTGTGGAATTAATTTTCTGGAAGTCCAAGCATCAGTATTCATTACGACAAAGTTAGAAATAAAATTTGAACCATTTTCTAAAGTTACACCTGAGGCAATATTTTTACTAAAATTTACAGCTTCTACTTTAGATGAAAGAATTAGTTCACCGCCATTTCTTTTGAAAGCATCAACTAGTGCCTTTACTATACTTTCACTTCCTCCCTTTGGATATTCTAAATACGATTCAGGTTTAAACCATTCATCAAATAATGTAGCCATCGCAGCAGAATTTGTATCATGCATTGGCATCCCACTTATTAAAAAACTAAGCAAATCAACCCAGTTTCTAAGGAAAGGATCATTTAGGTGACTGTCGACAATATCCCCAAAACCGCCATTTAGCTTTGGTAATAATTTTATATTAGGTAAGAATTTAGATGCTAATTTTATAATCTCTAAAAAATTAATTGTTTCAGGTGAACTAGAGAGGAGCGGGATTTCACTTACTATTCGACTAAGAGGTCTTATCCCTGATACAAATGAATCCCACTCATTAACTGACTTTTCACCTCTTAATAATCTTATTCTTTCTTTAAATGGTTCTTGTCCTACTTCCAAATTGAATTCGCCTTCAGGAACATTGACATGCCATCCTTGATATTTAATAAGTTCAACCTTTTCGTCAAGTAATTTAAGTATTTGCCCTAAAGGATTGGTCGTAGGCCATTTTCCTATACCACTCCATAATGAAGGACCAGATTCAAACTTATAACCTCTCATATTAAAGCTATGCGCTACACCTCCTGGTTGAGAATGAGCTTCAGCTATTAGGACTTTTTTTCCAGCTAGGGCTAATAAAGAACCGCAACATAAACCCCCAATTCCACTACCTATGATTATTACGTCGTATTTATTCATCAAAAATTAAACCCTAAGAATAAATCTTAAAGCTTAAACAAAAGTATTTGTTGTTGTTGTGATACTAAGAACAACTGCAAGGAAAAATATGTAAGGGACAGCCTTAAGTGGAATATGACCTTGTCTTTTAGAAATGAAATCCATTTTTTAAAATTAACTTATGTAAAGATGATAGTTGAAATTTGTTACGAATGTGTGTCTGTGCTCTACTTTTTTAGAAATATTTTGAAATAAAGAAGAAATTTTATTTTATTTTTTTTTAAAACCTTTTTATGATGAATAAAAAATAATATTTAAAATGATTCTTGAGGCAAAAAAATTACCACAATACACAGAAATAAAAAATTTAGAGAGTATTTCTAAAAAAGATGGAAGTGGTATTGAATATGAAGATTTAATAGGAACTTGGAAATTTAATTCCGTATGGAAGAAAGGCTCAAAAGAAATAGATAATATATCTAGTTCCATTCTTCAAGTATTATCAGCAAAATTACAATTAAAGAAAACCAATTCTCAAATTAATATAGTTGATTACGAGATAAACAATTCAGTTAGTTTTGGGATATTAACGATTATTTTCTGTGGGCAAGCATCATTAAAAGGTCCGAGGCCTCTATTGCCCTTTTTCTTCGAGAACTTAGTAATAAATATTGGAAATTTTACGTTAATTAATAAACCTTTAAAAAAACCAGAAGAAAAGCAAATGCCTTTTTTCTCTCTAATAGCTATCAGTAAAGAAAAAAATTGGATGTGTGCTAGAGGAAGAGGAGGAGGACTCGCAATTTGGATTAAGTCTTGATCTTTTAGTGATATTCACCAGGGTGATCAACTTTTCTGACGGTAACTTTATCCACTTTTTGGCCATTAAATCTTAAAAGATCATCACCAGAGAAACTATATCCAAGTCTTTGAGCAATAAGTGCTACATCATCTGCAGTTGCAGAAGAAGTAACCTCTTTTCTTAAATTATCTTCTGACTGCATTTGTTTTAAAAATTTTCTAATTTCAGAGAAACTCATTTTAACTTTTATGCATAATTTTATATTAAAGCCTTATAAAAAAATTAAATTGTTTTTTGCAAAGACCAATAAAACTAAATAAACACTATATTAAAAGTATGACTTACTTATTTTTATATGTAGTTGGGATAGTCTTGATATGGTGGATATATCGTGTCGGTTGGGTTGAGGCTTTGAAAACAGTAATTAAAGTTTTAGTTCCTTCAATTCTTATAATTTTATTTAATATCAAAGCAGGAAGATTACTTTTCAAAAATCCTTTAGTTGGATTATTGAGTGCTTTACCAACTTCAATTTTTATTTATAGGGGTTCCCTTCCAGTCGTGGCATCTATTAATAACTGGATTGATACTAAAAGAAGCAAATATGAAGAATCCAAAGACGTAATTGATACCGATTCAATTCCTCTAGATGATTAATATTTTAAGCTAGTCAAATCCCAGAAATAATTCTTTGTGTACTACAAGAACATCAAATAAAGATGTTCCATGGGAAGGACTTATTGGAATATTATCTACATTTAATGCCTCTGCACAAATTAGATGACCATCCCATCTTGTATTATGTTCACTCATTTGGATTGACCAATCAATTACTTTTTTAAAGTGCTCAGGCATCTCAGATCCAATTTTCCTGCATATTTGGCAAAGATTTGTAAGAAGGGGCGGTTTGGATGGCCTTTTTAAATCTTTAACAAGACTTGGTTGTGTAAATACACTGGTGTATCTGATGTAGTCAATTAATTCATAATCTTCATCTGTAAGTGCTGCTTTATTCAATGCTATTTCAAATTCTTCTACAGGGGTAATTGGCCTTTTAATTATCTCATTTTTCATTATTATCTGATTCTGATAAATCCTTTTCCTCTGGTTCTTTAGTAACTTGATCGATATTATTGGTAAATTTTTTCTGAGGAGATTTTGGTAAATTTTCGCTCTCTGGCTCATTAATTACTTGATCTATCTCGTTTTGAAATTCATTCGATGCTTTTTTTAAGCTTTTTAATGTTTTGCCAAGTTGTTTTCCTAATTCTGGTAATTTCTTGGGACCAAAAATTAATAGAGCTAGAATTAAAATTACTGTTACTTCTGGTAAACCTACCCCAAAGATATTCATGATAGAAGTCTATTTAATTCATTATAAAAATCTATTATTAATATAATCTAATGATTTGAAAATATCATTTTATAAACTCGCTTTGTTACTCTTCAAAGAAGTTTATAAAAAATAATTGTAATTATTACTCCCTTAAAAAAAACTAACCAAAGTAGTTGGTAATCACTTAATTTTAATTTTTCTTGGTACCACTTAATAAGTATTTTGTGTCTTTTAATTATTCTTTTTATTAATTTCAAAATCTATTTTTTTAGATAAGACTAACTTTATATCAAAACTGTATAGGATGGAAATGATAAATAAATAAATTTTGGTTATCAGTAAGTACAAATTTTTTAAATAAGTAATCACATTTAACCCAAATTATTTTTGGCTTTCTTATTCTTTTAAAAATTAGCTTTGCATAAATCAAACTAAATTACAAAAATGTAATTAACTTTTTTTAAATATAATGAAAATCTTATTATCAGCTTTTTTCTTATTTGCCTTTATACCTCCATCAAAGGCAGTTACTACAAAAATGTTTAAAGTATTGGATACTTGTGCTAGATATCGTCTTGGAGATATTGATGCTAAACAAGCTATAGAAAAACTAAAATTAAAATCTAAGAATTCTTCCGAAATTGACTTAAAAAATATTGTAAGTAATTACTGTTCTGTATTCACCCCAAATGAAAATATAAAATTCTAAAAATTATTTTTAGAGATCTTAATTTTTTTTATTCCAATTATAATTTTTTAATTTTTCTTTTATTTCCTTTACTCTCTTATTGTTAGTAATTTTTAAATTAAAAAGTATTCCCAAAAAAAGAATGAGAAATAAAAAACTATATATGGCAAATTCCATAAGAATAGATATATTCAACAACATTAGTAAATTAGAGGAATCTTTTAGTATCTTTTAGAACAATGTTTGAAAAATTTATCCAAAACTTTCTTGTTTTTGGTCACAGAAAAATAATTATTGCTTCTAAGATGGAGTTTTATATAAACTATTTTGCAGATTGGAGATAAAGTACCACAATTTTCTTTACTAGATCAGAATGGCACTAAAAGGTCAAATACTGGATTAAAAACTCCCTTAGTTTTGTTTTTCTATCCAAAGGACGACACCCCGGGATGCACTATAGAGGTTTGCGGATTTAGAGACAAGTATGACCTTTTTAAAGTCCTTGGTGCTCAAGTTTGGGGGGTAAGTAATGGTAGTTCTTCAAGCCACTTGGCATTTGCCAACAAAAATAAATTACAATATCCTTTGTTATGTGATAAAAATGATTCACTAAGAAAAGCTTTCAAGGTTCCCAAAGTACTTGGTTTATTAGATGGAAGAGTTACCTATGTTATTGATAGAAATGGGTTTGTTAAACATATCTTTCGAGATTTGTTGAATGGCCCAGAACATATAAAAGAGGCAATAAGAGTCTTAAAGGAAATTCAAAATCAGTAAATTAATTATTCAAACCCTTAGAAATTAATATCTTTTCTTATAGGATGTTTTCTATTAATAAATCAAACTTTATGAAAAAAATAGGGATGCAAGCAGTTGATGAAGCAATTGAAAATGGGATTGACCTAGATGGGACTCCAATCCCCTCAAAAATGCTTGAGCTTTACAACAGGATTATGAATGAAGAAAACAAAAGAGAAAGAAGCGGAGTCAAAAAGTCAATGAGAAACAGATGTGTTAAAACAGGTTCTAAGCATTTTGATAAAGAAACTTTAGATCAATTATTAATTGATTCTGGTTGGGAAGGCCTTAAAGAAAAAGAAATTTTATTTTTCTACAGTAATTAAAGTTTATTTAAACCATCCTTTTTTAATCGGAGTTTTTTCTTCTTCTTTTTTAATAGAAGTTATTTTTAAAGCTTTCTTAAAAGCTAAGTTAGCTTCTACTACTGTGATTATTGATATAAGAAATAAACCTGATATACCTATTAATTGTTCTGTTTGACTTGGTTCTTTATCACCTTGCAAAATTATTCCTATAACAAACCATGCAGTTACTACTCCAGTAGTAATGAAATATGGTAACCATCTTCTCTGATATAAATAACCAGTCCCAACCCCTGGTAAGAAATTAAGTAGCGATGCGACCCATCCGCTTGAAGAAGCTAATACTTGTTCTTTTGATAATTTATCCATTTAATTAAGTGTTAATTAAATGAGAATTTATGTAAGCAAAAGATATGACTGCGCAAACTACCCAACTAAAAGGCAGAAACATTCTGATTTTTTCTTGCTTATTTTTCATATCTTTATTATGGAAAAGATTTTATGAATTCGTGGTTAAAAAAATTTATAAATTAATTACTTAAAAGACGGTTAAAAGTAACCGTCTTTTAAGTAATAATTTTTTTTTTAAAACTATGCTTTTCCTTTAGTTCCGGAAAGTAATTTAAGCTCATTCTTGACTTCTTTTTCCCGTTCTTCAAGATGTTTTAATTGAGATTTAAAAGCATCTTCAAGTCTTTTTCTTTGGGTTGTGATTTCATCAAGTTCCTCTTGATGATGGTTTTTCTTGAGTTCTTTCATCTCGGTATCAGAAATAACATATACTGGACGATATGAAGGAGTTTCAAAAAGAAGATCAAACATTGAATACATAGTGACCTTTGAATTAAGTACAAATCAAATATCGTACAAATATTTGAATCTTGTAAGGATACAAACCGAAGAAAATCATACGGCAAATACACCGAATTTCGGTTTACCTAACTAAACCGGCCAGTATTTACCGATCTATTTTTAATTGGTAATGTAATGTACAAGTATATTCGGAAATGAGCTGAGGATATTTTAGAAATACAAATGGATTTAATTATTACTTCCAGATTAGTAATTCCTTCAAGAGAATTAAAATGGCGTTTTTCTAGATCATCTGGCCCAGGAGGTCAAAAAGTAAATAAAACTAATACCAGAGTAGAAATTATTTTTAATATCGAAGAATCAAAAGTTTTAAATGATTATCAAAAGAAAGTTTTAACGAAAAAATTGAAAACCAAATTAGTCAATAATAGTATATGTCTAACCGTTCAAGAAGAAAGGAATCAATTACTTAATAGACAAATAGCTATAAAAAGAATTAGCTCAGTAATTAGAAATTCATTAAAAAATTCATCTAAAATTAGAAAAGCTACAAAACCATCTAAAGCTTCTCAAAATAGAAGGCTTGACTCCAAAAAAAAACGTGGAGAATTAAAGAAGAATCGACAGATAAAATATTAAATTATTTAAATTAATTTTGATGAAAAATATTTTCTAACTTTCAATGTCTAAATTGGATTATTTTATGGATATCTTTGATTTGATTTCGTTTCATTAAACTTCCAAATAAATGAAAAAAGAATATGATTTTTGGTTAATTGATTCTAACTCAGTTGGAGTAATTCGTTTTTATAAAAAAAACGAAAATAAAGAGGATCCTATCGTGTACATATTTATTGAAGAGGGAATTGTCATGGGTAGTCATGGAGAAAATCCACCCTTTATGAAAACCAGAAGAGAAATGAAGATAGAGGATGCAAGATTGTTTTGGAAAAAATTAATAAATGAAGGATGGCAAAAAACTAATCGCAAATGGTAAAAACATTTTTTTATTCTATAAAAAGTAATTTATTAATTTTTTAAAAAGATATTTCAATATTAGGTGAAATAAAGATTTAAAAAATAATTATGAATGCATTTTTTTTATTAATTCATACACTTATAAAAGTTCCCTTAGGATATAAACTTGAAATTCTATTCTTTTGTATAAGTTGTCTTTTCTTGAGATGATTTTCATATCTTTTTAACATCATCAAATAATTAGAGAATCCAAACAAGACCAAAAAAGTAATAAATTGGAATCCTGCTTCTAAGTTCATAATTTAATATTTAAACTTTCTTTAAATCTGACCATTTTTTAAACAAAGGACATCAGTATTTATATCTATTTAAATAAAAACTTAAAATCTCTATAAAAATTTGTTGATTCATTTATACAAATGAATTATATAAATAATTATCTTTTCATAGCAATTTTTGAATAATGTTTATTCAAAAATAAGTATTGAAAAATATATTGCTTTAACTAATGAGGAATATTCTTATGTATTTTAACTGCAGGCCGATTGCTTGCATGACCCTCAGAGAATGATAATTCAAGCTCAGAAAAGGTTAGATATTCTTATAGTGTTACTTACTCATTCAAAATTGATAGAAATCAAATTTTGCATTTAATTAAAGTATTTAGGTTTATTTATCTTGAAAAAATCTTTTTTTTGTACTTAAAATAATAATAAAATAAAATAATCATTAATAAAGTAATACCATAAAATCCACCTAGAGGATTTGTATTTATATTTCCTGGCCCCACTAACCATATAGGAGCATCTTCTGAGATTTTTATTAAACCATTATTCAAGAGAAACCATATACCTACAAGGCCCCCATGAAGGCCAGCACAACCCCATAAGGAATTATCATCTTTTCCTTTAATCATTGATAAAATAATACCAAGTAAGAATAGGCCAAAAAGAATACTTATCATTTCCCAAAAAGGCATATCAAATCCAACGTGCACAATACTAAATATTAATGCTTGAAAAATTAAGGCTTTTTTTAATCCATATTGATTTTTTAATTCCTCTAAAAGCCAACCTCTAAAGATTAGCTCTTCCGCAAATCCAATCCCAATTATTAGAAGTAACGTATTCAATAATATTTCAGGGGATAATCTAATAAACCAATCTCCCCATTCATTTCTAATGATTGGGATTAATATTAGTGATAATAAAATAATTGATTCCAAAAGACCTTTGAGAAAAAAAATATATATCTCCCTTTTTTTTTGAATTTTGTTTATACCCAGCAGTATCCAAGTATTATTTATTCCCCAACGCACCTTAAACCATTTGTTCATTGACAAAACGAATAATAAGAAGGTAAAAATTGTGCCTATTAACGATATCTTCTCCTTCTCTACACCAATTAATAAAAAGGGGTATGCTAATAGCCAACCTAATAAATAAAGGATAGGCAGGAATAGAATTATTGATAGTATTTGAGGTCTTATAACTAAGAATTTCTCATATATTATTTTTATTGCGTTCAAAATATAAGACATATTTAGAATTTATCCCCTTTTATAGTTATAAAAATAAAATATAAATCAAAAATATAATGTAATTAATAAAATTTTTTAATTTAAATATTATGTATTTAAATATTATTAATTTATAAGTACCTTATTTCACTATAGTTTCATTTGGAAGGATTACTCGTTTTTCTTTTAATGAGAAGTTCTCTGGGACTATAAATTCTTTTTTCGAAATTGACAGAAAAGATGCCCACCATGAGAAAGTACTGTTACTTAAGATTGCAAATCTTGAAGATCTCATGAGATTAAAATCATTTTTAATTGAATTTGAATTTAACATTGATATTTTTAAATCAATAAAGCATTGCTTTATTTCTTTTAAAAATTCTTTTCCATATGTTTGATCTTCAGAAATTAATTTGAATGAACTATATCCCTTTGAGATTGCATACCTAATTGAATTTTTATAGTATTCTAATTTACAAATATTTAAGTCTGAAATGTTAAGAAAATCACTACCCCTTAAATGAATTACTACATCATTATTGCAAATTTGAATATATTCTTTATTTAATTCAATAGGTTTTAACTTTAACTCGCTAAAAGCATTTTTTAGACTGGAATAAGTCCATTTTTGATTGAAATATCCATCTAAAAACAATATTTTTTTTTCAGAATAAAGATAGTCCCTTGAATTGAAATTCCTGTCATTAATACTGATAAATGGTAAATAACTACCAAATCTTAAATATGCTGATGTTTTAGCGACAAATTTTTTTACTATATTCAAATCTTTAGAATCATTATAATAAAGCCAATGAGGCCTTTCAAAAATATAATTTAAACAATTAATTCTTTTAGGAATATGTATATCCCCTAAAAAAGAAATAATAACTTTTTCGCTTTGTTTCCTATATTTTAAACATGCAGCGGTTTGGAATAGTTGATTGCCTAGTCCACCCACCATTCTTGAAAAAATCATTTAAAAAAAAACTATAATGGATTTAATTTCATAATGTAAAAAACTTAATTTTTGGCTTTTTCATATTCAAATTACTATAAAGTAATTATATATAATTTTAAATAAATTGAAAAAAGATTTAGAGCCTATTGTAGATAATAAACTTTTATTTAATATTGTAGTGCCAGTATTTAATGCAGAAAAATATATAGAAAAATGTCTTAACTCTATAATTAATCAATCATATAAAAGATTTCAAGTACAAGTTGTGGACGACTGTTCTGGAGATTCTTCTTATGAAATTGCTTCCTCAATATGTAAAGATATCAAAAATTTTAAAATTTCAAGGAATCCTAGAAGAATTGGAGCCTTAAATAATATATGCAATTTACTTAATAGGCAGATAAAAGAGCCAACAAAAACAGTAGATTTGATAATTGATGGCGATGACTATTTATATAGTGGTGATGTCTTTAATATTTTGAAAGAAAAGTATATTCAAACAAATTGCTTAATTACTTATGGTAGTCATATTTCTTCCAGAGGTGTTCAAGGAAAAAAATATCCTCGATTAATTAGAGAGTTTAATTTATTCAGAAAATATTTTTGGTACGCCTCGCATTTAAAAACATTTAGACATGATTTATGGTTAGCTCTTAATCCTAAAGACTTAATCAATAAGAATCGGGAATATTTTTCTGTAGCCTCTGATTTGGCAATAATGTTCCCAATGCTAGAGATGGCTGGAAATAGACAAGAGTTTATAAGTGATATTTTATATGTTTATAACGATAATAATCCGATAAGTGATCATACAATTAGAAGAAAAGAACAAATTTTGGCAGCAAGAGAGATAAGGCAGAAAAAAATATATAATAAGAGAACTTTTTATTAGATATTTAAGATGTCTTTACTTGAACTATAAGAATAAATCGATTTATAAAGTTTAATTTTTTGTAAATTCTCTTACCTTCGATATTTTTTGCTAAATGAGTTAATTAACTATAAAAAATCCTGCTAAATTTATAATATTTGCCGCTAGGACAAAACAAATTAGATAATTATTAATATTCTTAGTTATTGTGTGTGTTTTATAATTCATTTTTTCATATCTAAAAAAAGTAAAATCTACTTACTTGCTATTAATTGAAAGTATTGTTTACTTAGTTTGTATATTTATTTAAATGAAATGGAACTAAATTTCAAGACTTTAATGTTTACGGCATTATCTCCAATATTTATTGTGGCGGCTATTATCGTCGTTTATTTATTCCATTAATTTGAATATTGTCACCTATAATTTTTAGTTGAAATAATTGTTAAGGGTGGATAATCCCTTTTTTTTCTAAAACAAAGGATAAAATTGCTATAAATGCCATTACCGTAAGGATTTTGTTTTTCTTGATGAAATCCATATTAGTTATAGATAATTAATAACTTGTGCTCTTTTTGAAAGTTAATCCTATTTGGTTTTATATTCAATATTTGTTTTCATTTAAATCAGTTTATATTAATAAAATATTTTATTAAGGATAGATCATAATCTGTAAATTATATTTAAATTAAGTGTAAAGATTATTTTTATTTTATGGATAAGAAAGGAGCAAAAGGTTACTGGATATCAACTGCAAGAATAATTAATCAAGAATTATTTGATGAATATGTAAATAAAGTTGGTCCATGGTTAAAAGATGTTGGAGGGGAAGTCTTTGCAAAAGATACAGAACCATTAGGTAAGGAACAGACTGAAGATTCTAATTTAGCCGTTATTTGTGAATTCACTTCCATGAGAGCAGCAGTTGAAGCTTTTGAGTCTGAAGAATATAAAGAGCTTTCAAAGTTAAGACAAAAAGCAACTATAAATTCTACATTTACAATAATGGAAGGTTTAGATGAAGCTGCAAAACTTAGAAAAGCTATGGGAAAATAATTTAAAAGTTAATTATTTTTTTTTTTTTATCTATAAAATAACTAATAAATAATAAAAATATTAATGGAACCTATTTACGTTGGAGATTTAATACCTTCTATATCTTCCTATCAGAAAGTTATTGATAAATATGAAAAAGCAATAAAACAAGGGGAATTTTATGAGGAGCCAATTGGAGAAGATTCAATTTATCCAGATTGGTAAAAAATGCTCACTACAAAAATTACTTATGCCTTAGCAGATTGGATAAGAGAATGGCGAAAATGTAGAAATGAAGATCCCTCTCTTGATGATTGTATAAAGTTTGCGGAATGGAAAATAGAAGATTATAAATTAACAGAAAGTGATCGAATGATAATTGAGAGTATTCTTCTTTATGAAACTGAAAAAAGTTAAAACTTTTTCAATCTAATTTTTTCATAAAAATTTAATAGTTTATAAAACAATAAAGCATCAAAATCCTCTTATAAATCGCTAAAAAAGTAAATCAGCATAATTACGGATTTACATGAAATAGAGATAGGAGTAATTTAAAGATGTTGAGTTAGGAGGCAATCTAAATGATTGATATTCCGCCTGAAATTTAGCAAATTTACAAATATAGGAAGCGTATTCCTGACAATGGGATTACTCGAAAAGTAAAGTTCAATCAATTAGTCTGATAAGACTTCGCTCTATAATTACCAGCGACAAAAAGGGACTAAAATTATCGAGAATTATCCCCTAACCCACTTATTTAAAGCTCATGAGTAAATGAACTTTATTTAATGTATTATTTAAATCCTGAAAGTAGAAAATAACAAATTAAAAAGAGGACTGTAATTACAGACCTCTTTTTTTTATGGTTTTATAGTAACCAATGTTTATTATTAGATAATATAAATTTTCTAATTAAAGTAAATAAATTTTATAAAATGGAAGAAACAAAATTATTTCCCTCAATAGAGCCAAGAGAAAAAGGTTTTTTACAAGTAAGTAAAATCCATTCTATCTATTGGGAAAGATCTGGTAATCCAAATGGAAAAAAGATATTAGTAATCCATGGGGGGCCTGGAGGAGGAAGTCAACCAAGATATAGAAGATATTTTAATCCAAAAAAATTTGATATTGTTCAATTTGATCAAAGAGGCTGCGGTAATTCAAGACCTTTTTCAGAATTAAAAGAAAATACAACAGGAGATTTAGTAAGTGATATTGAGAAATTAAGAATAAATTTGAATATAGATTCTTGGCATTTGTTTGGGGGTTCATGGGGTTCTACTTTAGCTTTGATTTATGCAATAAAAAATCCATCAAAAGTTAAAAGTATGACCTTAAGAGGAATATTTTTGTGTAGAAAATTCGAACTATTATGGTTTTATCAATATGGTGCAAGTGAGATATTTCCCGATGAGTTTGAAAAATATATCTCTGTAATACCTCAGGATGAAAGGGAGAATTTAATAGCTTCTTTTTATAAATATCTAACATCTAAAGATATTGAACTTAGATCAAAAGCTGCCGCTGCCTGGACAAATTGGGAGCTTTCTACAAGTCATCTTATTAAAAGAGATTTTAATGTTGGTAAAAGTAAAACTAATTCCTTTTCAGATGCTTTTGCAAGAATAGAGTGTCATTATTTTATCAATAACATCTTCTTAGAAGATGATTTCATTTTGAAAAATATAAAGATTATAGAATCTATACCAACTAGGATAATCCAAGGAAGATACGATGTAGTTTGTCCTGTTAGGAGTGCTTGGGATCTTAGTAAAAAATTACTAAATTCAGAGTTGATTATCGTAGATGATGCTGGACATTCTATGAGTGAAAAAGGAATCACAATTAAATTACTAAATTCAGTTGAAAGATTAGAAAGTTTTTAGGTAAATTCAAAAAAATAAATTTACAAAGATTTATAATCCATTTTCTTCAATATTATTAGCAATACTCCTTAGTAATTCAACAATATCAGAGTCGTCACATTCTGTATCCTCTTTAAGCAAAATACATTCATCTCTAATACTTACATTAGTACTCCACCAAATCCCTGAACTGTTGGTATCATCCCATTCGAATCTATCTGACATTATTACTAAGAATTAACTGTAATTTCTTCTTGAATATCTTCTTTTATTTCTTCCTTTACTTCTTCTGGCCATGCAATATCAAACCTTGCATACTCTTCGGTAGCAAATCCTTCAGGATGGCGCTTACAAATTTTTCTTCTTCTAACAAAAACGTGATCAACTCTTTTCTCTTTGTCGGGAGTAAATGTCCTTTCAAGTTCTATAATTTCAGTAAATTCTGTCGATTTAAGTTCAATTGTTGGTTTCTTCATATTTATAATAATTAATTTTTATACATTAAAGCCTGGTACTTAGGATCGTGGATTGCCCTTTGTAAATTATTTAACTTGAAGATTTAAAAATAGAGCATTTGTTTTTTTAAATAAGTTCTGGACAGTTTTCTAAGTTTAATTTGTTTCTTAATAAATTAAATTTATAATTCAATATTTAATTCATATTGATGCTCTTTTTTAAGCTTAAAATCTCTTTTTTTAGGAAAGTTTTTTCTTTTAATTAATGGTTTTCTCCTAGATCCATGTTTTAAATAAACTTCTTTTGAAATGTCCCAATAACCTTCTTTTTGAGTTATTTCTTGAATCTTTTTTCTTGCAATTTTAGTAGTTTGTAAGAGGTCGATTATTGGTTTTGTATATTTAGAACTTGAATACGCCCTTGAATTGAATTTTTCCATCAACCATGGTTCATGTATGAAATTCTCTGGATAAAGTTTTATCTCTGGAACCCATTTCCTAATAAAAGTACCTTTAGGATCATGATCTTTCCCTTGCTTAATCGGATTATAAATTCTATTTATATTAATAGAGGTTGTACCTGATTGCATTTGGCATTGATTCCAGTGAATTCCAGGCTCATAGTCAATAAATTTGCTCGCCAATACTGAACCTGATTCTTGCCATGGTATCCATAAGTTATAGCTTGCAAAAGACATCAACATTGCACGCATTCTAAAATTAAGCCATCCATTAAAATTTAAAGATCTCATACAAGCATCTACGAAGGGAAAACCCGTTCTACCCTCACTCCATAATTGAAGTAAAATATTATCTTTTTTTCTAATTTTGTGGAAATAGGGATGAAATTCTTTAAATTCTAATTCAGGTTCACTCTCAAGTTTTTGGATAAAATGACAATGCCAAGTTAATCTACTTTTTAACATTTTAGAACTATTATTCTGATTTGAATTTGCTTTATGGAAAATCTCTTTTAAGGAAATGCATCCCCAACTTATAAAGGGTGATAGTCTTGAACAACTATCGAATGATTTCTCTGGGCTTGAAATATCTTTTGAATAAGAATTTAATTTGTTCCTGAAAAAATATTCCATTCTTTGAATCCCATTTTCTCTCCCACCTTTTAATCTACCTTTACAAAAATCATCCTTAAATCCAAAGTAATCATCTTCGGGTATTTCACCTGTTGCAAATGCTATAGGATTAATTTTTTTTGGTTTAATAAATAATTGTCTCTCTGTATTTTTCTTCCATTTCTTTGACCAATTATTTCTATCTAGATTTCCTCTAAATACAGAAAATTGTAAATACTCTTTCCAAATTATTTTTTTCTTTAAAGCCCATTTTCTAACTTTTTGATCTCTTTTGTAAGTAAAATAGTCACCAGTTTCTTGATGACTATAAATTCCCCTTATATCAAAGTTATGAGATATTTCTTCAAAAATTTCAATAACTTTTCCTGTCCTAACTATTAAGGGTTGTCCAATTGCTTTAAGTGAATTTCTTAAATCAATAAGACATTCTTTACAAAATTGCCATTGCCTATATGAATGAGTTTTTTGCATCCATAGTTCTTTCTCAATTATATAAATAGGGATTATATCTCTATCTTTTAAAGATTCTATAAGAGCTTCATTATCGTCTACTCTTAAATCTTTTTTAAACCATAAAATATTTATTTCTTGCATCTAACTAATTTTTTTTTAATTATAAAAAAACTTTTTATTACCTATGACTTTTGATTTAATCTTTCTCAATTAATATAATAATCAAATAAATTATTTATATATTTAATAATAAAATTAATGCCTATATCTAATACTTTATGGGAAAGTAATTATGAACTTGCCTTATTAAGCTTAAAATCAAAATTTGTTCAAGGTCTCAAAAATGGAAATTTGCCAAAAATAATATTTCAAGAATATGTAGCCCAAGATTACTTCTTTTTAGAAAGTTTTTCTAGAGCATATGATTTGGCAGTTTTTAAATCTAAAGATAAAAATTCAAAAAAGGTTTTAAGTCAACTTTTAGAAGGTGTATCAGAGGAACTAATACTTCATGAGACTTATGCAAAAGAATGGGATATTGATCTAACAAATAATTACATAAAACCAGCAACTCAAAATTATACTAGCTTCTTGGGCGAAGTTTCTAAAAAACAAAGTGCTATTGAGATAATGTTTGCGATGACTCCGTGTATGCGTTTATATTCTTGGATAGGTAAGGCATTATCAAACTATACTTTGAATAATCCATACAAAGAATGGATAATTACTTATTCTGATGAGAGCTTTGATAATTTAGTGAAATCTCTTGAAAGTCTTATTAATTCATCTAAAGAGGGATATGATACCAATAAAGCAAATTTTTTATATAAGAGAGCAATGGAATTGGAATTAGAGTTTTTTAATGCTTATTCAAATTTCTGAAAATAAAATTAAGTTTCTAAATTTTTAAAACAATTATGTATTCAAAAATCGCCCTTACTATTGGTGGTAGTGACTCTGGAGGAGGAGCTGGGATTCAAGCGGATTTAAGAACTTTTATGGCACTAAATGTACATGGATGCTCTGCAATTACATGTATAACTGCTCAAAACAGTTTAGAGGTAAACGACGTTGAAGCTGTGAAGAAGGATACTTTAGTAAGCCAGATTGATACTTTATTCTCAGATTTCAATATTAATGCCTTGAAAACTGGAATGCTGCTAAACGAGAAAATTATCAATGAGACGGCCTCAAAATTGAAACATTTTTCTATTCCTAAAGTTATTGATCCAGTAATGGTAACTAGAACTGGGTCTAAATTACTTGAGGATTCTGCAATTTCTGCATATAAAAAATTACTTTTACCGATTGCTGATATAGTTACTCCAAATATTTTTGAAGCAAATCTTTTATCAAGCTTGGATATCAAAAATAAGAAAGATATAGAGCTCTCTGCACATAATATTATTGAACTTGGAGCTAAAGCCGTTTTAATAAAAGGTGGAGGATTAAAAGATATGCAAGGTAAAGATTTTTATTTTGATGAAACGGGAAAAAGAAAATGGTTTACTAATAAATTTGTAAATACTAAAAATACGCATGGAAGTGGTTGTACTTTAAGTGCTGGAATTTGTGGTTATCAAGCATTAGGATTTGATTTGATAGAGTCAATTAAAATGGCAAAAATATTTATTGAAAGATCTCTAAAGAAATCATATAAAATTGGATCTGGTCCTGGACCTCTTGGACATTACCAATCACCTTAAGAAAATTTTGAGATAAAAATTTCAAAAAGAAGAAAAATATTCTCATTAAAGTTTTTATTTCAAAATGTTATTAAAACCACCATTTTTTATTGGGCTTTTTTAAAAATAAGATTTCTTCTGTCTCCCACCCACCTTCAAGCCACTCAAGATGTTCAAGTAATAAAGACTCGCTTTCTCGTTTTGTTAAATGACCTAGTCTATGTGCAATGCCATCGAACCTTACTTTCATTAACTCTTCTATTTTGATCTTATTCATAAGTCAAGCAAATAATTTTTATCTAGAAAAACTTGTATGATTGTCAATGTCAATGAAATTGTTCAGTTTTTATATTTAAAAAAATCTAATTGGTATTAAATATCACTTTTAAGAGTGGATAGTAATTAAGACTTATTCTCATAAAATATATTTCGCGTTAACTTAAAAATTAATACTTCTGATTTTCTATGATAAACGAAGAAAAAAAGTCAACAAAGACAATTGTTAATGTTGGATATTGTGAGAGTACTTCAGAGTGGCTTAGCAGAATAATGTCGGAATTGGCTGATGAAAGTAAAAACTTCGTTGATTTATCAGTTTTTTGTTCCTAATTAAATTATTTAAAGTTGATTTTTCAAAGCATCAATAGGAATTTTTTTTTGTATTAGAAAAACTTATAAATGTTATTTGATTTAACTATTTTTTTTAAGTATTTAAACGTATAGATGATGACAAAAATTATGAATAAAAATTATTAATTTAATAAAAATAACTTTAATTATGAAACCAATTTCAGAAGAACTTTACAAGAAATTAGTTAGAGCTTCCAAAAAATGAAAAATGTATTCTTATGTGTTTTAGCTCTTGATCTTGGAATTTTATTAGAAAAATCTAATTCTGTTCAAAACTTTATAAATTATTTGGGTCTTTTAAAATAAGATTATTTTTAAGAGTTTAAGTTCATAATTTTAAAAAAATTTAGATGTTAAAATTAGTTCCAAAAGAAATTGAATTTAGATAAAAAGAGTTTAGAAATTATCAATCAATTTAAATTATCTAATCATCCTGAAGGTGGATGGTTTAGAGAAATTTTGCGAAGTAAATATTATGTGAAAAGAAAAGATGGTCAAAAAAGGAATAATATATCCGGGATTTATTATTTACTTTGTAAGGGTGAAAAAAGTGCCTGGCATCGTGTTAATTCTGCTGATGAGATATGGATTTATCTTCAAGGCGCACCACTGAATTTATGGTATTTAGATGAGGAGAATAAAAAAATAAGAAATCTAAAGTTATATTCAAATAATCCAATTGAAATGATTCCAGCGGGATGTTGGCAGGCTGCTAGTACTAGTGGGGAATTTACTCTAACCAGTTGTTGCGTTGGGCCAGGATTTGATTTCTTGGATTTTGAAATGCTAAGAAATATAGATCCCTCTTTGAGACCGGGTAAAGCTATGAAGGAATTTATTTAATACCTAATTCTTTATTAATGATTTTCTTTTAATGCATAAGGATTCTATTAAAACTATTGGCAGAAGTCAGATTTCAAGAGAAAACCCTCTTTTTTATAGTAAGCGAGGTTTAAGAATCACCTTATACTTTTGATAATGATTTTTCTTGATGGTCTGATTTTGATAATTGAAAAAATATTGGAGTACAAAAATGGATCTTTGCTAGAGCTATGGATGTTTATTGAGGAATGAAAATAGATATTAAATGTGACTGTTGCAAATGTATTCATATGAATCAAAGTTATTTAAAGATTAGTGCGAATCAAATAAGCTTTGGTCAAAAAAATATATGTAAAATCGAAAAAGGTTTTAGATTTAAACCATATTAGCTAAATTCAGAAGAGAGAATGATGGTACCTAATTATGATGAAAAATAAATTATTGCAGTAAGTTTCTTTTAGAAATTCCTGAAATATCAAATTTTACAAAATCTTTGATTTATCATTAATTTTTATTTTCGAATCCCTCTGATCAAATCAATAATAGATTTTGGCAGAATTCTTTTTATAAGTCCAGCTATTGTTGATTTCCTTAATTTAAGAATTGATTGAGTTAATCGCTTACAATCTTCTACTCTTAGTTGATATAAATCTGGATGTATGCAATTCATAAGAGAGATTTCACTTATAGACTGTATACCTTTTTCTTTAAATACTTTTGCTAATGTTGAATTGCTTTTAAGATACAAAAAAGTATTTTGACGATACCAAACTTCTATCTCTTGATTATCCCAAACCTTTGATCGAAATAGATCATAGGGCAAATAACCTTTTTTAATAAAAATTTTAGCCCAATATGAGTGCGGTCTCTCATTAAAATGATCAGTGCCACCTTGTCCACTGAAAGCAGCGCTAAATAAAATAGTGTCTGAGAAGCTTGTTAAGTAATTGATGAAGGTATCTGCTTGTTCTGGTTTTAAATGTTCTGCCACTTCAAGTGACATAGCAAGATCAAATTTTTTATTAATAGGATTTTTAATTACATTAGAACTAAAGTCTATTGAATGAAATTTAATCTTTTTATCAAGCATATCTTCTTGACGGACCCAATCTCCATCTATTCCAACCAGTTCTTTTGAGCCTGAATCAGAAAAGGCCTTTAACCATGGTCCTCGGCCACATCCAATATCAACAACCTTCTTGGGGTTTATAGGTATGGAATTTAAAATGGATACATAATGCTTAGCACTAGAATAAGAACCATCGGTGAGTGATTTATAAAATTGATCATTATAGTTACTTCCTACGTCCATAAAAAAATTTTTTGTTGCGAAAATCAATAACGACAATAATATAGCTTATTACAAAAAATTTTATTCAGACAAATACAGAATAAAGGTAAATCAATATCTATGTTTGAGGATCCATCAGTGAAACCATTAATTGAGAGTGCAGGTCATATTTATGATTCAACCAATATATCCAGTTACTTTTAAGTGAAAGGCTTACTACTTATACCTGTTTTCAAATCTTTTAAGAAGAGTTCTTTTTTTCTATCACTTAATAAGAATGCTTGTCCTGTTTATGATGCTGAAGAAATAAAAAAACGAGAACAAACAGAAGCTATTAAGAAGTTATATCCATAAAAAAAGGCGTTAGCTACGCCCAGTTTAAAAGCTAGATAATCCCCATCACCCAGCCTTTTTTTAATAATAGCACTACATATGGTGTTTGACTGTAATATTTCTTACTTTAGGTAGGGTTTATATGTTTCTTTTTTATTGGCCAAGATAGAATCCCCATCACCCAGGCTCGCAAGGGTCTTTTTTATGTCTAGTTTTGGATCGGATACTCCATTTATGTTTCTTGCAAGATTAAAGGTTAAGGCAGATGAAGTTGATGAATATTTAGAAATTGCATATAAAACAGATAAATCTGTTGAAGCGTCAGAGCTGGGAATGCTCCATCATACATTTGACCAAGAACCTTAACACCCACTTAGTTTTGTGTTAAGAAGTTTTGAAAAATGATGATGCCTTTCTTGCCCATTTAGTTAATCCACCTTTAGTTAGGTGCTTATCTTGATGCGCATTCTAGAAATTGTGACGGAGATTTATCTATTGAATTTTATGGAACTGTTGGAGATAAAGTAATTAAAGCAATGAAATAAAGTGGTTTTTTTTTGAAATCTTCAAAACTTAACTCGGTTATAGCAGAGTTTAAGGAAAGAGTATTAATTATTCGATGTGACTAGAGATTTTACAAAATTAATAAGAACCTTAGTGCTAGCGGCAACCACAAACATAGAAGAAGCATTAGTAATAATGAAATAGCATGGACATTTGGAATGTACTGCTCTTTAAAAATTTGTGTCTTCATAATCTATCTGGCTTTCCTAAGTTTGATTTCTCTTCTGACAAGTAAACCTAAAACTACAACACACATATTCATTAGAAAAACATCTAATGGCATTAAATAAAAAAGTATCTACTTAATTAATAGCAAGAATATTGTTATATGAATCAATAAAGAATCACTAAAATACTTATACTGCTTATTCAGATTCTTTTTGAGGTCTCTGATAGACTCCAACTCTTTTCCAATAATCTTCATATATAAGGTTTCTTTTCTGATAATCTAATGTGTTCATATTCTGGTCGAGTATGGCAAAAGGAGAATTAGTAAATTTCATAGTAAATCTTAAAATAATTGTTTATTAAAAATCTATTAGATATGAGATCTTTTATCTCAAATAACTGGATCCTCTATAAGTAAGCTTTATTGTCTTCTCTTCTTGGCTCTTGCAATATACAAATGACTTGCCATTAAAATACATGTTTACCATGATGCAGCTCCTGAACTTGCTCAAGTCCCCGTCCTTTGACTTGAGTCGTACTGCGGTCTATCAAGTGGTAGATCGGACGATTTGGTAGCTTTAGCTACACTTTATTTATAGAGTATTTGTACTCAGTTGTCAATATATAAAGGTAAATTCAATATTCGAAGATTAAGCAGATTCGGTTATTTTATTTTTCATATCTTCAATTTTATTAATTAATTCATCTAACCATTGTGTATTATTTTCTGATATATCCTTTAAATATGAAATTTTTGGTTGATTCATTTCATGTGTCTCGAAATCTCCGCTCATAAAATTTTTCCTTTTCTAAATTTTTTTATGTGATTAGTGAATTAATCAGCATCAATAAATAAATAATTAGATAGAAATCCTGTCGATCATCAATACATCTTGGGTTTGGATTGTATCTCTCTTACTTTCATCCTCAGAATCTTTATAAGAATCGATTTCAGCTTGAACTCTTCTCTTATAAACTCCTTTGATGTAATCAATTTCTCTTCTTTCTTTATTTAGAATTGAGAATGGTGAGGTTTTTAAGTTCATTAAAGCTCCTTTAAAATAATTTTTAATCAACACCAGTTTTTATCAGATTCAATGAAAACATCTATAGTTTGCTGATTTCTGATTTCTTCCTCTAAAAGTTCTTCTTCTGATCTTTTTTTAATATCAGAATTATAAACTTTTTTTTCTGTTGGTTTGGTAGACATTTTCTTATGACAACTACATTTATGTTCTAACTAAATAGACGAGTCATGCGATTAATAAAGATGTTCGGTTTGAGGTACTACAATATACGGATAGAGGATCAACAATTAAATTTCAAAATGGTTAAAATAAGAAAATCATAAATAGATAAGATAAAAATATTTACTATTTAAGAAGTAATCTGATAAATATTAATTAGTGGGTTTAATCATCATTAAGATTTGAACTTTATTTATATTTTTTCATTAGTAACCAATATTGTTTTTAGGGTTGGTTATGTAAATTATCAAATTTAAAACTAAGTTTGGAGGGAAATCTAAAGGCTTTAAAAGTAGTAAAACCATTCCTTGAGTTACATTAAAACCTTTATTTTTCAATTAGTTAGGAAGTTGATGTGTAGGTGGTGCATGAAATTTTCTCTTTTTTATTTTTGACCTCTTGTAAATAACAAAAAGACCTAATCCTAATAAAGGAACTAATAAACCCTCTACAAATAAGAGAAAGTTAATCATAATCATTACCCCCTATGTAACTTTGTTATTGAGATATTTAGCCTAAAGTAACACTTCAATTATTATCGGTCGACAATCTAGATATTATAAACCTATTTTAAGAGAGCTTATTCCCTTTAAGAATCATCAATAATGGCAAACCTAAAATCATCAGACCCCCATCAATCAATAAAAAAGTATTCAAACTCATTTATTTATTACACATAAGTGGTATTCCTTTTTTAACGTTGGCTTTTTTCATATCATCCATCTCTTCTTTGATTTTGTTGTAATATGCTAATTCTTCAGGATCATTAGAACCGAGTCCATATTTCATTGTTGCTGCAAGATATATTCTGTGTATTCGATATGAAGATAATGCCATCGACAACCTAATTTACTTAATCATATCTAACTTATTTGTACTTTGATTGTATCTCCCTTACCAATAGAAGAAAATTATTTTAATAATAAAAAATTATGCTCTAATTTCTGCTCTAATTGTTTTATATTTAGCGATCTTAAAATTATTTAATTCTTCCTAAATTCTTGAAAGCTAGTTATAGAAGGGTCTCGAGGGATGCCCTCGTCGGGACTTGAACCCGAGACCTCTCCCTTACCAAGGGAGTGCTCTACCGCTGAGCTACAAGGGCTTAAAAAAGTGGGCCGGGTTGGATTTGAACCAACGTAGGCAGAGCCAGCGGATTTACAGTCCGCCCCCTTTAACCACTCGGGCACCGACCCCCACTATTTGAACTTATCAGTTAATGGTCACTTTGTGTGAAAATGTTTTGGTTTTTTTGTTTCTTTCTAGATAGCATTTAAAAGAAAAGACTTAATTGCTGATGAATATTTTATTGATAAATGGGCCAAACCTTAATCTACTGGGGACTAGAGAACCTGAAATATATGGAAATAAAACCTTGAACGATATTGAAAATGATTTAACCAAAGTTGCCAAAGAAAGAAGTATTAATCTTGAATGCTTTCAAAGTAACCATGAAGGTGAAATAGTTGATAAAATCCAAAACTCGGTTAAAAGGATCCAAGGAATACTTATAAATGCTGGAGCTTTCACTCATACTTCAATTTCTATAAGAGATGCTTTAATTGGATCAAAAATTCCATTTGTAGAACTGCATATCTCAAATATATTTAGCAGGGAAGAATTTCGAAAAGAATCTTTTCTTACAGACAAAGCCATAGGAATAATAAGTGGATTTGGTATTACAAGTTATTTTCTTGCTCTTGAGGGAATTATTGAATTTTTAAATAGTAATAAGTAAATGCTAGAAGATTTAAAAAGGCCCTCTTCAAATATTAAATATTTATCCTCATTATCCTCAGAAAATTGGCTAAAGCTAGCTTTGTCGAATCCAATAGAGATACTTATTGATCATGCTCATTGTGAAAGAAAAGCTGCTGGAGTTGCAATTCAATTAATGTTTAGATATCCTTCTGAACCAGATCTGGCAGAAGTTTTGAGTCCTATAGCAAGGGAAGAATTAGAGCACTTTGAAAAAATATTATTTTTATTAAAGGACCTTGGTCATTCGCTTAAAACTTTAAAGCCTCCCCCTTATGGAGCCGAATTGGCTAAATGTGTCAGAAAGGAGGAACCTTATAGGATGTTAGACAGTTTCTTAATAGCAGGACTTATTGAAGCAAGAAGTCATGAAAGATTAAGTTTACTAGCATTGAATTCTGAAAACAAATCTTTCAAGTTACTTTATGAGTCTTTGC
Organism: Prochlorococcus sp. AG-388-D03; assembly: GCA_003279875.1. GTDB lineage: Bacteria > Cyanobacteriota > Cyanobacteriia > PCC-6307 > Cyanobiaceae > Prochlorococcus_A. Next base: position 39,123 of record QCGN01000004.1, read on the forward strand.
TTGAAAGTGAAGCAAGACATTTTGGAATTTATTGGAAACTAGCACAGACTAAATTCTCTAACGATGAAACTAACAAAAGATTAGAGAAATTATCTAATATTGAATCGGAGATCTTATCCCAAACTTTTACTTTGCCAAGAATTCATAGTTAAGTAAATTATGTTATTAATTTATGGGAATTAAAAAAAATCTAAAAAATTTGCTTGGTTTTAAAAGTGATCTTGCATCATTAACAGTAGTTGGTGTTGGTCCTGGAGATAGTTCTTTACTTACTATTGCTGCAGTCCAAGCCATTAAAAAAGCGAAACTTATAGTTTTCCCAATTTCAAGTGATGATAAGAAGAGTTCATCTGCCGAAATAGTCAAAAAATATATCAAATTTAAGAGAAAAATACCCATTATATTTCCAATGGCAAGGCAAGAATTTGATCCAGATCAAATCTGGTCTAATGCTGTGGATATAATTGTTAAATCTATTAGGAAGCACGAATCTGTTGCTTTACTTTGCCTTGGAGATCCTTCACTATATGCAAGTTCCTCCAATATTATGAGAATAATAAATAATAATTATCCTGAAATAATAACAAGGATAGTACCAGGTATATCATCTGTCTCAGCAGCTGCAGCCTTAAGTAATTTTGATTTAGTAAAGAAAGGCGAGACTTTAGTAATAAAAGAATGTCCTTCTTCTAAATCAGAATTAACTGCTCTAATAACTCAGACTAAAATAAATAAAACAGTATTAGCAGTAATGAAAGTTGGGAAAAGATGGAGTTCAGTTAAAGAAATTTTAGAAAAAGAGAAAATCATCAACAAAGCTCTAATCGCTTTAAATGTCGGGATGCCAGATCAAATTATTCAATATGCTTCAAAATATAATGTGGAAACCATGCCTTATTTTTCTTTGATTTTGATAAGACCTAATTAATGAATAAGAATAACTTTCTTAAAAATGAATTTAAATGGCCGATTAGTAGGCAAATATTGTCTTTAATACTTGAAGATAAAGTAAGTGATATTTTTGTATGTGAATTGGTATGGGAAAGACTTTTTTATATCAATCAATCTTCTATGGATGGATGGATATCAAGTTCCTTAACTCCCCCATATTGGTCAGAAAAATTTATAAAAGCTCCTCAAATTATTTCAGAACGTTCAGCTTCAGTTCACTTGACACGATCTATCCCCAAAGATCACAAACAAAATTTAAAAAAAATTCTTAATTTTAAAGGGTATGAAATTAAAGAACTTTATCCTAGAAGAACAAGGAGAGCAACTGCTGTGAATTGGTTGATCTATTGGGTTATTGACTCGAGTTCTTCTTTAGATGATATTTGTAAGTTACCTAAATTATCCCCCCCACCTCCTAATCCAGCAAAAGGTCATTATGGAGATCCTGAAATCAAATAAATATTCTTGTTTAGAGTAAAAGATCGTATTGAGGGTATAGTTGTAATAGATCTAATTTTCTTGGGGAATAATTGACTCTTCCATCTATAGCAATAATAGGAAGACCTAATGTTGGGAAGTCTACTTTGGTTAATAGGTTATGCCAAAGTAATGATGCAATTGTGTTCGATAAACCTGGAGTTACCAGAGATAGAACTTATCAAAATGCTTGTTGGGGGGGGAGGGAGTTTCAAGTTGTTGATACGGGAGGTCTAGTTTTTGAAGATGATAGCGAATTTCTTCCTGAGATTCGTACTCAAGTATTTTTAGCATTAGAAGAGGCTTGTCTTGCTTTATTTGTAGTAGATGGAAATCAAGGAGTCACTGACGGAGATTTATTAATAGCTAAATGGTTGAGGAATTCAGCTTGTAAAACAATTGTTGCAGTAAATAAATGCGAATCTATCTCTTTAGGGATTTCTTTGGCCTCTGAATTTTGGAAATTAGGTTTAGGGGAACCGTATCCTGTATCTGCTATTCATGGTTCAGGAACGGGAGATCTTTTAGACCTTGTTATCGATGGATTACCTGACGATTTTAATGATGAGGATAAAGAAGATAAAATAATGATGTCTATTATTGGTAGACCAAATGTTGGTAAATCTAGTTTGCTAAATGCTATCTGCGGAGAAAAAAGAGCAATAGTTAGTGACATAAGTGGAACAACAACTGATTCAATAGATACTCTTATCAAGAAGGATTCCCATCTTTGGAAAATAGTTGATACTGCGGGAATAAGAAGAAAAAAAAATGTAAAATATGGAACTGAATTTTTTGGAATTAATAGAGCTTTTAAATCTATTGATAGAAGTGATGTTTGCGTCTTAGTCATAGATGCTATAGATGGTGTGACTGATCAAGATCAGAAATTGGCAGGGCGAATAGAAGAGCAAGGTAGAGCATGCGTAATTGTAGTTAACAAATGGGACCTTGTAGAGAAGAATAATTCCACAATCTATGAAGTAGAGAAAGAACTAAGATCTAAATTATATTTTTTACATTGGTCAAAAATGATTTTCATATCAGCTTTAACTGGTCAAAGAGTTGAAAATATTTTTGAGCATGCTCTAAGTGCTGTAACCCAACATAGAATGAGAGTTACAACTTCAGTGGTTAATGAAGTTCTCAAAGAGGCTCTTGGATGGAAAAGTCCTCCTACGAAGAGAAGTGGCAAACAGGGAAGAATTTACTATGGTACTCAAGTAAAAAATAAGCCTCCAACCTTTACTCTTTTTGTAAATGACCCCAAATTATTTGGAATAACTTATAGAAGATATATTGAGAAACAAATTAGATTAAATCTTGGGTTTGAGGGCTCTCCAATAATTCTACTTTGGAGAGGTAAACAGCAAAGAGACCTAGAAAAGGAGACATCAAAAAAGAATATTAATATTATTCAAAAAAATTAATGAATATTCTTACTAAATTTTCTATTGGACAATATGTTGATGGGAATAAGAGTTGGTTAAGAATTGTCGATAGTAGATTAAAAATAATTGCAGTATTGATGTTTCTAATTACTCCAATCTGGGCAGGTCTATTGTGGCGATTAAGTTTAGTTATTTGTTTAATACTTATTACCTTTGTAAGTTGGTTACCCTCAAGAGTTTGGTGGCGATCACTATTATTTCTTTTAGGATTATCATTATTAATTGGATTCCTATCATTAATAGCCTCTTTTGATATCCAATCTCTTGATGGCCCTATAAGAGATCCGAATGAATTGAATCTAATTTTAGAAAGTCAAGAAAAATGGAATATTTTAGAAATTCCATCTAAGAAAATAGGATTTATAACTCTTGGTCCCTACAACTTATCAAGAAAAGCTTTTGAATTAGGAATAAAAACTTCAACTTTAATCTTTACTGTGATTCATAGTGTGAATTTGATGCTCCTAACAACGTTACAAGAGGATATAGTCTGGGCATTAAGTTGGTTTATGAATCCTTTGAGAAAAGTTGGATTACCTATTGATAAATGGCTTTTTCAATTACTATTGGCTTTGCGCTTTATTCCTTTAGTCCAGGAAGAATTCCAAAATATACTCAAATCAGTATCAGTAAGATCAATAAATCTTAGAAGTTTAGGATTTAAGAAATCTATTAATGTTTTATTAACAATGATTGAAAGACTATTTTTAAATATATTCTTAAGAATCGAACAAGGAGCTGATTCATTACTTTCTAAAAAATTTATCCTTATAAAAACAAATAGATTAAAAACTTTTGATAAAAAAAATTACTCAACTTTTATTTTTAATTCATTATCGATTTGTTTTATTTGCATAGCAATTTTCCTTAGAAAACAGTATGGTGCATTATAAACATTAAAAAAATTAAGTTTGAGTTCAGAGCGTTATTTAAATCATCCAACATTTGGAATGTTATATCAAGTCTCTCCAGGAAATGAGGGGAAAGATATTTATGCGACTTTATACGCACAAAAAATGTTTTTTTTAGTCGAAATTAAACAAAGAGAAGTTTTTTTTGAAGTTATACCCTATCTAGATGCTCGAAATCAGTCTGAATTAAACTTGCAAAGAGCTAGAAGACAAAGAGCAGAAGATTTTCCAAAATGGGAAAATTTATTTAGACAAACTTTTTTATAAATTTGGAAATTTCAAATTACTTGCAAATAAAAAAGAAATTACCACAAAATGTGAATTTACTTGCAGTGAGTAAGGGTTTTAGCAGTCAAGAAATCAAAATTATTAATAATCAAGGACAAAACGATTTTGGTGAAAGTAGATTTCAAGAAGCTATTAATAAGCAACAGTTATTAAAAGATTTTAAAAATATGAAATGGCACTTCATTGGAAGAGTTCAGAGTAATAAGATACGAAAAATAGTCCAAAATTTTGAATATATACATTCTGTAGACTCATATGAAAAGTTATCAAAGATTTCTAATGTTTCATTAGAAGAACAAAAAAAACCATTAATAATGTTGCAAGTCAAATTAAGTGATGATCCAAGTAAAGGAGGTTTTAATTCACAAGTATTGTTAGAAAAATGGGACCAGATTAAAGAATTTAAAAGTATCGAAATCAAAGGACTTATGACTATAAACCCAAAAGGCTTAAGTTCAAAAGAAAATATAAAACTATTTAAAAAATGCCGTATTCTTGCAGATTCACTAAAACTTCATGATTGTTCAATGGGAATGTCAGGGGACTGGGAGGAAGCCGTTGAGGCTGGTTCTACTTGGTTAAGATTAGGATCCATAATCTTTGGAAATAGATCATATTAATGAGTATTTAATTATATTTTATAAAAATCTTGTTTTTAAACTTGCGATAAACAATAACTAACGTTATTTAAGTATAGGTAGTTTATTCATTAATAAAAGATGGATGTATTACTTAAGGTTTTTGCCTTAGTTATCAATTTCAAGAGGATTTAAAAGGTGTCACTTATTTCTCGATTAAAGGCAGTTGTTGCAGGGGATGATTATTTAGATGATGACTTCGATGAGTTGGATTATGCATCAGAGGATGAATTGAACGGTGTAAATGATTTCAAAGAAAATCGAAAAAATTTAAGTGCCCTTTCAAATTCAAATCCTTTTGAGTTTATGAATAATAGATCATCAAATGTGGTAGGAATGCCAGGTATCTCTAATTCATCTTCTGAGGTCAGTTTGATGGAACCAAGAAGTTTTGATGAAATGCCTCAAGCCATTCAGGCATTAAGAGAAAGAAAGACTGTAATTCTAAATTTGACTATGATGGACCCTGATCAAGCACAAAGAGCTGTTGATTTTGTTGCAGGAGGTACATATGCAATAGATGGTCACCAAGAAAGAGTTGGTGAAAGCATTTTCCTTTTTGCACCTAGTTGTGTTAACGTAACCAGCTCTTTCCCAGAAGAAGCTTCTCCTTCTAACGTTTCATCCAAAAAGACGTCACCATACAATCTAGAAAATAATACAACTCCAGAACCAGCTTGGGGAGAATCTAAATTATCTGCATTTTCTTAATTAATCTGTGACTAGTAAAATTGCAGTTATTGGTTTTGGAAATATTGCAAAAGCTATTATCACTCCACTTTTTGATAAAAAATTACTAAATCCAGAAGATGTTTACTGCTTAGTAAATACAAAAAAAAGTTTAGAAAATATTAGAAAAAACTACAACTATGATATTAATATTTTTCAAGCAAATTCTAAAGATTCTGAGATTATCTGGGATTGCCAAGTTAAACTTCTCTCTGTAAAGCCTCAACAACTTAAAAATATAATTGAATTAAATAAAAATAAACAAGATTTATTAGTTTCAATTTTAGCTGGTGTTTCTTTAGAAAATCTAAATAAAAGATTTCCAAACCATAAATGTGTTAGGGCTGTTACTAATATCCCTATAACGATTGGTAAAGGTTTAACTGGAATTACCTGGGGAGAAGAAATTACAGAAGATCAGAAGAAATTTATACAAAAATTATTTGAAAACTCTAGTAAAATTTATGAATTGCCTGAATATTTACTAGATATTTTTTTAGCATTAACATCTTCTGGACCTGCAATAATTGCATTAATCATTGAAGCATTAAGTGATGGCGGTTTAAGTGGTGGATTGCAAAAACAACTTTCTGAAGAACTTGTAATAGAGATGATTTTAGGCACTGTTAGTTTAATAAAAGATACTAAATTAACAACTGCTGAGCTTAAGAATATGGTAACTTCTCCTGGCGGTACGACAATTTCAGCACTAAGGGTTTTAGAAAATAAGAGTTTAAGATCTGCTTTAATTGAGGCAGTAGTTTCTGCCAGTAATCGTAGTAAGGAATTTAGTTAACTATTTTAAATTTTTATAGAATCTAAATAGAGTTTTTCAAGAGCCTCTATATTTTTTTTGATTGTATATCTTTCAATTACTCTTGCGCGTCCTTTTTTTCCGAGAGCTTTTGTAAATGAAGGATGATCTACCAAAATTGGAATTATAGTTTTTAATTGTGTTACGACATTTTCAGTAGATATTACAATGCCTGCCCCATTATCTAAAACTTCACCATCAGCCCCCGCATCCGTTGCAACACATGCAGTACCAGTGGCCATTGCTTCTAAAAGTGATAAAGATTGACCCTCAACTAAACTAGGTAAGAAAAATACCTCTGCGATTTGCATAATTGCTACTCTTGTTTCTAAATCCATTTCTGACCCCCACCAAATTAATTTATCTTTTCCTAAGTTAGAAAAACTATTTTCCAGAATTGGTTTCATTGGACCGTCTCCAACAATTACTAGTTTGCAATTATTAGTTTTTGTTTGACGCCAAGATTTTAAAAGTGCTTCAATATTCTTTTCATTGGCAATCCTTCCCATATATATAAAGATTCTTCCCTCTCCTAATTTACTTTTAACTAAATCATATTTTTTACTATTTGCTGATATGGGTTGCCAAATATTTTCATCAACTCCATTGGGAATAATGATTTGTTTATCTTTACTAACTCCTAGTTTTTCTAAAAGTGTTTTTTGAGGTTCTGAAAAAACAATTATTTTATGAAACTTAGCGAGAGAGGGTGCATAAAGTTGATAAGTCAGTTGTTGAGTGCTTGCCGTTAAGTTTCTATTATTTTTATCAAATGCGGGATGAAAGGTTCCTATCAGAGGGAGATCGATTTCTTTACAAAGTTCAGGTAATCTAAAATCTAAAGGAGATAAAGTTAAACTTGCATGAACTATGTTTGGCTTTAATCTCTCTAATGAAAGTCTTAATTCTTTTTCGGCTCTTGGAGATGGGATAGTATAAACTTGAGATTTAATTAAGTAAGGAAGACTCACTTCGGGATCGTTTGCTAAAAATAAGGGTTTAGATTCGTTTACATTAGATGGATTATCAAAATGTATAAAACTTACTTTATGGCCTCTAACTTTTAATTGTTCGGTAATTAAATTTCCATAACTTACATTTCCACAAAAGGGAGATTTCTTACCTAACCAAGCAACATGAACCACAACAATTACTTAACTATCTATAAAGTTAACAGTCAAAGTTACAATCCTCGAGATCTTTTAATTAAGTAACAGTTTAAACCTTAATTATATGTAAAAGTCTCTTAACATTTTTAGTGATGATAATTCTTTTTCTAATTGAGCTGCGATCCAACTTTCAACAATTGATAATATTTTAAGCCAAACTTTTTTAGGTCCTAATAATTCCCCATTTGATTTGATTGGTAATTCTGCGAAAATAAGTCTTTGTAAAAGAGCAATTTCAGAAGCATTCACTTTTAAAAAACTCTCTATTTCTTTTATCGTAGAAAATCCCTCATTTGGTAAATAGGAACATTTCCAATCCCAGTTACCTAAGGGCGGAATGATAGGCTCACCAGTTTTGCAGCAAAAATTTACAGGGATATTTATCCCTCCAATTGCTAATAAATGAATTAAGGATTGAATACTCATAGAAAGCATTTTGAAGTCCTCTTTACTTTCAAGGTTATATTCATAAATTCGATCTAAATGAACAAGCACGCTAGATAAGTAATCTTTTTGCTTATCATTGTTTCCTACTAGTAAAAAAGTTAATTCAGTTATTGCTTGCGCTGCTGCAAGACATTCAATATTTTTCCCCAAGCCATTGTAGCTTTTGAGTATTTTAATCTGCCGAACAGATTTAAGACTTCTTTTCCCAAAAATCTGAAAACTTAAATATGTTAAAGGAGTAGCAGCTGCAAGACTACTTTTTGGACGTCTAGCTCCTGGAGCTGCAAGTCTAATAATACCTTGTTCATCTGTTAAAACAGTTATTAATCTTCCACTTTCCCCAAGTGGAGTAGCTTTAATACATAGACCTTTTATTCTGCTTTCGCCTGACATTTATATAAGTCTAATTTCTTTAAAGATCTCATTAAAATTTGAAGTGCCAATACAATCTATACCTGAATCAAATAAATCAACAACTTGAGAGAGTGTTTTTATACCTCCTACTACTTTTATAGAATTCTTGTTACCTACAAATTTTAATATTTCAACTATATCAACTTTAGACATAGAAGGTCCAAAACCATCTCCAAATTGAAAATTTTTTATTCCTAATTCAAGAGAAATTTCTATAGCTTTTTCAAAAAGTTCTTTATCTAATTTTTTTTTATTTATTATAATAGTTACTGGTAATTCTGAAGAATTAATACTCTCAAGTTCACTTGCGAAACTATTTAAATTATTTTTATATAGATTTAGAAAATAAGGGGTGTACTCTATTCCGCTTGCACCAGCATCTTTTGCATAACAAACAATTTCATCAATAAAATTTATTGGTAAATCAGCAAACGGATAAGAAATAAGAGTATTTATATTTACTTTATGATTACTTAATGCATTCTTTATATGACTTAAAAAATTTAGAGATGTAGATATATTTCTAATATTAAATTTTTTAATTAAATCGCAGTTCGCATTTAATTCTTCCAAAGATAAATAAGGATTAATTAAAGTTGCATGTATTTTTTCATTTAATTCATAATTGATATTAAACATTTTCAGTATTATTTGGACTGGATTAATCCATAACCACCATGATTTCTTTTATAGATAACTTGTAGTTCATTATTTTTTTTGTTTCTAAATACATAAAAATCATGATCAATAAAATCCAATTGTTTTCTAGCGTCTTCCAGAGAGATAGGAATCATCGCAAAATATTTATTTTTAATAGATGGTTCAGGCAATTTTACCTCTCTTCCCTCATTGAAGATATCTTTATCTATAGCATCTGATTCTGCAGTTGCATTTGAAAAAGAATTTTTATTCTTTACAGTGTTATTATGTAATTTTTTATGATGCTTCTCTTTATATTTCCGAAGTTTTCTACAAAGTTTATTTGAAACCAAATCAATACTAGAATATAAGTTTTCTGTTTTTTCTTCAGCTCTAATAATAGTACCATTAGCAAAAATTGTAACTTCAGCTGTTTGGAATGAAACTCGTGGATTCTTTTCGATTGAAAGGTGTATATCTACTTCATTAACGATATCCTTATAATGATGTGTTGCTCTTTCTATTTTTGCTTCAGTATATTCCTTCATTGCTCCTGTAAGTTCAAGATTCTTTCCATGGATTAAAATTTTCATAATAAATCTAAAAATATTTTCATACTTCCTAAATCTACATAACTATGATTAATAGAACATCAATAATTAAACAACCTGATAAAATTTCATTTTTTTATGATGTATATAAATTACAAAAAAAATATCAAGACGCATTAATTTCAGGTAAATCAAACATGGATTTTATTTGGTTAGGCGAGCATCAACTTTGTTATACCCTGGGAAGAGGTTCGAATATTGGCAACTTGCTATTCTCATTAGAAGAAAAAGATGTATTTAAAATTGATAGAGGTGGTGAGGTTACGTGCCATATGCCAGGACAGTTAGTAACCTATTTGGTTTTAGATCTAAGTAATTTCAAGAAAGATTTAAATTGGTATTTAAGAAAAATTGAAAAAATAATCATTAAAACTCTTTTGAGTTTTAATATTGATTGCTCTGTTAAAGATGGACTTACAGGAGTGTGGATAGGAGAAAGGAAAATTGCTTCGATTGGGATTGGATGCAAAAGGTGGGTAACAATCCATGGCTTCTCAATAAACGTTAACTGTAAACTAGAAAATTTTAATAAGATTGTTCCTTGCGGTATCGAAGGCTGCCAAATGGCAAATATGTCTGATTACAATGAAAATTTAGATATTAAAGAAGTTAAGAAAATTGTTAAAAAAATTATTCATGAAGAGTTTAATTTAAATTTTGTATCAGAATAGAAACAAAAAAGATTTGGAAAATGCATAAATATGGAAGAGTTAGCATATTGGCCCGCAACAAAACCTCTCACTAAATATGAAAAATTTACCAATAAAAGAAAAGATTTAAACCACCTTGCTCATGTTGATCAAATATGGGAATACTTAAAATTTAAATGTGGAAATACTATAGCTATTAATGATTTAAGAGGAAAAAATAAAGAAAAAATTTCTTATTCTGAGTTAGCTAATTTAATCACGTTAGTCTCTAAATCGTTTAAAAATTATGGATTAGTTAAAGGTGATGTTGTTACATTAATATCTGAAAATTCACCAAGATGGTTAATAGCTGATCAAGGGTTGATGCGATTAGGAGCTATTAATGCTGTAAGAGGAATTAACTCACCTTCAGTTGAATTAGAATATATAATTGAGCATTCTAATTCTGTTGGCCTAATTGTTCAATCTAAGGAAGTTTGGTTGAAATTAAATAAAAAAAATGAATTTAAAAAAAAATTAAAATTTATAATTAATCTCGAAGATGAACAATTTGAAGGTTTAATAAATTGGCCTGAATTTATTAAAGCAGGAGAAAAAGATTTTTTAAAAAATAATAGTTTTGAAAAAGATAATCATCAGATTAATGATATCGCGAGCATTCTTTATACATCAGGGACAACAGGGAAACCAAAAGGTGTTCCCTTATCACATGCAAACTTTTTACATCAAATCATAAATCTGGCCTATATCGCTGATCCAGAACCAGGAACCTCTGTCTTGAGTGTATTACCTATATGGCATTCGTATGAAAGAAGTGCAGAATATTTCTTTTTTTCATGCGGGTGTACTCAGTTTTATACAAATCCAAAATTTCTTAAAGATGATATTAAAAAAGTTAAGCCAGTTGTTATGGCTACCGTTCCTAGGCTATGGGAGGCAATTCATGATGGCTTTTTCTTGGCTTTAAAAAAAATGCCTCCCAAAAAACAGAAATTTATAAAGATTTTGATAAAGAATAGTTCTATTTTTAAAAGAAATCTTAGAAAGATCAGAAATTTAGAAATTAATCAAGTAAGTTCCTTAGCAAAAATATCTTTGACGATATCTGTAATTGGAAGATTCTTTATACATAAGCTATCTTCTACTTTTTTATGGCCAAGTATTTTGAAACAATTATGTGGAGAAAAACTTAAATTCCCAATAAATGGTGGGGGGGCTTTACCTGAGCATGTTGATTTATTTTTTGAATCTTTAGGTATAGATGTTCTCGTTGGTTATGGATTAACAGAAACCAGTCCAGTATTAACTTGTAGAAGAAGAGAACTTAATGTAAGGGGATCTTCCGGACAGCCATTGGCACATACTGAAATTAAAATAATGAATGAAGAAAAAGATAAGATTTTGAAATATAGAGAGATAGGCAAGATTCTTGTTAAAGGACCTCAAGTTATGAAAGGTTATTTGAATAATATTTCAGCTACTAAAGATGTTTTATCAAAAGATGGATGGTTTGATACTGGAGATTTAGGTTTTCTTCTTCCAAATGGATCTTTGGTTATAACAGGGAGAGCTAAGGATACGATAGTTCTTTCTAGTGGAGAAAATATAGAGCCAAATCCCCTAGAAGCAGAAATTCTTAGTTCTGAATTTATTTCTCAAGTTCAATTAGTAGGTCAAGATAAAAAATGTTTAACAGCACTTGTCGCTCCAAACATAGAATTATTAGAAAATAAATTCTTTGAAAATGATATTACCAAATTAAATTCGAATAAAAAAGTTGGTTTGTTCTTTAAGTCGCAGATAAATAATTTGTTAAAAAATAGATTAGGAGCAAGATTTGAGGAACAGGTATTAGATTGCTATTTTGTGGATGCTTTTACATTAGAAAATGGTTTGTTGACTCAAACTCTCAAGCAAAAAAGAAGAGAAATAGTTGATTTATATTCATCACAAATAGAGGAAATGTATAAAAAATAATTTAAAAAAGAAAATTCTCTTCAAGATCTCTATATTGAAAGGGTAATTTAATTTTTTATGGAAACTAAAAACTCTATATCTATCAAACGCTCAATAGCAATTAAAGCTATTGTTACCCCTACTTGGAAAGAAGATGCTGAGAAGGAATTAAGTAATGCAATTTCCGCAGTTGACCAACAGTTGTCACAACTTGAACAAGAAGGTCAACAAATAGTAAGTAATATAAGATCCCAGTCAGTAAACCCATTAGATCCTAGAGTACAAGAGCAAGTTGGCCAAGTTCAGCAGCAAGTTGGTGCAAAAAGGAACGAACTAGAAGAGCAAAAAAGAAATCTATTGCAACAACAAAGTCAAGTTCGTGATTTAAAAATGGATGAAATTGTTGATCAAGGACAGGTTGATAGCTTTTGTGATGTTTCTGTTGGAGATAATCTTATTAAGAAGATGCAAGTTTCAATAACAGTGAAAGATGGGATAATTCAATCGATCGATGATAACGAATAAATTTAAAGGTTTAAATTCCTTTTTGAATGTAAATCATAGTTTCTTTGGGGCTATTTTTTTGTAAAATATAAACATAACAATCTTTAAGAGTTTTGAAATTTCTTAAAGCTAGTAAAACTTTAAAAAATCTATCTGATGTCTCACGAAATATTTATGCCAGCTCTTAGTTCTACTATGACTGAAGGCAAAATTGTTGAATGGTTAAAGAATCCTGGAGATAAAGTTGAAAGAGGAGAATCTGTTTTAGTTGTTGAATCAGATAAAGCTGATATGGATGTTGAATCTTTTCAAGATGGATATCTTGCGGCAGTACTAATGCCAGCTGGGAGCACTGCTCCAGTAGGTGAAACCATAGGACTTATTGTAGAGAATCAGGATGAGATAGCTTCTATACAAGAACAAAATAAAGGTAAACAGATTGAAGTATCCAGTGATTCCCAACTTGAATTGCCAAATAAAAAATCTGAAATAAAAGAAGAGGATCAAAAAGAGGCGGCTCAAATCAATGAGCAGGAAGTCGAGATTAAAAGGGAAAAAGTGATTACTACCGCTAGTGAGATAGAATTTAATGCCTCTACTAGTAATAATTCTTCAAGAGTAATAGCATCTCCAAGGGCAAAAAAACTTGCTTCTACAATGGGAGTTGAATTAGCAAAAGTGCATGGATCAGGACCTCATGGAAGGATTCAGGCTGATGATGTATTGAAGGCAAATGGCCAACCTGTTTCTATTCCATGGATAGGAGAGGGGAGCTCTCCAGCTGGTATTGGTAGTCCCCATGTTCAAGCTGAAAGTAAGTCAGAGACATTAGGGAATAGTTTTGGTAAACCTGGAGAAACTGTTCAATTTAATACTCTTCAAAAAGCTGTCAATAAGAATATGGAATCCAGTTTAAATGTTCCATGTTTTAGAGTTGGTTATTCAATTAATACTGATAAATTGGATAATTTTTATAAGAAAGTAAAGCAAAATGGAGTTACTATGACTGCGTTATTAGTCAAGGCAGTTGCAAAGACACTTAAAAAACATCCCCAAGTTAATTCAAGCTTTTCAGAAAACGGAATTTCTTATCCAGAAAATATAAATATTGCTATTGCTGTTGCAATGGAAGATGGCGGATTGATAACACCAGTATTAAAAGAACCCTGTAACACTGATTTATTTGAATTATCTAGAGAGTGGAAAGATCTAGTGAAAAGATCTAGAGCAAAACAATTAGAACCTGATGAATACTCAACAGGAACATTTACTTTGTCTAATTTAGGAATGTTTGGTGTTGATAGATTTGATGCAATACTTCCACCAGGTACGGGTGCTATTTTAGCCATAGCATCATCGAAGCCAACAGTTGTTGCTAATAATGATGGTTCAATAGGTGTCAAAAAAATAATGCAAGTAAATTTAACCGCTGATCATAGAGTAATTTATGGTGCTGATGGTGCTTCATTCTTAAAAGACTTGTCTTCTCTCATTGAAAACGAGCCAGAGACACTTGTATCCTAATTTTAATTGAATTTTGAAATTCATAATGAAGAAATAGATCATAAGCTTGAAGCTTATGATTATTGTCTTGATGAATCATTAATAGCAAATAAACCTTCTAAAGTAAGGCATGAATCTAAATTAATGATAGTTAGAGATAGTGCATTAAAAGAAGATTATTCAATAAATAAATATACCAAGGATCTCTTGGCTGAACTTAGAGAGGGGGATCTGGTAGTCATAAATGATACAAAGGTGATGAAAGCAAGGTTAAAGGTTGAATTAGAAAATGGGAGATTAGTCGAATTATTAGTGTTGGAGAAATCAGATGAATCTACTTGGCTATGTTTAGCAAAGCCTGCGAAAAAGTTAAAAATAAATAAACAATTAAATTTAAAGTCACCCTTTGCAAAGAATATAAAGTTGAAAATTTCTGGGATTGATGAAGAAACTGGAGGAAGATTTATCAAGTTTCCAGAAAATATAAATGATCTAATTTCAATGAATAAACTCCTTGATATATATGGAGAAATCCCACTCCCTCCATATATAAAAAGTGCCGAAGAAGAATCTTTTCATGAAAATAGTTATCAAACTGAGTATGCATGTAATCCTGGAGCAGTTGCAGCTCCCACGGCAGGATTGCATTTAAGTAAAAGTCTTATCTCAAATTTAAAAAAAAAAGGAATATTGGTCATGGCTATTACTTTGCATGTAGGTTATGGAACCTTTAAGCCAATTGATCAAGAAGATTTATCTAATTTAAAACTTCATAAAGAGTGGGTCAGTGTTAGTAAGAAAGTAGTAGAAGAAATTAAAAGAATAAAAAAGACAGACAGAAGAGTAATAGCTATTGGAACTACTAGCGTAAGAGCTCTTGAAAGTTCCTATTCATTTGAAATGGAAGACTTTATTCCTATAGCTAAGTATGTTGATTTAGTAATTAAGCCAGGCTATAAATTTAAGGCAGTTGATGGATTGTTAACCAATTTTCATCTCCCCAAAAGCTCATTATTACTCCTGGTGAGCGCAATGATTGGTAGAGAAAGGTTACTAGATCTATATAAAAAAGCCATAAAAGAAAAATTTAGATTTTTCTCTTATGGCGATGCTATGTTTATTTCCCCAGATTCATTTCTGGAGAAATAATTTTTTAAGCTTTAACTGGTTCCTCAATTATGCCACTTGGGACTTCAGTAAACATTATTGATGATAAATATCTCTCAGCTAAATCAGGAAGAACTACAACAATAGTCTTGCCTGCATATTCATCTTGTTCAGCTAATTTAACAGCAGCAGCAGCAGCAGCTCCACAAGATATACCAACTAGCAAACCTTCCTCTTTAGCCAATCTTAAAGCCATCTCTATAGATTCATCGTTTGTAACCTGTTCGACTTTGTCGACAATTGATAAATCAAGATTTTTCGGGATAAAACCTGCCCCAATTCCTTGAATTTTATGAGGTCCTGATTTCACTTCCTCTCCATTAAGTGTCTGAGTAATAACAGGACTATGAGATGGTTCAACTGCTACAGAAGTAATATTTTTACCCTTTTCTTGTTTAATGTATCTTGAGACTCCTGTAATTGTTCCACCTGTTCCAACTCCTGCAACTAAAACATCAATTGCACCATCGCAATCATCCCAAATTTCAGGCCCAGTGGTTTTGAAATGAATTTCTGGGTTTGCCGGATTATCAAACTGACCTGGCATAAAATATTGAGAGGGATTGCTTTCTGCAATCTCTTTAGCTTTAGCAATTGCTCCTGGCATACCTTTTGAAGCCTCTGTTAAAACAATTTCGGCCCCTAATACTGCCATCACTCTTCTTCTTTCTATTGACATAGATTCTGGCATCGTAAGGATTAATTTATAACCTCTTGCTGAAGCAGTAAAAGCTAGGGCAATGCCAGTATTTCCAGATGTAGGCTCAACGATTGTTTTGTCTTTTGTAAGTTTTCCGCTTTTCTCAGCGTCCCATATCATGTTTGCACCAATTCTGCATTTGACACTATACGCAGGATTCCTTCCTTCAATTTTTGCTAATACAGTAGCTTTAGCATTTTTAGTAACTGACTTTAATTTTACTAATGGAGTGTTTCCAATAGCAAAACTGTTGTCTTCATAAATTTTTGCCATTTATATATTGAGAAAATATATTTTAATACTAACTATTTTTCAGAAAAAGAGTATATAAGTTTCTATACGGTAAATACTAGGGATTAAAAATTATTTAATGCATCAGAAAAAGTACTCCATAAGTGATCTTTGTCTTCTAGTCCTACCGATACTCTTAAAAGGTGCGAAGGTATACCAAAACTTTCAGCCCACTCCAATTCGTCATAATGAGCTAATAAAACATAAGGACATACAAGTGTAAATTTCGTACCTAAACTAGGTCCTTTAGATATTTGAAGAAAATCATAAAACTTTTTAGCTTTCTCTAGGCCTCCTTTTAATTCAAATGATAATAAGCAACCATATCCCCCATTAGAAGTAAGTATGGAATTGAAATTAGGACAATTTTCTGGATGGAAAATATTTTTTATTTCTTTATGGTTCTCTAATCTTTTTTTTAATTCCAAACATGCTTTATTTTGCTTAAAAACTCTTTGTTTTACATCTCTACTAACTTTTTCTAGAGAAACTATATCTCCCTCTGAAAGGATTGGAAGGTTTATTTCCTTTAATGCATTTCTAAATTTATTAATCCATCTGCTTTTTGGATTCAGTATTAATGAGCCAGCAAGAATATCTCCGCTACCTGAAAAGATTTTTGTAAGTGAAGTGAAAACGATATCTGCATGCTCAAGGGAATTGATATTCAGATTAGAACCGATTGTATCGTCAATTATCACAGGTATATTTAATTTATTTGCAATTTTTGCAATTTTTTTTATGTTTACACATTTGAGCATTGGATTACTTGGTAATTCAATAATCAAAGCTGCTGGATTTATTCTTTGAATTTCTAATTCAATATTCTTGCAATTTTCTTCTGTTATTAGCTTGGCTCCATGAAAGATATTCATTGGTAATTTGAGTACATCAACATATGGAAAACCAATTTGAAGTGTAGGTTTTTCGGGAAATAATTTATATATAATTTCTAATGATGTGTATAAAGCAGACATGCCAGATGAAGTTAGGTGGATATCATTGGAGTTCGTTTTTGTAAATTGAGAAATTCTATTTTTTATTCTTTGATAACTTTCATTGACTAAAGATTTTGAAGGGCAATCCTCAAGGCCCAATTCAATTGCTGCCGCTCTTGAAGATAGACCAAGCCCCGTATGTTGCCAAAAAGATCTTGCATATATACTTGCTGATTCTTTAGTAATTAATAAAGTAAAATTATGCCTTCTTTCTATATAAGAATATTCTTGAAAAGTATTTTTATCACAGTATTTTTTTGCTTTTAAAGCTATTCTTTCATCTGGATATGGCCAGATACTTTGATTATGGATTTGACTTTCTTTCTTTGTCTTTTCACATAATCTTTTTACTAGAGGATTGAGTCCAAAACGAGGATAGATTGATCTTAATGATTCTAAGCATTTTGGATTTTTTTCCTCATAGTTAATTACATCATTCCAAGTTGGTAATGCTACAGAAACAGCGTGATTACTATCGGGGATCGAAAATCCCAACTCTAAATTTCTCCATATCGGTTTTTTAAGTAAATCTCTCAATTTTCAGAATTTATTTAAGGCAAATAAGATATCTGACATTAAATCATTTGTATCTTCACAACCAACTGACAAACGTATAAGAGAATCATCAATACCTAGGAGATTTTTTGTTTTATCATCAACAGATGCATGAGTCATTGTTGCGGGGTGGCAAATTAAACTTTCAACTCCACCAAGACTCTCTGCTAATGAGAAATATTTGAGAGATTTACAAAATTTAAAAGTGTCTGCTTTGTTTAAGTTCAATTTAAGTGTGATCATGGAACCGCCAGATTTCATTTGTGATTTAGCTAAATTAAATTGTGGATGTTTTTGATTAAAAGGATAAAGAACCTTAAAAATGTTCCTATGATTTTCAAATTCCTTAGAAATTATCTCTGCACTTTTTGTTTGTTGTTCGATTCTTAGAGGGAGAGTTTTTACTCCTCTTGTAATAAGCCATGAATCAAAGGGCGAGGGTTGAAGTCCTAAAGCTTTTTGAGAGAAAAGCATCTTATTATTCCATTCCTCATCATTAGTGAGTACTGCTCCACCAAGTGCATCACTATGTCCATTGATAAATTTTGTTGTACTTATTAGAGAAAGCGTTGCTCCAAGTTCCAAAGGTTTTTGAATGAGGGCTGTAGAAAAGGTATTATCTAGAACTACAGGTATTTTGTGCTTATTCGCTTCTTCACAGATCAATTTAATATCAAGTATTTTTAATAGAGGATTTGTTGGACTTTCGAGCCATATTAAAGTTGGCTGGAAGTCTTTAATTTTTTTGATATTTTTTTTATCTGTAAAATCTGTGTAAAGAGCTTCTATCCCAAATTTTTTGAAAACTTTATCAAACATTCTTACCGTGCAACCATAGAGATTTGACTCACAGAGTATCTTGTCGCCTGATCTTAATGTTGATGTTATTGCAGTTACTGCACTTATGCCAGATCCAAAAACTGTACAGAATTTAGAATCTTCTATTGATCTCAGTATATTTTCAAGAATTTTAAAGTTTGGATTGCCTGACCTGGTGTAATCAAAATTTTGTTTATTCCCATGTTTGAAAGTAGATGTTGAGAAAATTGGAGGCATAACACAACCGGTTTCTTCGGAAAATGTTTCTCCATGGTGTATGGATAAGGTTTTAACGCCTGGCTTTTTGAGATTATTTTCCTTATTTCCCATTGTTTTCAAAATAAGAATTAAATAAAATCTCTCTTCTTATCGAGGAGAGAGATTTAATAATACAAAGAAAAGTTTTTTTAAACTTTTCTTGAATAATATTCAACGACTAGTAGCTCGTTAATTTCAAGAGCAACCCATTCTCTATCACACTTACCGTTTATTTTCCCTGTTAATTTAGGTTTATCTAACTCTATATGAGGAGGCACATTTGCTAAACCAGGGAATTCAATATTTCCTTCAACAAGTTTTTTACTTGCCTTGTTTTCCTTAATGCTAATAACATCTCCTGATTTACATTGGTAACCTGCAATATCAAGAACTTTTCCATTAACAGTCACATGTCCATGATTTACTAATTGTCTTGAGCCTGGAATTGTCCCACCAAAACCTAATCTAAAACAAACATTATCTAATCTGTTTTCTAAAAGTTTAAGGAGGTTGGTTCCTGTAGAGCCTTCTTGAGCTCTAGCTTTTTTGACGTAACGGACTAGTTGTCTTTCAGAGACTCCATAGTTGAATCTAAGTTTCTGTTTTTCTTCTAGACGAATTGCGTATTCTGATCGCTTGCGACGGGCTTGGCCGTGCTGACCTGGAGGATTAGACTTCTTTGAAGCTTTCCTAGTGAGACCTGGTAGTTCTCCCAAGCGACGCGTAACCCTTAATCTTGGGCCGCGGTATCTTGACATAGGTTTAAATTAAAATTGAAATTTGCAATAAATTGGATAATTGATTAAATTCAACTAAACTAATTACTACTAAACTGTTATTTTACATCATTAAAGTGATTAAAAGCATCAACAAACTACTTACATCTATACTTCTTTTGATGATTTCCTTCTATCAAAAGTGGTTTTCCCCTTTTTTCGGACCAAGATGTAGATTCATTCCAAGTTGTAGCTCTTATGGATACGAGGCAATTACTAGACATGGTCCTTGGAAGGGAGGGTGGTTAACTATAAGAAGATTAAGCAGATGTCATCCTTTAACTCCCTGCGGATGTGACCCTGTGCCTGATTAAATTAATGAAAATATTTATTTTTGTTAGGCAGGGATGTTGTCTTTGTGATTCACTAAAAAACAAACTAGCAAAAATAAATCTTAATGAGTTATTCCCTAATTTAGAGGAGTTTAAAGAAATTGATATTGATAGGGTTGATTTATATCAAGATAAATATAAAAAATATGATTATGAAGTACCTGTTATTGCTGTTGAAGGAATTAAGTCCAAGGAGATTATAGAATTGCCTCGCATTTCTCCAAGATTAAAAGATGATCAATTAAAGAATTGGTTTCAAAAAAATATTAGTACCATTCTGGAGAAATAATTTTTTTATATGAGATCTATAAAATTACATAAACTTTTAGATTTGGTAGGAATTATTCCCTCATTAGATTTAATCGATCATGAAATCAATAATATTTCTTTTAACTCTAAAGAAGTACAAAAAGGATCTTTATTTTTAGGTATGCCTGGTTTAAATGTTGATGGAGGAAAATTTTGTATTGAGGCAATTGAAAATGGCGCGGAGGCTGCCATTATTGGGTCTGCTGCAAAAGAGAAAATTGGATCTATTGATCGAGAAAGGATTTTGGTTATAGAGGACAATTTAGATTATATTTTTGGTCAAATAATCGCTGAGTTTTGGAATAGGCCGTCAAGAAAACTTAAACTTATTGGTGTTACGGGTACAAATGGAAAAACGACAATTACTTTTTTATTGGAATATCTTTTAAAAAAATTAGGAAAAAAGACTGCATTATTTGGGACCTTGCTCAATAGATGGCCTGGCTTTTCAGAAGTGGCTTCTCATACAACTGATTTCGCCGATAAACTTCAAAAGAAATTAAATGCTGCTGTTGAGGCAGAATCTGAATTCGCGATATTAGAGGTAAGTTCTCATTCTATTGCTCAAAACAGGATATCAGGATGCGAATTTGAGGCGGCTATTTTTACTAATTTAACTCAAGATCATCTTGATTATCACTCTGATATGGAATCATATTTTCAAACAAAAAGAAAACTATTTTTACCACCTTACTTAAAAGAAAAAGATGGAATTTGTGTATTAAATCATGATGACCATTGGATATCAGAATTATCATCTGAACTTGAAAAACAATCTTCATTAGTCTCTACAAAGATTACTGAAAGTGAATTTGAAAATGATGATTTTTTTTTCGTAACAGATAAAAAATTTACTGAAAGTGGTTCCACCTGTATTTTTCATACACCTAGGGAAAAAATTCAACTTTTTGTTCCACTGGTTGGTGAATTTAATTTAATGAATGCTATTCAAGCAATAACAATTTTGTATAAACTTAATTTTTCTTTAAAAGATCTATCAAAGTTAATACAATCTTTCCCTGGTGCTCCTGGGAGAATGGAGAAAATACAAATTGATAATGATGTCGTTTTAAGATCACTTCCAACAGTAATTGTTGATTATGCCCACACTCCTGATGGATTAAAAAAAGTTTTGCAATCAATTAAAAAACTTTGTGAAGGGAAACTAATAACTGTTTTTGGCTGTGGTGGAGATCGAGACCGTACTAAAAGGCCTTTAATGGGATCAATAGCTGAAGAGTTTTCTGATCAACTTTTTATAACTTCAGATAATCCAAGATCAGAAGAGCCCCAAAAGATAGTAAATGATATTTTGATGGGTATAAAAAAAATAGAAAAAATAACAATTGAGATTGATAGATTTAAAGCAATAAATGAATCTATTAAATTTGCCAAAAAAGAAGATATTGTTTTAATTGCAGGAAAAGGACATGAAGACTACCAAATTCTCAATGATAAAGTTATTAATTTTGATGATAGGAAAATAGCTTATAAATTATTAAAAGAAAAAAGTAAATCTCAATAAAATTTCCTAATCAAATAAAAAAGATCTTTACGCAAATCACAAGAAAAGTTTCTTAGAATCAATGGAGTTATTTTTAATAAAATGAAAGGCTTAGCCTTAGTTGTAGGCGCAGGTGGAATTGGAACACAACTAGCTAAAGATCTGAATGAAAGCGAGAAAGATTTAGATGTTGTTTTGTGTGGAAGAAAAAGTGAATTTAATTCTTTTTGGGAATTAGATATAGAGGATTCTCAATCCCTTTTGCAGTTGAAAAATAAAATATCTAATCATTCTTCAAAATTAAGGTTAGTCGTTAATGCTACAGGGAGACTTCATAGTGATTCTCTTAAACCAGAAAAAAGATTACAACATCTTGATAAAAAAAATATGATGGAAAGTTTTTCAATAAATGCCTTTTCTCCTATTTTTTTAGCTAAAGCAATTGAAGAATTTATACCAAAAGATTTTGATTTTAATTTTGCAAGTATAAGTGCAAGGGTGGGAAGTATTGGAGATAATCATACTGGAGGTTGGTATTCATATAGAGCTGCAAAATCTGCCCAAAATCAGTTTTTTAAATCTTTAAGTATTGAGTGGGCTAGACGTTTCCCTAAGGCTACTATTACATTGCTTCATCCAGGAACAGTAGATACTGATTTATCTAGACCTTTTCATAAATTTGTTCCAGAACATAAATTATTTAGTAAAGAAAAATCATCCCAATTTTTGATTAATATTATTAAAAATCAATCACCATCATCTACTGGAAAATTTATTGCATGGGACAGTTCGGAAATACCCTGGTAAATCAAATTTTATCCTTATGAATTGGAATAATATTCTTAAATAAATTATTAATAAAGTTAAAAAAGGAGGGTTTAATAACCCTCCTCCTGTTTATTCAAGACCTTATTATTTACTAATTACCTAAACCTAAAGGAGCCCAAAGAGTTGCTTCAGACCCTACAACAGGGACAACTCCGTTAGTTTTAGTATTAGAAACTTTATTTTTAAGAATAGGAGAATCTTGTTCTCCTAAAGCTGCCCATAAAGTTGATTGATGAGCGATAACTGGTTGAACTTTTAATGGTTGAGATTGTAAAGAAGGCTTTTGAGTTCTTACAAGTTGGACTCCAAGAGAACCAACAATAAATGCTCCAAGAAAACCTGCAAATATAGAAGTAGTATTGTTACTACTTACTGAGGTAGATACGTTATTAGACATAATGATTATGTGACTAAATTCCATTTGTATTGAAAGTCTTATTTTCATATAAATTTAAAGAACTTCCCCGTTTGAAGATATCTTTTTTCTAGAAAGTTCTTTTTATAAAAATAATTTTTTATATATTCGACAAGCATTTTATCCACTAAAATAAATCTCACATGCTACTTTTTAATTTTTTTGCATTGCTCATCTGAATATAAAAGTTTAAGAATTAAGAATTTTAGATTTAAAAAAGTATTTTTTTTATTTCTTTGGAAAGTAAATCAATCTCAGCTTCTGTAGTCATTTGATGTACACATGCTCTAAACCATTTTGGATCTTCTAAAACTCTAATCCAAATTTTCTTTTCTCCAAGTTTCTTCACAAATTTATCCTTATCTTTAATATTTTCGATGTTAAAACTAACTATCCCATTTAAGTATTTTTTTTCTAAAACTAATTCAACTCCGTTTAAATGATTTAATTTATTCCAAAGTTCCCCACTTAATTTTTTGATATTTTTGGTTTTTTCTTCTTCAGGGCAGTCTTTATCCAAAAGATCTAAAGAATTCCGGAGCCCAGCAAGTAAAGGAATACAAGATGTAGCCACTTCAAACTTTCTTGCATCATCATGAAAAAGATTATCTGAAGGCTCATAGATGCCTTGTTCTTTTTTTAATGATTTCCAACCAATTATTGTTGGATCTGTTTCATGAATAAATCTATCTGAGACATAAATGGCTCCAAGTCCTTCTGGACCACATGCCCATTTATGAGAAGTTATTGAATATAAATCAGAATAAAAAACTTCTTCTTCTATTTTTATGTGTCCAAAGGTTTGAGCACCATCAACAAGTAGATAAGAATTTTCTCTATTATTCTTTAATTCGATAGAAATTTGTTTTAAAGGAATTTTATATCCAAAGTTCCATAAAATATGAGAAATAATTAGGATCTTAGTCTTACTATTTAGATTTTTTAAAATCTCTGCAATTATATTTTCGTCATTTAGATTTTTAATTTTTTGTATTGGCAAAATTTTGAAAATTAATTTATTTCTTCTACAAAATTCCCGACTTGCAGCTACTACTCCAGGATGTTCACAGTCACTTATTAATAACTCTTCTCCCTCTTCTACTTTCATTCCCCAAAAAGGTAAAATAATACCAGAAGTGATATTTTCGGTTAAAGCTACATTCTTTGAATTTATACCTAATTTTTGTGCAATAACTCTTTTTGTGGTCAATATTTCTTTGAAAATAAAAGGCCAGATATCATTGGTAAATGGTCCTAAATCTTGGATAATTTCCCAAGTTTTAACAATAGCTTCTAGAGAAGATTTTGGTAATGGTCCTTGACCACCATAGTTAAAATAATACTTATTTTTTAATGCTGGTATTTGATCTCTTAGATTATTTCTCATGGAAAATTTAAATTAGATTATTAAATTCTTGAATTTTTTTAAATATTGCCTACTAAAGTTACTGTTCTAAATTCAATATCTTCTATAACTTTCCAAGCTTTAGCACTCCTTTCTGCAAATTCTAAATTTTTAAAACCTAGTTCTTTAAAATCACTTATAAAGTCTGGCTCATACCATGCTCCACTAATGCATCCTGTCCATAAATCATGATCATTTTGTAATCTTAAAGGAACTTTTTTATTAGAGACAATATCGCTAATTGCAATTCTTCCATTATCTTTTAAAACTCTTTTTATATTTCTTAGAAGGTTATTTCTAGATTCTGGACTTACCAAGTTTAAAACGCAATTACTTAAAATAATATCAACTGATTTGTCGGCGATTAATGGATTTAAATCTTTATCTAATTCATCAAGTTTTTCAATAGATCCTTCAAGAAATTCTGTATTGTTGAAACCTATTTTTTTTGTAACTTCTTTAGAGGCTGATCTAGATAAAGAAAGCATGTCAGGATTCTGATCAACTCCAATAACTTTCCCTTTTTTTCCCACAATTTGGGCACAAATAAAAGCATTTTTGCCGCTACCACTTCCAAGATCTAAGGCTATATCATTTTTTTGAACATATTTTGTTGGATCACCACATCCATAATCTTTTTCTATAACCTCTTGAGGAATTGCTTCAAGTAAAACAGGATTAAAACCAACAGGTGTGCAAAGACAACTCTCTTTTTCTAATGCAGCAGAACCGTACCTTTCTTGAATAGCATCTTTATGATCAAGACCTTTGAAATTTTTATTTGACTCATCTGTATAGCAGCAATCGTTAGACATAGAAATTATTCTAATTCTTGATAAATATAGCCAAAAAAAAACCCCTTGGAAGGGGGTTTTGATTTGGAATAAAATTATTTAGTGTAGTTAGCACCTCTATAATTTAATTCTGCTTTTTCATTACTTGAAGAAGCGTCATCCATTCTATTGGTGTATACGTTTCTTCTGTAGGTAAGTTCAACAAATTGCTTTTGAGCAACTTCTTTGTTTTGAACGTAGTTTTTACCTCTGTAAGTTAAAGTAGTCATGTTTCGATGTGACAAAACGGCCATCCCCCGTTCCCTGGTATGACTCGAACTGCGCCCTCGATGAGGGTGAACGAAAAGTAGCTGTTGCTACATTTTTTATTATAAACGTATTTTCCTGCTGTTGTCTAGATTTTACAGTTAGAAATAAATTTTTAATTTTTTTTTAATTATTATCTTAAGTAAACTTTATTGTGAATTAAACCAAAAAGGTATTAGGTTTATATTTGATTTAAGCTTTTTTAGTTAATTTAAATTTATGACAGGGTTTTTATATTTTTTGGGTAATACTTTGAGATGGCCCGCTTTAAAACCAAAAGAATTTTTTTCTTTACATGCTTATTTTACTATTATTTATTTGATAACTTTTACATTAAGTAAAAATGAAGTTAATCAATCAAATTTAGTATTTACGCTAGGAATTTTAGCTCCACTTTTAATTGCTATAGGTCAAGGTCTTCCAATAAATTGCTTAGATTTTAAATCTTCATTAACTAAGGAATTAAGCAAAGAGTCGTAAAAAGATTTTTAAAAATTGCTTATAAAACTTGAACAACTTCGCTGATTTCAGGAATCATTTCTTTTAATTTTCTTTCTATTCCCATTTTCAATGTCATTGTGCTGCTTGGGCAGCTTCCACATGCTCCTTGAAGTCTCACTTTAACAATAGGGCCATCAATTTCAGCTATTTCTACATTACCTCCATCTGAGATTAAAAAAGGTCTTAGTTCATCTAAAACTGTTTCTACATTTTCATTTGTAAGTGGTAATGTTCCAGTACTCATAATTTTGAATTAACTTTATAATAAGCCTAGAAAGAAATGCGATTAATTGCAAAAAAAAATATTTTTCTGTTGTGACTTCTGAAAACATCCTAAATAAAAATAATAGTTATGATGCGATTCTGGTAGGGGCCGGAATAATGAGCGGAACACTTGCATTACTACTTACAGAGATTTTACCTGAAATAAAAGTATTAATTATAGAAAAGTTGAATAATCCAGGAAGTGAAAGTACTGGAGCGTTTAATAATGCAGGAACTGGTCACGCAGCAAATTGCGAATTAAATTACACTCCCTTAGATAAAAATGGAGATTTACGAATAGAAAAAGCCCTTTCTATAAATCGTTCCTTTGAAAATTCAATGTCTTTATGGGCCTCATTGTATGCAGATGGGAAGATAGATATAAAGAATTTTTTAAAATTTATTCCTCATATAAGCTTTGTCACAGGTAGTGAAAATATCTCTTTTTTAAAAAAAAGATTCAAAGCAATGTCTGAATATCCAGAATTTGCAGATATGGAGTTTTCATCATCCTATAAACAAATAAAATCATGGGCTCCACTTATTACAAATGGTAGAAATCCATTAGATAAAGTTGCTGCTACTCGAATAAAAAGAGGCACAGACATCAACTTTGAGGCTTTAACAAGAGAATATCTAAAATATATTGCTAAGAATAAAAATTTTGAAATTAGTTATAAAACAGAATTAATAGATTTAAAGAAAATAGATAAAAAGCAATGGAAATTAAAAGTTCGTTCACATGGCAGAATAGTTTCTTTGAGTACTTCATATGTTTTTCTAGGAGCTGGGGGGAAAACTATAAACTTTTTGCAAAAATCTAAGATTCCAGAGGCAAAAATGTATGGTGGGTTTCCCGTCAGTGGGAAATGGCTTATTTGTGCTGAAAAGTCTTTAACGGAAAAACATAATGCCAAAGTTTATGGGAAAGCAGATATAGGATCACCTCCAATGTCAGTCCCCCATTTAGATACTAGATGGATTGAAGGCAAAAAATTTCTTCTCTATGGACCTTTTGCTGGTTTCACGACTAAATTCTTAAAAAAAGGATCTTATTTTGATTTATTTAGTTCAATTAAAAAAAATAATTTATTTTCTATGCTTGATGTTGGGATAAAGAATAACGATTTAATTAATTATCTTTTTTCACAATCTCTGAAGAGCCATAATTCAAGAGTTGAAAACTTAAGGAATATGATGCCATCAGCTAATCCTTCGAATTGGTATTTAGAGAATGCTGGGCAAAGAGTTCAAATAATTAAAAAAACTAAAGACGGAGGTTCTTTGCAATTTGGTACAGAAATAGTCAATTCGGCAGATGGCTCACTTTCTGCTTTATTAGGTGCTTCTCCAGGAGCTAGTACAGCAGTTTCAATAATGATTGAAGTTTTAAAAAAATCATGCCTTTTCAAGTCTGACAATATTGATTTTGAGAAGAAAATAAGTAATCTTCTTTACGAATCGGAATTAGAGAATGAAAGTGATAATGATTTTTTAGAAAATATTAAAAAAAGAAATAATTTTATTTTAGATTTCCATCCATAATCTGAATTAGCTAGTATTAATTAAGAAGAAATGAAAGGAGCAGTTTTAAATTTTATATGACTGATATATCTGTTTCAAAAATAAGAAATTTTTGCATAATAGCTCATATTGATCACGGTAAATCTACTCTGGCAGATAGGTTACTTCAAGATACTGGCACAGTTAAACAAAGGGATATGCAAGATCAGTTTTTGGATAGTATGGATCTTGAAAGAGAAAGGGGTATAACAATCAAATTGCAGGCTGCGAGGATGAAATATAAAGCTGAAGATTCACAAGAATATATTTTAAATTTAATTGATACACCAGGACATGTTGATTTTTCTTATGAAGTAAGTAGATCTTTACAGGCTTGTGAAGGCGCGCTATTAGTTGTTGATGCGAGTCAAGGTGTAGAAGCTCAAACTTTGGCTAATGTTTATCTTGCCCTTGAAAATAATTTAGAAATAATTCCTGTTTTAAATAAGGTTGATTTACCTGGCGCAGATGCTGGAAAAATAAAAGAAGAAATTGAGGAGATAATTGGATTAGATACATCTAATGCAATAAATTGCTCTGCTAAAACTGGAGAAGGTATTAAAGATATATTAGAAGCAGTTGTCAGTAGGATTCCTCCCCCTCAAGATGAAATAAAATCTCATACCAAGGCACTTATTTTTGACTCCTATTATGATCCTTATAGAGGTGTAATCGTTTACTTCAGAGTAATATCTGGATCAATTAATAAAAAAGATAAGATCTTACTTATGGCTAGTAAGAAACATTATGAATTAGATGAAATTGGAATAATGGCTCCTGATGAGAAGCAAGTTAGTGAACTTCATGCAGGAGAAGTTGGTTATTTAGCTGCTTCAATTAAGTCTGTAGCTGATGCAAGAGTGGGAGATACAATTACATTATTTAATTCACCTGCTGAAGATCCATTGCCTGGATATAAAACAGCTAATCCTATGGTGTTTTGTGGATTGTTCCCAACTGATGCAGATCAGTATCCAGATCTAAGAGAGTCTTTAGAAAAACTTCAATTATCTGATGCTGCGCTTAAGTATGAACCCGAAACTAGTAGCGCTATGGGATTTGGATTTAGGTGTGGATTTTTAGGACTACTTCATATGGAAATAGTTCAGGAAAGATTGGAGAGAGAATATGATTTGGATTTAATAGTAACTGCTCCTTCAGTTATCTATAAGGTAAATTTGAACGATCAAGAACAGATCTTTATTGATAATCCCTCAACAATCCCAGACCCACAATTACGTGAATCAATTGAAGAGCCTTATGTAAAAATGGAAATTTATTCTCCTAATGAATTTAACGGAACACTAATGGGTTTATGCCAAGAAAGAAGAGGTATTTTTATTGATATGAAATACATTACAACAGATAGAGTGACATTGATTTACGAAATTCCTTTAGCAGAAGTGGTTACAGATTTTTTTGATCAAATGAAAAGTAGAACACAAGGATATGCATCAATGGAATACCATTTGATTGGGTATAGAAAAAATGATCTCGTTAGGTTGGATGTTCTTATAAATTCTGAAAGAGCTGATCCTTTAACTTCAATAGTTCATAAAGATAAAGCCTATGGTATAGGTAGGGTCTTAGTAGAAAAATTAAAGGAGCTTATACCAAAACAACAATTTAAGATACCTATTCAGGCTTCAATAGGCAGCCGTATAATTGCCAGCGAAAGTATAAGTGCATTAAGAAAAGATGTTCTTTCTAAGTGCTATGGGGGTGATATTTCAAGAAAAAAGAAACTTTTAAAGAAACAAGCTAAAGGGAAAAAGAGGATGAAGGCAATGGGTAAAGTCGATGTACCTCAAGAAGCTTTTATGGCAGTTCTGAAATTAAATCAGTAATTAATGTCAAATTAAAAACTAAAAGCTATTTTATCTTTCAAACAATTGGTATATTTTAGTTGGTTCGAATAATCATAAATTTGTGAATGTAAAATCATCAAGTCAAGTCGCTCAGAACATTAGAAAGACTGGATTTTTAATTGTAATTTTATATCTTTTAATAGTTTTGATTATGAAAGTATTAGAGGCTAATAACTTTTTTGGTTATTCTTTATCTTCATTTAGTAGTGATATTTTTGCACCGCCTTCCCTAAAACATTTATGTGGCACAGATAGATTAGGAAGAGATGTTTGTTTAAGAACTTTACAAGGCTCATCTATAGCTATTGAAGTGGTAGTTCTTGCGATTATCTTTGCTTTAATAATTGGCCTACCATTAGGATTGTTGAGTGGATATTTTGGAGGAATCTTTGATAAATGTTTATCACTTGTAATGGATACTATATTTTCGATACCTGTTATTTTGATGTCAGTAGTTGTAGCTTTTGTATTAGGTAAAGGGATTATTAATGCATCTATAGCTTTATGTATAGTTTATTCTCCTCAATATTTTAGATTGATAAGAAATCAAACACTAATAGTAAAATCAGAGACATATGTCGAAGCTGCAAGAGTTTCGGGAGCGAATGTTAAAACTATAATTTTTAAATATATATTTCCAAATGTTATTACCCCTTTGCCTATTCTTATAACGTTAAATGCTGCCGATGCTGTTTTAGTCTTGGGAAGTTTGGGCTTTTTGGGTTTAGGAGTTCCTGCGGATGTACCAGAATGGGGCAGTGATCTTAATCTTGCGCTTGCGGCTCTTCCTACTGGAATTTGGTGGACTGCTTTATTTCCTGGATTAGCGATGTTTTTTTTAGTCTTAGGTCTTTCTTTTATCGGCGAAGAAATAGAAAATATTTTGGAGAAGTGATAGTTAATTTTAAATTATTAACTATTAACTACTTTATTAATTTCGCCATAGTGATTAAGTGTTGGATATTCCCTCCCAGACTTTCTGTAAATAGAAGCTAATTCAGGATAACTCCATTCAAAGAGTGTATTTTGGTATTCTTTGGGACTTAAACCTTCTCCATTAAAAGGAAGCAGATTCTTACTTTGTCTTTGGCGAATAGCTTCAAAAACTAAAATGGACGCTGCTACTGAAACATTCAAAGATTGAACCATACCAGTCATAGGTATAAAGATTGATTCATCAACCTTTGAGATGAGTTCATCACTCAATCCCCACTTTTCTGCTCCTAAAACAAAACAAGTATTTCCTGAATAGTCAAAATGTCTATAATCGGTTGAGCTTGCATTAAGAGTCGTTCCATATAATTTAAAACCCTTCTTTTTTAGCTCAGATACAGCAGAGAATTTTGTCTCATGATTATTTAATTTGACCCATTTTTGACTACCTTGCGCGGTACTGTTGTAAGTTTTAACTTCATCTTTCTCACAAATGAAATTTGCTTCAAAAATACCTGCTGCATCACATGTTCTTAATATTGCAGATAAGTTATGGGGTTTATTTACTGCCTCTACTAAAACTGTTAAGTTCTTCATGCGGCAATTTAAAACATTTTTTATTCGCTCAAATCTTCTTGGCAAAATTGACATTTTAAAAAGCTTATATGGTTAATTTAAGTATATTCAGTACAAAAAAGATAATTCAAGATATAAAGCTTTTAATTTAGATAAATTATTTTCCTATTAACTCAAATTTAATTTAGGAAATATTTAATTAGTAGGTAGTTTATAATAATTCAATAAGTTATAAATGATTTAATGGCCTACATTGAATGGGATTACACTGTGATAACAAGTATGGTTGAGACCCAAGGTTGGACTTTACCTGAGCCCGATTCAAAAGAGTGGGAAAATTTTAATGATGAACTAGGAGAGAAGATGAGGGGTGTTGGGATTGTATTTGAGAAATATTGTAAATTTGCTCCTGATATTGGAGAAGGTGTGCATCTATTAGATGAATGAATTTTTGAATTTTTTAAAACCATTGATGTATCCCTTAATCAATGGTTATTAATATATAAGATAAATGACTTTACATTGAATTCGAGTAAGAAATTATTAAGGCTTTATAAAGCTTGTTTTGAAAATCAATGGTGTAGTTCAAAAAAAATTATAAAAAAAGCTTTTAGTTTTTAATTGTCCACAAAAAGGTTTTTAAAATTTTAGTATTTAACAAAAAGGGTAAGATGCAAAATAAATTTATTTTTTTATTTGATGGTGGTTGTCCATTATGCCTTAGAGAAACTAATTTTTTAAAAAGGAAAGATGCCTTAAATAAAATTAACTTTGTTGATATTAATGATGATAAATATAAACCTTTTCAATTCAAGGACATTTCATATAGAGAAGCGATGTCAAATCTTCATGGAATTTTAGAAAATGGAGATATTATTAAAGGTCTAGACGTTCTGGCTTATTCATATGAGTTAGTAGGACTCGGTTGGGTTTACTATCCTTTAAAAATTGAATTCCTAGCACCATTTTTAAGGTTTTTTTACCAATATTGGGCAAAATATAGATTAAAAATTACTGGGAGATCAAATATTGAAAAACTTTGTACTTCCGAATGTAAGCAATAAATATGGAAATTATTGATATCGATAGAGTAATTGAGATGTGCTGGGAAGATAGAACTCCTTTTGAGGCGATTAAGCACCAATTTGGTTTAAGAGAGGAAGATGCTATTAAAATCATGAGAAGTAATCTTAAGCCTAAATCATTTAAAGTTTGGAGAAAAAGAGTTTCAGGAAGAAAAACAAAACATATGGAATTAAATAATTCGACTAGATTTAAATCTACCCATAAAAGAAAATTATAAGTTTTGAAGAATTTACCAAGTAAAATATGCCCTATTTGTAATAGGCCATTTGATTGGCGGAAAAAATGGAAAGATTGTTGGAAGGAAGTTAAATACTGTTCTAATAGATGCCGAAATAGAAAGACATTAATATGATTCAAATATCGATAATTTTCCCAAATCAACTCTTTAGAGAAAGTCCAATTTTGAAATTAAATTGTGAAATTCTTATGATAGAAGATTCGTTATTTTTTGGTAATGATAAATTTTATAAGTTAGTTAATCACAAAAATAAATTAGTTTTTCATAAAGCCTCAATGCTTGCATATAAAAAATATCTGGAAAATTCAGGTCATAAAGTTTTTTATATTGAGAACCAAAATAATTTTTCCACAGTTGATTATTTATCACAAAATTTAGAAGAAAAGTATCAAAAGATAAATATTATTAATCCTCATGATTATTTAATTATGAAGAGGATAAATAAATTTGTTAATGCCAACAATCTTAAATTAAAAGTATTCCAATCTCCAATGTTTATTACTAAAGAAGATTTAAGAGAGTCTTTTAGATTGAATCCCAAAAAACCATTAATGGGTAGATTTTATGAGAACCAAAGAAGAAGTCAAAATATATTAGTGAATCTTGATGGCTCACCTAAGGGAGGTAAATGGAGTTTTGATGAATTAAATAGGAAAAAATTACCCAAGAAAATAAATATTCCTGAAATACCAAAATTGCCAAAAAATCAATTTGTAATTCAGGCTGAAAATATAATTTCCAATTTAAGGATTGAGTTTATAGGAGAAAGTAATTATTTTATATATCCAACTTCTTTCGATGAAGCCGATAAATGGCTTAGTGATTTTTTCGAATATAGATTTTCTTTATTTGGAGATTATGAAGATGCAATTAGTAAGCAAAAAATTGTTTTATGGCATAGTTTGCTTTCCCCTTTGTTAAATAGCGGCTTGTTAACTCCTAAAGAAGTTATAAATAAAGCATTAACTTATGGCGAAAAAAATAAAGTTCCTATCAACTCTTTAGAGGGTTTTATTCGTCAAATTGTTGGTTGGAGAGAATTTATTTACTTGGTTTATGAAAAATACAGTACAAAAATGCGTACGACCAATTTTTGGAATTTTGACAATAATCCAATGCCTGATGCCTTTTATAAAGGAACCACAGGAATTGAACCGGTAGACACAGTAATTAAAAATATTATTAGATACGGTTATTGTCATCATATTGAAAGGTTAATGATCATAGGTAACTTTATGCTTTTATGTCGTATACATCCTGATCAAGTTTATAAATGGTTTATGGAAATGTTTATAGATTCCTACGATTGGGTAATGGTTCCTAATGTTTATGGCATGAGTCAATTTAGCGATGGGGGTATCTTTTCTACAAAACCTTATATTTCTAGTTCTAATTATGTAAAAAAAATGTCTGATTATAAAAGTGGAGCATGGTGTTCAATATGGGACGGTTTATTTTGGAAATTTATAAAAGATAATGAAACCTATTTTAGAAAACAATATAGATTAGCAATGCTAACAAGGAATCTAGATAAAATGAGTGAAGAAAAGTTAAATGGTCATTTAAAAATAGCTGAGGGATTTATTAGTAATCTCTATTAAACAAAATTTATTACCAGTTTTAAAAACTTAAGAGAACCTTATATTATTAAGGAATATTAGTTTTGAATGATAGTTTATTAGATATATAGGATCTATAAAAGATATTTTCTCTTATCTAACTTAGTAAACTTTCATCAAACTATTAAATGGAAAATAATAAAAAAAATGAAATCTTTTCTAAAGAAAAAGTTCACTCTCTTAATATCTATATATTTTTGGGATTTAATTTAACTTTAGTTAGTGTGCTTAGTTTTATTTGGTTTAATACTTCAATTCATAGCTAAGTCGCATATCCCCAATTAATAGTATATTTAGCATATATTCCTAAATAACTTTTTTAAACTTTGGCAATAGGATACCTTCAAAGAAAGGCCTCTTGGGAAATTCTACTAAAAGTGAGTTCTGGAACTTATTCAGATCATGCACTTGAAAAGGTACTAAAAAATTATGAGTTTAATTCTTTAGATATAGCCTTCATAACTGAATTATCTTTTGGATGTATAAGATATAGAAAATTTCTTGACCTTTGGATAGATCATATATCGAAACTTTCTCATCTAAAGCAACCACCAAAACTTAGATGGCTTTTACATATTGGCTTATATCAATTATTAAAGATGGATAAAATCCCATTCTCTGCAGCTATTTCCTCAACGGTAGAAGTTGCTAAGATAACTGATTTAAAAGCCTTATCTGGTACTGTAAACGCAATATTAAGAAATACCGTTAGAAATTTAGGAAAAAAAAATTTCCCAAAAATATCTACTAATGAAATAGAGAGGTTGTCTTGTCTTGAATCATTACCATTATGGCTTGTCTATGAAATTGTTAATTGGGTAGGATTAAAAGAAGCTAAAAATATTGCTAAGGCATTTAATAAAAAACCTTCAATTGATCTACGAATTAATTCTCTGAAAACTAATTCTAATCAATTTTTGAATGACCTTTCCAAATGCAATATTAATGCTTCGGCAATCAGCCAATTAAATAATGGTGTTGCTTTAAACTCTAATCCAAGGTCTATAAAAAAACTCCCAGGTTACAGTGATGGAATTTGGGTAGTGCAAGATAGATCTTCTCAATGGATCGCTCCTCTTTTAAATCCAATGAAAGGAGAAAAGATTCTAGATGCTTGCTCCGCGCCTGGAAGCAAAACAACACATATAGCAGAGTTAGTTAATGATGATGCAGAAATCCTAGCTGTTGATAGATCAGAAAAAAGATTGAAAATTTTGCAATCAAATTTAAAGAGATTAAATTTAAAAAGTGTTATAACTTTGAAGGCAGATGCTACTAGTTTGATTAATATTAAACCAAATCTTATTTCTTATTTTGATAAGATTTTAATTGATGCTCCATGTTCAGGTATTGGAACCTTTGCAAGAAATCCTGATTCAAGATGGTCTTTAAGTAAGGATAAAATAAATCAGTTAATTCTTTTACAGGAAAGATTATTAGAAAGTATTTTCCCTCTTTTAAAAAGAAATGGTACTTTAGTTTATTCAACTTGTACAATATGCCCCGAAGAAAATAACTTGCTAATTAAAAGATTTTTGTCAAATAATAAGGAATTAAAATTAGAAAGTGAAAGACAAATTTTACCGAGATTCGATGAACCAGGAGATGGATTCTATGCAGCAAAAATTTCCTATAAATAAAAAAAGTCTTTAATTAGTCAATTTTAAAATCGTATATATTACTTATGAATTTTTTCCAAAAATAAGCTGCATTACCACTAGATAAGTTAGAAGATTTGTTCTCATCAAAACCTATCCAAACTCCGGTGGTGAGATTATTAATTGAACCAATAAACCAAAGATCTCTGTTTTTATCTGAAGTTCCTGTCTTGCCATATACTCTTTGTCCTTTAATTGAAGCTGCTATCGAAGTACCTTCCAAAACTGATTTTTCAAGTAGATTATTTAGGCTTTTGTTTACTTTAAAATCTAATATCTTCTTGTGGATAAATTTATTTTCCCAAATCAATTCATAATTATTTGATTCTATTTTTTCAAGAATGCTTGGCTTATATAGATTACCATTGCTATTCATAACGGTATAGGCATTAGT
Organism: Prochlorococcus sp. AG-388-D03; assembly: GCA_003279875.1. Classification (GTDB taxonomy): domain Bacteria; phylum Cyanobacteriota; class Cyanobacteriia; order PCC-6307; family Cyanobiaceae; genus Prochlorococcus_A. The sequence continues at coordinate 75,432 of QCGN01000004.1, forward strand.
AATATTTAGGAGATTATCTCCATAAGATCCGATAGCTAATGGTAGAAATTCTTCAAGCTTTTGTGTATATCCTAGGCCAAATAAATTAGCTAGATCTATAATTTTTTTTAGGCCTATATCATTAGCTATTTTTAAAGGAACTATATTAGAGGAATTTTTAAAAGAATCTTCTAAAGATATCTTACCTCCATAGATTTCAGAAAAATTTTTGGGACAATAATCTTTCCAGCAAGAAGGTAAATCTTCGAATTTATCACTTAATTTTATACCTTCTATTAATGCTGCCGCGTAAGGAATAATTTTAAAAGTTGAGCCTAAAGGCCTTATAGCTGAAGTAACTCTGTTAAATTCATTTATTGTTGGATTTTTACTGGTTATGAGTGTTCTAATTAAACCACTGTTGGATTCGATTGATACCAAAGCTGTTTCAATATTATTAGGCCCTATTGTCTTTGAAATTTGTTGTCCTATTTCCTGCCAATCTTTATTAATGCTTGATTTAATTCTTAGGAATTTATACTTTTTAGGATTTTTTATTTTGCTATTTGTTTCCTTAAGAATGAATTTTACTAATAATTTATCTTTAGACTTTTTTTTATTTATTTGATAATTTAAATTAACTTTTTCTTTAATTGCTTCATTTCTTTCATCTAAGGATATGTAGCCAAAAAGGTGCATATCTTTTAAAATTTTATTTCTTTTTTTAATAGCTAAATTGATATTTTCATATGGTGAATAAATTGAAGGGGCAGGTGCTAATCCCGCTATTAAGGCAGCCTCAGATAGTGTTAATTCTGTTATAAGTTTCCCAAAATAAACTTGTGAGGCCTCATTAACACCATAAGCTCCTGATCCTAAGTAAATATTATTTAAATATAATTTTAATATTTGATTTTTACTGAATTTAAAATCTAATACTAATGAAATTATTATTTCTTTAATTTTTCTTTGAAAACTTAAATCATTGTTTAAAAAAATTAATCTTCCTACTTGTTGAGTAATAGTGCTGCCACCTTCTTTAAGGTATCCACTCTGAATATTATTTTTAAAGGCTCTTGATAAACCTATTAAGTCAATTCCATTATGTTTAAAAAATCTTTTGTCCTCTCCAGAGATAAAAGAATACTTTAGGTAAAATGGTATCAAGTTTGTTTGATCAAGAACATCAAATTTTCGACTTAGTTTGCTTAATATTTTATTATCAGAAGATAATATTTCATAAGAATAGTTTATTGATTTTGAATTATTAATTTTAAGTGGGTCAAAATTTAAAATTATCCTAATTAAATTAAATATTGGAAAAAATATTACAAATAAAATAAAAATTGAGGAGGTAAAAATAAAATATTTATTTTTTATTCCATTCACTTTAAGCTACTAAAAAACTATGCCCTATTGCTAAAGCTGTTACTAGCATTCCAGTTATTAGAAATGGCTGCGCACTTGCCTGGTACTTGACATCAAATTTTAATGGGTCCCTTAGTAACCACATATCTTGAAATGTAATTTGAGGAATTACCAGTAAAACTAAAATTACTGATGCTAAATGTTGACCAATAGCAATTAATACTAAAACCATAGCTAATTGAAAAATATCAATAAGACCTGCACTGATTCGACTGGCATTTTTAATTCCAAATATTACAGGTAGCGAATTCAATCCTAGTTTTGAATCACCCTCAACACTTTTGAAATCATTTATAACTGCTATACCGAGCCCAGAAAGACTATAAGCAAGAGTTAGTAATGCAGTAACAGCTGTTAATTTCCCAAATAAAGCTTGCCCAGCCCACCATGGGAGAGCTATATATGAGGCTCCTAAAGCATAATTCCCAAGCCAGCCATTTTGCTTCAATTTTAAAGGAGGAGCAGAATAGATATAACTAACGAAAGAACCACCTAAAGCCAGAAGAAAGACAGAGGGAAAACTATGTTTTGCATATAAGTCTAGTAAAAAAGAGACTAACAGACCGGCAATAAGTAATACCCATATTTGTATTTTTACTTCCTTAATTGAAATTCTCCCAGAAGGGATTGGTCTGTTAGGTTCATTAATGGCATCAATTTCTCTATCAAAAAAATCATTAATAGTTTGAGTGTAACCTGCCAGAAGAGGTCCGCTCATTAGCATGCATGCTAGTGAGGCAAAAACATTACTTATTGTCCATTGGAAGTTTCCGCTTGCAGCAGCTCCACAGATTACCCCCCATATCAAAGGTATCCATGTGATTGGCTTCATTAATTGTATACGTAGTTTCCAAATACTTGAAGTCTCTGAAGCCCCTTTAATTCCTAATAATTGTTTTGGATCATTCACTTTAAATATTTAACCTTTATCAATTTCTTCAGGGAAAAACCAATTTTCTTCTCCATTTTGCAATCTAACAGTAATGCCAATGCTTCTCCCATCGGTCATTTTATATCCGGTTGTTACAACTCTAGGGTTTGATGAAATTTGATCAATTAGCTTTGAAGGTAATCTATCTTTAACCTTGTTAATGTTAATTTTAACTTTACTACCAATTTTGGGTAATAATTTTGTTTCAGCCATAAGATGTAAAATGGAAGCTATTATGCAAGATTAACAGCCTTTGGACAATTTTTTTTAAAATGGTAGCTCTTCGTTTAATTCCTTGTTTAGATGTAGCTAATGGTAGGGTAGTCAAAGGTGTTAACTTTGTAAACCTTAGAGACTCTGGTGATCCTGTCGAATTGGCTTGTAAATACTCTGATGCAGGAGCTGATGAATTAGTATTTTTAGATATTAGAGCTAGTTTTGAAAATAGAAAAACATTAATTGATCTTGTCTCAAGAACTGCAAAATCCGTTAAAATCCCTTTTACCGTTGGTGGTGGAATAAATTCGATAATCTCAATTAATAATCTTTTAAGAGCAGGAGCAGATAAAGTAAGTTTGAATTCTTTTGCAGTTAAAAATCCAGACATAATTTCCCAAAGCTCTGAATATTTTGGAACACAATGTATTGTTATTGCTATTGATGCAAGAAAAAAAATTAATAAATCTAGTGAATGGGAAGTTTATATTAAAGGAGGAAGAGAGAATACTGGTTTAGATGTAATAAACTGGGCAAAAAAAGTTGAGGAATTAGGTGCTGGAGAAATTCTATTAACTTCAATGGATGGTGATGGGACACAAAATGGATATGATTTATTATTGACTCAAAGTGTAGCAAATGCAGTTAATATTCCTGTAATCGCTTCTGGAGGTGCAGGCTCTATAGAGGATATTTATGATGTTTTTACTGAAGGTAAAGCCTCCGCAGCTCTTTTAGCATCCTTACTTCATGATAAAAAACTTACTTTAGAGGAAATAAAATCGTTCCTTATTGAAAAAAAACTACCAATTAGACCTACTTAAGAGATTTAAACTTTTTAAATATGCGATATAAAAAAATTAATGAGGTCAAAACTATTTTTAATAAAATTTCTTGTAGTTATGACTTTTTAAATACTTTACTCAGTTTGGGATTACACAAATATTGGAAAAATGAATTAGTTAATTCATTAAAACCAATTGATGGAGAAAATTGGGCTGATTTGTGCTGCGGAACTGGGGATTTATCATTCTTAATTTTTAAAAAAGTTAGTCCTAATGGAAGTGTTACCGGAATAGATAGTGCAAAAGAAATTTTAAATATTGCAAAAAGAAGGTCGAAGTTGATTGGTAATAAATTTATCTGTTGGGAGATGCAAGATATCTTAGAAATAGATGAAAATATAAAAATTTATGACGGGATTTGTATGTCTTATGGTTTAAGAAATTTGGTAAATTTAGAAGAAGGATTAAAAAAAGTCTTCAATATTTTAAGTGATACAGGTAGAGCTGGGTTTCTGGACTTTAATCATTCTAAATTGAATTCTATAGCTGATTTATTTCAAAAAATATATTTAAGATTTGTTGTGGTCCCAATTTCAAAAATTTTTAAATTGAGTAAAGAATATTCTTATATAGAAAAAAGTATAAAAAGTTTTCCAGAGGGAAATAAACTTATGCAAATTGCAGAGAGGGTAGGGTTTAAGAAAGTTGAATATAGGACTATTTTTTTTAATCAAATGGGAATATTATTATTAGAAAAATAAAATTTATCCTAACCTTTTTTTCTCCAACAAAAAGTACATTTTCCCCATCTTGATATCTCACCTTTTGGGGTCGGAATATTACATATTTTACAAATTACCATATTATTATTCTTTATTCTACTTGGATGATTTTCCCATACTGTTTTTGCATTCATCTCTTTTTTATCTAAATTTTTAACTTCATAATTTTGTATTATCTTTATTTCATTTAGATTTATTCCGAATCTGTTAATACTCTCCTTTAATCTATGCTTGTTATAAATTAATGCCTGCCGCCATTGTGGATGATTCACAGCAATAACAAGAGTTTTTTGCTCAATTTTTAATGGCTTACATGCTCTATATAATTCCAAACCAATTAACTTTTCCCAGTTTTCATTTAGTTTGGATAATTTATCTAAGTCTTTCCATGATTTCTTGAAATCTTCAAGACAATTTTGCATTGAAGATGGATATCTTTTATTCAATATTGGTAAATATTTTTTATTCAATTTGCGAAATTAAAGTTATAAGATTTAAGATAATTTAATCTTGTAAAGATTGCCTGTTTTTTATATTAATTATTTGTGAAAGTTTTAGGATCTGTAGCTAAGACAGCATATTACTACAAAAATATCCAAGGAATATGCCCTGATTGGAAACTTCAATACAGACTAAAATGTAGAAGTACTGAATATGAACTAACAAATTGGCTCAGAGAATCTCCAATAAAAAGATATAAACCAATTGCAATAGTAGCTAAAGAACAATTGTTAGGGACAGGTCAGAATTCAAGACCATGGTTTTCTCCTAAAGGAGGGATTTGGCTAAGCGCGGCTTATCCGATATTTTCATCAGAATTCTCAAGTGAGACATTTAGTCTGTCATTCGCAATTAAGTTATGTGAAATGTTGAAGATGGAATCTATAAAAGTCGATTTGAAATGGCCAAATGATATATTTTTTGATTCAAAAAAATTAATTGGATTTTTACCCAGAGTGATAACGAGAGGGAAAGAAACTATTTATGTAAGGATAGGTCTTGGTATGAATTGTTTAAATAAAACTCCATTAGAAGGAATTGCTTTATCTGAAATACTTAATACAAAAAATATTTGCCAATATTCTTGGACTGCAAAAATCCTTAAAACTATTCATGAGTCAGTCGATTGTAATGATAGAAAGGAAAATATTATAAAAAATGCAAACAAATATCTTACAAAAAAACATTTACCTAGAGGCTATAACTCAAACGATTGGGCAATAAAAGACGTGGACAGTAATGGAAATTTAAGAATTTACAATGAAACTCAAGAAAAAATAATAACAAGGTTTTAATTTTTTTTAATTTTTAATTTTTAATTCAATTATTTTTCCATCTTTAAACCTTGCTATTTTTTTTGCCCGACTTGCAACTTCATCTTCGTGAGTGACTAAAACTATAGTTATACCTGATTCATGAAGTTTATCAAAAAGATCTAATACATCTTCTGTCGTTTTTGAATCTAAGGCCCCAGTCGGTTCGTCTGCTAATAAAATTGCGGGGTTATTGATAATTGCTCTTGCAATTGCTACACGTTGTTGTTGCCCTCCTGATAACTGATTAGGTCGATTATTGACTCTCTCTGAAAGTCCAACTTTGTCTAATGCATTTTTTGCTCTTTCTTCTCTTTCCAGAGGATCTATCCCTGCATAAATCATTGGTAAAAGAACATTTTCTAGTGCTGTAGCGTCTGAAAGAAGATGGAATTGCTGGAAAACAAATCCTAATTTTTGATTTCTTAAATCTGCTAATTCATCATCAGATAAATTTTCTACTGGGATCCCATTTAATTTATAAACACCCTGAGATGGTCTGTCTAGACAGCCAATAATGTTCATTGCAGTACTTTTACCTGAACCACTTGCGCCCATAACAGCCAAATAGTCTCCTTTATAAATTTCTAAATTTACATTATCTAGGGCTTTTACAATTAGATCATCTTTCCCATAAGTTTTAGATACTTTTTCTAGGGTCGCAACTTTCTTAGTCATTTATTAACACTTAATTAGAGCGTATTATTTGCAACGGCTAATATATCATGCAAAAAAGGAGTTTCTGATACTGCTGAATTTGCTAATTTGAAAAGAGGGTTAGAAAGTATTCCTCCTAAAGCTGTCACAGCTATACATGTATATAAAGCAACTCTTAAAGGGCGTAATCCTATGATATTCCATTTAATTTCGGGATAAGATTTAACTATTTCAGAAGCCTCTTGAGGCTCTTTTACTACCATCATTTTTATAACCGAGATGTAGTAATAAATTGAAATAACTGAAGTAACTAATCCAACGATTACTAAAAGATATTGATGGTTAGCCCAACCTGCAAAAAATAAATATATTTTCCCGAAAAAACCTAACATTGGCGGAAGCCCACCAAGAGAAAGAAGACATAAGCTCAAACCTAAAGTAATTAAGGGATCTTTTTGATAGAGGCCTGAATAATCTGAAATCCTATCTGAACCAGTTCTCAAAGAAAAAAGTATTACGCATGAAAAAGCTCCTAGATTCATAAACAAGTAAGAAGCTAAATACAAGACAGCAGCTGATAGACCATCTTGAGTCCCAGATACTATGCCAATCATTACAAATCCTGCTTGACCTATTGAACTGTAAGCTAACATTCTTTTCATTGAGGTTTGGGCCAGTGCAACAATATTTCCTAAGGCCATACTTAGGATGGCTAAAATTGTAAATAATAATTTCCATTGTTCATCAAAAGAAGAGAAAGTAGTGCTTAAAATTCTTATTGCAAAAGCAAATCCCGCAGTCTTAGAACCAACAGATAAAAAAGCTACTACTGGTGTGGGAGATCCTTCATAAACATCGGGCGTCCATTGATGGAAAGGAACTGCTGCAATCTTAAATGCAACAGTAGATAAGACAAATACTAGAGATAAGGAAGTAATAAAAGATGGTTTATTTATTATCTCTGCCCCAATAGTTGATAAGTTTGTGGAACCACTTAAACCATAAAGGAATGAGGAACCATATAAATAAATTGCAGCAGCAGCCGATCCAACGAGTAGATATTTTAAAGCAGCTTCCGAGCTTCTAGGGTCTCTTTTGAGATAACCAGAAAGTAAATAACTTGCTACTGATAAAGTCTCTAAAGAAATAAATACACTAACAAGGTCAGTGGATCCACACAAAAGCATTGCTCCTAAAGTTGCCGATAAAACTATTGCAGCGAATTCTCCGATTGGACTTCCACTCTGCTCTGTGTAACGCCAACTAATTAGCAAGGAAATGAGAGTTGATAATGCAATGATTGATCTAAATGCAATAGCTAGATTATCCGAATTAAAAGAGCCAAGGAATGCATTGTTAACAGGATTACTCCACTGAAAAGCAAGACTGATAAGAGAACTGCCTAAAGAAATGTAACAAATCACAGGCGCCCATCTGGAGGCAGTCTTTTCTCCTGCTAAATCAACAAGAAGGGTGCCAACGATACCAAGCAAAATGAATGCTTCTGGAATAATTGCTTGAGCATTTAAATTAATTGTAAAGATTTCGTTGGGCACTTAATTAAATTGAATGTTTGATTGTAAGGATGTAAGAGTTAATCTTAACTTGATTATAATTTGTAGGTATGATTTTTGAAATTCTCTAGCAATATTGCTTGAAGAAGTTTCAATTAATCATAATATGCCCTAACTGATTAAAAAAACACTAATTATTTGAAATAGACCTTGGATCACACACTTGTTATTGTTGAAAGTCCTACAAAGGCAAAAACTATAAGAAGGTTTTTGCCTCCTAATTATGAAGTTTTGGCTTCTATGGGACATGTAAGAGATCTTCCAAAAGGAGCTGCTGAAATCCCTGCATCAGTTAAAAAAGAAAAATGGTCAAGAATAGGTGTAAACACTACAGAAGACTTTGAACCACTTTATATTGTTCCAAAGGAGAAGAAGAAGGTCGTTAAAGATTTAAAAAATGCTTTAAAAGATGCTACACAATTACTATTGGCAACTGATGAAGATAGAGAAGGAGAGAGTATAAGCTGGCACTTAATGCAAATACTTAAACCAAAAATTCCAACAAAAAGAATGGTTTTTCATGAAATCACAAAAAAGGCGATTAATAAGGCTCTTGATGAGACAAGAGAAATCGATATGGAATTAGTTCAGGCCCAAGAAACAAGAAGAATTCTTGATAGGCTTTTTGGATATGAACTTTCTCCATTACTTTGGAAAAAAGTAGCTCCAAGATTATCTGCAGGTCGTGTTCAGTCAGTATCTGTAAGATTGCTTGTTAATAAAGAAAGAGAAAGGAGAGCATTTAAAAAAGCCACTTACTGGGGAATAAAAGCCTCTTTGATGAAAGACAATATTTCTTTTGAAAGTAAGTTATTTAGCCTAGAGGGTCAGAAAATATCAAATGGATCTGATTTTGATGATCAGACGGGTAAATTAAAAAAAGGTAATAAATCATTAATTTTGAACGAAGACAGAGCAAAGAGTTTGCTTAAATCCTTATCTGAAGAAAAGTGGAAAGTCCTCAAAATCGAAAAAAAACCAACAACTAGGAAGCCTGTGCCACCTTTTACTACTAGTACATTACAGCAGGAGGCTAATCGAAAACTTCGACTTTCGGCCAGAGAAACAATGAGATGTGCTCAAGGACTTTATGAGAGGGGTTTTATTACATATATGAGAACTGATTCAGTGAATCTCTCCGAACAAGCAATTAGAGCGGCGAGAGAATGTGTACATTCTAAATATGGGAAAGAATATTTATCCACCTCAGTTCGTCAATTTAATTCAAAAGAAAGGAATGCTCAAGAAGCACATGAAGCTATCAGACCTGCTGGAGAAGTATTTAAAACTCCAAATGATACAAATTTGTCCGGACGAGATCTTTCTTTATATGAATTAATTTGGAAAAGAACTGTTGCCAGTCAAATGGCTGAAGCAAGATTAACAATGATTAATGCTGAAATAGAGGTTGGGAAAGGATTATTTAAGTCAAGCGGAAAAAGTATAGATTTTGCAGGATTTTTTAGAGCTTATGTAGAAGGTAGTGATGATCCAAGCGCATCATTAGAACAGCAAGAAGTAATTCTTCCTAATTTAACTCATGGGTCTAATCTAGAGTTGTCTAGCAAAGAGGCTACATATCATGAAACTAAATCCCCAGCCAGATATACTGAGGCTGCTTTAGTTAAAGTATTAGAAAAAGAGGGAATAGGAAGACCTTCTACTTATGCAAGTATTATTGGAACAATTGTTGATAGAGGTTATGCGAATATTTCTTCAAATTCATTATCACCAACATTTACGGCTTTTGCTGTTACAGCGCTACTAGAGGAACACTTCCCTGATCTAGTTGATACTACATTTACGGCAAAAATGGAATCTTCTTTAGATGAAATTTCTTCAGGTAATCTAGAATGGCTCCCATATTTAGAAACTTTTTATAAAGGTAAAAATGGTCTTGAGGTAAAAGTACAGAAAACAGAAGGTGATATTGATGGAAAAGCATATAGACAAGTTGATTTTGATGATTTACCTTGTGTAGTTAGAATTGGATCAAATGGCCCTTGGCTAGAGGGGGTAAAAATTGATGAATCTGGAAATGAAGTACAGGCAAAAGGTAATCTACCAATGGATATTACTCCTGGAGATTTAGATAAAAAGAAAGTTGATCAAATTCTTAGTGGTCCCTCAGATCTTGGTACTGATCCAAAAACTGGTGAGCAAGTATTTTTAAGATTTGGTCCTTATGGACCTTATGTTCAGCTAGGAAATAGTGAAGAAGGGAAAGCTAAGCCAAGAAGAGCATCTTTACCCAAAGAGTTAAAAACTGACGACTTATCATTACAGGAAGCCCTTGAATTATTAAGCTTACCAAAATTGCTTGGAGAGCATCCAGAGGGTGGAATTGTTGAGGCTGATAGGGGAAGATTTGGGCCTTATATTAAATGGATCAAAAATGAAGAGGATTCTGAAAATAGATCTTTAAAAAAAGAAGATGATGTATTTAAGGTTGATCTTAAGCGTGCATTAGAAATCCTTGCGATGCCAAAATTAGGTAGAGGAGGACAAGAAGTGATTAAGGATTTTGGGAAACCTAAAGAATTAAACGATAAAATTCAGATCTTAAAAGGAAGATATGGAGTCTATGTAAAATGTGGGAAAATAAATGCTTCTTTGCCTAAAGATGCTGATTTAGAAAAATTTACGCTTGATAAGGCATTGGTTGTATTAGAGGAAAAAATGAAAGATAAAAAAGGTTCTGCTTTCAAAAAAAATAAAGTAACTAAGAAAAAGACCTCAAAGAATAAAAAATAAAAACTAAATATGGGTTTTAAAATAAATAAAATTTTTTTATTGATTATTTTAATTTTATTGCAATCTTGCTCTGGAGGAAGAATTGGAAAATTTCTTGAATCTAGTTTTAAAAATGTGGAAGAGCCAAAAATAAAAGAAGATATTAAAAATAACATTGTTATAAAGTCTGAAAGAAATATTGAAAAAAAACAATATATTAAAAAACCAAAAATAAAAGAAGATATTAAAAATAATATTGTTATAAAGTCTGAGAGAAATATTGAAGAAAAACAATATATTAAAAAAACAAAAATAAAAGAAGATACTAAAAATAATTTAAATAATAATAAAATTATTAAGACTGAAGAGAAATTAAAAAATAATAAAAAGATTAAAAGGCAAAATATTTCGAGTCTTAAAAAACAATATCAACCTCAATCATACAAAATTATTTTTATCTTAAAAGATGTAGATCCAAAAGATCCCATTGAAGATTTGAGTACTATTTTAAGAAATTCTGAAGTAAATTTTGAAATTGAAAAAATTGAACGTTTTTTTGATTCAAAAGATAACAAAATAAAAAGTAATTAAATATTGATAAAAAAAATTATATGAAATTTTCGAAAAAAAATGAAGCACTTAATATAATTGAGCCATCTTATTTAGCCTCTCTTTCTTCATTACTCTGGGTCGCTTTATATTACTTACCTATAGGTGGAGCATTGTTGAGACTCATGTTACCTCTCCCTATAATTTTGTTGCATTTAAGAAGAGGAACTAGAACTGCATTTGAAGGTCTCATAATACAATTTCTATTGTTGTTGATACTAATGGGTCCAATTAGAGGAACTTTATTTTTATTTCCATATGGCATATTAGCTTTTTGGTTAGGATGGTCTTGGTTTAAGAAAAAAAACTGGTGGCTTAGTTGGAGTATAGGTTTTATACTTGGAACATTAGGTTTTTTTATAAGAGTATTTGCATTGTCAACGTTAGTTGGCGATAATCTTTGGGTAATAATTACTAGAGCAAGTTATGGGCTTATAGAAAAAATAATCGAATTATTTAATTTACCCTTTTCACCTTCGATCAGGATTATCCAATTAGTTGCAATCTTATTAATAATTTTTCAAGAAATGGTATATGTTTTAACAATACATATACTTTCATATTCTCTTTTCCCTAGATTAAATTCAAATATTCCTGATCCTCCAAAAAAAATTCATGGATTTGTTGATTTGGGTCTTTGATATAAGATTAAATAATGAAGAAATCGTATTTAGGAATAAAGTTATTTGGTAGTAAAATTAATCAAAAATTATTTTCTGAAAGATTAGAAATTCTTAAAAAAGAAATTGATAATTTTATTTTCTATCTTGTTATTGCAGGAACAGAGACCTCTCAAATTAAAGGCATATCAGCAGCAGGTATTAATCCAAAAGCTAGAAGTAAAACTGCATTAGCAGATGCTGAGTTTCTACTTTTTGGAACCTCTATAGATCATAAATATAAATTACCCTTTTTAAATGCAGGAGTTACTCCTGCATTAATAAGCTATGTTTGCTCGAAACTTATATGTGCAAGTCCAATAGTTGTTCCAATTGGAATAAATGAAAAACCATACTTTAATCATTTGGTTGTAGAAAATTCTTTGGAAGGTCCATCTAAATGTCTAACAACAGGTAACTCTATGAATAAAAATAGAGTTTTGAGTCTTTACAAAAAAGGACTAGAAATTGGAAAATCTACTAATCAACCCATATTTATTTCGGAATCTGTCCCAGGAGGAACCACAACTGCTCAGGCAGTAATGGAAGCTTTTGGGTTGAATGTAAATAATTTAATCGGAAGTAGTTTGATTAAGGCTCCTAAGGCTTTAAAAACAAAAGTAATTAAAGCTGGTCTTTTAAATGCAAATCTAAATTATAATTTTAACTCTTTAGATGTTATTTCTTCAGTCGGAGATCCATTTCAAGCATTCTCTATGGGCCTTTTGATTGGAGCAAGGTTAGCTAATCAATCTGTTGTATTATCTGGAGGAAGTCAAATGATGGCAGTAATTTTACTTGCGTTGGAATTTATTGAAGATAAAGAAAAACAAGGATTTATTGATTTCGTTTTTGTAGCAACTACTGGATGGTTGGTTAAGGATAATTCGTTGAGTAATTTATTGGATTTAATTACTGAAAAACACAAAGTAAATTTATTAGGTTTGGCAAGCCCTTTAAATTTTGAATCATCTAAATATAAAGAATTAAGTGATTATGAAAAAGGATATGTAAAGGAGGGTGTAGGAGCTGGGGGCATGTCAATTTTTGCTTTTCTAAAGGGTTTTAGCAATGAAGAAATAGTTTCAATGTGTCAAATTAATCTTGAAAGGATGAAGAAGTTAGGTCAAATTTCTTTAGATGAGAATTGTTAAATGTTTCAAAATTATTCAACAAGAAGGCAATTCCTTAACTACGGAAAATTACCGCTCATTTTTTTATTGAATTCATGTAGTAATCCCTCAAAAAAAATCAGTATTTCTTTACAAAGCTCTTTTTATCCTCAATCTTTAAAAGATACTTTGCCTTCGAGTTGGCAAAAACAAATTATTAATTTAAGCAATCTTGAGTTAACTAAAAATAAATTATCTAATTCTGATTTTATTTTAATTAACGACGGATGGATAAATAGTTTAAATTTTGATAACTATCAAAACTTAAATAATTTATTTTCAAATGCTAAATTAAATAATAGATCGAAAGAATTTCTAAGTAGTTTTAAAGAATATCAAAGTAATAAATTATTTCCAATAGGGATAGTTCCATATGCCGTAATTATAAAAAATAATAAAGATTTAATTGATGATGCCAGTAATTCTTGGGATTTTCTTCTCGCCAAAAAGTTGAAAGGAAAAATCATATTTCCTCAAAGTCCAAGAATAATAATGTCTATTAATAAAACAATTAATACAAAAAATTCTTTAAGTAAAATTAAAGATCAAGCAATGTTATTTGATGATCAAAATGCAATAAATTGGTTAATTAATTCTAAAGCAGCTGTTGCTATAGTTCCATATTCTCAATGCATAAAATATCTTAAAGTTGATTCAAGACTTTCTATTGCTTTCCCTAATAAAGGTGTTCCTTTGATTTGGAATTTCATTTTAAGTAAATCAAAAGTTAATAATCAAATATTGATTGATTGGATTAAATCTTTTGAAAATATAACTACGATTGATTTATTGGCTAATCAAGGTTGGTATTTACCTTTTAATAACGAATATTCTCAAAATAAATATTATCGTAATATTAAAAATAAAAATTTTGGTCCATCTAAAATATGTTGGGAAAATAGTTGGTCTTTACCCCCTATAAATAATAAAGAGATATCTTATTTAGAAAATTTATGGAACCAATCCTTAACCCCATAATCTTTTTTTAGGCTTTTCAATTAATAATTTGTGGGTTTGTTTTAATAATTCTGGAATATTTAATTTACTTGGACATTTTGGAATGCATTCATTACATCCTAGACAAAAAGAGGCATTTTTTTCTTCCCACCAGTGGCCCGCTCTACCTATTAAATTATATCTTTCTTTTGCAAACTCTAATTGTCCATATCCTATAGATATGTTTCTCAAACGAAGTATTTCAGGAATAGGTATCTCACTTGGACATGGAAGGCAAGATCTACATTGCTCACATTTTGAAGATTTTAATTCTCTATCTGCTACCTTTTCAATATTCTCTAACGCACTAATTTCAGAAGATGTAAGGTTTTGACTTGAATTAATAAGTCTTTCTACAATATTAAAATCTTCAATTTTTGTGGCCCCTATAGATAAAGTTGTAATTCCTTTAGATAGTAAAAATCTATAAGCCAGTTCTAAAGGATGGTATGGTTCAGATGATTTCAATAAAGTATCACTAGGATCATATAATCTTCCGCCTTTATCAGCAGGTGATATAGCTAAAACACCCATTTTCTTTTTTAAAGCTAGATGAGCAAGGCTTATCTTTGATTGATCTAAAAAATGTAAATGAAGATTACAAAAACTAAATACTTCGCAATTAATTGCTTTTTCAATAAGTTTATAACTTCCATGGGAGCTGAACCCAATTTGATTAACCAAGTCATTTTTACTTGCCCACTTTATAAATTTCCCACCCTCTCCATTTAAAACCCAATCTAGATGCTCTTCTAAGTTTATTCCATGAATAGCAAGATTATGTATTTTCTTTAGCTTTAGATTTTTGAGAGAATTTTTGAAATTATTTTTTAGATAATTAAAATCTCCTTTAGGTAATACTTTGGTAGTAATAATCCATTCCTTCCTAAATATTTTTTCGGATGTTTCTAATTTTTTTAATGCCTCCCCTATTAGTATTTCGGCTTTACCATAAGAGGCAGCAGTTTCTAAATGATTAATGCCCGCATTATGTGCCCTTTTTATAAGAGAATACATTTTATTAAGATTGTCAGTTGCTCGCATAGTGCCTAAAGTAAATAAACTTACATTGCAACCTTTTCCAAACGATCTTTTCTGAGAATGAATAATCATCTTTATATGATTAATGCCTACTTAAAAACTCTTTAATTTATTTATAGTAGAAGATGATTTAAAGTAAATTAAAGTTAATATTACTTTTTAAAAAAATCTTTATTCAAAGTTATGTTTACAGGAATAATTCAGTCAATAGGAAAACTCAAAAAAGAAAAAAATTTATTAGTTATAGAAATTTTAGATCATTCTTTTGATATGCAAATAGGAGATAGTATTGCAGTTGATGGAATTTGTTTAACAGTAAAAGAAATTTTAAATAATAAATTTAAAGTTGATGTAAGTGAAGAAACTTTAAAAAAAACTACTTTAGGAGATAAATCAAGTATAAATCAAATAGTTAATTTAGAACCTGCTCTACGTATTTCAGATCGTCTTGGGGGACATATAGTTAGTGGACATATTGATGGTTTGGGGAAAGTGGAAAATATAGAAAAACTTGAAAAATCATGGCTTTTATCTATTAAGTGGCAAAACCAAAAATTTGCCAAATATGTTGTAGATAAAGGAAGTATATGCGTAAACGGAATTAGCTTAACAATTGCAAAATCTGAGAAGCAAGGAGAAATTTTTACTATCGCAATTATCCCTCATACCTGGGAAAATACTAATCTGAAAAATTTATCAACTGGCGATAGTGTAAATCTTGAGGGAGATGCATTAATTAAATACGTAGAAAAACTACTTCTATTTAACAAAAATAATGAATCAAAAAACTTTTCCGATGAAATCTCTTCAAATTGGCTTAAAGAAAACGGCTGGAATAAATAATTTTTAATTTATTGGAGTAAGGCAAATAGTTTTAGAATCTTTTTTGAGATCAATTTTATATTCTTTGCCAGGTTCTAATCCTAATTTCTTTGTATAAGCATGCCCTATTAATAAATTACCATTACCATGAACTTTTGTTTTAAATTCTGCTTGCCTCCCTCTTGAAGATCTGTTCCCAGGCCTACCATTGCCATTACTATTAAGCTTGTAACCCTTGGCTTCAACAAGTGCTCTATAGAAACTTTTTCTTAGAACTCTCCCACTTGGACCTACGTAGCCACAGCCTTTTGCTATTTCATCCTCAGATTTATTGCTGAGTAATTTAGATTTTTCTAGAAGTTCTTTTCCTACAAGCATTATATGAGCTTTTTCTTATTATATATTCTTACCAATAATGAGAATTGTGGCAATACAAGTTAATAAAAAATAGATTTTTAAAGAATAAATCTTTACCTTATAAAAGGTATAAAATAATAAATAAAATAACCCAAATTCCATCCACGAAATGCCAATATAATTCAACCGCTTCTAATGGAAACATATTTTGATTAGTAATTCTTCCCTCCTTTGGTCTTGTTTGCCAAGAAATAATTAATATCATTAATGTCCCTAAAGTTACATGTAAACCATGAAAACCTGTTAGTGCATAAAAAGTACTGGCAAATAAATTATCCGTTAGTCCGAAAGGTAAATTGAAATATTCAAACAGTTGACATATTAAAAAGGTAATCCCAAGTAAAGCAGTGACTATTAACCATTTCTGGGTATCAGAATTTTTATTTTTAAGAAGAGCTTTTCCTGATTTATGGAAAGTCGCGCTACTTACAAGCAATAAAATTGTATTTAATGTAGGTATCGGAAGTTCTAATTCATAGATAGCACCATCTGGCAAAGGATTAACTGCTTTATATGTAAGGTAGGCAGCAAAGAAACCAGCGAAAGTCATCCCATCAGCTATTAAAAAAGTTATTAATCCAAACATCCTAAAGTCTTCATGATGTGCACTAACATCACTTTCAATTTTATTAATTTCTTTTGAACTATCGAGAGTAGTCATCGTTTTTTTTGTTGATTTTCTTGATATATTGGATTCCCATATCCATATGGCTCTTCAACTAATGGTGCCTCCCCTTCCCAATTTTCAACTGGTGGTGGAGATGATGTTAGCCATTCAGGAGTTAAAGCATTCCATGGATTATCCCCAGAATCTTTTCCATTTTTAATACTTAAAAATATATTAACTAAAAATGGGACAGTACTTATAGCCATCAATAGAGCTCCTAGGCTACTGATTTGATTAACAAATTGAAATTGAGGATCATATTCTGCAACTCTCCTAGGCATTCCATTAAGACCAAGCCAATGTTGAGGAGCAAAGCATAAGTTAAAGCCAATAAAAGTTATGGCAAAATGGACTATCCCAAGTTTTTCATTCATTAATTTACCTGTTACCTTTGGGAACCAATGATATATGGAGGAGAAGATAATAAAAACAGTTCCTCCATAAACTATGTAATGGAAGTGAGCAACAACGAAATATGTATCATGTACATGTATATCAAAGGGTACCTGAGCAAGAGCAACTCCTGTGATACCACCAAATACAAAATTTATAATAAATCCGCATGAAAATAGCATTGCACTGTTAATAGATATTTTTCCACCCCACAAGGTTGCAACCCAGTTAAAAAATTTAATTCCAGTTGGAACTGCTATAAATGCGGTCGCAATAGTAAAGAATAATCTCATCCAAGGAGGGGTCCCACTTGTAAACATATGATGAGCCCAAACAACTAAACCGAGAACAACTATCCCCATTATTGAAAAAACCATTGTGGTATAGCCAAAAAGTGGTTTTCTTGAATGAACTGGAAGAATTTCACTAACCAAGCCGAAAGCAGGAAGAACCATTATGTAAACAGCTGGATGAGAATAAAACCAAAATAAATGTTGATATACGACTACGTTTCCACCTAGAACAGGGTTAAAGAAACCAGTATTAGCGACAATATCAAAGCTAAGTAATATTAATGTTCCAGCTAAAACTGGAGTAGACAATACTACTAATAAACTTGTGCCTAGCATTGCCCAACAGTACATAGGTAATTGCATCAGCTTTAATCCTGGTCTCCTTAATTTAATTATTGTAGCGATGAAATTTATCCCCCCGAAGATAGAGCTACCTCCTAGCAATAAAACACTCATTATCCAAATAATTTGCCCTGATTGAGGGGTGGTTATACTCAAAGGTGGATACGCGGTCCATCCTGCCTGGGCTGCTCCTTCGATAAAATAACTTGCTACTAACATCAAACCGGAAGGAGGTATTAGCCAAAAAGCTACAGCATTCAATCTTGGGAAGGCCATATCCCTAGCTCCAACATAAAAAGGAATTAAATAATTACCAAATGCACCATTTACTACAGGTACAATCCACAAGAAAATCATTATTGTTCCATGTAATGTTAAAACTTGGTTATATACATCTCTAGGCATAAAGTCCGACATTGGGCTTGCTAATTCAATTCTTATTGCACTCGCTAAAGTTCCTCCAATTAAGTAAAAAAGAAACCCACATACAAGATATTGGATACCAATTACTTTATGATCGAGACTGAAACTAAAGTATCTAAGCCACCCTTTAGGTTGAAGACTCTTTGGATTGGAATCTTGTGAGTCAATTGATATCGTCATAAGCTAACCCCAGTTTTTGTATTTTTGTTAAACCAATCTTTGTAATCAGATTCTTCTTCAACTATTATTGATGCCCTCATTCCTCCGTGATAAGGGCCACATAATTCAGCACATATTATTGGGTATTTCCCAACTTTGGTAGGGGTGAAGTTTAATATAGTAGGCTGGCCAGGAATAATATCTTGCTTTATTCTAAATTCTGGCACCCAAAAAGCATGAATAACGTCTTTTGATTCCATCTTCATAGAAACTTTATGATCAACCGGGACATGAAGCTCCCCAGAAATAAATTCTCCTTTCGGATAATTAAACAAAAATGCAAATTGCATAGCTGATACTTCAACAGATAAATTATTGCTTGCAACCTCATTATTTGATGCTTGGCTGATTCCCGCCCATATCTTTTCTGTATTTGAGGTAATCATTTCATGGCTATGATTTAATTCTTTCATTCCTCCCATTCGATCGTAAATGTTGTAGCTATATAGACCTATTATTAAGACAATTATAGAAGGAATAATTGTCCATACAATCTCGAGGCTTAAATTACCTTCTAGAGCTATTCCATCTCCTAATTGATCTTTCTTTTTCCTGAACTTAAATAAACTATAAATAACTGCTATTGTCATTCCTATAAAAATAATTAATCCAATAATAAAAAGAATTTTAAAAAGTTCATCATAAATTGGTGCATTTATACTTGCTTCAGCAGGAAGTAAATTAACATTAAATCCAATCCAAAAAGATATACCAAATACAGCAGAAATTATAAGTATTAAATAAAAGTTTTTATTTAACAATTGAGATAAAGAGTTGTTATTTATATTTTCAACATATTCATTTTTTTTAATTTTGCATCGTTTGTTAATGGAAAATTATTGAAATTCACAACTTCTTAAGATTTAAAAAATAAAAGAAGTATTATCAATAACTTTTTATAGATTTATGTCAGGGAAAAAAGATTAAAAATACAAATAAATTTTTAAAATAAAACATTTACTTTAAATTAATGTTTGGTAATTGATTCTAAATTATTATGCAAAAATAAGATCTTTCAATAACTTGTTCAAAAACGAAATATTCCAATCAAGATATAAGTCAATTTTTCTAAAATTGGGAAATCATTGCGTTTTGGCATTAATAGCTTTAATAGTTATTGGAGGAGCTACAAGGGTTAT
>QCGN01000005.1 GCA_003279875.1 Prochlorococcus sp. AG-388-D03
TTTGCGTTCAAGATTTTTAGATTTAGAAATTGACATTAAAAAAGTGATATATAGTACAAATATACTATAAAAATTATTTGATGCAAATTTAGAATGGAAGTCTCTTTTTTTCTTCGATATTCAGATCAGCTTCCATTTCTTTAAGTCTTTTTAAAATCTGCTCATAATATTCTTTAATGTAGTCTTCTAACGAAGTAATATCTTCTTTCTTTAGATCTAATATCTCATAAGTATTGCTCATATCAGAATCTAATGCTAAGCCACTACTAGTGACTTCAGCGAAAGCCAGTCTCTCAGATACATTCAATGCATCTTGGAAAAAAGAAACTACGCTCTGAGTGACTTTTATCAAAAAAGGTGAGACCCTAAAAATCTTGGCTTTTTTATTACTATACTTTTCACATAGAGAAATTACTTCATCAGAATCCCAAGCCTTTGGACCAACCAAAGGTAGTGAGAGTTTGTAAGATTTAGTATTATTTATCGAGGAAACAATAATTCTAGCCATATCTTGAGTGTTCATATAGGCGATTTTAGTTGGACTTCCACTCATCCAAACAGCTTGACTATCTAAAACTGGAATTGCAAATTGACTAATAACTCCTTGCATAAAAGCAGCACATTTAAAAATTGTATAGTCGAAATTAGATTTTTCTAGAAGTTTTTCTGTACAGTATTTAACGTCCATTAAAGGGACGTTTCTAAACTTGTCTGTTAGTAAAATTGAAAGAAAAATAACTCTTTTAATATTTTTTGATTCACAAGCATTAAAGAGGTTGAGTTTCCCTTCCCAGTCAGTTTCATAAATACTTTTAGAATCTTCAGGCCTACCAGTTGCACTATCTATAACTACTTCAATATCTTGTAATGCATAATCTATATCGCTAGAGATAAGTAAATTTCCTTTTGTAAGTTCACAGCCCCATTCTTGGAGGAATGAAGCTTTCCTTGGATTTCTAACAAAACATCTGACTTCATGGCCCTCTTCAATAGCGTGCTTTGCTATCTGCCTACCAAGAGTTCCAGTTGCACCTACTAAAAGAATCTTCATACTTAAGGATGTACTTAACCTGTCGAGATTAACTCACTTTCAATAGTATTCGTGAGAATCAATCTCCTTGAAATTTTAATAATAATGCACCACCAACCAATCCAATCGGTATCAATATCCAAAAAACAGCAGCAATACTAAAAATTTCTTTAGCCATAGGAAACTTAATCAATTATTATAATTTAACTCTAGTTTGCATTTTTTTGTACAAAAAATTACTAATGCAAATAACTTTAAATTATTTAAGAGGTAGATAAAGAGTTATTCATATGCATTTTATCAATACATCAGACGAAAGAAATGAATCTAATTACTGGAACTGGAATGGATTTAAAATTTTTTGGAGCGTAGAAGGGCAAGAAAATAAACGTCCTATGATCCTGCTTCACGGTTTTGGAGCAAGTAGTAAACATTGGAGAAATAATTCCAACTTCTTTGCAAAAAAAGGATATAGCGTCTACTCACTTGATTTAATTGGATTTGGAAATTCAGATCAGCCAGGAATAAGAGAGATTGGAAAATTAGATAATGGACTATGGTGTAATCAAGTTAATGATTTTATTCAACAAGTAATAAGACCAAAGACTTCTAATAAAATAATTTTAATAGGAAATTCTTTGGGTTCTTTAGTAGCTTTAACATGCGCAGTTTATTTAAAAAATGAAATCTTATCTGTTGTTGCATCTCCTCTCCCAGATCCACTGGTAATAAATAAAAAGCAATCTAAACTAAATTCAATACTTGAAAAATTTAAAATCAAGTTTATAAAAATATTTTTTATATTATCTCCTCTAGAAATAGTTCTATTTTTAATAGATAAGTTAGGATTTATTAAATTAGGTCTTTATTCTGCCTATTGCAAGAAGGATAATATCGATCAGGAATTAATTGAAATAATAAGAAAACCAGTTTTGAGAAAGACAGCAGCAAGATCATTAAGAGCTATGTGTTTTGGCATGTCAACAAGGGGAAATAAGTTGAAATCCTCTTATCTTTTGGAACAGCTTAGTCATTCAAAAAAAGTACCTTTTTTATTATTGTGGGGTGAAAAAGATAATTTCATACCTTTATTCTTTGGAAAAAAGATTGCAAATTGCCACAGATGGGTAGAATTAAAGATAATACCTAATTCAGGCCATTGTGTTCATGATGAAGATCCTTCATTATTTAATAAAATTTCTCATGAATGGATTAGAGATTTAAAAACCATTTAAAATATGAAACACACATTATCAGTACTTGTTGAAGACGAATCAGGTGCATTGAGTAGAATTTCAGGACTTTTTGCTAGAAGAGGTTTTAATATTGATAGTCTTGCTGTTGGGCCTGCCGAATCTAAAGGAATTTCTAGATTAACAATGGTAGTAGAAGGGGATAATGAAACTCTTCAACAAATGACAAAGCAACTTAATAAATTATTTAATGTTCTTGGAGTCGTAGATTTTACTAATCTTGCTGCTGTTGAGAGGGAATTAATGCTTCTTAAAGTCTCGTCTAAAGATGATACAAGAAGTAATATTTTGGATATCGTTCAAATATTTAGAGCAAAAGTAGTAGATGTTTCTGATATCGCTTTAACACTTGAAGTTGTTGGAGATCCAGGGAAATTAGTTGCTTTGGAAAAACTACTTGAACCATACGGAATTCTTGAGATCGCCAGGACAGGGAAAGTTGCACTTAAGCGATCCTCTGGAGTAAATACTGAAATGTTAAAAATAAATAAATACTCTTTAGAGATTTAATGAGAAATTATGATTTGATAAATCAAATTTTCTTTATCAATTTTTTCTAAAACTTCAATTCCTTTAATAACTTTTCCAAAAATTGCATACCTCCCATCTAATTCTGGAATTTTATTAGTTACAAAGAAAAATTCAGTAGAGGATGAATTCCTTTTTCCGTTTTTTACCATTGCTAGTGAGCCCTTTTCAAACAAATTTGTAAGCTCAACAATTTGCGAAGGATCTACGATTTGATATCTATATTTTGGCTCAATTTCTTTTTTTAACTTAATTTCTAATGGGATATTGCGTCTAAGTTTATTTAGATTTTGATTTTCTTTTTCGTAATAATTAGTTTCTGAGTAAGTGCCTGAATAAATTATTTGAACTTGAGGGAAATTAATTATTTTATAAAACCTTTTATTTTTATAAATATTTTTTTTAATATTTTCAATAAAATTATTAACTGTCACTGGGTTGGTTTCCCCATATAGTTTCACATCAAAATCACCTTTTGAAGTTTTAAAAGAAACTCTTCTATTCTTTTTTAAACAATTAAGTTCAAGCTTTTCACAGTAATAATTAGAATCTATCGCACTGTTATAACTGCAACTTGTAGTCAAAAACAAAAATATTTTAAGAAACAAAAGGAGTTTTAACAAATAAAAACTTCTTATTTTAAACCCTCCAAATTTACATTTAAAAATTTAGCTAGTTTGGCTCCTTCTTCTTCAACTTGAAGTAATGGTTTAAGTTCACCTGCTCCGCTAAGAGGAAGTGCTTTTTTTCTCCCCTTAAGAACTAATGCTATTCTTCTTCTAGGATTAAATCCCTCACTTATATCCAATTTTACAGATTTAATTTCATCAAAATTTATTTTAACTTCAACGTCTTTGAATAAGCCTTTTCTTTTAATTTCTACAGATTTAGAATTTTTATCGAAATAATTATAACCTGAACCAAAATTTATAAATACCAGATACCATAAATAAATGTTTAATAAATTAGCTATTACGCCATAAACCCCCATTATTATTCCTTGAGGAATAAAAAGTAAGGATGAAGGGTTACCTAGGGGTAGTAAATCTCTTCCTGTATAACTCGATATTGCAGCCAATATAAAACCCAGCCCCCCAATCGTAAGCATTCCCCCAATAAGATAGTTCGATATTTTTCTTGATCCATTAATCTTTTGTTCAATCTTATTAAACGAAGAGAGATTTGATTCCATAATATTTATTTTAAATGCCTATTCAAACAAATTTAGCAAATTATTTAAAGTATTAATACCTATTTTCTAAACAAAAAGTCAGGAAAGCTTTACAAGGCGTTTCATATATACAAATATTTCCCCACTTTACTCTCAATCTTTGTTACAGTCGCAGCGTATCCCGAAGCTAAAAACGATTTCTCATGACGATCGCCGTTGGAAGCGCACCACAGAGAGGATGGTTTGATGTCCTTGATGATTGGTTAAAGCGCGACAGGTTTGTATTTATTGGTTGGTCCGGACTACTTCTTCTACCTTGTGCATATCTTGCAATAGGTGGTTGGTTTGTTGGAACAACTTTTGTTACCTCTTGGTACACACATGGAGTTGCAAGCTCATACCTTGAAGGTTGTAACTTTTTAACAGCTGCTGTAAGTACCCCTGGAGATGCCATGGGTCACAGTCTCCTATTCCTATGGGGTCCTGAAGCTCAAGGAAGTTTCGTAAGATGGCTGCAGCTTGGTGGTCTTTGGAATTTTGTTGCATTACATGGAGTATTTGGCCTTATAGGTTTTATGCTTCGTCAATTTGAAATTGCTGGTCTTGTAGGAATTAGACCTTACAACGCACTTGCATTCTCAGCTGTAATAGCAGTTTTCACAAGTATTTTCCTTATCTACCCTCTAGGACAACATAGTTGGTTCTTTGCACCTTCATTTGGTGTTGCAGCAATCTTCCGTTATATCTTGTTCATTCAAGGTTTTCACAATATCACTTTAAATCCTTTCCATATGATGGGTGTTGCTGGAATTCTTGGTGGTGCTCTTCTTTGCGCTATCCATGGAGCTACAGTACAAAATACATTGTACGAAGATACAAGTATTTACACAGAAGGTAAAGTCCAAAGTTCGACATTTAGAGCTTTCGACCCTACACAAGAAGAAGAAACCTATTCAATGATTACTGCGAATAGATTTTGGAGCCAAATTTTTGGTATTGCTTTTTCTAACAAGCGTTTCCTTCACTTCTTGATGTTATTTGTACCTGTTATGGGTATGTGGACATCTTCGATTGGTATTGTTGGTTTAGCACTTAACTTAAGAGCTTACGATTTTGTTAGCCAAGAAATACGTGCAGCAGAAGATCCAGAATTTGAAACTTTCTACACAAAGAATATACTTTTGAACGAAGGTATGCGAGCATGGATGTCTTCTGTGGATCAACCACACGAAAATTTTGTATTCCCTGAGGAGGTTCTTCCACGTGGAAACGCCCTTTAATAATTTATTAAGAGCTCCAAACCAAAGTATTGAAGAAACTGGTTATGCCTGGTATGTAGGTAACGCTAGACTCATCAATTTATCTGGACGTTTATTAGGAGCTCACATTGCTCACTCTGGACTAATAGTCTTTTGGGCGGGAGCAATGATGCTCTTTGAGGTTAATCATTTTACATTTGATAAACCAATGTGGGAGCAAGGTTTAATATGTATGCCACACGTTGCGATGTTTGGCTATGGAATTGGACCTGGTGGTGAAGTAACAGACATTATGCCTTTCTTCCAGGCTGGTGTAGTTCATTTAATAGCTTCAGCCGTTCTAGGTTTTGGTGGTATTTACCATTCATTAGCTGGTCCGGAAAAACTTGAAGAAGATTTTCCTTTCTTTTCTACTGATTGGAGAGATAAGAATCAAATGACCAACATACTTGGTTATCATTTGATTGTTTTAGGAGTAGGTGCCTTAGCATGGTCAGTAAACTGGTGTTTTATTGGTGGTGCATACGACACATGGGCTCCTGGAGGAGGAGAAGTAAGACTTGTCAATCCAACACTTGATCCAAGAGTAATTCTCGGATACCTATTTAGATCTCCTTGGGGGGGGGCTGGTTCAATTATCGGTGTCAACTCAATTGAAGATATCGTTGGTGGACATGTTTATGTGGGTATAACTGCAATTATTGGAGGTATATTTCACATCTTTACTAAACCTTTTGGTTGGGCAAGAAGAGCATTCATCTGGAATGGAGAAGGCCTATTAAGTTATGCACTTGGTGGAATTTGTGTTGCTAGTTTTATAGCTTCAACATTCATCTGGTTCAATAATACAGCTTATCCTTCAGAATTCTACGGTCCAACAAATGCTGAAGCTTCACAAGCCCAAAGCTTTACTTTCTTAGTGAGAGATCAAAGAATTGGAGCTAATGTAGGTTCAACAATGGGTCCAACAGGTTTAGGTAAGTATCTCATGAGATCTCCTACAGGTGAAATTATATTTGGTGGTGAAACAATGAGATTTTGGGATTTCAGAGGGCCATGGTTAGAGCCTTTAAGGGGACCTAACGGTTTGAGCCTCGAAAAAATTCAAAATGATATTCAGCCTTGGCAAGTAAGAAGAGCAGCTGAATATATGACTCATGCTCCTAATGCTTCTATCAACTCTGTTGGAGGTATTATTACTGAGCCTAACGCTGTTAACTTTGTAAATTTAAGACAATGGTTGGCGGCAGCACAATTCTTCCTAGGATGGTTTACATTTATCGGTCACCTTTGGCATGCAGGACGTGCCAGAGCAGCCGCTGCCGGTTTCGAAAAAGGAATCGACAGAAAGAGTGAGCCGGCTCTAGAAATGCCTGATATTGATTAATACCAATCAATTTTTTCTAAAGACCCTTATTAAGGGTCTTTTTTTTATGCGAAAATTCCTTCCTTAATTAAATTTCCTCTAAGCCATGGCAAACTTAAACCCATAACATTACTAAAACAACCATCTATTCTCTCTATATATTTACCTCCTATACCTTCTAAAGCAAATCCTCCAGCACAATTTAAAGGTTCAAGAGAATCTACATAACTTTTTATTTCTTCATCTCTCAATTCAGAGAAATAAACTTTTGAACTTACTGTTTTTTTAATTTTTTTATTCACTCTGATTAATCTCGAGGTTAAATCATAATCACTAATTAATAATGTATGTCCTGTATGGAGGAAACCCAATTCTCCAGACATTTCTGACCATCTTTTATATGCCTCGTCTTTGTCAGATGGTTTTCCGAAAGCTTTTCCTTTAAATTCAAAGATAGAATCACAACCAAGGATTTCGATTGAACTAAAAGTTAAATCTTCTGGGAATTCTATTTCCTTTATATTACGAACTAAACTATTGGCTTTTTGAAAAGATAATTCTAGAGCCAAATTAGAGATATCTTTCTCTTTTATTGAAGATTCATCAAAATTACTCGATATTTGAATAAATTCAATTTGAGAATTTTCTAGTAATTTCTTTCTAGATTGAGAAGCAGAGGCTAGAATTAACACAAATTTTTTATTGCATTATAGTTTAATTTAGAGATTAATAAATTCAAAATTCAATATAAATAACGAATGCACTCCACAGAAAACCATAATCCAAAAAGTAAACCAATTATGGTTTTAGGAACTTCTAGTGGAGCAGGCAAATCATTAACAGTCACTGCGATTTGCAGACTACTTAAAAATCTTGGAGAAAAGCCAATACCTTTTAAGGGGCAAAACATGAGCAATAATGCATGGGTTGATTGGAATGGAGGAGAGATGGCATATTCACAAGCTTTGCAAGCATTCGCTTGCGGGATTGTTCCATCTTCAGAGATGAATCCTATTTTATTAAAACCACAAGGTGATTCAACATGTGAAGTCATTCATTTAGGTAAAAGTATGGGTATTACAACAGCAAAAGATTACTACAAGGATTGGTTCAATCCAGGATGGGAGGTAATTAAAAATAGTATAAATATCATTTACAAAAGCAATAAAAATTGTCGATTAATTATTGAGGGAGCAGGAAGTCCTGTAGAGATGAATTTAATTCACAGAGATCTCACTAACTTAAGAGTTGCTAAGTATTTAGAAGCAAATTGCATTTTAGTAACTGATATCGAAAGAGGTGGTGTATTTGCACAAATAATAGGGACTCTTGAGTTAATGAAACCAGACGAAAGAAAACTTATTAAAGGGATATTAATAAATAGATTTAGAGGAGACCTTTCATTATTCGAGGAAGGAAAAAAATGGATAGAAAATAAAACTCAAATTCCTGTTTTAGGAATAATTCCTTGGTTGGATGATAAATTCCCACCAGAAGATTCATTAGATTTATTAGAAAAAAAAAGATATTTTACTAATCCAGAAATAAAAGTTGGAATTATAAAATTGCCATCAATAAGTAATTTTTCAGATTTTGATCCATTAGAAAATGAAGATTCCATATTAATTGAATGGGTAATGGAATCTCAAAACTTAAATCAATTTGATTTTATTATTCTACCTGGGAGTAAGCAGACTATTAAAGATCAACTATTTCTTAATGAGTCTGGGTTATCAAAAGATATAAAAGATTATTCAAACAATAATGGTAATATTTTCGGAATTTGTGGAGGTCTGCAAATGTTGGGCACAATTCTTGAAGACCCATTTTGCAAAGAAGGATCAAGACTTACTTCTGAGCAATCAATTAAGGGGATTGGATTACTACCTTTAAAAACAATTTTTCTCAAAAATAAGATAACAAGACAAATTAATTCTGAATCAATTTGGCCGAAATTAACAAAAATCAATGGGTTTGAAA
Source organism: Prochlorococcus sp. AG-388-D03 (assembly GCA_003279875.1). Lineage (GTDB taxonomy): Bacteria > Cyanobacteriota > Cyanobacteriia > PCC-6307 > Cyanobiaceae > Prochlorococcus_A. The sequence goes on from QCGN01000005.1 coordinate 8,588, forward strand.
TACATAATGGAACAACAGAATTAGATATGAATAGTAAAGGAAATTTAAAAATAAAACATATATTTAAAGATTCAGATCTTGGATGGTATAAAGAAAATTGTAAGGGGGGCTCTATTGCGGGTACATACATTCATGGGATTTTTGAGAATGATGACTGGCGAGATAACTATATAAATTTAATTAGAAAGACTAAAAACTTACCTATATCAGCCAAAAAATCAAGATCTTATAAAATAAAACGAGAATCTATTATTAATAATCTCGCAAATGAATTTAATAAACACTTTAATATTTCATTGCTATTAAATTGAAAGAATCCAAAATTAAAATCACTTGGCCAAATAATATTGAGACCTATGCCTACGATGGGGATGATTGGTTCTTAATTGCTGAAAAGGTAGGTTTGGAAATTCCAACTGGCTGTTTGACGGGGAGTTGTGGGGCCTGTGAAATAGATGTAAATGGAGAAACTGTTAGAGCATGTATAAGCAATATTAAAAAGGGGAAAGAATCCTCATTAAGAGTTTCATTTACTACAGACCCCTTTTGGGAAAACTAGATTTTTTAATTATTTAATATAAAAAATTTAACTTTATGCCAAATCGATATTCTTTATCTTCAAGAAATTGTCCAAGGTCTTGAATACCCGCTGCATTGGAATAATATAAATCAATAGATTTCCCTGGTTGAAAAGAATATCTTAATCCTAATGAAGAGCTAAAATCTGCATCACTTTTAAGTGAAATATTTATTTCAGGGATTAGTTGTAAATTATCTAATAAATTTATATAACTTGAAACTCCAACCCCCCCAAAACTTTCTATCCTACTATAAAAGTATTTTGAACTAACATTAAAGGCAACCTTATCATTAAATCTAAAAGTGTTTATCAATTCAGTTATTAGATAACCTTGATTAATCAGATCATCACTTCCTACGGATGTTCTTAATGTCATCCAAAAAGGGTCATAATTTTGTGGACTAAGAAGTAACAATTTACCACCTATTTTATAGTTCAAATTATTCTTACTCAAATATCTCTCATGCAAACTTGAATGTTTATCATCGATTAAATTCACATCATTAAAAGATCCTGTACTTAGTTCTAATTGATATATGTTTGACAAAGAATAACTATAAAATCCAAACAAATTTCCTTTAGAGTCATAATTTAAATTTATTAGTGAAGTCCCAGCCTTAGGTATCAAAGCATTACTCACAGTAATTCCACCATAATTAAGCAATTTATCTCTTTTATTAAAAGGTTGTTTAAATATATCTTTTTTTTCATTTCTAAAATCATTAAGTTTTTTTATCTCAGGTCTTACATCAATTCCATTTTGAAAATAACTTTCATCATCCTTATACGATTTCCAAATAATCTTTTTAAGATTATTTAATTTATTTTCCTGAACTTTCTCCCATTTAATTGAATTTTGTTCGCGAGAATTTTTTTGAAATTTTTCAGAAAAAACAACTAGAGAATTTAATAATTGACTAAAGATAAATATAAAAAAAAATAACCTCATTTAGAAAAATCTTCTGTTCGCCAAAATAACCCTTTAATAATACTACCCATAAACTATATTCATCAATTTAATTTAGAAATCAAATAACCATAGGCACTTGATCCACTCCAACCAACAAATTTATCCATCTCAAGGTGCGTGTCCCTTTGAAACTCATACGAATCAACTATTTGCAAATTATCTGATCTTTTTATGCAACCATCAGAAAAAACTTCTAAAGATTTTCGTTGTTTTTCATTGTTTAACTGAAGCGGTTCTCTATTGCCATAAATAAAAGCTAAATTTGACGATGAAATCTGGTTGTTTATACTGCATTCTTTGCCAACGACTGAACTCCATTCTTTATCCCCATGGGTCCAATAAAGAGACCATAAATCATGCTGACCTATTGTGGAGGGATAGATATTACTTTTATCAGCCATTTTGTATAGTCTTTCTTGCTGATAGTTAGTGTAGTTTATTGCATTTGTAGAAACATAAAGTCCAGACGTAAAAAAGAAAGTTAAAGAGATAGGAACCAAAAATTTATAAAAGCGATAATTTAAGAAAAACTTATCACTAAGATATACAAAATATGTAATTATAGGTATCCAAAAAAATGGGAACAAGTAAATATTATGTCTAGATGGGGCGAAGGCATAATTGCCTTTAAATGAAAAAGATATGGTAATAAACAAAATACTTATAATTATTAGAGAAATAATTTTTGATAGTTTATTAACTTTAAACAAGAAAAGAAATGAAGTTATTAAAAAAATAAATAAAAAATAAGAAGATAAGTCTTGCCCATATCGAAATGGATAGATTGATAGAGAAGCTAATCTTGATATTGCATGAAATAGATGTATAAAATTTGTGCCCAATGAATAATTCTGGAAATCCAACTTATACAAGAGTCCATCACCGTAAGCCCATTCAGCTGTACCTGCATTCTGAATGATTATAGATATTAATTTAAAGTAGTGATATTTCGAGAAACCTAATAAAAGTGAAATGGAAAAGGCTATGCCTAAAAGTGAATAAATTTTTGATTTTTTATTTATGAATAAAAGAGACTTTTTTCGCAATATTTTTTCAATATTTTTAAGGCCTTGCTTTTCAGTGAATACAAAGCAACAACTTGCTAGTAATAAACCAAGATATATAAATACAGTTTGAAATCCCAGCAAAGAAGATAGCCACATAACTAATAATATGTAAAGCAGTGAAATATCAAATGTTTTACTATTAACGGTTTCATTAGTGCCATTTGTCTTAATTTGGTAAGTATAAAAAGAAGTAAATAAAGATATACTCATCAAACTACTTATTGCAGGGAGCTGATATGGCATATAAGAGCTCGCATGTAACATAAATTCTGGATTAAAACAAACGATTAAGATTGCAAAAAAATCAATTAAGTATCTTAGTGTTTGGAAATTTTTAGTTTTAAGTTTATTTTTAAAAGAAAAAAAGATTGTTGTTATAGTATTACTCAAAAGGTATGCTGTTAAAATTGCACTCATAAAGCCAACAACTAAAGTAGCAAATCTAGTCCAATCCAATCCAAGTTTTAAAAATGGAATAGTAAGCGGAAGATATATAAATCCCCATAAAGGTGGATAAGTTCCCCACCCCTCTCTACATGTTTTTAAAGTGGCTTGAATTAGCTCTAATAGATTAATACTCTGAAAGTCAATTGGGTAAGCAATCTTCGAGGAAAGAGGGAAATTATTACTAGATTCAAATGAATTTATTTTTTTAACAACATCAAAAAAAGTACCATAATCATCTACATTTCTCCAACTTGAAGGACCAATTATTAGCCAAAACAAAAAAGAAAGAGCAGCTAGCAAGTAAAAGATTAAAGATGGTTTCCAAAAACCAAATCTAATGGAGTTAAAATATTTAACTAAATTCTCTTTTTTGTATAAACCTATCATCTTTTAGATAAATTAACTCCCATATTATAAGTATGCACTTAAGTAAGCAATTACTTGTTTTCTAAAAAAGGAAAATAGAGATAATTTAATAAATATTCTTAAGCTATTCGCATTGGACGATTGTTATCATTACGCAAATAGTAAGATTTTGATATCTCATATTCATTTCTTTAAAATTAAAAAAATAAAAAATTTAGATATGACTGAACAAAGGAAAATAGAGAAATTTGGAGTCGGGAATTTATATCCTGATATTCATCCACCAGAATTTTCATTCTTTAAAAAAAGATGTATAGATGTAGCAATTGGATATGATGATGGTTTTACTTTCACTCCTAAATTTGGGAATTTCAAAGAAACTGAAGATATTTTTGATTACCTAAAACAATATCTTCAAGATAAAGAATTAGAAAAATTAGATATTCGTTTTGATATTTTAAAAAACTTGTATATACCAAATAAATCCTGAAACATTAGAACTTGGAGAATTATTGGAATGTGAAGGAAGTGATGTTGAATATTTTGAATGGAATAAACAAACTAAAAGTTTTGATGAGGTTGATTCAAATTCTCTAAGTGATGAAAAAGAAGAATATTTTCACTAAGTGATGATAATTCATATTTCCCTTCAGAAGAAACAGAGCAAGTTGAGGCATTAATGAAATGAATACAAAACATAATTATGAAGGAGGGTTATTTAATTACATTGTTTTGAAGGAAGAGAAGGAAGTGATCTTTTATTTACATAATCCCTATCCAGATTGCTTAAAAATCCCAGATATAATGAAACAAAGGTTTCCTAGTTATTACAAGAGCATAGTTGTAAATTCTTTCGATGATTTCAAAAAGTATGGATCGAAAGTATGAGCACTAAATGGGATGACAATTCATGGCAGAAAGAGTTCTTGAACATGAAATCTCATTCGCCTTTAGATGCAAAACTCCTAATGGGTGATGTAAAAGGATTAAAAAATGCTTGGCGTTTAGGTGTTATGCACGTTGAATACGAAAGATTAAAGAAAATACAAGAGCAGCAGCAACAATGAAAGAAGAAATAGATTGGAAGAAAGAATTACTAGAAAGTTGAAGATTTAACGATCAATTTTCCAAAGGTCTTTTAGAAAATGGTGCTAAGAATTTCATGCAAGCTATATATTTTGGTTATATGTATTCGAGGTATAGAAAGATCAGAGGTTTAGACAAAGATTACCCAGAAGAAAATATAAGGACAATTACAACTTTAATTTTATTTTTTAGACTTCTCAGGCCTAGATACTAATAGAACAAAAAATATGGTACCCAAAACAGGAATTATATTTATTAATAACCACTTCCTACTTTTTTCTACCATATTAATTCTTCTAATTTGTAATGAAATAAATGGTAAAAATGAAGAAAACAAAAACATATAAAAAATATTAACAATTAATTTAGCAACAATGAAGAATCTAAATCTTACAAGTACATCTCCTGTAATTAGAAAAATAAGTATTATAAATAGATTAATAAGCATGCTTAACCAGTATTCTTTATTTGAGGATTTTGTTTTAAAATCAAACGTTTTTACCCAGAATTTTTTATATAAAACCAAAATTAAATTATTTTTCACATTCGCCAAAAAACTAAAAGATATATTCATTAAACTTTTTAATCAATATCTAATAAATTAAGATTGCAATCTGGAAAGGAATTATATATTTTCTCTGTTAATTTATTAATCTTCTTAAAGTTCTCGGGAATAATTGATAATGAAAGTAAGGTCTCTTCATCACTGTTTGCAGAGGAAATATTCATACTATTGAAGATAACTTTTTCACAATTTTCTGAAAGAATATCAACTACTTTATTTATTTCAGATCTTTTAATTCCACTAATAGATATTCTTATATAATTATTAAATGATTTCTTTCGTTCCAAATAATCATATAAATATATAAAAGCTATAACTAGTAATAATCCTAAAATTGCAGCTTTAAATTGATATGCACCAGTTGCCAAGCCAATAGCAATAGATAAAAAGATATAAGAAATTTCTTCAGGCTCTTTTATAGGGGTTCTAAATCTTACAATTGAAAGTGCTCCAACTAAACCTAAAGATAAAGCTAGAGATGATTTAACAACCCCTATAATTATTGTTGTTGTAAGACTTATAATTGGCAATACTCTTGCGAGTGATTTTGGATTAGAAAATGTTCTTGATTTACGGATATAAATTTTAGATAGTAAAAATGATAATAAAAAACAAATGATTATTGATAATAAGAATGATCCTGACTGGAAGTTCTCAGTCTCAAATTTAAATTGATTTAAAATATCATTTTCGTTCACAATTTTAAAAATATATTAGATTTATAATATAAACTTAGCATGTAGCAATTTCATCTTTATTATTTATGCAATATTTAATAATTATTTTTTTAGTTAAAAAAATAAATGTTAAATTTTAAAAGTTTATTTTTAAAGGGGACTATATATTTTTTCGCTCTAATTTACCCTAATGCATTAGGAGTTTTCGCGAAAGAATATACTATAGTTTTAATCCCTGATAGTCAAAATTATACATTAAACAAAAAAAATATTTATCATTTTAAAGAACAAATTAAATGGATTATTAATAATAAGGAGAATAAAAATATTGTACTTGTTTCGCATGTCGGAGATGTTATAGCAAGCAATTTAGCTTATTTTCCGATTAATCTTCATTTAATAAGTTTTTTATGTAATAAAAGAAATGTAGATTTCCTAAAAAATCAATCTGAAACATGGGAAAAAGTTAGTTTTATTTCTGATTTAGGAAATACTGAAGATTTGGCATTTTCTGTTTCTCCAGGAAATCATGATTATGATTGCAAGAATAATAAAAAAACTTTAAAAGGGTTTCAAAATACTATTAACTATAAAAAATATCATAAAAGAAAATGGTTCTTAGGCGCTGATGAAACTGGTATTAATACTGCACAAATTTTTGAAATGAATAAACAAGAATTTATACATATTGGATTGGAATGGCAACCATCAAATAAAGCTATTAAATTTGCACAAAAGATTATAAATGAACATCCTGAAAAGCCAGTAATATTAACTACTCATGAATATTTAATTGTTAGGGATAATCCATTACCAGAAAGATGTAAAAACTCAGCGATTGGATGCTCTTGGACTTCTTCTAATGATAATAATGGAGAAGAATTATTTCAAAAGCTAATAAAAAATAATCCCCAGATATTTATGGTTTTTTCTGGACATAATGGATCTAAAGAAAGACTAATTATTTCTAAAAATTCGTTAGATAGAAAGGTTATTCAGATTATTAGTGATTTTTCAGGAGATCCAGAAGGAGGGAATGGTTGGATGACTCTAATTACATTTAATACTGACAATTCTTCTATCATGATTAATAATTTTTCACCAACATATAAAGAAGAAATAAGTCTTGGACCAAATCGTTCAAAACAACCAGGTCAGAAAATAATAGAACTTAATCTAACAGAATTGAAAAGTTTTCTAACTAAAAATGAAGTTAAGAAATTTAGAAATGGAGAAATTCATGGAATAAAGAATTACTCTGATGCGAGAGATTCTAATATTTATCAAAGCATATTAGAAAAAAAAATAAAAAGTAAAATACCAATTTTTAAAGAAACTATCTTAGTAGGTAAATTTTTTGGCGAACATATAGGTTCTCTTCATTTTAAAGATATAATTGGAACTAAACATTATCAAATTCCTCCTAATTCTAAAATAGAAAAAGCAATATTAACTCTTACATCTAATCAAATAGGTTTCTCTAAGAATTATGAAATTGGAGCTGATGGAATATTTAAATTCTATAATAAATTGCAAATCTATCCAATTGATAAACCTTTAAATAAAAATATAAATATTTCTAGTATTAATAAATTAAAGGAAAAAATTGTTCAAGATAGTACTAATAGATTTATCAGTAGCGGAATATCAAATACAATACAAAGTTTTGACGTTACCTCTGAATTTCAGAAATGGGTTGATGGCGCTGAAAATAACGGTTGGTTGTTTTATGTCCCTCAAGGTTTTTGGAATTTTAAATCTTCTGAATCAAAAGAATTATTAGATAGGCCATTGCTTACAATAGTTTATAAAAATAAGAATTAATTTATTCTTATATTAAATAAAGACTTTAAATTTACTTCTTAAGTGATTAAAAAAGTTTAATGGTAATGTTGTAATATCTAGAATTAAGTTTTAGGCATGTTAATTTTTCAAAAAAAAGACAATAGTTCTAAAATAATTAATTTTGTAAGAAATAAACTATTTAGGATTTCTTTTAGAAAAAGATCATTTTTATATATTTTTTTCATATTTAGTACTGGAATATTATTGACTATTCCTCTTGATTATGGAAGAGGCAGATCAGTTTTTATAGATCGTACAAGAAAAGTTTTCTCTCTCTCATTAGGCGCTATTAATCCAAAATATAAACTTGTTAATGATGAAGTTTATTTATATGGTGATAATTTATTAGAAATAAGTGGGAGATATATACGAGCTTTCTTTAAAAAAGAGGATGAAATAAATATTAATTTAAACTTTAGGAATTACGAAAAACTCAAATTTTTAAGAAATAAAGCAATTAAGGATGGAATACTCACTAGATCTGAAAATGATGAGGCTTCTGGATTCTTGAACTACAAAGGTCAAAATTATCCTATAAAAATTAGATTAAAGGGTGATTGGACTGATCATTTATTAGGAGATAAATGGTCCTTAAGACTTAAAACTAAAAATAACAAAGCCTTTTTAGGAATGGAAAATTTTTCATTGCAACATCCAAGAACTAGAAATTATATTAATGAATTTGTTTATCATAATTTACTAAGATATGAAAAATTACCTTTCTTAAGATATAGGTTTTTACCTGTATATTTAAATGGTAAATATCTAGGAATATATGCACTTGAAGAACATTTCGGTAAGAATTTATTAGAAAATAGTGGATATAGAGAAGGTCCTATAATTAAAATTTCGGATAAAGATCTTAGAAATAATTTTCAGAAAATTAATAATCTTGTGGGAGACAAAGGTTTATATAATTTAAAAAATTTTGTAGATTCAGATTTAAATAATGCTGAAATTAGTCCATTTAATATAAATAAGCTAATTAAAAATGAGAAAAAAATTAGTCAATATATCCTTGCAGAAACCCTTATGGATAAATTTCTAAGAAAAGAACTAAAAACCTCTGAAGTTTTTGACTTAGAAAAAACTGCAAAATTTTATGCTATTTCTGATTTAATGCAAGCTTTACCTAGCTGGTATGATATTAGATACTATTTTGATCCTTTAAAAGGAAGATTAGTTCCTATAGGTTACGACGCTGGTCCTGATATTCGGACAACAAATAGAAGATTAGCAATTGATAATAATTCATTAAACATTTTTGATGATCAAGAGTTTATTAAAGTATATTTTTCTTATCTTGAAAAATTAGTTTCTCCAGATTACCTAAATAAATTCTTGATTTCTATATCTAATGATATTAATAAACAAATATTAAATATTAATAAATCATATCCTTATGTTAGATTTTTGAAAAGTGAAATTGAAAAAAATAAAAAATATATTATATCTAGACTAAATAGTAAAGAACCTTTTTATATTAAAAAAGATTCAGAATTAGATATAAATAAACCTAGTTTAAATATTTTTAATAAAACATCTTTCCCCATTCAAATTATAGAATTAAAATATAAAAATAATATTTACATACCCGAAACTAATACGGTTTTAAAGGGGAGAGATAAATTCAAAAGAATTACTGCTAATAATATAATCTTTAGGCCTAAGGATAAAATTATTAATACAAAACAAGGATTTGAGGAAAATTTTACAATTTCATATCGTTACGATGGAGGTTCAAAAGTTTTTAATTTACCCTTAAAGTACTATCCAATAAAGGATTTTAATTTATATACAAATGCTTTAATTAAGAAAATAAATAATTTAGATGAATTCCCATTACTAATTCATGACCATAAAAATAAATTAGTAACTTTAAAAAATGATTTAATTATTAATAAACCTTTAATACTTCCAAAAGGCTATAAGTTATTAATTAATGAAGGGATAAAAATAGACTTAAAAAATGAAGGAATGATACTTGTTCAAGGTCCAATAGTTATAAACGGTAAAGCAGATTCTCCTGTATTGATTAATTCTGTTGAAGGCGGTAAAGGTATTTTTGTTTCTGATTCAGAAGTAAATTCAAAAATTAATTATACTATTTTTAATAATCTTCAAGCTCCTAGTGAGAAATCTTTAAACATTACAGGTGGGGTTACTTTTTATAATTCTTCAGTTAGTATTTTAAATTCTAAATTTACCAATTCTAATTCTGAAGATTCTTTAAATCTAATAAGATCTACTTTTAAAATTAAAGATTCTTATTTTTATTCAATCGAATCTGATGCAATTGATGCTGATTTTTCGAATGGTGAAATACATAATACATATTTTAAAGATATAGGTAATGATGCAATTGATATTTCAGGAGGAAAAGTCTATTTAAAAAATATATCGGTAAATTTTGCTGGGGATAAAGCTGTTAGCTCAGGGGAAAATAGTGAAGTTATAGTTAATGATATTAAAGTTTCTAATACATTTATTGCTATTGCTAGTAAGGATTTTTCTAAGGTTAAAGTAAATAATTTGAATACAGATGAGGTAAAGTATTGTTTGGCCGCTTATCAAAAGAAACCAGAATATGGTCCAAGCTTAATAGCCTATAGGGATAATAACTTTTTTTGTAAGTCAAATTATATTCTAGAAAAAGGCTCTTTTATTAATTCGAAATATTATAAATTCTTACCAAATATTACTGATGCTTTCTTAAATTTATATTAGGAAATAATTAATGATCGTAAACAATAATTCTTATAGATATGAAAGAAAACTCATTGTAGATGGATTCAATTTTTCTTCATTAGAAACCTTAAATAATATATATGATTTAGGTCTAAGCGAAATTTACGAAGAAAGAAGAGTTAATTCAATATACTATGATACGAATAAATTTTTTTATGCAAAACAACATTTAGATGGCTTTAATAAACGATTAAAATGTAGAGTCAGATTTTATGGAGATATAAAAAGTGTTACTTCTCCATTTTTAGAATTCAAATCAAAGAATGGTTATGTTGGAAAAAAATATAAAATACCTTTAAAAAAAAATGAATTATTAAAAAATAAATTTTGTTTAAATTTTATCTCTAATAAGGATTATAAAATTGAAAATCTGGATAAAAATATAATAAGTTTTTTGTACCCTAAATTATTTGTAACTTATTTAAGAAGATATTATTTATCAAAATGTTTAAATTATAGATTTACATTTGATAAAGAAATATATTTCTATTTAATAGAAACTCCTTTTTTAGAATTGTCAAATATTTTTAATTATAATTCTTCTAAATTTAAAAATAATATTATTGAAATAAAATATACGAGAGATTTAGACCAAGGAGGCTCAAGTATAATAAAAAAATTACCTTTTAGACTTACAGATTGTTCAAAATATATTCAAGGTCTAAATAAATTTGGAATTATTTGATAAAATTTTTCAACAAAAAAATTTTTTAATAGAAATAATTATAAAATATTAAAAATTGAAGCCCCTTTAAAAATTGTATCTTTATCAAAAAAAGAATTTACTTTATTTATTTACTTTTTTAATAGCAATTTTTTTTGGATTAAATTTTTATTATCAATTTATAAAAATCTCCTTCTATAAGATTAAAGATTTAATAATTCTTAAGGACTATTTTTTTGTAAATAAGGAATCTTATAAAGATTCATTAAATGAATTTAAGTGTTTACCAAAATTAATAAAAAAAATTCCAGTTAACTCTAGTGTAATTATTGGTCATGCTTATGGAAGAGCTAATTTGAGAAGATTCTCTAATCAAATAAGTCCATCAGTAAAAAAGTTTATTTTAAAAAACAATGAGAATATAGAAACTATTTTTTTTACAGGAGATGTTTTTAGTGAGCCGACTTATAAGAAATGGGAAAAACTTTATAATGATTTTGCTGATGATAACGAGATATTTATAATCCCTGGTAATCATGATGTTGGTAATGATAACCAAAATAATTATAGAAAAATCTTTAATAATTATATTTCCAAGAAACAGTCAATACTTTTTCCTTACATTGTAAAACGCTCTGGCTTCAAAATTATATTAGATGATAGTACTAAAGGAAATTCCTTATTTAATAATAATTTTGAGATTTTATTAAATACTAAATATGAAGATAATATTATTTTACTTAGACATCATATTTTATTAAAAGAAATGCAAAAAAATGCTGGAAATACACCAGAATATTTTGATAATACAATAATAGAATCAAATTTTAATTATGCAAATAATACTTTTTTTATTTCTGGTAATGGTGGAATGAAAAAAAATTATTCAAGAATTTCTTGCATTAGAAATGGGAAATATAATTATATTTTAAATGGAATAGGAGAATTTAAAAATGATAATGTACTTATTCTAAATAATAAAAAAATTTATAGATACGAAATAAATAACTATTAAATATTTACCTTTAAACTCATTCTCTAAATCTTTAATAATATATGGTTAATAAAATTAATAGTGCCAATTATATAAAAAAATTGATCTAAATAAATTAACATTATTGCTAATTAGTATCGAATGTATATGACCCTAAAAGTCATTTCCTTACAGAACCATTGTTATAAGTCCCAAGCCAATTATTAACTATGTGAGGAGAAATACATGTTATAACTCCTGAATGGTAAGGACAAGTTCTTGCTAATAATATTAAAGTATCTTTTAGTTAATAAGTTTTATATTAGATCTATTATTTTTCTGAATGTTAATGTATCCAATTTGGAGTGAGAGAAATAAAACTGGGACATAATAATGCAATGTGTGCCTCAAGGCCTCTTTACCACTATTTGCAAAAATACCTGAAAATAATGGTAAAAGTACTATTAAACAAATTATTAATTTATTTAAAAAAGAAATATTTGAATTACTTAGATTAAATAAAAATATCCATATAGTACTAAAGTAAAAAACATATAAAATTACTGATATAGACCATTCATAAATTCCTTTAAGAGTTGAAATTTTTGGCATTTCTTTGTATTGATTAAATGCTGATGGAAAAATTATTCGATTTAAGCGATTCAACTCAACAGTATTTTGTAATGCTAATTTTGGATTATTTAAAAAATATTCTGAAATAATATCTTCCTTAGCTTTGTCACACACTTTTTGTATTTCTAATTGTGTTGCAAATGATTTATCATTTTGTGTCGGTCTTACATAGTTTTTAGGTAAATGTACTTCAGCTAAAAAACAACCTGTAAAGTTAGATAATATAAAATTTCCAGTTTTATTGTAGTGCACAATATGGTATGGCATTGCGATTAATAATCCAAGGAGTGATGCAAATATTATTTTGTATGATTTATTAAAAATAGAAAATAAAATATAGAAAATAATAGTGAATATTCCGTATGGTCTTGACAAATCAACAAAAATTATACCTGTTACTACAAATAATATTATTTTAGTTAAAGAGTATTTTCTAGAAAATAAATTATTTTTATTCTTAATTATCAAAAATTCTTGAGAAGCAATAAAAAGTAATAAAATTCCGAAAGTATATATTATGTCTGACACACCACCATAAGAAGAAGAACGGATAAGAAATGGGAAAGTAATTATTATTATTAAAGATAAAGATTTTAAAACTTTAAATTTACTGTAAAGTAAATATTCTTTTAATCGTTTAATTATTAAATAACTAATTAAATAAACTAAGACTGCCCATACGATTTTATTAGTGTAATTTATACATTCATAACCACATATTTGTCCTGCTATCTTCTCAACATGTAGAAAAGGTTTAAAAACCGTGAAAATAATATCATTAAATAATTCTTTATGTGAAAGTTTTGTTAATTCGGTATACGGCCATATGAAATGGGACCATTCAAAGTTTGTTACGTGATATCTAAAAAATACTAATGCTGAAATAAGCAACGAATATATTTTTTCAAACTGTGCTTTTCTAACAATATTATTTATTAAATAAGCCATAAAATTTTTTAGCTAAAACATAAACATCAATAATTATATTTATGCATATATGTAATATAGTATGATACTTTTTAAAGTTAATTCTTTTGAGGGATTAGTTTTGAAATATTTTTTGAATCGATGAAATTGAGTAGTAGTAAGATCAAAAAAACAAATAAAACTGATTTAACTGTGGTTCTACCAACATTTAATGAATCACAAAATATTTCTTCATTAATAAATAATATCCTCAAATTTAAAAAATTTTTTGACTTAAAAATTATTATCGTTGATGATGAATCTAATGATGGAACTGCTGAAATTGTTAGGAATTTATCTATTACTAATAAAAGGGTACGTTTAAATAACAGGATAGGAAGATTTGGACTTTCAAGTGCAATAAAGGAGGGTGTATTAGATTCTTCCTCAGAATATGTTGCTGTCATGGATTCAGATGGACAACATGACCCCAATTCGTTAAAAATAGCTTTAAAGAAATTAATTGATGAAAATTTAGACTTGGTATTAGGAAGTAGATTTAATCTAAATTCTGAAATAAGAGGTTTAAGTAAAAGAAGAAAGTCGGGTTCTGAATTTGCAAATAATCTTGCTCGATATAGTCTTTCTAATAAATATTCCCACATAACAGATTATATGACCGGTTTTTTTATATTTAGAAACGATTCTTGTAAAGATTTTATTCGCGAAATTAAAGTTGATGGATTTAAATTTTTATATGAATTTCTTGCAATTAGCAAAGGGAAATTATCAGTGGGTGAAATACCTCTTATCTTCAAACCTCGTTTAAGTGGTAAATCTAAAATCGAACTTGCAGTTTTATGGGACTTTTTGATTTCTTTATTACATACATTTAGTTTTAGACTATTACCTCGCCGCGCTATAAGCTTCGCTTTAATAGGTTTTACTGGAATTCTGGTACAATTATCGGTAACATATTTTTTAATGGAATTAATTGGGATTAATTTTAATAATGCAATTAGATTTTCAGTTATAATATCAGCTACCTCTAATTTTTTAATAAATAATATTTTAACCTTTAGGGCAATTAGATTAAAGGATTGGGCTCTTTTTAGAGGTTTAATAAGATTTCTGATAGTTGCATCTTTACCATTAATAGCAAATATTGGTATCTCAACTACTTTCTACAGAGTCGTTTCTGAAAATACATTTTGGGCTCAAATAGTTGGAATTTTAATAGTTTTTGTATGGAATTATGCAGCTTCATCAAGATTTGTTTGGAATACACCCTAAAAATAGTTACAAAAAAATTTATAAAATTCAAGTAAGATTGAAGAAAAAAAGAAAACTATTATTTATTCTATAAACTAATTTTTTCTCCAATACATCTACTATTATGTTTTATTGAAAATATTGAAATTATATTCGGTATTTTTTTTCTACCATTACTATATTTTTTATAAAAATTATTATCATTTACTAATAATAAACTTTCATTACCTATTAACTTTGGTCCTTTAGTAATACCTTCCCAATTTTCTTTTAATGGAATCTTCCATTCAAAAATTTGATCTTTGATGTCGATTTTATTTTCAGTTTCTTCTATCTTAAAACCTTTAACTATATAGTTAGAAGTAAGAGCTAATAATATATCCTTCTCTTTGGCAATATATAAATCCCTAAGCTTGCTACCTCCAATTAAAAAGGTAGAAACACCAGAAATTTCAAAATTTTTATTAATAGTTAAATATCTTGCATAAGTAAAAGCTTTTTCTTTATTTTCCTTTTTAAATATATTAAAACGAGAAAAAATTTTTAAAAAAGTACCATAATTAGGATCTTTAAAATTAATATTTGGAATATTTCCTTCATTTGCCAACAAAAATGAACCATTTTTTGAAAGAGCTAATGATTCACTTACCCAGAGCATCTTTCATAAATGCATTAGGCAATTTAATATTTTTAATTCTCTTCCCATCTTTCAGATTATATTTCTGAAAGGTTGCTGGTTGATAAGTTCTTGCAAAAGGTTCTCTCCAAGCCCAATATTTCTTTTCATTTAAAACAAATAAAGAATTGTCTTTTATTCTTAAACCTTCACCATCTCCTTTATTAAAGATTTTTTCCCAAAGATTATATTTGAATTTTAAAATATCTTCTTTTTTAAGAAGAATTCTTGAATCTTTGGATTTAATAATACTTGAAAAAGAATTTAACCTTACTACATAACCTTTTGGAGAATCACTCAATAAAAAAAGTTGATCAGTTTTATTTATATACTCAATAGCGGATAAATTATCCAGATAAAAATCACCCTTTTTGGAATCTAATTCTATAGTTTTAACGAGTTCTAAATTTGCATTATTCCAACAGTAATTTTCATTTATATTGCTATTCAAATATTCCATTACAAGACTTTTAATTCTCAATAACATTTGATAATAACAATAACTAAATAATATTAATTGTTAAAATTAATACTAATTAAATGTAATTAATTTGAATTAGTAATCAGAATTAATCGTATTCTTCGTAATTAATAACTCAAACTCTTTTCAATAAACGATAAACACTTGTTCTGTCTATTATTAGTTGTCTTGCTATGGCAGTAGCACCCATTACTTCTTCCTTGAGTTTCTTTACCTGTTCTCCATCTATCTTTGCTTTACCCCCCGTATAGACACCCTTTTCCATTGCATTTGCAATACATTCGATTTGCCTTTCCTTTCGTAGATTAGTTTCTAACTCTGCGAATACACCAAACATATCCAGAAAGCATTTACTTGTAGCATCTTTCGCAGAGATTGGTTGTTCTGTTGCTGTGAGTGATACTCCTTTATCAGTTAATTCTTTAATAATGAGTTGAAGGTCTAATACACTTCTTGCTAATCGGTCAATTTTGGTAAAAACAAGTACATCTCCTTCTCTTACAAACTCAAGACATTCTTTTAACTTAACTCTTCCTTGAGTTGATGTTCCAGATACCTTCTCTTCAAATATCTTTTAATATTTAACTTCTTAACAGCATCCCTTTTAACTTCTAATGACTAGGGAAGTGCTTGAAACCCTTAAATATGCTAATTTCATTGTTAAAGTGTGGTATCTGGCAAGAAATAACCAATAAACAACACCCTTTTGTACTATTATAAGTAGTACATTTGTATTATTTTTCATGATTGAAGAGGAGGAATGGGGGTATCTCAATGACTGGGAGGAAGATCAACTAAGAAAGAAGAGAACAAAGATCTGTATGTGCTGCGATCACTTTAGATATGCCTGTACTGTCCAATGCGTTACCTTGTTGACTTGTCCAGTCCACCAGAAACTAATACCGCAGGGAGATCATCTTATAAAAGGATGCAAATACTGGGTCAAGAGAAGAGAACTAAGAGAAGGATGGTGTCCAGAAGTTGCATAGCATCAGGTGGATGCTAACCTTCATGTTCGCCTAAGCACACTTCATTGATATGACTAGGTTTTTATGATGCCCTTTAGATCAATAACCCCATCAAAATAACCTGTACCACATTAAAATTTCTTGTACCCCATTAGAAGAGGGTGTCATATGAACTATCTCGCAAATAACTGAAGTCGGACTGGTATTTTTATGTACTCCATGGGGTTATTTGTACACCATCTAAAAATAATTTTTACCCATATTTGTACTACATATTTCTCTAGATATACCCTACATTTCAAAATCAAGAAGTTATCTTATCATAAGTCTTTTTCTCAACTATCCTGCGATTGCAGTCTATTAGGAGGTCTTATTACACTATAAGTGAGCAGCCAAATTAAGTATTTTACGGAGAGGGTGGGATTCGAACCCACGAACAGTTTCCTGTTAAACGATTTCGAGTCGTTCGCTTTCGACCACTCAGCCACCTCTCCGCATATAAATAATATAGAAAAAATATAGAAATGATATAGAAATGATATAGAAATATTTTTCTTACTATTTAATCCCAACCAGCTTCCTTCATCATTCTAATCGCAACTGAATTATTATTTCCAAGGTCCTCTACACTAACTTTATCTGGAGTGAATTCTCCAAAGTTTTTAACAATCTCGTTTTGATTAACCTCTTTTAATGGGTGTTCGAAAGTAGGAGCGGCTAAACCTTTGCTTCCTTCAGGAGAAGCTAGAAACTCAAGAAGTTTAATAGCTTCAGCTTTATTTGTGGCATATTTAGCAACTCCTCCCGCACTTATGTTTACATGTGCCGGATCAGGAGTAATAACAGATGTTTTCCTAGCGTACAGTGTATCCCTTCTTCCATTGACACCTGCAAGCATTCTTGCGACGTAGTAATGGTTAACTATCCCAACTCCACATTTTTTTTTCGAAACAGCTCTAACTATTGAAATATCTCCAGGGAAAAATGGTTGAGAAACATTAGAAATCATCCCGTTTAACCAAGTTTTAGTGGCTTCTTGCCCCTTATTAACAATTTGGTTCGCCACTAAAGATTGATTATAGGGACTCTTTCTATTTCTTAAACAAACTTTTCCTTTTAAGGCGGGATCTGCTAGATCTGTATAATCTTTAATTTTACTTACATCTACAATTTTTGGATTAGCAACCATAACTCTGACTCTTCTTGTCAATGCATACCATTCTTTCCCAGGATCTTTTAATCCAGTAGGAACGTCATTTTCTAGATTGGATGATTCAATTTTTTGAAGCAAATCTGCATTAGCCGCAGTAGTTATCCTTGCCGCATCAACAAGTAGAATTAAATCAGCCTGAGAATTTTTCCCTTCTCTTTTTAATCTCTCTATAAGAGATATTCCTGCAGCTTCAATAAGCCGAACTTTAATACCAGTTTCATCTGCAAATTTTTTATAAACACTCCTATCAGTATTGTAATGCCTACCTGAATAAACCTTAACTTCTCTTTCTGTGGAATTAGCAGGAGTAATAAAATTAAAAATAAATGTAAAGGTTAAAGCTGAGTAGAGTAATTTCTTAATTTTTTGCATTTTTTATAAATAGTATCTATGGTTACTTTATATAGATTAAAAGCACAAGAATCCTAAAAGATATTTTCTTTACATCATCTTGTATCATTTTTTATAGTCAAAATGAATTATTTAACTTGTAACCTACTAAATGAAGAAGATTTAGAGATATTAAAATATGATTTAAATAAGCATAATGAACTTTGGGAAAATGGCAAAAAGACTGCTGGAAGTCATGCATCAAAAGTTAAAGATAATTTGCAATTAAATAGAAATTCTGAAATATCAAAGAAATATTCTCAAATAATCAGAAAAAAGATAATCACTAACCCACTAATTAAAAGCTTTGCATTACCAAAAATAATTCATGGAATAATGTTCACAAAGTCATTAAGAAATATGCATTATGGAAGACATATTGACAATCCTTTCATGTCTTCAGGAAGGTCGGATTTATCTTTTACAATTTCTTTAACTAATAAAGCCGATTATCAGGGAGGTGAGTTAGTAATCGAAACATTAAATTCAGAAAAAGAGTTAAAGCTAGATGCTGGCGAGATAATAATTTATCCAAGTACATACTTGCATTCAGTAAAAGAAGTTAAAAATGGGGAAAGATTAGTATGCGTTGGATGGATTGAAAGTTATGTAAAATCCATTGAGGAAAGAGAATATTTATTTGACCTTGATGCAGGAGCAAAAGGATTACTAGCAAAATATGGGAGATCGGATGAGCTTGACAATATTTTTAAATCATATTCAAACCTACTCAGATTACTAGGAAACTAAAGAAACATTTTATACACAACATAGATAAAAGTTCTTCAAATATTTACAATATAATTAGTAATTTTATTCTTAAATGCCAAAAAGAAGTTCAATAGCATTATTCCTAGCAGCAACAAGTTTATTAGCTATTACTACTGCAGATTCTAATACTGTTAAAGCAGAAGAAAACAATTTAGGAGGGTTAAAAGAATGGAACACTGATATGAGTATTAATGATGATTTTATATTAGATGAAGAAGCTCAAAAAATAGCAGACGAAGCTGAAAAATCTAGCATGTGTATTCCTATTGGGGAAGGAGAAAATTGTTGGTAAACATAAAAAACTTTAAATAAAAAAACCACTAAATAAAGTGGTTTAAGAAATTAAAAAACAAAACAAAAAAAACCGCTAATTAAAGCGGTTTAAGAAATTACAAAACACCTTTAAAGGTGTTTTGTAATTTTAAGTTAGAACTTAAAAGTTGTTTCAAGAACAGCACCTAAATGGTCTCTGCCCTGTCTACCGTTACTTCCAGCCCTATCAGATCCTCCAAATATTGCAGGTGTAACATTAACAGAATCATTAAGCTGATAAGAGTAATAAGCTTCCCAAGCTATAGGATCAACTGTTGTTTCATCCTCTCTTGTTTGAGGCTGACCAAAAGCAATTCCAAGTCTATCGTCAGGGTTAAAGGCATCTTCCCATGTTAAACCGACGAAGTAAGCAGTAGTATTGGAAGCTCCTGCAGCACCATCAACTTCAGAGGTATCATATCCTAAAGATATTGAAGGAGTTGCCTTACCAGAGTCTTCAGGTCTCCACCAACCTCTCAAACCAATATTTGTACTATTACCATCACCTGGTCTTAATTTTCCTAATGGTGTTGTGTAATAGGAGTCAGTCCAGCCGTTATATTTCATGTTAAGTATTACTGAAGCTGAGTAATTAGGTTTTGTATAACCAACTTGAGTAGCCCAACTAGTATCGGATTCGTCAGTTCCCCAACCTAAAGTCGAATCTCCTTCTTTACTTACAACGTTTGAACTAACAGCGAAACCATTATCAGCCTTGTATGCCCAACCGAATCCAGGGTTAGTACTTGCACCGTAAGCAGCGCCATTTCCACCTAATGTAAATTGCTTAGTAATAGGTTTATAAATGGATGGAGTAGTACCATGCATATAGTAGTTCTCAATTTTTGGACCAATCCAAACTGTGTGTCTTTCACCTACAGGGAATGTATACCAAATTTTGTCAACTTTTATATCATCATTATTACCTTTAGATGAAGATAAATAAGTTCCATATGTATAACCTGTTTGCCAACCACCTGCATTACCGGTTTTCAGCCTAACGTAAAGGTTATCATCACCTGTAAAGCTTGTATTAAGGTTACCTTGCCACATGTATGTAGCCTTAGTAGCTTCACTAATACCAGCTTCTTCTACAGTCACAGCGCCAATAGTAAAGATTACTTTACCGTCAAGCGTTGTAGTTTCTGAGAAAGAACCAGCCTCAAAGTCATTTTGAATAGCTTCAATACCGTCAACACGTCCTTTAAGTGTTGCAAGTTCTTCGTTAACTTCATTAACGAATGTATTACTGTCAAAGTATCTTTTAGAAGATGATTTTTTACTACTTCTGTAGTCATTCATCCCTTCAAGATTTAATACGTCAGAAGCTTGTGCTGCTATAGGTGCTATTAAACATATAGATGCAGAAGCCACCAACATCTGTTGGAAAAGTTTCATTTTACCTCACACGAAAATGCCCAGTAAATGGGTAAACTTATTGTATCAAGGGTAACTTTTTAACAAAGGTTTATTAGATTCACTCCTAAGTATCATATGATACGTAACTTTTTCTCGTTTTAATTTTTTATTTTTTCAATAAAGGAAAGTTCAAAGACTCTCTTTCAAGTATCCATGAAGATGCTACTTCTCTGGCTAATTTTCGAATCTTTTCTATGTATTGTGCACGATCCGTAACTGAAATTACTCCTCTTGCATCAAGCAAATTAAAACAATGACTACATTTTAAAACAAAATCGAGAGCAGGGAAGGTGAGTTTTTTATCAAGCAGACACATGGCTTCATCTTGATATATAGCAAATAATTTCCTCATGTTTTCAGGATTTGATTCTCTGAAATTAAATTCACATTGGTTTTTTTCAAATTGAAGCCATATATCGCTGTAACTGTAATCTTTATTCCAATCTAAATCCCAAATACTTTCTTTATCTTGCAAAAACGTAGCAATTCTCTCTATCCCGTAAGTTATCTCAATAGGAATTGGTTTACAGTCAACTCCTCCACATTGTTGAAAATAAGTAAATTGTGTTACCTCCATTCCATCCAACCAAACTTCCCAGCCCACTCCCCATGCACCAAGAGTAGGCGACTCCCAATTATCTTCTACAAATCTTATGTCATGTTCTTTAGGATTAATTCCTAAAAACTCTAAAGAAGATAAATATTTCTCTTGAATTCCTTCAGGAGATGGTTTGATAATTACTTGATATTGAAAATAATGTTGAGCCCTATTTGGGTTATCCCCAAATCTTCCATCAGTAGGTCTTCTACATGGTTCAGCATAAGCAACACTCCATGGTTCTGGTCCAATGGCCCTCAAAAAAGTATGAGGATTCATTGTGCCAGCCCCTTTTTCCGTATCGTAAGGCTGCATAATCAAACAACCTTCTTTGGACCAAAAATTATTAAGATTTTGAATTATATCCTGAAAAAACATCAAATTTTAAAAAGTGGAGAAATTTAGATCAATACCATTAAATATAATAACAAAGCTTAAAAATATAAAATATTTTCAACTCTAAATTCTGAAAAGCATTATCTGATAAAAAGCCATCATAAAATTAAATCCTTAATAAACGCATAAATTAAGAACTAATTATAAAAAAATCTAATGGCAATGGTCCAAAAGTATTGGATTCTTCTGCATCTTCATCATATTGACAAGTTATTAAAATCCCTTCTCCCAGACCATTTTCAGATCTAACAAAAACATTCCCAGTTTTTTGGTTACCTTTTAAAAAAACACATCCATCAGCATGAAGCGAATCTAAATTACCAAATTTTATTGAGGAATATTTTTTAGAAATTGTTTGCAATGCTTCAATAGCTTTGGTATGAGAAGGTGCCATTATTCCTATTGTTATCCAATCAGCATTATAAATATTAGTTTCTAGTTCTAATAATAGTTTTTTTTCTTGACTACTACTTAAAAGAGGAGCAGTTCTAAGACTATCTAAATCAGCTAATTTATTTATTTCCATTTAATTAGCATCTTAAAAATAATTATTAACCAAAGGTTCTTCCATTCCAAGCCCACAATGAAGCAGGCACATCCACGAAAGAAATATAAATTTTATCTATTGGAATTCCAATTTTTTCATAAATAAAATCAGATACTGGCCCTGCCATTTCTGAAGGATTTAAAGAACCTATTGACTTAATTTCTAAAAAGCAACAAGGACTTGCATCGTCAAAATACATTTCTAAATTATCATCTAATTTAGCCATAACAAATCTTTTTGATTTATTTGTTAAAGACGAAACTAATATTGAGATTTCTTCAAGTAATTTTTTCTTATCGTCTATTTTTGCTGAAGTAGAAACATTAATATAAGGCATATTTATGCAGCTAAATTATCTTTTTGAAAATCATTTTGATTATTAAAAGTTTTATTTTTTAAAACTTTTTTTGATGAAAGATATGCCATATCGTATTGACTTATTCCGTTTTTATAGGGATTGAAAAGGGCATTTTTAGATCTACTTTTTTTGCTCCTTTTGAATTCAATCATTTTAACAAAATTATTAATTATTAATTTAACTTTTTTTGAATAGATGTCTAGCTTTTTTAAAAATCTTTAATTAATTAAATGCAAAATATATTCCAATATCACAATATGAATATCTATTTATTAAATTTGAATTAAATCTCTTAGTACTCGTTTTGGAAGTTTTAAATAATTATCAAAGAAAAAAACTTGATGAAAGCAATGATGAAGAATTTTATTCTGACCCAAAATTTGTTTATCATTTAGATTCAAATTTCAGAAACTACTTATCTTCTGTTTATAAAAATGAGATTAAGGATTGCTCCACTGTTCTTGATTTAATGTCTAGTTGGGATAGTTATCTCCCTTCTGAAAAGATATATAAAAAAGTAATTGGTCATGGATTAAACAAAGACGAACTAGAAAGAAATAAAACTCTAAATTCTTTTTGGATTCAAAATTTTAACGTTAACCAAGATTTGCCATTAGAGCGCGAAAGTGTAGATTTTTGTTTAATGGTTGCGGCATGGCAATATTTACAGTATCCAGAAAAACTAACAAGAGAGATTGTAAGAATTCTGAGCAATGAAGGCAAAATTATAGTTTCTTTTTCAAATAGAGCCTTCTGGCATAAAGCACCAAACATATGGACTTCATCAACAGAAGAAGAAAGACTTAAATACGTTAGAAAAGTATTAATTACAAATGGATTCAAGGAGCCTAGAATAATTAAAAAATTTAATGGTCAAAATCTTAATCCCTTTGTTTTTTTTAAAAATGATCCTTTTTATTGCTTAATTGCAACTAAAGAGTAACTAAAAGTTTCTTATCTAAGACTAATTCTGGTTAATAATTGAATTCATAGCCTAACTTTTAAATAATGCTTATTATTGGGTAGTTAAAAAAAATTCAATGGGATCTAAAAGAGAAAAATATCCTGAAAAATGTCCCTGGGACCTTGGGCCTAACCAACATTTAGCAAAAGAAGAAAACTGGACGTTAAGACTAGGCGAGGCAAATGTATGTTTCAGCAAAAACAAACTAGATAAAAACTACTTCCATGTAATTAGCAATGAGAATGAAGAGCAAATTCTCGCTTTCAGAGCTAGGCTTCTTTATCAAAAATTACTTGATAAAGGATTTAAACTTGTAGAGTAAAACTAATAATTAAGAGAGTAAGCTAAGATCCTTAAAAATAAATTTTTGTATTTCTTCTTCATTATTTTTATTTAAGTATCTTATAAATCTTGAATTAAGTAACCAAACGTCTTTAGAACCAATATTTATAAATCTATCCTCATATTCCAACTTCAAAGTTTTGGGTTTAAAAGTAATAGGATCAATTTGTTGACTTGTATATTTTTTACTAAGGAATCGGCTCCCAGTATTGAAAAATTCTTGAACAAAAATTTCTATTATAATCCCATGAATTTTTCTATAAACCATATTTATACAATCATTTTTGATTCTATATTTGTCCCCCTCATTTTTACCAGAAACTATCATTTCAATTCCACTCTTTGAATCTTTAATTAAATTAAAACTATTTGTAGAGTGAATTTCATTGAATTCTCTTTTTACCCTATGTATAGAAACTTCGAATAATTGCGAGGAAATACTTTTGACGATATCCTGATCATCAATATTAAGAATTTCAGGTTTGAAATTTTTCCCTAAAACGAACTCACCTTCATATCTCTCATTATTTACTGAAAAAATGCAGTTACCTTCATATCCACTAAATTCATTAGTCCAGGTATATCTTTTTTCATAAGCTTTACGAAAAAGTTCTTTGCAGTTTATTTCTGTCAAATACATAATTTATTAAAAAGTTTACCTATAATTTTACAAAAAAAAACCTTTCTAAATAATATAGAAAGGTTTTTTTAGTGAATTAAACTAGTTTTGTGTAATTTTTGTATTTTCTATATTGTCAAATGCTTGACCAATTTTCTTAAAATCAAATCCCATCGCTCTTAGTGCATGCCATAAATGACCTTGTAAGAAAAAGAATCCCAAATAGAAATGAGTATTTGCAAGCCATGCTCTTGAACTATATTCCCCAGAACCTAAATCAACAGAGTCAGTAAAATAAGGAGCAAACTCGAATTGAAGTTTTAAAGGTTCACCATAAAGATCAACTGGATAAATAGTAGTATTTGAAGCACACCAGAATGCGGCTACAAAAGCCATATAAGAAACACCAACTACTGAGTAAGAAAGAATCGCCTCAGCACCTAGTAATCCTTTACCCTTGAATTCTGTATATTCTCCAAATTGTTTTGTACAAATATGGAAAACACCACCAATAATTTCTAGGAAGGCTAGGAAAGCATGACCACCCATAATATCCTCTAAACTATCAATTTTCAGGAAATCAAATTGATGATTCCAAACAGCAGCAATATCTAAATTGTAAATAACTTGTCTTGTGGAACCTATAGCAGGATCATAAATACCATGTATACGAGCCCATTCAACAAACATGATTGCTCCAAGACCTAAGAAGATTAGATGATGACCAAGTATAAATGTCAATTTATCTGGATCATCCCACTCGAAATCAAATTTTTGTGGCTTACTATTTTCTGGATAATCTCCAAGATCACCTGCAAATTTGTTGGAATGTAATAATCCACCAGCTCCTAATACCGCTGAAAAGATTAGATGTAATGTGCAAATTACAACAATACCGTACGGTTCTGTAATAACTCCATTTTCAATCCCTCCAATACCGATACCCGCAAGGTGAGGTAAAACAATTGCTTTCTGAGCACCCATTGGAATACTGGCGTCGTAACGAGCTAATTCAAATAATCCAAAAGCTCCTGCCCAGAACATCATCAATCCTGCATGAGCAGCATGAGCAGCTATGAATTTACCTGAACGGCCAACAACACCAGAATTTCCTGCATACCAGTCATAGGTAACATCAGATTTTCCGTAGTTTTGTAACACTTGATTTAAATAAACAGCAAATTGAGCTTATTGCTTATTCGAGTGATTTTTACAAGATCTTTACAGGTTTTAAATACTTATGTAAAAAAAACATACTTCGGAAGAACAAATGTTACAGAGCTACATCAAATATCTTTAAAGATTTACGCCAATGAAGGTATTTCGCCTCGTAATTGAGAGGCCCATGTTTCTAGGCGAGAATCAGTTAAATCAGATTCACTATCTTCATCAAGTGGTAACCCACAAAAACTTTCACCTATTACACTTTTTGATTCATCAAATGTATATGAAGACTTATCTACATAGCCAACCATATCGGCTCCTGCTTTTGTGAAATAACTATGTAATTCTTCCATTGCATCGCAATAGTTTTCTGTATAGGTAGATGAATCTCCTAAACCAAAAATAGCAACCTTTTTCCCTGACAAACTTAGCTCACCAATATCCTCTAATATAGAGTCCCAAGCAGTTCCTGATCTCTCCTCATCTGCTCCGGTATTCCAAGTAGGAATACCACAAATAATTCCATCAAGACCTTCAAACTCAGATAAATCATCAACGTCGGAGACATCTTTAGGAGATTCTGCTGAAGAAATAAAGTTGTGAAGACGATCTGCCACGTCTTCAGTTTTTCCAGTTGTAGTTGCGTAATAAATTCCTACAGTCATAACATCAAATTGTTTACCTTAAAATAATAAAATTAAAATAAGATAAATAAATTTCTATAAAAACTTTTTCATGTAAATTTTTATACAAATTAACGTAATAAAAGCTTTTACTAGGGATTTGATTTCATAAGAACCTAATCATGCTAACTAATAATCAAAAAAATAATCTTGATAAAATAATAAAAGATTTTAATTTTTCGGGTTCAAAAAAATACAAATTAATTGTTTTATTTGGTTTGTTGGGAGATTTTGATAGTTTTGAATACGCAATAAATTTAAACAAATTTATAAATAATCATCACAATAAAAATATTGATATTTTTGCAATCGCAATTGGTAATGAAATTGGTAAATATAAATTTTGTAAATTTACAGGATTTCCAAATAAAAATTTAGAAGTTGTTAATAATAATAAAATACACCAAGAGCTTAAGGCCTCAAAAGGGATTGATATAGGTTTAGGAGGGTGGATCAATATGTTGATAATGTTATCAGGAATAAATTCATTAAAAACCATAAGGGAGGTTATTAGAGGCTATACAGGTGATAGAAATTCAAAACAAATTTTTTGTGATGAAGATGATATAAACTTGTTTAATTTAATTAAATTTTCAGGTATTTTATTCAAAAAATCATGTGGAGATGGTTATTTAAGACCTTTTGAATTAGCTACATATAGATTAAAAAACATGTTTGAAATTCTTCAAAACTGGAATGACTATATTCTTGAAAATAAGTATCTACCTCAAAGAGGGGCTACATTTCTTTTAAATGATAAGGATCAAATTATTTACAAATATTTTTCTAATGATGTGCTCGGCTATTCTTCTAAAATGGAAAATCCTTTATTTTTTTTATCTGAGAAATGTAAATAATGTATTCTACGAATATTGAGTTTTTCGGATATTTTGCAGCAATTTTAACCACAGCTGCATTTTTACCTCAACTAATTAAGACATTAAAGACCAAAAAAGCTGATGATGTTTCATTAATAACATTAATAATGTTTATTTGTGGAGTAGGGTCTTGGATAATTTACGGATACGCAATATCTTCATTTCCTATTCTCATAGCAAACATAATTACATTAATGTTAAATACATTTATCCTAATTTCAAAAATTTATTATGCAAGAAAATATTAGTTAGAGATAGTTAGTTAATCTAAAGGTATCAATTTTCTAGAAAAATTTTTGAATAATGATTAATATAAGTCAATTATTAAATTAGTTTTGAAAACTTCAAAATGCTGGGTTTGGTTTAAAGGAAATCTCAATGAAGGGGGATACTGGAAAGAGGGTTTTAGTTGTACTTTTGATGAAAAGCCTGGAATATTAATAGAGAGCCCATCATATGTAACTTGTAGAGTACCAAACTGGCGTGTTCTTACTAAAGAACCCGAGGATTTAAAAAGAACTCCCTTGATACCGGAAAATGCAGTGTGGAAAATTATTTAAATTAAATTTCCCAAAAAAAAGTAAATATCTGTACTACAAAAAAGGTAGGATTATTTTATTAAAAAAAATTAATACTATTTACGCTCTTTTTATAAATATTATTCCTTTCTTAATTTTTGGTTTTTTTATTGGAAAAAGAAAACCAAAACTTTCTGAATCTATTGCTATAAAACTTATTAAGTATGGAATTCCACTTAGTGTAATGGGCCTTTTATTAAAAGAAGGAATTGATATTGATTTAATTAAAACTGCTTTAATTGCTTTTTTCTCAATTGGATTTTTGATATTAATAATAAATTATTTACCCTTTTTTAAAACAAGATTACCTAATTACTCACTACAGTTAGCTGGCTTAATTGGAAATACTTCATTTCTTGGAATCCCCATTGCTATAGCCCTTCTTCCTTCAAGTACAATTAATTTAACAATAGGTTTTGATTTAGGCACAACTCTGTTTGCTTGGATCTTTGGACCTTTTTTTCTTCAAAAAAAAGGAGACTCAAAAACTGACCATTATTTTGTAGAACTTTTAAAAGCTATTCTAAATAGCCCCGCCTCAAGAGGAATTATAGGTGTTCTCTTTGCATATCTTTTTGGGTTGGAAAGTGTTTTGGGAGATTATCTGTGGATCCCCGCAAGAATAGTAATAGTTTTAGCAATTGTTGTTGTTGGGACGAGACTTGGGATAATAACAAATAGCAAAACTAGATTATTTAATTTAAAAAAAGGGATTAGATATTCAATAATATTGAAATTATTTATTTTGCCCATAATTATATTTTTAGTGAGCCAAGCGTTAAATTTTGATTTTAATGAGACATCAGCTGTGGTTCTACAGGCTGGGACACCATCCGCAGTCTCAACAATCTTGATGGCTGAGGCATATAAAACTAATCAAAAAATTGCAGCTAAAATTCTTTTTACAACAACTTTAATTTCATTAATTACAATACCTATTTTGGCATTTTTGCTTAATTTTGCTTATTAAATCTATAATGGTTTTTCAAAAAGATAGGTAGTTATACTTTAATACATGTTTAAAGAATATTGTAAACAATATGTCCCGATAACTACATAATGTCTTAAGATTTAAGTATGAAGTCAGTAAACCCTAAAAATGAATATATCCCTTTAGATATTAAAGTCTCTGTAAGGAGAGATACTTTGAGGCTTATTTCAGAAATGGCAAGAGATATGGGGATTAGTATTAATGAGGTGTTTAGTTTTCTAGCAGAGGACTCTGTTATTGATCTACAGTTACTAGAAAATTTGGATGATGTAGAAATCCCTAATAAATGTAGTTTGGATGATCTCAATAATGAAATGCTTAAAAAAAAGCTTTGTTAAAATTTTTCAACTTTTTTACTTTTCCAATTAGCTTCAAAACCTTTATTTACTAAATGAGTTGCTTGAGAATTTAAATCACTTTTTTTGATCCTCCATAAATTATAAATTCCATAGACACCTAATTTTTGATGGTTAATATTTGACCAATGCTTCTCTGTCGATGAATATTTATCTATGACGACCAAAAAGGATTCATTATCGTAGTTAGGTTTATCGCGAAAATTAGTCCTCCTGTCAAAGTTAAATCTTTCGAATAAATTAACCACACCCTCTTCTGCGCTAGATTCATAAAAAACAATCTGCTTGGTATAAAAATGCAATGATGGTTTTCTAATTCCAATCATTGCTAGAGTTTCCCCCCCTTTGCGAGAATTTAAAATTTGCTTAGAGATATTGCGTAAAGGTAATTGCCTTAAGCTATCTCCTAATTTTCTTATTGGTGGCATCAATAAGCCTTGTCCCAATAACAGTAATATTTGAAGATAAAGAAAAATGTTTTGCGATCTAAAGATAAACAAAACTAATCCAATAAAAGCAAAAGCAAAACTAAACAACCGTGCTTTAAAAATTATTCCAGAACTTATTAAATTTGAAGCAAGATTTGGCATCTCAGGATCATTTATTGAATTCAACCAAATATCTGATAAAAAGAACGCAATTGATAAGCCAAGCATTATTGAAAGGTTAATAATCCACAAATACGAAAAGACTTTTTTTTGATATTTGAGTTTCGAAAAACTATTACTTATTAGAATTGCTGCCGCTGGAGTTGCAGGGAGCCAGTAGCTTGGAAGTTTTGTCGCAGAAATACTAAAAAAAACAAAAACCGAACCTAACCAACATAAAGAATAAATAAATAAACTTTCTGAGGGACTACATCCTTTTTTAAAACTAGTTATGAAGTCTTTACTAGCCTCAAATATTCCATGAAACAAAAACGGAGTAAATGGTAATGATCCTATGACCATTATGTAGAAGAAAAACCATATAGGTTCCGAATGATTATTAACTACTGATGTATACCTCTGAAAGTTATGATAACCAAAAAAACTATCCCAAAACGGCTTTCCTTCTTTTATTAACTCTAAAATATACCAAGGTAAGCTAATTGAAGATGTGACAAACAAGCCTCTTTTAAGTTCTAGTTTTCCAAGCAAATTCTTCCAATTTTTTTGACTGAACAAAAAAGATGAAAGAGTCAAAACTGCAAGGACAAAAGCTACTGGTCCTTTAGTTAAAATGGCAAGCCCCAAAAAAACCCATGGGGTAATAGATTTATCTCTTTTATAAGAAGCCATCTTTCTCCAAAACATAAGAAGACTTATGCCTAACGTTCCGCATAAAAGTGCATCACTTACAGCAGTTCTGCTCCACACAATAATTAATGGGGACAAAGCAAAACCCAATGATGCCACGATAGACGTGACTAATTTTCCTCCTCCTTTTTGAGGCCAACAATAAATTGTATCTCCAATGAATATCATCAAAAATAATGAAGCCAAAGCTGACGGAAGTCTTGCTGAAATTGTCCCAAGGCTATCCCATGCTTCGTTATAAGGCAGTGAATAGAAAAAGCCCATTAACCAATATATAAGCGGGGGTTTATCAAATCGAAAAATTCCATTTACTTTTGGAGTTAACCAATCTCCGGATTCACTCATTGCTCTCCCGGCAGCAGCAAATAGAGGAGGAGTTTCATCTACTAAACCAGTAGACCCTAAACCTAAAAGAAAAATTAATATTCCAAAGATCAAAATCACTAAAAAAGTAAGCAACCTGTTTTTAGATTTTAAAAGTATCATTTAGAGTAAATTTTGGGATTGATTTTCCTTTATGACCGTATTCAGCCAACTCTCAACTTTACTAGCAAATATATTTGAAGAAGCATTATTCTCTACCCATTCTCTACAACTCTTTCGATCAATTTTATTAATAACCTTTACGTAACTTAGGAGGCTTTCTTTATCATCAGGTTTAGTAAGGTAACCCGTTTTGCCATGTTCAATAATTTCTCCCGGTCCTCCCCTTTTATATGCCACAACAGGTACGCCACATGCCAAGGCTTCAACTACTACATTTCCGTAAGCCTCATTCCACTTGGGTGTATTTAGTAAAGCTCTACAAGTACCAAGTTCTTTTTGTAACTTATCTGTTTCTAAAAAACCCTTCCATTCTAATACCCCAGGAGAAAACATTTTTTCTATTTTCAATGCATATGACTCATCTTGAACAATGCCCCAAACATTAAGTTTTTCACCCAGTGCATTAGCTACATATGCTGCATCCTCTAAACCCTTTTCAGGTGCTACTCTTCCTACCCAACCTAGTGGGCCATTCTTAGAATTTTGAAAAATATAATTTCTTAATTTAAATCCATTTCCAATAATAATTGGGTTTTCAATAAATGAATAATCGGAAGCTTGTATCTTTGAATGAAAAGCAAAATTATTAGGATATTTGGAGTAAACATTTGAAATTAAATTATTTATCACAAAACTTTCAGAACCCATGCTAATGATATGCGCAATTGGAATATTTATATTGAGAGTCATCCAAATCGGAAGCCAATCGTAAGAAAGATTCAAAATTATATCAGCTTTTTTCCCAATAGATATTGCCTTCTCAATCATTCTAGGCAAAAGTGAATTATCAGAAATACTTACCAAAGAATAATAATCCTGATGTTGCCAACTTTTTTGCTCTTTTCCTTCTACAAAATGTAGTTTTACTTTTTTACTAGCTTCTAACAATTTAGAGTTTTTTGGAGCCACAACATCTAATGTGTGACCTTTAGCCACCAAACCAGTCACTAAAGAATTTAGTGTAATTTCAACCCCACCTCCTTTCCCACTTCCTAGGTAACCAATAGGGGTACTGATTAATACTATATGCATTCTTAAAACTATTTTCCAACATTACTTACTAGATATTAGTATCAGTATTTGAAATTTCCCATAAAGACTTTCTCTGGCTGACAAAGAAAACTGAAATTAATACAAAAACCACTCCTATCCATTGAATGATTGTTAATCTTTCATTTAGGTAAACACCTCCTGTAAGGAGAGCAAATATTGGCGTTAAAAATGCAAGAGTGCTAAACCCTGTTATTTCTTTATTATTTGCAAAATAGAAAAACAATCCATAGGCCAAAGCACCTCCAAATATACTTGCAAATGACATCAATCCCCATTCAAATATTGACCAATTTGGTACCAATTGGAAATTTGTTTGCAAGCAATGTTTGATAATTAATGGAAAACTTCCCAAAACCATATGCCACCCAGTTACTGCGACTGGATCACTTTTAGTGCAGGTGAATCTTATCAAAATTGTTCCTAATGCCATAGCCAGAGATGCTCCTAGCATCCAAAGTTCTCCAACATTAAGCGTGATATCACTAATATTTTTATCAGACATTAACCACCAATTTTGCAAAAGTTCTTTTGGAACTCCTAAAAAAATTATTCCACCTAAGCCAAAAAGCAACCCTAGCCATCCGATTGGATTAATTAAATTACCGAAAATTGCTCTTGCCAAGAGTGCTACAAGTAAGGGTTGAGAATCAATCAAAACAGAGCCCAGCCCAGCTCCTGTTTTTGAAATCCCATATGTTAAAAATAATTGAAAAAACGTTGCGTCTACGATGGTAAAAACTAAGAACCATTTCAAATCGCACTTATAAATCTTTAAATCTCTTTTAGCTAAATATGTTGTAATAAGAACAAGAACTCCCGCAGGCAGCAATCTTAATGAAGCAACTAAATCCGGTCCAGCACTAGAGACCAGGGGGGTCATAGCTGCCATTGAAGTCCCCCAAAGTGCAAAAGGGAGTATCATTAAAAACCAATTTAGGATTGAATTCATTAGGTCTGCTGATAGTCTTTTTAGAGTAGATTTATGATTTGTATTTAAAAAAAATGATTTGGCCTTTTAGACGAAAGTCAAAAAAAAGAATGGCTCGTATAGTAATTGATGAGCCAATCACAAGTTCAACAAGAGTTTCTGTAATCAAAGCTTTAAAACAAATTGAAGACAGAGAATTTCCAGCATTAATCCTAAGAATTGACTCTCCTGGAGGTACCGTTGGTGACAGCCAAGAAATATACTCTGCCATTAAACGACTTAAAGAGAAAGGATGTAAAGTAGTTGCTAGTTTTGGAAACATATCTGCTTCTGGTGGAGTTTACATCGGTGTAGCATCAAACAAAATTGTAGCTAATCCAGGGACAATTACGGGCTCAATTGGTGTAATAATAAGGGGAAATAATTTATCTGAACTATTGAATAAAATAGGTATTAAGTTTGAGACGGTAAAAAGTGGGATTTATAAAGATATTCTCTCTCCAGATAAACCTTTAAGTGATGAAGGTAGAGAATTATTGCAAGGGTTAATAGATGAAAGTTACAAACAATTTACTGAGGCTGTAGCAGAAGGGAGAAATTTACCCGTAGAAGAGGTAAAGAAGTTTGCTGATGGGAGAATCTTTACTGGAACTCAAGCCAAAGAACTTGGTTTAGTTGATGATATAGGTGATGAATTTGTCGCGAGAGAGATTGCAGCAGAAATGGTGAAAATCGACCCAAAAATACAACCTGTAACTTTTGGTAAGAGAAAAAAGAAAATACTAGGTCTCATACCAGGAAGTAAAATTATTCAGCAAATTATTCAAAATATATTTTTTGAAGTAAATTCAACTAATAAAATTCTTTGGTTATACAAACCTTAATTTTAAATATGAGTAAGGATTATCTCGATAGTGGAGAAGTTATTGCTATTAGAGGAGCTACAACTTCAAGTGGAAATACAGTTAATGAAATTGAGAATTCAGTAGTTGAGCTTATTGAAGAATTAATTTTGCGAAATAGTTTGGAGCCAGAAAAGATTTTATCAATAACTTTCAGTGTTACTAAAGATTTAGATGCATGTTTTCCAGCTTCTATTGCAAGGAAACGTTTTGGATTTAACTCAGTTGCATTTTTAGATTGCCAACAAATGCATATACCGAATGATGTTAATTTTTGTATTAGATTAATGGCATTAGTTATTATGCCAACCAGCTCCTCCATTAATCATCCTTACTTGCGAGGCGCCTCAAATTTAAGGACTGATAGATGTTAACCTTTTAAAAAGTTTTTTAATGTAAACTTTAATCTATAGAACTTCAAACATTTACCCCCCAAAAGACAATGAATAATAAATACAAGAAAATTCTTAATAAATATAGAATTTTTAAATTTTTATTATTTTCACCTTTCCTTATTTCAATACCATTTTTGCATAACGTAAAAGTTAACGCAGGATTAGAGTTTCAATGGGATCAAGATTCTGGTTATAGAAGGTTAAAATGGTATCAAAGAGATAGTGAAAGTAAATCAAGGAATACAATTTTTTTCTTTTTAAGACCTTCTGATAGAAAAGCAGGTCTTTTAAAAATAACTATGAAAATACCTAAAACTTTCAAATCAACTCTCAAAGAAGAAAAAATAAGTCTTTGCCAAGTAAAAATTGGTGGCTTTGATACTAGAACCAAATGTATTAAAGATATCTCTGCAGATATTGAACTCAACGAAGACAATACTTCACTAGATATTTTCCCCTACAATCCAATTCCTAGTAATAAGGATAGCTATGCAATAGTATTCAAAGTATTTAATCCAAGAAGGACTGGTCTTTACCAATTCCATTCTTATGGGCAGTATTTTGGAAAGAATCCCGTTTCAAGTTATTTAGGGAGCTCAACTATAGTGATCGATTAAATGATAAATTGTTAAGGAGCATAAAAAAAAATGACAAAAAGAACATTCGGCGGAACATCAAGAAAAAGAAAACGTGTATCTGGTTTTAGAGTAAGAATGCGTTCTCACACTGGAAGAAGAGTTATTAAAAGCAGAAGAAAAAGAGGTAGAGATAGAATCGCCGTTTAATAATAAATAATCATGATGGCCTTGCCCAAAGCTATGCGTTTAAAAGGTCATAGGACTTTTGATTATATACATAAAAATTCTGTAAAATATTACGGGAAATTAATGACTTTCAAAATAGCAAAATCAAATCCAAAAATTCTCATATCTCATAAAAATATTAATAGTTTAAATAATTTTAAAATTGCTATAGCCATAAGTAAGAAAGTTTCTAAAAAAGCAGTTGTAAGAAATAAAATTAGACGAGTATTACAAGATTACTTATTAAAAAATTTTAACCAAGAAGATAACCACAAACCTTATTGGTTACTTGTTAACCTAAAGTCGAGTGAATCCTGCAATGATGTAATCAAATTACTGGAGGAATTTCAACACCTAATTTTTAAGTCAGGTCTTTTACATGATTAACATAAATGAAGAGTCTTTTTATGAAGGGGGTCCAGCCAAAAGCGATTTAATAATAAATTTATTAGCTGGCTTAACTCTTCTTGGTCTCCCATTTACTTTTGCAGCAATAGTAAGAGCTTTATGGTTAAGATATAAAATTACTAATAAAAGGATAACTATTGATGGCGGTTGGTTTGGTAAAAACAAAACACAAGTATCTTTAAATAATATTGAGGAAATAAGATCTATCCCAAGAGGCTTTGGATCCTATGGGGACATGGTTTTAATACTTAACGACGGGTCCAAAGTTGAGATGAAATCTCTACCTTTATTTAGAGAAAAACAAAAATTTATTGAAGAAAATATTATTAAAAGATCACAAACATTAAATCTCAATGAAGTTGAGGGATTTGCTACTAAATCCTGAATAATTTAATTACAAAAGTGTTTTTATCCTGTAAAATAAAGTGTCAAATAAAACTAAATTTCTTTTAATATTGTGATCGGGTTCATTTCAGAAAAACTACTAATCCCGATTCTAGATTTTTTCTACGGATTAGTTCCAAGTTATGGCTTAGCAATTGTCGCACTAACTGTCGTAATAAGAATTGCACTTTTCCCTCTTAGCGCAGGATCTATAAGAAGTGCTAGAAGAATGAAAATAGCTCAACCTGTAATGCAAAAAAGGCAAGCAGAGATAAAATCAAAATTCTCAGGTGATCCGAAAAAACAGCAAGAAGAACTAGGTAAGTTAATGAATGAATTTGGAAGCCCGCTTGCAGGATGTCTGCCTTTAATAGTTCAAATGCCAGTCTTATTTGCTTTATTTGCTACTTTAAGAGGCTCACCATTCGCAGACGTACCTTACAATATCAACCTAAAAATTTTACCGCAAGAACAAATAGCTGCTATCGATCCAAAGCCATATAAATCTCCTAGACATTCTATATTTGTAACAGAAAAGTCCCATTTCCCTGTAGTGGCAACTTTACCTAATGGTACAAAGTTAGGTTCCGAAGAGTCAGTAAAGATAAATATGCAGACAACTAATGGCAATAGCTATTCAGAAGTCTTGTCGAAATATGATAACGGTTCAAAATTTCTTCCTACTTGGAAAGTTTCAAAAGGTTCAGAAAACATTAAGGTTTCTCAAGATGGTTTAGTTACTGCTATTAAACCAGGAGATGCAACAATTGAAGCAAAAATTCCTGGTCTAGCAGCTAAAAGTGGTTTTTTGTTTATTAAAGCACTTGGTCAGGTTGGTTTTTACGTGGATGGTTCAATAAATTGGGATATAGCTACATTAGTTGGAGCTTTCGGTTTGACTTTACTTTTATCACAGGTTTTATCTAGTCAAGGGATGCCTTCAAATGCTCAACAATCTACTGCAAATAAAATTACTCCAGTAATGATTACAGGTATGTTCTTGTTTTTTCCTTTACCTGCTGGAGTATTGCTTTATATGGTTGTAGCGAACATTTTCCAAGCTTTTCAGACTTTTCTACTAAACAAAGAAGCTCTTCCAGCAAACTTACAAAAAATTCTTGATGAACAATTACTAAATAAAAATAAAGTTATTCCTTCCTCTGCCAATATTACAGACAAAAGATTACCTTTTGAACCCAATAACAAAAAGTAAACTAATCTCTTGCTAAATATATGGATTCTTGGAGTAGAAATTTAGAATTACTTATTAAATCAAGAACTCCTCTAATTTGGATAAGAACTAAAGAAGAAGAGAGACTGTATAAAATTCTCAATGAATCATTTAAGAGATTAAATATTAAGAGATTCGTATCCTGGGATTGTGTTAATGGAATCAAGGGATTACTGAACGAAAAAGGTAAATTTTCTAACAATCCTTTAGGAGCTCTTAATTGGATAAAAGAACAAACTTCTGAATTACCTACAATATTATTGGTTAAAGACTTTCATAAATTTTATGATGATCCATCGATTAGTAGAACAATAAAAGAATTATCTTTTTCACTAAGAGAAACCAGCAATAACTTAATCCTTAGTTCTCATATATTTCCCTCATCTGAGGAGCTTGATGATTTAATTACAATAATAAATTTACCTTTGCCTGATTTAAATGAATTGACCAATCTTATAAAAAAAATTGCTTTCAATACTGATTCAGATTTAAGCGAACAAGACTTGAACGAACTTGTAATAGCATCAAGTGGTTTAAGTGAAATAAAACTTAAGCAAGTAACTGCTAAAGCTCTTACTCAAAGAGGAAAAATAAGTAAAGATGATATCAAAGATATTCTTGAAGAGAAAAAACAAGTTATCGCCAGAAGTGAAATATTAGAATTTTTTGAAAGTAATTCAACTCAAAACGAGATTGGAGGATTAAAAGTATTAAAAGTCTGGCTTAAACAAAGATATAGAGCTTTTTCGAAAGAAGCCAGAGACTACGGACTTCCTATTCCCAAAGGTGTATTACTAGTTGGACCTCAGGGTACTGGAAAATCATTAACTGCCAAATCTATTTCTCAAAGTTGGTCAATGCCTCTTCTAAGGCTTGATGTTGGAAGATTATTTTCAAGTCTGGTCGGATCAAGCGAGGCAAGAACAAGAGATACTATTATAAGAGCAGAAGCTATGTCACCTTGCATCCTATGGATTGATGAAATAGACAAAGGATTTGGAGGAGATGCGAGAAGTGATGGGGGAACTAGTCAAAGAGTTTTAGCTAGTTTGTTAACTTGGATGGCAGAGAAAGAATCCGCCGTATTTGTAATTGCTACAGCTAATGCAATTGATAAGCTCCCAGCAGAGTTATTAAGGAAAGGTAGATTTGATGAAATATTTTTTCTTGATTTACCGAATTCTGAAGAGAGATTGAGTATCCTTGATCTACATTTAAAGAAAAGAAGGCCAAGATATAATTTTCCTCTCTCAACAATAATTGATCGAACTCAAGGATATTCTGGGGCAGAACTTGAACAAGCAGTTATAGAAGCTATGCACTTTTCATTTGATGAGAAAAGAGAACTAATGGAAAAAGATTTAATTAAGGCTATTTCTGAATTGGTCCCGCTATCAAGGACAGCTAAAGAGCAAATAGAATTCTTAAAGCAATGGTCTTCCACAGGTCGAGCACGTCCCGCCTCATAATTTGTTTATAGTTTGTTAATTATAAATAAAGTTAGTAATCCCTTATTTAATTAATTTTTCAGAAAAAAGCTCTAATAATGATTTGAGATAAACTATCTTATTAAGGAATAAAAAATTTAAAAAAGAGTGTTAGATCAAAAATTAATAAGAGAAAATCCAACATTTGTGGAAAATAATTTATCCTTAAGAGGAAAAGTTTATGATATATCCTCCATACACAAGCTAACTTTAAAAAGAAAAGAAATTGACATAGAGATATCAAATCTACAAACAGAAAGTAAAAAATTAAGTAAAATAATTGGCCAAGAAATAAGAAATTCAATTAGTACCAATTCTAAAGAACTTAATAAACTGAAAGAGCAGGGGAATAAATACAGAATAAAAGTTTCAGAATTTGAAGAAAAAAAAAGGATATTAGATCAACAACTTCAAGATGAAATATCAAAGTTACCGAATTTCCCAAGTAAAGATACACCTCTTGGAGAAAATGAAAAAAATAATATTCAAATCAAAGCGTGGGGAGACCCTCTGAAAAAAGACAATCTCAAAACCCACTGGGAAATAGGTGAAAATTTAAATCTATTTGATACTGCAAAATCAACAAAAATTGCAAAAAGTCGTTTTATTACTCTTAAAGGGAATGGAGCAAGGTTGGAGAGGGCTTTAATTAATTTCATGCTAGATGTTCATACAAATAATGGGTATTTAGAGTTAATGCCTCCAGCTTTAGTTAATTCAGAAAGTCTTCAAGGATCTGGTCAACTACCGAAATTTTCAAATGAGAGTTTTAAGTGCGCTAATGATGATTTATGGCTCTCTCCAACTGCAGAAGTACCTCTGACTGCTTTTCATAAAAATGAGATTATTGATTCAAAAATTTTACCTTTGAAATATGTAGCTTACAGTCCTTGTTTTAGGAGAGAAGCGGGTAGTTATGGAAGGGATACTAAAGGTTTAATAAGACTTCATCAATTTAATAAGGTTGAATTATATTGGTTTAGTGACCCAAATAAATCTTTAGAGGCACATAAAGCAATAACTGCTGATGCAGAAAGTATTTTAAAAAAACTAAACTTACCATATAGATTAGTCGATATTTGTACTGGAGATTTAGGGTTTTCTTCTAGCAGAACTTTTGATCTAGAGGTCTGGCTACCTAGCAATAAATGTTATAGAGAAATATCTAGTTGCAGTAATTGCAAAGACTTTCAGGCTCGTAGATCATCAATAAGAACAAAAATTGATAAGAAAAATTCATATATCCACACTCTAAATGGAAGTGGTTTAGCTATAGGGAGAACAATGGCTGCAATTCTTGAGAATGGTCAGCAACCTGATGGAAGTGTAAAAATTCCTGAGGCTTTAGTTCCATACTTTGGATCATCTTTAATAAAAACTAACTAATATAAAACAATGAATGTTTTAACCTCAATAACAGTATTAGGATTTCTCATTTTTTTTCACGAAATGGGTCATTTTCTTGCGGCAATATTCCAAGGAATATACGTTGATGGTTTTTCTATTGGATTTGGTCCTTCAATAATACAAAAGAAATACAAGGGCATTACATATTCATTTAGAGCCTTTCCCTTGGGAGGATTTGTTTCCTTTCCAGATGAAGAAATCAATAATATTGATCCTAAAGATCCAAATCTTTTAAAAAATAGGCCAATAATACAAAGAGTAATCGTTATATCTGCTGGAGTATTTGCCAACTTAATTCTTGCTTATACTATCTTAATAATAAATGTAACTTCTATTGGAATTCCCTATGAGCCAGATCCAGGAATTTTAGTTCTAGCAACTCAACCAGAAAAAGCTGCTTTTAAAGCGGGTTTAGAACCAGGAGATAAAATTTTAAAAATAGATGGGAATTTATTAGGAGTTGGCGATCAGGCAGTATCTACTTTAGTTAATAAAATCCAAAGCTCATCAGAAGAACCAATCTCAATTGAAATTGAGAGAGAAAACTCTTATCAAAGCCTTATTTTGATTCCAAAAAGCATTGATGGGAAAGGCACAATTGGAGCTCAGTTACAACCAAATATTAAAAAAGAAACAAAAAAAACTAAAAATATCAATGAACTTTTTCAATATACTAATAGGGAGTTTTCATCACTATTAATAAAAACAATCCAAGGTTACAAGGGATTAGTTACAAATTTCTCATCAACAGCTCAACAATTAAGTGGTCCAGTAAAAATTGTTGAAATTGGAGCGCAGTTATCTGAGCAAGGTGGTACTGGAATTTTATTGTTTGCTGCCTTGATCTCAATCAATTTAGCTGTTCTTAATTCTCTTCCGTTACCACTTCTTGATGGAGGTCAGCTAGTTTTTACTCTTATTGAAGGATTAAGAGGTAAACCCGTGCCTGTTAAAGTCCAAATCGCTGTAACACAATCAAGCTTTTTTCTTTTGGTTGGTCTAAGCGTATTATTAATAATTAGGGATACTAGCCAACTACTTATAGTACAGAGACTACTAAATCAATAATTAAATTTTTAATTTTGTTAGTTGAGCTGTTAATATAAATAAATAAATAAATTAGAGTAAATTTTTTAATGGCAAAAAAATCAATGATTGCTAGAGAGGTAAAACGTAAAAAACTAGTGAAAAAATATGCTGCCAAAAGAAAATCGTTATTAGATGAATTTAATGCCGCTAAGGATCCTATGGAAAGATTAGAAATACATAGAAAGATACAAGGACTTCCAAGAAACTCAGCTCCAACAAGAATTAGGAATAGATGTTG
Source organism: Prochlorococcus sp. AG-388-D03 (assembly GCA_003279875.1). Classification (GTDB taxonomy): domain Bacteria; phylum Cyanobacteriota; class Cyanobacteriia; order PCC-6307; family Cyanobiaceae; genus Prochlorococcus_A. The sequence goes on from QCGN01000005.1 coordinate 50,260, forward strand.
GGCAACGGGTAAACCAAGGGGGGTCTATAGAGATTTTGGGTTATGCAGAAACCAACTAAGGTTAAGAGCTCATAATGGAGAATTGCCAGGTGTCGTTAAATCCAGTTGGTAATTGTAGAAAATTTATAATTCGCAAAAAAATTTTTTACTTGTTTGTTTTACTAAAAAACAAGTATTACCAACGGATTAAGAATTTTATCAAAACTATTCTAAGAATTATTTTAAAACCTTATTTAAATAATTTACTCAATATGTCCCTACGAGATGTAAGAATAAATTATGTATAGATTTATAATTTAAAAAGTGGAAGGAAAAAATACGTCTATCACGTTTGACGGACGAGAGATACGACTAACTACAGGACTATATGCTCCTCAAGCAAATGGAGCCGTAATGATCGAATGTGGTGACACATCTTTATTAGTTACTGCTACAAAAACAAGTAAGAAAGAAACTGCAGACTTTCTTCCTCTAATATGTGATTACGAGGAAAAATTATATGCCGCAGGAAGAATCCCTGGCGGTTTCATGAGAAGAGAAGGCAGGCCTCCTGAAAGAGCTACATTAATAGCAAGATTAATTGATAGGCCAATGAGGCCCCTATTCCCAATATGGATGAGAGATGAGATACAAATAGTTGCTTCTTGTCTTTCTCTTGATGAAAGAGTGCCTGCAGATGTTTTAGCAGTAACTGGAGCCTCTATAGCAACATTATTAGGAGACATACCATTTTATGGACCAATGGCTGCTGTGAGAGTAGGATTATTGGGAGATGATTTCATCTTAAATCCAAGTTACAGAGAAATCGAAAAAGGCGATCTTGATATTGTAGTAGCCGGTTCCCCTGAAGGAATTGTGATGATTGAAGCTGGTGCAAATCAACTCTCAGAACAGGATACGATCGAAGCAATAGATTTCGGATACGAGGCAGTAACTGAACTTATCAAATCTCAAGAAAATCTTCTTAAGGACTTAGGAATTAAGCAAGTTAAACCCTCAGAGCCAGAAGTAGATAAAACTTTAGCTTCTTATTTAGAGAAAAACTGTACAAAATCTATTGATTTAGTTTTAAAGAAATTTGATCAATCGAAAGAAGAAAGAGATTTAGAATTAGATAAAATCAAACTTGAAGTGCAAAACAAAATTGATTCTCTTAAAGACGACAATCAATTAAAGGTGCTAACTTCAGAAAATGAAAAATTAATTCATTCTGACTTTAAAAAACTAACCAAAAAGTTAATGAGGTCTCAAATCATTAATGATGGGAAAAGAGTTGATGGTAGAGATCTTGATGAAGTTAGAAAAATATCTGCAAAAGCTGGCATACTCCCTAAAAGAGTTCATGGCTCTGCCTTATTCCAAAGAGGTCTGACTCAAGTTTTATCAACTACTACTCTTGGAACTCCAAGTGATGCTCAGGAAATGGACGATTTAAATCCAAGTACTGAGAAAACCTATCTTCATCATTACAATTTCCCTCCTTACTCAGTTGGAGAAACTAGGCCAATGAGAACCCCAGGGAGAAGGGAAATTGGCCATGGAGCTTTAGCAGAAAGAGCAATAATTCCGGTACTCCCCGGTAAGGAAACTTTCCCTTACGTTTTAAGAGTAGTTAGCGAAGTATTAAGCTCTAATGGTTCAACCTCAATGGGATCTGTTTGCGGAAGCACACTTTCGTTATTAGACGCTGGTGTCCCATTGAAAGCGCCGGTAAGTGGTACTGCTATGGGTTTAATTAAGGAGGGCAAAGAAGTTAGGATACTTACAGATATTCAAGGGATTGAGGATTTTCTTGGAGATATGGATTTCAAAGTTGCTGGAACTGATAAAGGCATAACTGCATTGCAAATGGATATGAAGATTACAGGATTACCAGTTTCTATAATTTCCGATGCAATAAAAAAAGCTCGCCCAGCAAGATTGCATATTTTAGAAAAAATGCAAGCAGCAATTGATAAACCTCAAGAATCATTATCACCTCATGCTCCAAGACTTTTAAGCTTCAGGATTGATCCAGAACTTATCGGGACAGTTATTGGACCCGGCGGGAGAACTATTAAAGGTATTACTGAAAGAACCAATACAAAAATTGATATAGAAGATGGAGGAATTGTAACTATTGCCTCTCATGATGGAGCTGCTGCTGAAGAAGCTCAAAAAATAATAGAAGGTTTAACTCGAAAAGTGCATGAAGGTGAGATCTTCTCAGGAGTGGTTACCAGAATTATTCCTATAGGAGCATTTGTAGAAATTCTTCCTGGGAAAGAGGGAATGGTTCACATTTCTCAGTTGTCTGAAGCTAGAGTCGAAAGAGTTGAAGATGTTGTAAGGCAAGGAGATGAAGTAACTGTTAGAGTAAGAGAAATCGATAGCAGAGGTAGGATTAATCTAACTTTGAGAGGAGTTGCTCAAAATGGGGGGATGTCTTACCCAGAACCTACCCCAACTCCAGTAGCTCCCCTTAACTAATAGATAAAGGATAAATATCATATTTTTTAATTATTTCTTTTATCTGAAAACATAATTCCGCATGCATTTTTTTATTATTTGAGGCAATTATTATTCCTCCTTGATCAAAATTTGATTTTTCATAGGAAAGTTCCTCATTTTCTAAATTTGTAACAGCTCCACCAGATGTTTTTAAAATAATTTCTGGAGCGGCAAAATCCCAATCCTTTGGTGAACTTTCATAGGGCAAGCTTAAACAGATATAAATATCACTTTCACCTCTAATTATTGAAGCGATTTTACAACCAATGCTTCCCATAATTAAAACATTTTTAAAACATACTTTATCAATTAACCTCATCAAAGTTGGATTACTATGATTTTTACTTGTTACCAAAGTCATCTCACAAAGACTTTTGTTGGGAAAAGAATTTAATTTTCGATTTACATGATCCCTTCTCTCGCACCAAACATTCTCACCATTTGATATCCATAATTCGTCTTTTTCTGGAATTAGGACAACTCCCAGAAAAGGTTTATTCTTATAATTTAGGGCAAAATGCATTGCATAATTGCCTGTTCCTTGTATGAAGTCTTTTGTTCCATCGAGGGGATCAAGTATCCAAACCCACTCAGAATTAATATCGCAATTATCAAGATCAACCTTTGCATTTTCTTCACTTAAATATTTCCAACCAATATTTGGATATTTACATTGCATTCTTTTGAGAATTAAATCATTTACCTCTAAATCAGCTATTGTTACAGGATCTTTCTCATTATCATTTTTAATAATATTAGCTTTATCTTTTGATTTTTTAAGAATTTGCGAATATTGAAGCAAAATTTCTGCAGCTTCCCAGCTGAAAATTCTCAGATCATCGATAAGATTATTAATATCAACCCCTTCTGGTAATTTAACCACGTAATGAATAATAAAACCTCATTATCGCACAGAAATCAAGAACCAGAAAATGGAGTTTTGTATTTAGTAGGAACACCAATTGGTAATTTAAACGATCTATCATCTCGAGCAATAAATATTCTAAAAAATGTTTTTTTAATTGCCTGTGAAGATACAAGGCAAACAAAAAAGATAATGAGTAAATTTGGAATTAAAAATAATCTTATTAGCTTTAATAAGGTTAATTCTTTTAATAAAATTCCTTCTTTAATAAATGATCTGATTGCAGGTAAATCTATTGCTGTAGTTAGTGATGCTGGGATGCCAAGTATTTGTGACCCTGGAGAAGATTTAGTTTGTAAAGCAAGGTCTTTAGGAATTGATATTATTTGCATTCCTGGTCCTTGTGCAGCCATAGCAGCACTTGTTTCTAGTGGGATGCCATCATCTAAATTCATCTTTGAAGGTTTTCTTCCCAAAAAACAAAGTGATAGAAAAAAGATTCTTTTAGAAATTAGTAATAACGAAAAGACAACAATATTATTTGAATCACCTAAAAGACTTAATAAACTTTTGAGAGAATTAAAAGATTTTTGTGGAGGAGAAAGAGAGATCCAAGTTTCAAGAGAATTAACGAAGAAATTTGAAGAGCATATAGGAAAAAACATAAATATGGTATTAGAGTTTTTTGAAGGAAAAACAATTGTCGGGGAAATAACTATTGTGATAAAAGGTATTAATAAAACTCAAAAACTTGACTTTGATGAATCGCTCATAAAAAAAGAACTTCATGCATTAATTGATGCTGGCCTAAGTTTACCAGCAGCTTCAAAATATCTAGCAAAAAAAGAAAATCTTAATCGAAAAATAATTTATAATTTATATTAACAGTATAAGAATTAAAGGATCGTGATCAAATGCCTTACTTAGTAAAAAAAATATTTTATGTACTTATATTCAATTCTTGTCTTTTTATTATTTTAATTACAGGAATTCAGAATAGTAGTAATAGAAGCAAGGTTGATTTATTAATAGATAAAACCGTATCTTTACCTATTGGATTTATAACTGGTACAAGCTTTATAAGTGGGTCTATTTTGGGCAACCTCCTTTCACTAAATTTTTATAAAAAAAGGGACTAATAATTTATCTTATAGTGCTATTAATTTATCAGAAGTAACTATTCTTGAAATTCCTCTAGATATCAAAATTGGTGCGACAATTCTGAAAACCTCAGTATTTGGGACTTTTATCACTTTTTGTTCTTTTAAACAAGAGCGTTTCGCTATTTTTAAATCATAAAATATTTCTATCGTATTTCTATCTAATTCCTCTTTGGAAAGGAATTGCCACTCAGGATAATCATTAAGAATTTTTGTATGTAATTCAATTTTGTTATCAACAATCATGAAAACAATCTTTGGGAAATCTATTTCTGAAATAGGAATTGATGATAAGTCTTTTTGGGCTATATTATCAATTTCATAATTTAGAGGTGCAACTTCGACAAATTCATTAAAAGCAAAATCTGATTCTTCTTCTATATTGTTTTGATTATTATTTTCTTTATAAGAATTATTTCTTTTTACCTTTTTATTATTCAGTTGATTTTCATCCTCTATTGAAGTTGATATTTCTGGATTAATAAATAATCCTTTGGAGGTTTTACTTTTCTCTATCAAACTATGATAAGTTTTTTCTCCTAGATTTTTTTTTAAATATCTAGATATTGTTAATTTAGTAGAACTAAACTCTTCGACCAAATCATTGATATTCTTTCCATTAATAAATTCTTGGGTTAATTGTTCCTTTTGTTTATCTGAAAGCCTTTTAGCCAAAATGAGTAAATTATTTTTTTAGTTCTATATATTAATTTAATAGAAATTTATTTTTTCAAAAATCTCTTGTCATAATAATTGATATGAATTAGATAAATATTTTAATCATAGTTAGTAAAATTTATATTCATTATTTTCATCAATTAATCTCTTTTCTTATGCTAGGGATAAATTTATGGAGTTTAAAATTAAAAATATCTTACTAAGCTAAACCTCTTTGATTTGAATTGATTTATAAAGTCAAAAAGGATTTAGAGTGACTTTAGAAAGCGATAAAATAAAAATACTATAATTGGAATTTAATATTAATAACTATAATTTTCATATAGTATTTAAATTTGAAGAATTACTGGTTGCGAGTGCAAGGCTGTATTAAGATAATAAAGTTAATTTGTTTCTGTTTTTTTCAAGATTTTGTTAACTGAGCGAATAGCTTATTAACTAAAAAATGAGAAACATTAGCTTCCTTAGCTCAGCTGGATAGAGCAACTGCCTTCTAAGCAGTGGGTCAATGGTTCGAATCCATTAGGAAGCGTATAAAATTCAATCTGTTGCTCCAATATTAAATCTTTTCTCATGGATTAAGAAGAAACCTAATTGGAATAATTCTGAATGAATGTCTGAAAAATTTACTATTTTATAAAAGCAACTAAACTAACTTATTAGATTTTAAAAGGACTTAACTTACTCTTCATTAATATTTGTACTTTCGCATTTAGTGTATAAATAATATTTTGATATACGAATAAGAATTTTTTTGATCTTACCTACAGTATTGAAAACCATTTTTGGATTTTTAATAAGGCTTAAAAAAAAAGGAATTAACCAGAAATTAACTTTTTATTTAGATGAATAGAAATCACTTTTATGAAGCTTTATAATTAAACCTATATTTAAATTCACAATGAAATATGTATTTTGAAAAAGTATCAATAAAAAAAATATCAAGATGAATAAAAAAGCTTTAATTACTGGCGTTACTGGACAAGATGGAAGTTATCTAGTTGAATTTCTTTTAAATAAAAACTATGAAGTACATGGAATCAAGAGAAGAAGTAGTAGCTTAAATACACAAAGGGTAGACCATCTATATCAAGATCCACATGAGAACAATCCAAGATTTTTTATGCATTATGGCGACCTTACTGACAGTACAAACTTAATAAGACTTATACAAGATATCTCTCCTGATGAAATTTATAATTTAGGAGCTCAAAGTCATGTAGCAGTTAGTTTTGAAACTCCAGAATATACTGCCAACTGCGACGCTTTAGGCACCTTGAGGATATTAGAGGCGGTTCGAATATTAGGTCTTACAAAAAAAACAAAAATATATCAAGCAAGCACTAGTGAATTATATGGTTTAGTTCAGGAAACACCTCAAAACGAAAAAACACCTTTCTATCCTAGAAGTCCTTATGGTGTTGCAAAATTATATGCCTATTGGATTACGATTAATTATAGAGAAGCATATAATATGTATGCATGTAATGGGATTCTTTTTAACCATGAAAGCCCAAAAAGAGGAGAAACTTTTATAACAAGAAAGATCACAAGGGGGCTTGCTAGAATTGATGCAGGTCTAGACAAAGTTCTTTACTTAGGGAATCTTAATTCAAAAAGGGATTGGGGACATGCAAGAGACTATGTAGAAATGCAATGGCTAATGCTTCAACAAGAGGAGCCAAAAGATTATGTCATCTCAACTGGAAGAGCAGAAAGTATAAGGAAATTTGCTGAGATAAGTGCCTTTTATTTAGGATGGAGTGATAAAGGGAAGACCGGAATAATTTGGGAAGGCGATGGGTTAAATGAAGTGGGAAGAAGAGCTGATACCATGGAAATAGTTATTAGAGTTGATCCCAGATACTTTAGACCTACTGAAGTTGAATTTCTTCTTGGCGAATCAAAAAAAGCAACTCTAGAATTAGGTTGGACTCCAAAAACTCCTCTAGAAGAATTAATAGAAGAAATGATAGAATTTGATAAAGAAGAAGCAAGGAAAGACTCTATATTGAGGAAATCCGGTTTTCAAATAAATAGTTCCCAAGAATAAAAATGGTTTGAATTATATGACCATAATAAACAAAGAAGATAAAATATTTATAGCAGGGGGTAGTGGCATGGTTGGAAGTGCCATAATAAGAAAGTTAAATAATTTAGGATTTAAAAATTTAATTTTTCCTAATAGTTCTGAACTGGATTTAAAGAATTCAGATTTAGTCTTTAATTGGTTTAAAAAAAATAAACCTGATATTGTGATTTTCGCAGCTGCTAAAGTAGGTGGGATATTTGCAAATAATAATTATCCAGTTGACTTTTTATTAGACAACTTAAAGATTCAAAATAATGTTATTGAAAGCGCATGGAAAAATAGTGCAAGAAGGTTACTTTTTCTTGGGAGTAGTTGCGTTTATCCAAAGAATTCTAGTCAACCTATAAAAGAAGATGAATTGCTTAAAAGTTCTCTTGAGAAAACTAATGAATGGTACGCATTAGCTAAAATTAGTGGAATTAAATTATGTCAGGCATTAAGAAAACAATATGGATTTGATGCAATATCACTTATGCCAACAAATCTCTATGGCAAAGGAGATAACTATCATTCATCTAATAGTCATGTTTTACCAGCTTTACTTGATAGATTTCATTCGCACAAACTATATCAAAAAAAATGTATAGAATGTTGGGGGTCGGGAAATCCAAGGCGAGAATTTATGCATGTTGATGATCTGGCGGACGCTTCAATTTTTGCCTTAGAATACTGGGATCCCAATAAAAAAGATGCCCCTTTAGATGAATCAGGAGAACCTTTAAATTGGCTTAATGTTGGTACAGGTATTGATTTGAGTATAAAAGAGCTTGCAGAGATGATTGCTACAATAACCTCTTTCAAAGGTGAAATTATTTGGAATAAAGATAAACCCGATGGGACCTTCAGAAAACTATTAAATGTTTCAAAATTAGAAAAATTAGGTTGGAAATCAAAGATATCTTTGGAGAAAGGACTCTTAATTACTTATAAAGACTACAAAAAAGAATTAAAAGAAAATAAACTAAGAATCAAATAACCTTAATTACATATAAAAGAGTTAAAAAAATTATGAGTATTTTATCCAAATTTCTGTATAAAAATATTTTCTCGATAACAGATATTAATTTTACATGACAAGAAAGAAATTCTTAAAATCAAACTAGAACCAATACGTTTTATAAAAATTTTTAATAAATTTATTTAAAATATATAAAAAATTTAGACTTGCTAATTTTTTATCCTGAAATTAATATTATAGAAATATTATCCTTGAATGCGCTAAAAGTATCATTAGCAATTTATAATCACTAAAAATTTGAATATTTTAATAGACTTTTTTGCTTGAATTTGATATTTATTTTATTCAAATTTGATTACTTTCTTGATAGAAATATTTAGAAAGATTAATCCATACAAATCAATTAAATAATTCTATAAATATTGGATTCTTAGAAAAAATAATTAATTTTGATATAAACATTTAATAGAATAGATTTTTATTAATTGAGTTAATAAAAATCTTTGTAGTAATATTCTAATAATGTAGTCTAATATTAATGAAAAAAAGAATAATCCCAATAATCTTATGCGGAGGAAAAGGAACTAGATTATGGCCACTTTCAAGACAAAGTTATCCAAAACAATTTTTAGCTCTTTACGGAGAGACTAACAAATCACTTTTGCAACAAACTCAAGAAAGAATTTCTTTTTTAAGTGGAATTACTGAACCAATAATTATTTGCAATGAGGAACATAGATTCTTAGTAGCAGAACAAATGAGAGATATAAATGTAAAACCAAAAGCAATAATACTTGAAAATGAAGGAAAAAATACTGCCCCAGCTATAGCTCTGGGAGCCATAAAAGCTTTAGAAGAAGAAGAAGAAGATTCATTATTATTGATATTATCTGCTGATCACATAATTAGAGATCTAGATGTTTTCGCAAAAGTTTTGCAAGAAGGATGCAAGGCAGCATTAGAAAATAATTTAGTTACATTTGGAATAATTCCTAATCAACCGGAAACAGGTTATGGGTATATAGAAAGTGAATTTGTTCTTGATAAAAATAATATTAAAGGTAGTAGGATTAAAAGATTTATAGAGAAGCCAAATAAAGAATTAGCCCGTAAACTAATTAAGTCAAAAAATTATACTTGGAATAGTGGAATGTTCGTGTTCAAAAATAGCTTAATTATTGAAGAACTTAATAAACATGCACCATTAGTATTAAAGTATTGTAAAAAAGCAATAGGTAGTAGTGTTAGGGATCTTGATTTCATAAGAATCAAAGGAGATTATTTCTCTAAATCTCCTAATGTACCAATAGATATTGCAGTTATGGAAAAAACTAATTTAGGTTTAGTTCTTCCTTTAGATGCCGGATGGAGTGATATTGGTAATTGGGAATCATTATGGGATAACGAAAAAAAAGATTCTTTAGGTAATGTAATTAGAGGAAAAGTGTTTAATGAAGGTTCAAGTGATTGTTATATCAAGGGAGAAAATAGTCTTTTAGTTACTATTGGGTTAAAAGATTTAATACTTGTAGAGACTTCTGATGCAATACTAGCTGCTAACAAAAAAGAATTAGGTAACATAAAAACCGTACTAAATAAACTTGATAAGAAAGGATATAAAGAGATCAATACACATAGAAAGATATATCGCCCATGGGGTTCATATACCTCTTTAATAGAACATCAAAAGTGGCTTGTTAAAAGTATTGAAGTAAATCCCGGATCAAAACTCTCCCTCCAAATGCATCATCATAGAACTGAACATTGGATAGTGGTTAAAGGGACAGCAAAAGTTGAATTAGACAATAAGAGTTTCTTTTTAAGCGAAAATGAAAGTACTTTTATACCTTTAGGTTCAAGGCATAGACTAAGTAATCCAGGCAAAATGGATTTGACTCTCATTGAGATTCAAAGTGGAGACTATATTGGAGAGGATGATATTGTAAGATTCAAAGACGATTACGGTAGAATAAATGATTAAGTTAAGATTTTTATGGAAGAGAAAATATTATTAACTGGTTGTGCAGGTTTTATAGGATTTCATGTATGCAAACAATTACTTAATAAAGGGTTTTTTGTTATTGGATTAGATAATTTAAATGATTACTATGATGTACTTTTAAAAAAAGCAAGATTAAAAGAACTAGAAAAGTTTTCAAAAAAAAATAGTAAAGGAGAATTCTTATTTATAAAAGCAGATTTAAAGAACGAAAATACTTTAAAAAATATCTCTAAAATACACTTACCAAAAAAAGTTATTCATCTTGCCGCCCAAGCAGGAGTAAGACACTCTATAAAAAACCCTAGTGCATATATCAATTCGAATTTAGTTGGCTTTGGGAATGTTCTTGAATTCTGTAAGAATAACCAAGTTGAGCATTTAATTTATGCAAGTAGCAGTTCAATTTATGGAGGAAATAAAAAAATACCATTTTCAGAAAAAGATTTTGTTGATTATCCAGTAAGTCTTTATGCTGCAACAAAAAAATCAAATGAGCTTATGGCTCACTCTTATAGCCATCTGTTTAAAATACCATCAACTGGAATAAGACTTTTTACAGTTTATGGCCCTTGGGGCAGGCCAGATATGGCTCCAATGATATTCACAAAATCAATTCTTTCTGCTAAGCCAATAAGAATTTTTAATAATGGCAATATGTATAGGGATTTTACTTACGTTGATGATGTTAGTGAAGCAATTCTAAAACTACTTTATATTCCACCAAAATATTTAAATGATGACAAAAAATTAAACTCATCAGAATTACCTGAATCAACTCCACATAGGATTATTAATATTGGAAGCAATAATCCCATTAATCTACTAGATTTTATAGAAGTTTTAGAACATGAGATTAATATAAAAGCAATAAGAGTATTTGAAAAAATGCAATTAGGAGATGTACAAAAAACATATGCGGATACCTCTTATATTAAAGATTTAATTAATTTCAAACCAGATACCACATTAGAAAGTGGGATAAGGGAATTTGTTAAATGGTATAAGAATTTTTATAAATTTTTTTGATTATAAATTACGAAAATTTAAAGAAATTCAAAGCCATGATGATGCTTAACTACCAATAAAAACTATCCCCAATCATATCCTTTGATTTTTTGGAAAAGTATCTAATAATTCGTATCTACTACTTATCTGTATTCTCCTTTAACTAAAGAAATTTGCGGAAACTTTTTTCACTAATAGAAAATAATTTATTACAAACTAAATTAATAAATTATTTTCTTAACCATTCAGGGGTAATTTCACTAAGAGATTCAATAGTCTTTTTAATCTCATTATTTTTTAGATGAATATATAAATTATCAAGTTTCTCTTGTAAGTCATTGAAATCTAAAGATTTTTCAATTGCCTTAAAAATTAATGGGTGATCTGTCTTTTGTGATTTACCATCTATTAATAATTCTTCGTAAAGTTTTTCACCCGAACCTAAACCTCTATAGACAATTTCAATATCACCATCAGGGTTCGCTTCATTTTTAATTTTAAGACCATTCAAAATAATCATTTGTTCTGCAAGCTTTTTTATTTGCATAGGCTTTCCCATATCTAATAAAAAAACTTCTCCTTCACCTTTTGCTAATACAGATGATTGAATAACTAAAGAAGCCGCTTCAGAAAGAGTCATGAAGTATCTTGTTACACTTGGATCTGTAACAGTTACAGGTCCTCCCTCTTCTATTTGTTTTTGAAAAATGGGGACTACTGATCCAGATGAACCCAAAACATTCCCAAAACGTACCATAGAAAATACTAATTTTTCTTTATTTTTTGTATCTTTTGATTTTTGCGCATAGCTACTTACTATTAATTCAGAGATCCTTTTTGTTACTCCCATAAGACTAGTCGGTCTTACAGCCTTATCAGAAGAAATTAAAATAAGTTTATTAGTATTAAATTTATAAGCAAGTTTACAAACATTAAGAGTAGATTTTATATTATTTTTAACAGCCTCTATTTTATTCTCTTCTAATAAAGTGACATGTTTATAAGCAGATGCATGAAACAATATATCCGGATTATGCTTTGTAAAAATATTTTCCATAAATTTATAATCTGATGTGTTACCCAGTTCGCAATAGATTTTTTGATTTTGGAGATTATTTTTTATTAATATGTTTTTTAATTCAAAAAGATTAGGCTCACTAAAATCAACTACAACCAATTTAGACGGTTTTAAGGCTAGTATTTGAAGACTTAGCTCTTTACCTATAGAACCAGCCGCACCAGTTACTAAAGCAACTTTGTCTTTAATTCCTGGACCAAGCAAGTTTTTCTTTGGAGGGACTATTTCACGAAATAATAGATCCTCTAAACATATAGGTTTTAGTGAATCTATTTTTTCTTTTCCTTCTGCAATACTATTGATTGACGGAATTTTTAAGATCTTAATTCTAGGTTTTATTATTTTTATTTGTTTTAAGATATTTAACCATTGATTTGAATTGATAGATAAAGTTGAAACAAGTAATTGATCAAAATCTAAATTAGATATTTGCTTTAAAGATTTAACTTTAATACCATTTATATCTCTATTTTCTAAATCTGGATTGTCATCTATAAATGCAATAATATTATGTGAACCTGTTAAAAGAATTTGCTGACTAATTAGTACTTCACTTTGACCAGTTCCATAAATAGCAATTTTACTTATGTTATTTCTAGGAGATATATTGAAAATAGTTATTAGATCCCTCACCAAAACTCTTAATGCAATTGTAAAAGAAGAGCTTAAAAAACATAAAAGCAACCAAAACTTAAAAGTATATGAATAAAAACCTAATAAATAAAATAAAATTTGTATTGAAAAAATTAATAAAGTATTTTTAATTGCTAATTTATAAAAACCGACACTAGAAGAATATCTAGTTAGATGCTTATAGTAATTTCCAAAAACTAAATAAAGTGAAGTAAAGAAAAGAAAAAAAAGAAAATATTTATATTTAATATTATAGTTTAAGTTTAATAACCACAAAGATGATATATATGAAAAAGTTAAAAGCAAAAGATCACTACATATAAAGTATATTTTTCTGTGCTTGATTTTTAAATTCAGTAAATACCTCAATAGGTAACTTATTTTTAAGAATAAAAATCTATTCATTTCAAAATAAAACTTTCAAATTAATTATTCATCACTTCCTCAAAAGACAAAGCATATTTAATTTCTATTAAATACATTATAAATAAAGAAACAAAGATAGTTCCTATTTCGTAAAGAAAATTTAATTTTATGTAAACAATTCCTATTATTGAAATTTGCAAAATATATATAATGGCAACTTGATTTTTTGATAATTTCCCTAAATATAATCTTTGATAAAGATGCTGTCTATGAGCTTTAAATATGTTCTGCCTTGTTATAAAACGCCTAAATAGAGTAATTAAGGCATCTCCAAAAAAGGGGCTTGCAATTAATAATAAGCCAATAATTTCTTTAACATCATTAAACTGAAGTATATTTGCAGCTAAATATACACCTAAGAATGTACTCCCGATATCACCCATAAAGATTTTTGCAGGATTCCAGTTCCAGTAAATAAACGTTACCAATGAGCCTAAAAGAATAATGATGGATATATTTGAATTTAATTTATAATTTATTATGAGAAATAAAACGAACATACATCCAGCCACTAATCCATCTGAACCATCCATAAAGTTTGTAAAATTGATTACTGCGGTGATAAAAATAATTAGAAAAAATAAAATAAAAATATTAAAAATTGGGCTTAATAAAAACAAGTTAATATTACTAAATCTTAAAACAAGAAAAGAAGTTAATAATTGAAAAAGGTATCTATATTTTGGAGATACCTTTATTAAATCATCTAACAAGCTTATAAATATTAGAGGAATACATAATAAAGATAATGAAAAACTTCCTTCAAAATTTTTGAAAAAAGAGAATATAAAATCATAAAGTATAAGAGGAACTATAAAAGATATCCCACCTGCACTAGGAACAGGTTTGATATGTAAACTTCTTTTATTTGGATTATCTAAAAAAAATTTTTCAAAAAATTTAATACCATTTTTTAAAATAAATAAAGAAGAAAATGAACCTAAAAGAAAATAGCCTAAATAAATAATATTTAACATATTACTTAAAATCTTTTGAGAAAGGAAAAATTCTGGGTTCACTTTTAGTAATTTTGCATGCTTTTTCGAAGCCAGATAAATCAGAACACATTCTAGATAATGCAGCAAAAGACTTAGGAGAAAAAATCATAACTGGAAGTATAGAAACCAAGAAAAACCTATTAGGGATTTTTAATATTAGGCATTTTTTTGCAGCGTCATTTTTACTTACTGAATTCTTCAAAGATTCTATAATTTCCTGATAATTTAAAATAATATCCCCTCCCAAATTAATTAAATTATTACTTACTTTATTTTTTGTTTTTAGTAATTCAATCATTAAAAAATAAACCACTTCTGCTAATTGATTTGCGTGAATAGGTTGTCTCAAGCCTGAATTAGATGGGATAAAAACTATTTTTAAGTTTCTCATTATAAATAATATCTTGGAAATATTATTATCCTTAATTTCTTTAAAAGAACCATAAATCATAGTAGGTCTAATTATCTGGCAATTTATATTAAGTTTTTCAGCTATTGATATTAGCTCATTTTCAGATCTTAATAACTTTTTTGCTAGGTTCTTATCAAAGGGGTTAGATTCAAATCTCTTTGTTATTGCAGAGGAGGATGAACAAGCAATAATACCTCTAAGGTTTACTAATTTAGGATTTTCTTTATAAAACAAATAATTCAAAAAATCTGCTAAATCCCATATAGGTGCAAAACTTATCAATATAAATTTATCATTATTTATAAGAGAAAAGGAATCGGGTTTTTTTAGATCAATTTTGAAACCTTTTGTTTGGTCTCTAGAAAAAGGGTAAATTTTATATTTTGGATTTTTAAAATTAAAGTACTTATAAAAAGCTTCTCCAGATAGAGAGGTCTTACCAAATAGATAAATATTCATATTTCATTAAATATTCTTATTAAGATTCTTCGGGTATATCTTAAAGTATAGGGTATAAAAAAAAATATCCCAAATATATTTTTATAGGCATAAAATACTTCTTTCAACCTTAAAATATTCTTTTGAGAGCTTACACCATTTGTAGACATATTAACTAATTCATTATCAAGAACTAATATTGAAATATTATCAATGCAACTAAACTTAAGAAAATAATCCAAATCTGAAGCAAGTTTAAATTTTTCCGAAAAACCTGACAACTTTTCAAAAGCACTTTTATAAAAAAATGTAGCTTGATGAGGAGGTGTTAATCCTAGAAAAAGACTTTTCCTAAACATTTTCTTATCAAGGGATATTAAATTTTTATTTTCCAAAAACCTTGATTTTCTTGTTATTTTTTGTGACTCAAAATCAATATATCTTCCTCTACAAATTAAAAGATCATATTTATTTTTACAAGAATTTGCTTTTAAAATAAAATCTTCAAATGCATTTGGGGATATAGCCCAATCATCTGATCCCCAAAAAAGAACTAATTCATTATCTTTTATGGTTTTAAAACCCTGATTCATAGCACCATAAATTCCTTTAAAATTTTCCTCTTGTTTTATCATTTTTAATCGCGAATCAGATAAACATGCCATCTTTATCCAATTAAAATGTTTTTTAGTTGAATCACCATCAACGAAGAGTAAATTCCAATCTTTCCAAGTTTGAATTTTTAATGAATTTATCAACTTAGGTAGAATTAGATATGTATTTAAAGTTGGAACAATTATCTTAATTGAGGTTATCATTTTTAGATTTTACAAGCTTTGCTGGATTTCCCTTATAAATGCCATCTTTTTGAAGTATACCTGAGACTACAGATCCTAAACATGTTACAGAACCTCTTTTTAATATTGAGCCTGGAGCAATAACTGATTTTGCAGCTATCCAGCAATCATCTTCAATAACAATTTTTTCCAAAATTAAATTAAATAAATCTTTTTTATAGTTATGATTTCCAGTGCATAAATATACTCCTTGAGAAATACAAACTCTATTTCCAATTTTAACTAAAGCCAAATTATCTATCCATACATTTTCTCCAATCCAACAATGATCTCCAAGTGATAAATTCCATGGTTCGGAAATTTTTATATTAGTTTTTATTTTACCTCCTTTTCCAATTTTTGCTCTGAAAATTCTTAAAATAAATTTTCTCCAATATGTTCCAGGTAGGTAACTAGAAAAAAGAGGTTTCCCAATAAAATCCCAAATTAATTTAATTAATATTATTGAAATTCTATTTTTTTTCTTTAGATATAAATTCAATTTTTGAATTCGCATTATCAATTTTTTAATTATTTAAATTTATATTAAACATCTTTCAATTTTTTAAATATATATATTTTCATAAGATATCTTCACAAACGGATCTATATAAATCGTTTAATTGGGATGTTAAATTAGACCAATTATGATTTTTAGAAACATAATTATAAGCAAGTTTAGAAATCCTTTTTTTCTCTTTATCATTCATTTTAATTAAATATTTTATAGATTTAATTATTTCAATTACTGATGGATTAGTTTTTACGGCAGCACCAATCTTTATAATCTCATTAAGATTACAATTTTCACTTATTAAGCAGGGAAGACCATATGACATTGCTTCCAAAGCAGCCATAGGTAATCCTTCTGAAAAAGAGCTGAGGATAAAAGCAGTAGAATTTCTAAATACTATTTCTTTTTCTAAATCATAAACTGGTTTTAAAACAATGATTCTCTTATTTTCAGATGGATTAGCAAATTTTTTAAGTATCTTTAAATTTCCAGAACCAGCGAAACAAAGCCACCAATTTTTACTATATGAATATTCTGACAAAACCTCCCATGCTTTAATTAATTCATTAATCCCTTTTTTTTTATGGAATCTTCCTAAGAAAAGTAAAACATTTGAATTTTTTGGAATTTTATTTTCCCAAGATTTAGGATATATATTTAAGTTCAAGTCTTTCGTTGTGGGAATAAAAATCCCATTTGAAATTAGATGACATTTCCATGCAGAATTTATTTTTTTTATAGCTTCAAGTTCTCCAGAAGAAAGTACTTGAATAAATGCACTATTATTTAATGCTTTTTTTTCCCATAAATACCAAGAAATAATTTTTTTTAATTGTGATTGATTTAAAGCCCATTTATCCAACATTCCATGAGGAGTAATAACATATGGGATATTAGCTTTTAATAAATCATTAGTAATTCTTGTATGAACTCTCCAAAGACCATGTAAATGAACAATTGTTGGATTGATTTTGAAAATTTCTTTAATTAATTTTCTACGTTTAAAAGGATTAATAAAAAGATTACTTGCTAACCATTCAACTTGAATTTTGGTTTTTTTTTGTTCTCTTATTAATTGTTCAACAACAGTTGTTATGCCACCATCCTTAAAGTCATAAGAATAAGATATGTGTAAAACTTTCATCATCTATATCTTTTATTCCAAATGTAAGAAAAAAAATAAAAAGGAATAAAAATTGTAAAATATAAAAAAGTTAATTGAAGCAAATATCCTCTAGTGAATATTAGAAACAAAAAACTTATATATAAACTATATTTAATTTGAGCAAGTGGATCATTAAAATTTAATAAAAACTCGCACCATAATTTCTTAAAAAAAAGTCCAATAAAAAAGTTAGTCGTTATTAAAGCAATCCATCCACCAGCTAAATAATATTCTGCGAACCCTAGATTAGCCGAACCAACTTCCCATAAGAAACCATCATAAATTGTTCTATAAGCTGCAACCAAATATTCTCCCTTGGGTTTATTTCTCCATAATATTCGTGGTATTGGAAGTGTGAAGCTATTTATAATAGGTTTTATTCCTGCATAATTAATTTCTTCGGGAGTTTTATAAATAATTGCAGCAGAAGTATTAAAAACATTAGTGTCGAAGGTAGCTGACTTTAATACATATTCCACTAATGATTGGTCTGTTTTTGAAACTTTCTTTGAAAAAATTTCATAATTCAAACCTCTTCCATAATTTCTTGACAATTGGATAAATCCAAAAAGAAACATAGTAGATAAAATTAAACTCAGTAATAATGCAAAACCAGGTTTTATTTTTTTATAAAAAAAATAAATTAAAACTAAGGGTAAAAATAATAACAATAATCTATATCTGAAGCCTAAGCTTACATATAATCCAACCGTTATTGTTAAGTAAAAAATAAATTTAGTTCTTTCTTTAATACCATTCATTAAGCATATAAATAATAAAACCAAACCAAATACAAAGAAATTATTTGTTGCAGAAATCCAACCAGAGGCGAACCCTCCACCGCCACCTCCACTATTAATTTCAGTCAATGTATACAAATTAAGTACTCTAGCAATTAAATTTGTTCCATAATTAATAAATTGCATCAGTAATGCAAACAATATAATTCTTTCCCCCCATTTGTGAATAAATAAATAATCTTTAGTATTAAGTCGATAAGCTTTTAATTTATTAATACCAAGTTTTTCTGTGTTGAAATGTTTCTTAAAATTGAAACCTAGCTGGAAAGATAAATATGTTATTAGTGCTCCTATCAATCCAATTTCGTAAAACTCCCTATGATCTATTCCTCTATATGAAATTGATCCATCTTGTTGTCCAGAAGTAATGATAGGTCCAATTAAACAATAAAAAATTATTAATGCCCCAAAAAATGTAGTTGGCTTAAAAAAATTAAACCATTTTTTATCTATATAGTTTTTTACTAAATCCCATGTACTAATTATAAACAGTACTATTAAGAAAAACATTTCCGAACTGTTTAAACTAAAAAGAAAATCTATAAACATATTTTAGAAACTACTCTTAGTAACAATGATGAAATAAGTGATTTCCTCGGATTTTTTATTGAAAAAACTATAGCTTTTTTTAAATTCTTTGAGAAAATATCTAAATCATAATTTTTTAAATTAGTTCTTGCAAGTGAAATCATTTTTATTTGTTCATCTTTTGTTTGATTTTCTACCTTTTTCATATATTTTTGCAATTCATAATTATTGTTTGGATTAAATACAAAACCTGTTTCATTATTTTTTATTAAATCTACTGCACATCCACAATTTTGGCTAACAATGCAAGGTAATCCAGAAGAAATAGCTTCGTTTACTACTAATCCCCAATTATCAAAATAGCTTGGGAGTATAAATCCTGAAGCGTTTTTATAATAATGGACTAAATCGTCTATTTGTAGCCAATTTATTATTTCAATTTTTTCTTGATTTTTTATTTCATCTGCATATTTTTTTAACTTTAAATACAAATTTCCAGAACCTATAATTTTTAATCCCCAAATCCCACCTTCTTTTTGATAATTTGAAAAGCTTTTTATAAGATTAAAAAGATTTTTTCTTTCTAAAAGACGGCTTACACATAAAAAAAATTTATCTTCAGATTTTTGTGATATTGAATTTACTTTTTCAAAAAAACTATTATCAACTACATCCCAGGGATGAAATATCTTTTCATCTTCAAAACCCAGATTTATTAAATACTCTTTACTTTCCTTTCCTGCTACAAAAGCTGAACTATACCCTCTCAAAATAATTTTCTTTAAAATTTCTTTTAAAAAAAACCTTCTTTTGTTTTTTTCTGTTTTTATTATTGAATCGCTTACAACTATACAGGGTATGTTTTTTGAGTTTGAATATAGCAATAATCTTTGATAGCTACGATCAGACCATCCAACTGAAATAATAGCATCTGGTTTAATTAACGATATATTTTTTTTATAGAAACAATCTATCTCTTTATTCGAAATATCTTTTTCTGGGGAAATAGATTTTGGAAATTTAATTACTTGATACTTATAACTATTTGATGAACTCCATAAATATTCTTGAGATTCAGGTCTGGTCTCAAATACATATAACTTTAATTTTTCATTTACTAATGATTCAAATCTAGATTGGTGATAAGGACCAATATTTCTTAAAACTATTATTATTTTCATTTTTCAAAAAGTCTTAGCCATTTATTTTTTATAATTTTTACATCGTATTTTTTTAAGTTCTTAATAGACTTCTTAATATAGTAATCTCGTTTAGTAGAGGAACTAATTATTTCATTAAGTGCGTTAATCCATAAGTCAACTCTTCCTTCTGGAATAAGAACTCCAGCTTTACCATTATCCAAAACTTCTCTACAAGCGGGAACATCAGTGGCGATAATAGGAAGTCTTGCTGCCATTGCTTCAATTAAAGCTATACCAAATCCCTCTGATAAAGTTGTTGAAAATGCAAAAATATCTGCCTCAGATAAAATAGCCGGTATATCTAACTTTGAACCAATAAAAATTTTTTTAATATTAAGTCCAAGTTCAGATCCAATACCTTCAAGGTAAGTTCTTTTATTACCATCACCTACTAAAATCAAATTACATTTTTTATTAATCTTTGTATAGGCTCTTAATAAAGTTTCTTGGTCCTTAATCTCATCTAATCTTGCTACCATAATGATAGTAATAGGATTATTTATTTTTCTAATTTTTATATTTTTCTGAACTTCATTTTGAAAACTTTTTACATTTATACAGTTTGGTATGACATTAGAAAATTTAATTTTTTTATCAAAATTCAAAAAAGAATTTTTTATGGCAGATGAACAAGGAACGAGCTTCACATTTAATATATTAAAAATTCGCATTAATAAAATTAATTTTATATTTTTGTTAGATAAGCCTCTAATCAAATTTTGAACACAAATAGCTAAATTATTTACACCTGAAATTTTTGCGCCTAAAACAACCCAAAGAGAAGTAATATTATTGAAATAAATAATTACATTATGGGGTTTATTTTTAGAAAAAAACTTTATCAAAAAAGGAATCATTAAAAGTCCCCTCTTCCTGTTAAAAGAGATTATCTTCAAATTTTTATATTTATTTTTTTTAGACATATAATTATAGTGACTATTAATATTTTTATTCAAATTAATCAAATAATTTTGTTCCATAGGCGTTCTCTCGTTAGATAATGTAAAAGCAAGATTTTCTATTCCTCCAATTTTTATACCATCTAAAATATGAAAATTTATTGTCATAACATCAAATAACGAAAATAAGAGTCAGCCATTTTTTCTATAGAAAAATTATTAATAGCAAATTTTCTTGCTTTTAAACTTTTTTCATAAATACTTTTAGAATATCGTGTCATTTCTGAAACTTTTAATGCTAAATCTTTAGGATCACCCTTTTTAAAAAAATTACCGTAGTTGCCATTTCCTAAAATCTCAATGCATGAACCTACATTTGAGGCTAATATCGGAATCCCCGTTACCATTGCCTCCGCTAAAGCTATTCCAAAACCCTCATCCTTTTTGGCAGAGAAAACAAAAATATCTAATTGGGATATTATTTTAGGTATATCTCTCCTCGCCCCCAAAAAATTTATCATTGATTTTAATCCAAGATCTTCGGAAAGTTTTTCTAACTCTTTCCTTTTTGATCCATCCCCAACAATATTTAAAATTACTTTTAATCCATTCTTATTCATTTCGGCTATAGATTTAATTAAAGTTTCATGGTCTTTATGTTTCTCTAATCTTGCCACCATTCCTAACTTTATAGTTTTATCAAGTTTAATCTCAATTTTGTTTTTTGAATTATAAAATCTTTTTAAATCACAACAGTTATATACTCTACAAAGCGCTTTATTTGGTAAATAAAAGTGTTTTTTACTAGCTTGCATAATATAGTCTGAACAACAAATACATTTTTTAGTGAAAAATCTTCCTAAATGAACAAGAAATCTAAATTTATGCATTGATTTTTCATGAATTGGTGGATAATTCCCTATATGAGTACAAATATTTCTAACCCCTGAAAACTTTGCACCTATAGAAATGAAAGCATGCCATCCAAAAGGGAAGCATAGTAAAGCCTTAGGCTTTAATTGAAGACAAATTTTATAGGTATAAAATGTTAGAAAAAAATACCTAAATAATTTATTTTTAAAATCTTTATAAAAATGAACATCAATATTTATTTCTTCAAATTCTTTAAGTATCTCTAAAGGATATTTATCCAAACAAATTATTTCTATTTTTTTCCCCTTTGAAGTCCAATACTCTGATAAGTTTAAAGCAAGTTGAGGACA
>QCGN01000006.1 GCA_003279875.1 Prochlorococcus sp. AG-388-D03
GAGGCAATTTGGAGAATTCATGAAGAAAGTTCTGTAAGCTCAATGTTTAGATAATTAATAAATTTATTTTTTATTGTCTTTTAGTATTTCGTTAACTTTTTTAGTCACTTCTTTAGGAACGCTATCTGGGCAATATTGTATTGCTGTAGTAACTATTTGAAATTCTGCCCCTGCGAATAGTTTATCTCTATCTAATTTCTTATCGCCTAATTCTTTAACTACACCTCCATGTTTGCCCTGTATTACTTGTACATAGGTCGCAGTCGCCACACCTACAGCTTTTGGGAATTCTATACCAGCTTTTGAAGCTATACAAAGATATGAAGCTCCCATACCTTTATATAAATATAAATCTTCTTCAGTAGCAGCCTTGAGTTCCTTGTCTGCTTTACCCTCTATATTAAATAATGCTATGTCAAAAAGAGTTAAATATAAAAGTATTGGAAGACTTAATAATTTAAAGATTTTTTTCGAATATAAATTAATAATCATTAATTACTTTTTTATTTATTATTTAAAGATAACATCTTTTATTTTGAAACTCTATCAGTAAATGGATCTTATGTAATAATTTTAATTTCATGATGATTTTCAACTATTTTAAGCTTATCTTGATTCCATGAATATATAACCCTATATCTATAATTATCTTGATCAACAAGTCTTGTATGCTCAAGGATATACCAGTCTTCATAGGTTGATTCGAAAATCATTTCATGTTCATCAACTTGTTTAATATTTGATATGCCATCAATATCGCTTAAATAAAATTTTTCTCTTATAAGTTGGTGTCCCTTTATAAATGCTTGCATTTCGCCTTTTTCTTTATATTTAGGATTTTCATCAAAAAAACTGTATTTCTTTTCTGGATACCAAGTGAATTTATAATGTGACTCCCATTCTTTTTTAGATTTCATGGCCTCGACATTTATAAACATGCAAAGATTATAAGTTTTACTCTCTTCTTCAAGAAAATAAGTCCTGTTAGATTTCCAAAGCCCAATATTACGTGAGAACCATCTTTTTAAATTACTATTTATACATACTTCTGGAGAATCAAATTCGCCGGAGTTAAAAATAGGTTTTTGATTAATAACAACCATTTATAAATAGGATCTATTTATTTCATAGCTTATCTGTAAAATTAATATAAATATCTTAATGTGTTTATAAGCAATAATAGCTTTTCAACACTTCAGAGGAAATGATTTGAATGAGAAAAAAGAACTAAAACTAATACTAGTAGCTGCTAGAAATCATCTTTCAAGAGGTGATTTGAAATCATTATTATCTTATTTGGAATCAGATGATTGCGAATTTGAGATTTCTCTTCAGATTTCTGAACCAACGGAACAACCTGAACTACTTGAGTTGCATAGATTAGTTGCTATCCCAGCTCTTATTAAAGTTTCACCAGGTCCAAAGCAAATATTTGCGGGAAGTAATATTTTTGTTCAATTGCAGACTTGGTTGCCTAGATGGAAACAAGAAGGTGTTAGTAAAAATTTAGGTATTAATCTTCAACCTTCAAAAATAGATTCAACCAGAACACAAAAAGAATTTCTCCTTGAGGAGGAATTATTAGTCCTAAGGCAGGAAAATGAGACTCTTACAAAAAGAATCGAATCACAAGAAAGACTTTTAAGAATGGTTGCTCATGAGTTGAGAACTCCCTTAACTGCTGCCACTCTGGCTATTCAAAGTCAAAAACTAGGTCAAATTGATATAAAAAAATTACAAGATGTTATTAAACGCCGCTTAGAAGAAATTGAACTTTTATCTCAAGATCTTTTAGAAGTTGGAACAACTAAATGGGAAGCACTTTTTAATCCTCAAAAAATTGATTTAGGAAATATAAGTGCCGAAGCAATTCTTGAATTAGAAAAATTCTGGAGATTAAGAAATATAGAGATTGATACTGATATTCCTTCAGATCTCCCGAACGTATTTGCAGATCAAAGAAGAATGAGACAAGTATTTTTAAATTTAATTGAAAATGCTCTGAAATTTTCAGAAGATTCTGGATTAATAAAAATTACAATGATTCATAAAACAAATCAATGGGTAGAAATAACAATTTGTGACAAAGGAGCTGGCATCCCATTAAGTGAGCAAAAAAGAATATTTCTAGATAGAGTAAGGCTACCACAGACATCTGAGGGAACGTCTGGATTTGGTATTGGATTATCTGTTTGTAGGAGAATTGTAGAAGTACATGGAGGAAGAATATGGGTTGTATCAGAAGTTGGAGAAGGTTCGTGCTTTCATTTTACTGTTCCAGTGTGGCAAGGCCAAAACAAAGATCAACAACACTTGACGAAAGGATAGCTTTACTCCTAATTTTTTATAAGCTACTAAGCTATTTCCTTGGCCCCATCGTCTAGAGGCCTAGGACACCTCCCTTTCACGGAGGCGACAGGGGTTCGAATCCCCTTGGGGCTATTAATTAATTTTTAAGATTTTAATTAATTATTTAATTGAATTTTTTGCTTGCTTATCAACTGCAATTATATTTTCAGAAAGATCTTTTTTCAATCTATTTTCTATCATTCCAATTGGCATCCATTGGCAACCCTGCACAGTGAGATCATAAATTAATGAGTTTTTTGAAGTGTCTTTTATATTTTGAATTTTCCAGCTGCCTTCAAATTTCCTGAAATCTCCTTTAATTAAACTAAATTTTAATAAACCAAGTTCTTTCTCTTCGAATAAATCAATAGTTACTTCAGCTGAAAATTTCATTCCAAGGAAATCTTGAGCTCCAACTTGTTTTAAATGAACGTTATTATTATTTTTATAAATTTTTTTACTTGATAAAAGATTTGGAATATAAAGATTTAGGCGGTCATAATCAGTTAGGACATTCCATAGAGATTCGAAAGTAGCTGAGGTTGTTAACTGCGCAGCAAGTCTTCTTGTTCCTCCAGAAAGTTTCTCCATGGTTTGCTCAATTGTTCTGTAATCATTATTTTGAGAATGAGTTAATGATTCCTGAGAATTATTCATAGATGAATTTTTTAATTAAATAAAAAATTATTCCTGTGTAACTATACATTTAAATTAGTAATAATTGAAAAATGGAAAGATTTATAATTAAATATTCCGATCTCAAAACGTAACCATTTTTATAAAATATATACAAATTAGGATACAAATTGATAACCTTTTATTATAAATAAGTTCAAAAATGGTTTACTCACAAGCAAAAGTTATCGCAGGTGGATTAGCTCATATCCCAATCGTAATATCAGTTTTTTATCTTGTAATGACTTTTTTTAATAAAAGAGCTTTAGAATTTGCAGAAGCAAATAAATCAAAAAAACCTGTTGCAAAAGTAATGGAATCTAAGCCTGAGCCTACAGTAGTAAAGGCTGTAAAAGCAGAAACCTCAAAACCAGTGAAGAAAAAGCATGCTGATGTACCAGTTAATATTTATAGACCGAAGACTCCATTTGAAGGAACTGTTACTGGGAACTATAGTCTCCTTAAAGAAGGTGCTATTGGAAGAGTAAATCACATAACATTTGACCTTAAGGAAAGCGATCCTTTTTTAAATTATGTCGAGGGACAAAGTATTGGTATTATGCCTGTCGGTGAAGACGCCAATGGTAAGCCCCATAAATTAAGACTTTATTCAATAGCAAGTACTAGGCATGGTGACGATTTCGCAGGAAATACCGTTTCTCTTTGCGTCAGACAACTTCAGTATGAAAAAGATGGTGAAACTATCAATGGAGTTTGCTCTACATACTTATGCGATATTAAGCCAGGAGATAAGGTTAAGATTACAGGCCCTGTAGGAAAAGAGATGCTTCTACCTGATGACGAGGATGCAAATATTGTAATGTTGGCGACTGGTACAGGAATAGCTCCTATGAGGGCTTATTTAAGGAGAATGTTTGAAGCCACTGAAAAGGAAAAAAATAAATGGAATTTCAAAGGGAAAGCTTGGTTATTTATGGGTGCGCCTAAATCAGCTAACTTGTTATACGAGGAAGATCTTCAGAGATATCTTGAAACTTATCCAGATAACTTTAAATACACTAAAGCCATTAGTCGTGAGCAACAAAATACAAAAGGCGGAAGAATGTATATTCAAGATAGAGTTTTAGAATCTGCAAATGAGCTCTTCAATATGATCGAAGATGAAAAAACTCACATATATCTTTGTGGTTTAAAAGGAATGGAACCTGGAATAGATGAAGCTATGACAAAAGCAGCTGAAGAAAAAGGACTAAATTGGTCAGAGTTAAGACCACAATTAAAAAAAGCTGGTAGGTGGCACGTAGAAACTTATTAAATTTTCTTATAAATCTTTTTTTAATATTTAAAAGACTTTTTTGGTTTAGACACAAAATGTAGCTAATTGGCTAAAAAAAGACGATTTTATCTATAGATGAAATTAAAAAAAGATATGTCCTCAACCTTAAGTAATCCTCTTAGATTAGGTTTGCGACAAGAAAGAGTAATCTTTCCACAATGTCTGATTATATTTGGAGCCAGTGGAGATCTTACTCATAGAAAACTTATACCTGCCTTATTTGAACTCTATTTGCAAAGGCGGATTCCTAGTGAATTTGCCATAGTTGGATGTGCAAGAAGGCCTTGGAGTGATAATGATTTTAAGGAAAAGATGAAAACTAAGTTAGCTGATAAAATATCTGATAATGAAAAGGAATGGCAACAGTTTTCAAACTATCTATTCTATGAACCAGTTGATTTGCAGCAAAGCGATCATGTTATTAGGCTTTCCAAAAGATTAAATGAAATTGATAAATTACAGGCTACACATGGAAATAAGACCTTCTACTTATCCGTATCTCCAAATTTCTATGGAAGTGGATGTAAAGCGCTAAAGACAGCTGGATTATTAGATGACCCTAAGAAAAGTCGAATCGTTATCGAAAAACCTTTTGGAAGAGATTATTCAAGTGCAAAAAAATTAAATAAGATCGTTCAGAGTTGTGCAGATGAAAGTCAGATATATCGGATTGATCATTATTTGGGGAAAGAGACTGTTCAGAACATACTTGTTATGAGGTTTGCTAATACTATTTTTGAACCTATATGGAATAGGAATTATATTTCAAGTGTTCAAATAACATCATCCGAAACAGTTGGGGTTGAAGATAGGGCTGGCTATTATGAAACTTCTGGAGCATTAAGAGATATGCTTCAAAATCATTTAACTCAAATGCTTGCCGTTATAGCAATGGAGCCGCCTGGTAAATTTGAACCTGAGGCAATAAGAAATGAAAAAGCAAAAGTTCTGCAAGCTTCAAAACTTGCAGATGAGAACGAACCATGGAATTGCTGTATCAGAGGACAGTACGCAAAAGGAGGGAATAGCCTAAAAAGACTTAAAGGTTATAGAGATGAAGATGGAGTAAATTTGAATAGTACAACTGAAACTTATATTGCTGCTAAGGTATTTATTGATAATTGGCGATGGCAAGGAGTTCCTTTCTTCTTAAGAACAGGCAAAAGGCTACCAAAAAGACTTGGGGAAATTGTATTAACATTTAAAGATGTTCCAGTACATTTGTTTGAATCAACAATAATTAATCCCGCTCCAAATCAGCTTATTATTAGGATTCAGCCTAATGAGGGTGCTACTTTTAAATTTGAAGTCAAATCCCCTGGTTCTGGTATGAAATCAAGACCAGTTGAGATGGAATTTTCTTACGATGAATCTTTTGGAGAACCTTCTGATGAAGGCTATGTAAGGTTATTGGCTGATGCCATGCTTTCTGATCCTACATTGTTCACAAGAAGCGATGAGGTAGAAGCCGCTTGGAAACTTTATACACCATTAATAGAATTAATGGAAAATGCTCCTTGGAAGTTACCTATTCACAAATATGAATCAATGACTTGGGGACCTCCTGAATCAGATCAATTACTTTCCAAAGACAATATTTTTTGGCGCAGACCTTAACTTTAAAATGAAACCTCAATTAACACTTCAAACCCCCTTAGAACTTCCTCCTCAAGAAATATCTAATTATTTAAATCAATTATGGATTTCTGAAGATGAAGATAGCTCTGGAGCAAATACGTTCACTTTAATGGTCTGGCAGCCTGCTTGGCTCGAACAATGCTTAGTTCAAAAAGGCTTAATAAGAGGACCAATTACTGGAACTTTAAGCCCAGAGATAATAAAAGTTGCAAAAAAATTAATTATAGATAAAGGACTATCTCATACTACTTCTATAAATAGTGAAGAATTATTGACTTTTTTGAAGGAAAATTTATCAAGTAATGATTATGAAGACTTAAGAGGTCAATTCTTTGAATCTTCAATAAGTACTTTAAATCCTAGAAGATTAATTACCTTAGCACCAACTTTAAATAATGAATCAGAGATAAAAACTTTCGTATCTGCCTATTGCCCATTAAGTGATAACACTATATCTCAACCTATATGTGGCGACTTAGTGGTCATTAGGGGGGACTCTAATTCTATTAAGAAGAAAGGATTGAAAATTATTGATGACCTATCTATAAAAGATTTACCTACTTGGTTATGGTGGAACGGCAACCTTGATGAATCGCAAGAGATTTTTGATTATTTTACTGATCATGGCATTAGGTTAATAGTTGATACTGCAAATGGGTCACCCAAAAGATGCTTGGAAGTTCTTTATCAATCAATAAGATCAAATAAGGCTATTAATGATTTGAATTGGGTAAGACTCAAAAGTTGGCGAGAATCATTAGCAATGATTTTTGATCCTCCATCGAGAAGGCAAATCTTAGAACATATTTCAGATATTGATATAGATATAGCAGAAGGTAATTTTCTTCAGGCGCTACTTTTAATATCGTGGATTAGTGACAAACTAGAATGGATATTTTCAAAAATAGATAGCCATGGAGAATTAATAAAAATAGAGTTCAAAAGAAAAAATGGCGAGAAAATTTCGACATCTATAAATCATGTACCTTTAGGAAATCCAAGTATACATTTGGGACAAGTTATTGGATTAAGGTTGATCTCGAAAATTAGTGAGGTTCGCAAAAACAATACTTGTGTAATTCTTGGCTGTGAATCTGTTGAATGTATGAGACTTGAAGCTGGTGGTATGGCTGATATGCAATTAATAGAGCAAGTTGTTCCAAATGCTTTTTCTTCCTCAGAATCTGATGTAAGTAAGTTATTGGGAAGTAGTAGAGGAAATACTAGCCCACTTTTTGAAAATGCTATTAAAGTCGCAGTACAAATTTTTAACGATTTCAATAAATAAAAGTAAATAAATGTCTTGTGTAATATCTTCTCCTTCAACCGATAGTGGGAAAACTACTTTATCTCTTTTAATTTCATGTTGGGCTTTTTCAAAAGGTATAAAAATACAAACTTTCAAGGTAGGGCCAGATTATCTTGATCAACAACAACTTAGTTCAATTGGCCAACCTATTTGTCGGAATTTAGATATTTTTTTAAGTGGAGAAGAATGGGTTAAAAAAAATTTTTTAACTCATTCTTTGAAATATGAATTCTCATTGATTGAGGGAGCAATGGGTCTTTTTGATGGTTTAGGTGCAACTGTTTATTCAAGTACTGCAAATGTTGCCAAAATTCTTGATACTCCAGTAATTTTTATTGTAAATGCAAAAGGGCAAGTAGCCTCTCTTTTACCAACGGTTAGAGGTTTTAGAGATTTTGATAATGAATTATCAATAAAAGGAATTATTTTTAACAATGTTAATTCTGATAGACATAAAAAATTAATTACAGAAGTTTTTAAAAATGAAGATATAGAAATCCTAGGATTTTTACCTTCTGATTCAAAAATAACTGTTAATAAAGCTAATTTAGGTTTAATTTCCCCATTTGATAG
Organism: Prochlorococcus sp. AG-388-D03; assembly: GCA_003279875.1. GTDB lineage: Bacteria > Cyanobacteriota > Cyanobacteriia > PCC-6307 > Cyanobiaceae > Prochlorococcus_A. Next base: position 7,842 of record QCGN01000006.1, read on the forward strand.
TGACAGGAAAATTGATGTAAATTATTTTGCAAGTTTTGCTGAAAAAAATCTTAATGTAATTTCTCTAATCAAATTTTTGAAATCTCCTACACAAAAAATATTAAATCCCTCTAGGAGTGAAGATTTTAAGATAGATAAAAGGAAACCTATCGCAATTGCAGAAGATAAAATCTTTCATTTTCAATATCCTGAAACAAAGGAGTTTCTGAATGAAATAGGAATACCTCTAATTTCATGGAGTATTTTCAATAATGAAGAAATTCCAGCTGAGGCTTCATCTTTAATTATTCCAGGAGGGTTTCCTGAAAAATATGCTAATCATATAAGTGATTCAGATAAAAGCTTAAAGTCATTAAGGAAATTCCGTAAAAAAGGATTTATTTATGCAGAGTGTGGTGGGATGATGATTTTAGGAGACTTAATAAAAGATGAAAATGGTAATAATCATAAAATGAGTGGAATACTACCTTTTAAATCAAAAAAAAGTAAATTATCGGTAGGTTATAGATATATAAAGGGTTTGAAAGACACTCCAATAATTAAACAAAATCAAGTAATAAGAGGACATGAATTTCATTATTGGGAAGTTGAGCATCCTTTTTCAGAATTTGATATTAATAAAATTGAACATAAGAATCAATTATCTTCTCCATGGGAGATTAAATCATGGGAGACTGAATTTAAAAATGAAGGTTGGTCAGATGAAAAATTACATGCAAGTTGGATACACTTACATTTACCAAGTTGCCCTGAAGCTGCAAAAAACTTTGTAGATGCTACACAAGTTGATTATTCTTAAGATTCCTAATTTACTATAAAATCAAATAGATCAAGAGGAGAACCTATAAAAACTATTCCTGGTAATGTAATTAGTGGGCCTAAAAAACTACCCACAATAACCTCAAATTTTGTATGACCGAGAGTTTCTTTTAAAGCCACTTGAGAGTTAGGCTGTATTTTTTTTGATAGTTTGTTAATTTCCGCGGCCTGAATACCAGCAGATTTTCTAACCCCACTAGCGTCATACATAACAATTAGTGCTAACGCAAAAGATAGTGCAAATATTGGACTGTCAAATCCTAATTGAAAACCTATTCCTGAAGTGGCGCCAGTTATTAAAGCAGAATGACTTGAAGGCATCCCACCTGTTTCGAACATAATTCCAAATCTAATCTTTCCCGTTGAGAAGAAATTAAATACAACTTTTAAAAATTGAGCTAGTAAACAAGATATTAAACTCCAGAAAAGAACTGAATTATCGAGGAATGATAAAAATTCTGACATAATTTTAATACAATTTACCTATCTCTATTTGTAATGAAATCAGCTAAAGAGATAAGATATTTTGCATTTAACCCCCAAGGATGTATTGCTTTTTTTGCTTTATCCACTAAATCGAATGCTCTTTTCTTGGATTCTTCCAATCCAAGTAATTTGGGATAAGTAGTTTTATCTGCCAAAAGATCTTTTCCAACGGTTTTACCCATTTTCTCACTACTTGAAGTTAAATCAAGAATGTCATCAACTATTTGGAATGCCAACCCAATTCCCTCTGCATATGTTGTTAGGGCTTTTAATAATTCTTCATTAGCTCCGGCAATCATAGCCCCAGTTCTTACGCAAGCTTTCAGTAAAGCACCAGTCTTATGAAGATGAATATACTCTAGGGTTTCGAGATCAACTTCTTTCCCTTCACATTCCAAATCAACAACTTGGCCCCCAACTAGTCCTGGGGCACCAGCTACTAAGGAAAGCTCTCCAACTACCTTTAATAATCTATTTGGATCTACACCAGGGCTTCTTAATGAGACCATTTCAAAGGCTCTAGTTAATAATGCATCACCAGCAAGAATAGCTAATGCATCTCCATAAACTTTATGATTAGTAGGCCTCCCTCTCCTTAAGTCGTCATTGTCCATGGCAGGCAAATCATCATGAATTAATGACATGGTATGAATCATTTCTATTGCAACTGCTGTAGGAACAGCTAGAGAGGGATCACCGCCTGCTAGAGAACAAGATGCTAAACATAAAATCGGACGTATCCTTTTACCTCCAGCCAAGAGAGAATATCTCATCGATTCCCTCAATATTTCTGGATTCTCTGGACCTAAAGAGAAATCAAGAGCTTCTTCCACAATCTTTTTTGTGTCTTTTAGATATTTTTCAAAATCCGAAATATTATCGATAACTTCTTTCATTTTTTACATTGAGTAATGTTTTTCTGCATCGTGGGTTTTATGGCAGGAGGTCATTAAGATTTGATGATAAACCAAATTGTTTTTGCCAGCTGAAAATAGTATTTACTAGTAACATTGTCACTGTCATTGGTCCAACACCTCCTGGGACTGGTGTGTAAGCAAATACTTTGGGAATCACATCTCCTAATAATACATCCCCGCATAATCGGGGTTTACTTTTTTCGGAACTTGTTAATCTATGTATTCCAACATCAATAATTACAGCACCGTCTTTAACAAAACTTGAGTCTATAAGGTTTGGTTTTCCTGCAGCAGCAATTAATATATCCGCTTCTTTGCATATCTTTTTTAAATTTTTTGTTTTTGAATGAGTCATTGTTACCGTCCCGTTAAGATTTAATAACATAAGAGATAAAGGTTTCCCTACCAATAGACTTCTTCCAATAACAACAATATTCTTTCCTTCAATTTTAATATTTTGGGATCTTAGTAAATTCACAATTCCAGCTGGTGTACAAGATCTCATAGCAGATTCATTTTTTACTAACTTGCCAATATTTTGCTCATTCAATCCATCTACATCTTTGTCTGGATTTATGTAACTTATCAATCTTTGCTCATCAAATTTATTGGGTATGGGAAGTTGTAATAACATTCCATCAATATCTTTATCAAGGTTTAATTTATTTATTAGTTGTTCAACTTCTTTTTGCTCTACTGTATCTTTTAGATGAAAGATAAAACTTTTTATCCCTACTCTAGAACAAGCTTTTTCTTTGTTTTTAACATATACCCCGCTCGCTGGATCTTCGCCTATTCTTATTACGGCCAAACCAGGATTTCTTTTCGCCATTGTTTTATTGATATAAATATAGTTATTTAATTTTTCTTCGATTTCTAAAGATAATTTTTTACCATCTAGTTTTAATGACATTTAGAAAAACTTCTCCTTTTTATTCCTAGCATGCCTATAATTTTAAATTAATCAATTAGATTTAATTATATTCTGTGCAAAAGCCTACAAGTTTTCTTAAAAAATTAAACTACTCTTGGAAAAGAAGCCAGTTACCCTCACGCAGGCCTATTCAAATTTCAAGAATAGATAAATTAATTATTTTCCTAATATGTGTTGTTATATCTATAGTTTCTTCCTATAAAATTCTACTTTTTCCAACTCCAAAAGGTTTAGATGTTTTTTCTTGGTTCTTAACTTTTGTTGAGGTTCTTTTTACTTGTGGATTTTTAATATTAATTTCTAGAAAAGAAAATCCAAATATTAATTCAAGACAAATTCTCTTAATTATTTCACTTCTGTTAATAGTTCAGATGATAAAAAATATATCTGGATCTGGACTTAGTCCTTTATCTCTTGTCATTCCTCCTGCTTTAATTATTTCTCAAGGTATGGGTACCATAACTGCTTTAGCTTGGGTATCAATAGCAAGTCTAAGCTGGCCTGATTCGATAACAAATATTAATAGTAATCTGTTAGTCATAACCTTGATTTGTGCAGGTGTCGTTTCAGTTCTGGGAGGAAGAATAAGAAGTCGAGCTCAGTTACTTCAACTTTCAATATTTGTTCCCATTGGGGCATTAATTTCTCAATGGGTATTAATTGGAAAAGAGGAATATCCCTTAGTAGATAACCAAGAATTTCTTACTTCAAGTGACAAATTTTTTTCTGATTCTCTGCTATTGGCAATAATAATGCTCATAACAATATTATTTATTCCTATTTTTGAGTCAATATTTGGATTGCTAACGAAGGCAAGATTATTGGAATTGGCCGATAAAGAAAAACCTCTAATTAGAAGACTCTCTATCGAAGCCCCAGGGACTTTTGAACATACTTTACTGATATGTGGACTAGCTGAAGAGGCGACAAGAATGATTGGAGGTGATATTGATCTTATTAAAACTGGTTCTCTTTATCATGATGTTGGAAAATTACATGCACCAAATTGGTTTATTGAGAATCAAGATGGTTCGAGAAATCCACATGATGAAATTGATGATCCTTTAAAAAGCGCTGAAGTTTTACAAGCGCACGTAGATGAAGGTCTAAAGTTTGCAAGAAAAAACAGATTACCAAAACCAATAGCTAATTTTATCCCCGAACATCAAGGAACTCTAAAAATGGGATATTTTCTTAATAAGGCGGAAGAGAAAAAACTAATGTTTAATGAGAGCGATTTTAGATATAAAGGTCCAATTCCTCAATCTAAAGAAACTGCTATATTGATGCTTGCCGATGGATGTGAAGCGGCATTGAGAGCAATGGATATTAACGCTTCTGACTATGAAGCTCTTGAAACAATATCCAAAATAGTTAATTCGAGGCAGGTTGATGGTCAATTAAGTGATAGTGATCTTTCAAAGGGAGAAATTTTTCTTATAAAAAAATCTTTTTTAAATGTTTGGAAAAGAATTAGACATAGACGAATTCAATATCCAACAACAAAGAATAATACTTTTTCTTAATTGGATAAGTTTTATAATCTGATATTTCTTCGATGTTTCGGATTACACCAATATATTAATGCCAAGACCCCAAATATGGCAGATAAAAGTGTAACACCACCAATTCCAAAAATATCTTTAAGAGTGATTAATCGAAAAATAGAATATGGCGCTGTTCCCGTAATTATCATTGAAAGAGATACCAGAGTTAAGGTAACTCCCCATTTCTTCCCAGCCAAAAGAGCAGAAGAAGAAACTATTCCAACTATTGCTGAAGGCCAACCAAGGCTTATAGCAAGAGTAATATTAGCTACTTTTAGTGGGGGGCCATAACTTATAATTAAGGCGATTATGGGTAAGGCAATGATATTACTTATCAGTCCAACCCATGCAAGAATCCAATATCCAAATACCCTTTCTCTCATTATTTTATTTAATTTAAAATAAACTCAAAGCTTTAATCTACATTATTAAGTAACTTGATTTTGACTAAACTTAATAATCCCAAAATTAAATTAATTTTTGGGTTTTGAAAATAATTTTTTTTCGGAATTTTCTAAATTATCAAATTGGGGGTGAATAGAATTTTTTTTCTCTGAAAAGACAAGTCTGTTTAAAGCATTTACAAAAGCATTTGCAGCAGCAACAACTACATCTGTATCTGCAGAATGTCCTGAATATATTTTATTATTATTCCTAATTCTTATAGTAACTTCACCTAAAGCATCTATTCCTTCCGTCACAGATTTGACTGAAAACTCTATTAATTCATTTGGAACTTTAGCTAATGCATTTAATGCTTCGCAAACTGCATCTACAGGTCCAGTACCTATCGCAACAGCTGTATCTTCAGTATGTTCTTCTGTATTTATAAGAGTAACTGTAGCGGTAGGCTTAGATGTACTCCCACAACTAACTTGAACGTGACTTAATTGAAATTTAGATTCTGGAAGTTGAACTTGTTCACTAACGATCGCTTCTAAATCTCTATCGGTAATTTCTCTTTTCCTATCGGCTAGATCTTTGAAACGGGCAAAAGCATCATTCAAATCTTCTCTACTTAAATCGTATCCCATTTCTTCCAATCTTGCTCTTACTGCACTTCTCCCGCTAAGTTTCCCTAAAGAAATTTTATTATCATTCAAACCAACAGTTTTTGCATCAATTATTTCATATGTAAGTCTATTTTTAAGAACTCCGTCCTGATGGATTCCTGATTCATGAGCAAAAGCATTTGCTCCAACAATAGCTTTATTAGGCTGAACATTCATTCCAGTTAAGTTTGATACTAATCGCGAAGTTTTTGTTATTTCTTCTGTTCTAATAGCTGTTAAAGGAGTAGGTGAATCTGCACTTCTCCCAAAGAAACTATTAAAAAAACTTTTTCTTACATGTAATGCCATCACTAGTTCTTCTAATGATGCATTTCCTGCCCTTTCACCGATACCATTTATGGTGCATTCTAGTTGCCTTGCTCCATTTTTCGCTGCCTCAAGAAAATTTGCAACTGCTAAGCCTAAATCGTTATGACCATGAACGGAAATAACAGCCTCATCAATATTTGGAACATTTTTATTAATATCAAAAATAAGCTTCCCAAATTCACTAGGAGTTGTAAAGCCTACAGTATCTGGAATATTAATAGTTGTAGCGCCTGCTTTTATTGCTAGTTGAATTACTTCATAAAGGAATTCAGGATCACTCCTTGAAGCATCTTCACAAGAAAATTCAATATCATCAACTAAAGTTTTAGCATAACTAACCATTTCTGGAACAATTGAAATAACGTCTTTTCTTGATTTTCTAAGTTTATGTTTTAGATGGATATCGCTAGTAGCGATAAAGGTATGTATTCTTTTTTTAGGAGCGGGGTTTATCGCTTCGTAACAAGCCTTAATATCATTTGTAGATGCCCTAGCTAAGCCACAAATTATAGGACCATTTTCTCCTCCAATTACTTCAGAAATTTTATTTACTGCTTTAAAATCTCCGGGACTAGCAAAGGGAAATCCTGCTTCAATAACATCTACTCCTAATCTGGCAAGTTGATGAGCAATTGCAAGTTTCTCTTCAAGATTTAAACTTGCACCAGGAGACTGCTCTCCATCTCTAAGAGTTGTATCAAAGATCAATATTCTGCCTGGATCTTTGGACATTAGATAAATACAATTTAGACATATATTAAGCTAATTAAAAAAAAATTACTAGATGTGGATTAATTTAATTGAATTTTATAGAAACAATCTTCAAACATTATTGATTAAATTTTTATAATTAAAAGTATTTTTATCAATTAAATAAAGTATTCTTTATAAAAAATAAATAACTAAATATTTACCTAAACGTAAATTTTGATATTTTAAAACACTTTACTCTTAAGTCATAAAAAAGTATGAATGGGCCTTTCCCTAATAAAAATTACTTAGGCAGATTGGCAATCGTTTTACATGCTCATCTTCCATATGTGAGAAAAAATGAAAAAAATTCTTTAGAAGAAGATTGGTTATTTCAAGCAATACTAGAAAGTTATATTCCATTGCTTCAAGTAATGGAATCTAGTAAAAAGAAGGATGCTTCTAACACAAAATTAACTTTCAGTTTATCTCCGACTTTAATATCTCTCCTTCAGGATAAGCAAATTCAAAAAAAATTCTCATCATGGATCAAAACAAGAATAGAATTTTTGACTGATTTACCTCACAAAGAACAAACTGCCTCTCAATTTCTTAGGAGGAATATAAAAAACAATTATTTATATTGGGAAGAATGTAATGGGAATTTAATAGAGAGATTTAAAAATTTATATATAACTGGAAACTTAGATATCCTTACTTGTGCTGCTACTCATGGATATTTACCAATCCTTAGGGAAAACCCTGAAACTGTATTAGGACAAATAAATACTGCAATTAGAAGTCATGAAATTATTTTTGGAACAAGACCCTTAGGAATTTGGTTGCCTGAGTGTGCCTATTATGAAAACTTAGATGAAATTTTATTTAATTGCGGAATTAGATATGCAGTTTTAGACGGTCATGGTATCTTGAACGGATTCCCAAGGCCAAGGTATGGAGTTTATGCACCTATTTGTTCAAAGAAAGGCGTTGCATTTTTTGGAAGAGATAGTGAATCAACATTGCCAGTATGGTCTTCAAGAGAAGGATTTCCTGGAAATCCTGTTTATAGAGAATTTCATAAAGACTTGGGGTGGGAATTATCTACCTCAGAACTAGAAAAAAAAGGTATAACTACAAGCAGGCCTTTAGGATTAAAATTTCATAGGATTACAAACAATAAAGCTCCATTAGGCAAAAAAGAATTTTATATAGAAGATGAAGCTATAAAAAAAGTTGAAGAACATTCTGATCAATATCTATTATCAAGATCTAAACAATTGAAGAACCTTTCCTTATCTTCATCATTTGATCCTTTATTAATTGCTCCATTTGATGCTGAATTATTTGGACATTGGTGGTATGAAGGACCAAGATTTATAGAGAATATACTAAGTAAATCTAAAAAATATTCAATTAAGCTGACAAATCTAAAGGAAATTCTTCTTGAAAAGCCTAATCTTCAAATTTGTGATCCTTCTCCATCAAGCTGGGGACAGGGCGGGTATCATAATTACTGGCTTAATGATAAAAATGCATGGATAGTACCAGAAATCACAAAAGCCGGGGCTGTTTTTGTTGAATTAGCCTCTAGAAAGTTTACTGATGATTTTTCTATAAGATTATTAAAGCAAGCTGCGAGAGAGTTGCTTCTTTCAGAATCTTCTGATTGGAGTTTTATTTTAAGAGCTGGAACTACTACTGAACTTGCTAAAGAAAGAATTGATAGGCATATTTTTAGATTTTGGAAATTAATTGATATTTTAGAAAAAAGATCTATTGTAGATAATAAATTTCTCGAAGATATTGAAGAAGAAGATAAAATATTTCCTGAGATTAGAATTAATGATTGGCAATTATAAAAAATCTTATTTAATTTTTAACATCCCAAGCTTAACTTTTAAAGGAGAATTGATAAACATTTTACTCATTACATAAATTAGTTTTGGTAATGGAAGTGTATTTGTAAGAAAACCTACCCATTCTTTCGTTGATAATTTGAAGAAATTAGAAAAGAAGCTCCTTAATCTACTCTCATCAAAGCTCATTAATCTCCGGAGACCATATTGATAAAGCTTATGTCTTTGAGTTAATTCAAATGGCCACAAGACTGACCAACCTCTAATTGCCAATTCTCTTGAACTATAGTTTGGGTCTTTTAAAAAGATTGCTAATTTTTCAGCAAGAAATGGAGCTCTTCTTAATAGAGATCCAATCATATATCCAGACGCAGGATGAACCATACTTGCTGCTCCTCCAAAACCAAGAACTGATTGATTTTTATATGGTAAGGGTAAATTCATTGGGAATAAACAATTTTCTTCATGGATAATCTCTTCAACTTTTATACCTTTATTGTTTAATCTACTTAAAAGTCTTTTTTTTAGATTATCCTGAGATAAGGCTGGATAACTTGCTAGTGATGTCTCCTCAACAAAATAAGTTTCACTTCCAAGATCCATTGCATAAAGAAAAGAAGGAGATGATAACAACTCTTCATTATTTAGATGATCAGAACGAAAATCCATTAAAACAAATTGGTCTTTATTTACAGGGGGAGAAGAAAATTTACCTACTATCCCATAAGCAGCTTGCTGAGCGACTTCTTTTAAAAGTGGCCTTTTAATAAATTTGCTCTTGTGTCCACTTGCATCGATTACTAGTCTTGCCTTTAGTGTTAACCCTGAAAAACAAATTACTTCTGAATTTTTGTTTTCTGATTTAATTAATTTTGCAGTTTCGTTTAACCATTGAATACCTTTGCATGATTTCAAAAGTTCTTTCTGAAAAGCTTCCTGATTTATTAACCCGTAATCATAACTATGTTTTGTCGGATTATTCCCTTTTTTATTTAATCCATTCCCAAAGTAGCTCAAAGTTTTTGACCATCTATGAGATAACAAAGAATCTAAACCTAGTTCTTCTAATTCAGATGCCCAAATCCCATAAGTATTCTCCCATTTTTCATAAGGAGATTTTGTTGAAATTCCCTTTATATTAAGATTTTGTTTAGCTAATTCCGAAGCTAAGCATAATGCGGCAGGTCCAGAACCTAAAATTAAAATATCAAGTATCTCCATGGGAACTGTTTAATCTCCTACTTTCTTAAGGCTCTTCTTCTTTAGAAATTAATTGATCTGATTCATCAATTTGTTCATGAGGAACTAATACAACTTCAGATAAATGATCGCCATCATCTAGCTTTTGTAATTTTACTCCTGTAGCGGCTCTTGATTGCTGCGAAATTTTATCAGCATTCGTTCTAACAATAACTCCTCTCTCGGTAACAAAAATTAATTCTTCACCTTCTCCAAGCACCTTAAGTCCTACAAGAGAATCATCTTTAATTCTAAATTTTATTGCTCTTAAACCCATTCCCGCTCTTTTTTGCAATCTAAATTGGGCTACCGGCACTCTTTTACCTAGACCAAAAGAACTAGCTACTAGAACCCAAGGCCCTTTTGAAGAATTACTAACAACATCTTCATTATCTTCATTATCTTCATTATCTTCATTATCAATATTTGCTAATTGTTCTACTAGATCAGAAGTTAAAACATCCATTGATACAAGTTTATCTCCATCTTTTAAGTTCATAGATTTTACACCTCTAGCAGTTCTGCCAAGAGGTCTTAATTCATTAATATCTAACCTGAAATGAATAGTCATTCCTTTTCTTGATCCAATTAAAACACTATCTCCTTCTGTAGATAATCTAACCCAGGTTAAAGCATCTCCGTCTTCTAGGTTGATTGCTATCAAACCATTTGAACGTATTTTTGAAAAAGCTGATAATGGCGTTCTTTTTATAAATCCAGCTTGCGTAAGCATTAATAAATAACGATCATTGTCGAAAGACTCTACTGAAACAATAGAAGTAATTTGTTCTTCCCTTGGTATTGGAAGGAGTTGAACAGAAGGAGTTCCTTTTGCGGTTCTGCTACTCATAGGGACTCTATATGCTGGAAGTGCATAAGCTACTCCTCTGTCACTAAAAAGTAAAAGAGTATCATGATCATTACAGCTTATAAATAATTTAACTTCATCATCTTCTTGAGTTTTTGTTCCTGCTTTACCTCTAGACCCCCTGCTAGTAGATTCGAATTCACTAACAGGCATTCTTTTTAAATATCCAGCTGAAGTTAGTAAAACAACCGATCTCTCGTTAGCTATAAGGTCAATATCATCTAAGCCCCCACCTAAATCAAGAATCTCCGTTTTCCTTGGAGATGAAAATCTTTCATCTATTTTACTAAGCTCGTCAAGAATTATTTCATTTATACGCTCTTTATTCTGCAATATATTTTTATAGTCTGTAATTCTTTTTGTAAGTTCATCATGCTCTGATTTGATTTTATCTGCTTCTAAAGCTGTTAACCTTCTTAATTGCATTTGTAAAATTGCATCTGCTTGAATAACAGATAATTCATGATCTTTTTGCAATTGTTCTCTCGCTGAATTTGTATCTTTTGCAGATCTTATTAAATCAATAATATTGTCCATGGCCTCTAGTGCTAAAAGAAGTCCTTTAATAATATGATCTCTTTCTTCTGCTTTTTTCAATAAGAAGGTTGTTCTTCTTTTAATTGTTTCAATTCTAAAATCTAGAAATACTTCCAACATTTTCCTAAGAGAAAGAGTTGTTGGTTCTCCATTGACAAGAGCTAAAATATTTGCACTAAAATTATTTTGTAAAGGTGTTAACTTAAATAAATTATTTAAAACAACTTGGGGATATGCATCTCTTTTAAGCTCAATGACAATTCTCATTCCGTCCCTATCACTTTCATCTCTAATATCAGAAATGCCCTCTAGTTTTTTATCATTTACTAGATCTGCAATTCTCTCAATTAAAGCTGCTTTATTAGTTTGAAAGGGGAGTTCAGTGATTATTACCGCATCTTTTTCAGCCCTTCCTGGAGATTTGATTTGTTCAATATCTGCAACACCTCTCATGGTTATAGAACCTCTCCCAGAATTGAAAGTCTCTTTAATTCCATCTCTTCCTAAGATCTGACCTCCTGTTGGAAAATCTGGACCTTTGATTAATTCAAAAAGTTCTTTATCTTCCATTAAGGGGTTTTTGATTATTGATTTAAGACCATTAATTAATTCTCCTAAATTATGGGGGGGTATATTAGTTGCCATTCCTACCGCAATTCCTGAGGATCCATTTAAAAGGAGCTGGGGTATTCTGGCTGGCAAAACTGTTGGTTCTTGTTGTGATCCATCAAAATTATCAGAAAAATCAACAGTCTCAGATTCAATATCCTCCAGTAAACTCTCATCTGTTAGGGATTGAAGACGTGACTCTGTATATCTCATCGCTGCGGGGGGGTCATTATCTACTGAGCCAAAATTTCCGTGGCCATCTATTAGCGGCATTCTCATAGAGAAATCTTGTGCCATTCGAACTAGTGCATCATAAACAGCAGTGTCACCGTGAGGATGATACTTACCCAAAACTTCCCCAACAACCCTTGCACATTTTCTGTATGGCCTACCGCTTGTCAATCCAAGCTCATACATAGCGTAGAGAATCCTTCTGTGAACAGGCTTTAGCCCATCTCTTGCATCAGGAAGAGCACGACCAACAATGACACTCATCGCATACTCTAGATACGATCGTGACATTTCATTTCTTAAATCAGTCTGAATGATTCGTTCATTATTCTCACTCAAACCAGAATCCCCAGAATCAACAATATCGGACATATAAAAAACCTTTCTTTAATAATAATCCCTGATTGCAAGAATGAATAAAATAATGCTAATAATTAATTTTCAAATACTAATATTCTTACACAAATAATAAAAAAACTCTTTTGTTTTTAAAAAATTATTGGCTTATTACACCTTTAGTTGTTAACTTAATCAGAATAATTAAAAAAACCGTGAATATTGAAATTGGTTTAAACAAAAAAGTTAGAAGAGCTTATGGTATTGATGAAATAGCATTAGTGCCTGGCTCAAGAACCCTTGATTATGATTTAACAAATCCTTCTTGGACAATTGGAAATATTAAAAGAGAAATTCCAATTATCGCAAGTGCTATGGATAGTGTTGTTGATGTGAATACAGCTGTAGAGCTCTCTGACTTAGGTGCTATTGGTGTTCTCAATATGGAAGGTATACAAACTAGATATGAAAATCCAAAAGAAATATTGAGTCAAATTTCATCTGTTGGAAAAAATGATTTCGTTCCTTTGATGCAAAAAATATACAGAGAACCCATCAAAGAAGATCTTATTTTACAAAGAATTAACGAAATAAAAGAAAAAGGTGGCATAGCAGCATTGAGTGGAACGCCGCAAGCTGCTATTAAATTTAAAGAAACACTAGTAAATTCTAAAATAGATTTATTTTTTCTTCAAGGAACAGTTGTTTCAACTAAACATTTTGGTATAGAGGGTAGTGAGACATTAAATATCGAAAGTCTATGTAAATCTTTAAAAGTCCCAGTAATTGCAGGAAATTGTGTGACTTATGAAGTAGCAGAACTTTTAATGAATTCTGGAGTGGCAGGGCTAATGGTGGGGATTGGCCCAGGTGCTGCTTGTACTTCGCGAGGAGTATTAGGAATAGGCATCCCCCAAGCAACAGCAATATCAGACTGTAGTTCAGCTAGAGATGACTATTTTCAAGAAACTGGTCGTTATGTTCCCATAATCGGTGACGGAGGAATCATTACTGGTGGAGATATTTGTAAATGCATTGCTTGTGGAGCAGATGCTGTAATGATTGGTTCTCCAATAGCTAAATCATCAAGTGCCCCTGGTAATGGATTCCATTGGGGTATGGCTACTCCAAGTCCTGTTTTACCCAGAGGGACAAGGATTGAAGTGGGTACTACAGGTTCTTTAGAGAGAATATTAAAAGGACCTGCATTGCTTGATGATGGGACACATAATTTACTTGGAGCTATTAGGACATCAATGAGTACTCTTGGAGCTGAAAATATTAAAGAAATGCAAAATGTAGATATTGTAATTGCACCCTCTCTTTTGACAGAGGGTAAAGTGTATCAAAAAGCTCAACAGCTTGGAATGGGTAAATAATATAAAATCTTATCTTGTAAAATATAAAAAATTCTTTTTAGGAGTTATTATTAAATCATGGGGGAAACCCCATACTCCTCACACACTAAATCGCCCGATTTATCGGGCTTTTTTTAAGACATTTTGTTACTTATATGTCTTTATCTGTAATGAAATCATCACTTAAAAGAATAGCCTGCTAAATTTTCTAAAGGAATATCTAAATTATGTCATCAGCTCCCGCCGTAACTGATTCTTCATTTGACAAAGAAGTCTTGCAAAGTGATCTGCCAGTCTTAGTTGATTTTTGGGCTCCATGGTGCGGTCCTTGCAGGATGGTCGCACCAGTAGTTGAGGAGATCTCTAAGGACTTTGAAGGGAAAATTAAAGTATTTAAGTTAAATACAGATGAAAATCCCAATGTTGCAAGCCAATACGGTATTAGAAGTATTCCTACCTTAATGATATTCAAAGGTGGTCAAAAAGTTGATACTGTTGTTGGAGCTGTTCCAAAAGCAACTCTTTCAAGTACCTTGACTAAGCACTTATAAAATAAAGAATTGTCTAAAATAGGACTTATAGATTATGGAATGGGTAACATTCATTCCGTAACGAAAGCCTTAGAAAGTCTTGAAGAAGATATAATTTTGATTAAAAATAATCAACAAACAAGAGATTGCAAGGCTTTAATACTACCAGGGGTTGGATCTTTTGATCCTGCAATAAATAATCTCATTAATACAGATTTAATAAATGATATTAAAAATTGGATTAATAGTGGGAAGTCATTTTTAGGTATTTGTCTTGGATTACAATTACTTTTTGAATCTAGTGATGAAGGCTCAATTAATGGACTTGGAATAGTGAAGGGCCAAATAAAAAGAATTCCTCAATTATCTGATCAAAGAATTCCGCATGTTGGATGGTGTGAACTTCTTCCAACAAGAAAAAATAGCTTATTAAGAAATGATGAACTAAATAATTGGGTATACTTTGTTCATTCTTATCATGCTGTACCCTCAAATACTAATGTAATAGCGGCAAATGTTAGTTATGGTTCTGAGAAATTAACAGCAATAATAGAACAAGATAATTTGCTGGCTTGCCAGTTTCATCCTGAAAAATCAGGTAAAACAGGAGAAAAACTTTTACGTAGATGGCTTAAACATATTCAATAATTCCATGTGATACATGAAATCAAATTTGAGGTTGATTGGAGGAAGAAGGCTTGAGAGCCCAAGGACTATTGGTACTAGACCAACTACTCTAATGGTTAGAGAGGCTATTTTTAATATTTTGAAAAATACAGTAGAAAACTCCAATTGGTTAGATTTATTTAGTGGAACAGGAGCGATATCCTGCGAGGCCTATAATCATGGTGCCAAAAAAATAGTTGCAGTTGAAAAAAATAAAAACAACTCAAAAATATGTTTAAAAAATTTATATTCATTGCAAAATATTAATAATAGAAAAAATGATATTGAAGTTATTTGTAAAGATGTATTGATTTGGACAAAACCAAATAACGAAAGAAATTTTTCTATTAATAATAATTTAGATAAAATAAAATTTGATTTTATTTATTTAGACCCCCCATATAGAGCCAATTACCATGAATTGGTTTTAAATCAAGTATTTAATTGTAATTTTATTCGTAAAGGTACAATTGTTATTTGCGAGCATTCATTAGATTTGGATATTAAAAAGAATATTTTATGGGAGATATATGATGTTAGAACTTATGGTCAATCAAAATTGACTTTTTTAATCCATATCTAACATTCCTGATCCTCTCCTATATTGATTCCATGCGCTTACAAATAATCCAAGAAGTGTAATTGGAACTAATCCTAAAACTATTCCACATAAGAGAGGTTCAATCATTTTCTAGCATTTTTCTTATTTCTCATTCACAATTGTTACACAGCGACAATTTTTTGTGACAACATCTTCATCATCTGCAGCAGAAAAAAATTTAATAATGAAATTCTGGAAATGGAGTTTTATTATATTTGTGCTTTTATTAACTTTTGGAGTTTTATTTTATTTAAATCAAGAAGAGAACAATACTTATATTCTTAAAACTCTTGAACTAAGCGGATCTGCTAAAGTTGGCGATACTCTCTTTAAAATGAATTGTGTCGGATGTCATGGTATATCAGCAAGAGGATTAGTTGGACCAGACTTACATGCAATAACGCAGCGTTT
This sequence comes from Prochlorococcus sp. AG-388-D03, assembly GCA_003279875.1. Lineage (GTDB taxonomy): Bacteria > Cyanobacteriota > Cyanobacteriia > PCC-6307 > Cyanobiaceae > Prochlorococcus_A. The sequence goes on from QCGN01000006.1 coordinate 23,862, forward strand.
AAATGATACGGAAATTATAAAACAGGTAACTGAAGGTCTAACACCCCCAATGCCAAGTTTTGAAATTGATCCTCAAAACATGTCCAACTTATTAACATATTTACATAGCTTAAAATAAATTTTGAATAAAAACATTGTCAACTTGAAAGTTGTTTTAGTAGAACCAAACGGGCCAATAAATGTTGGAAGTATTGCTAGATTATGTTCTAATTTTGAAGTAAATGAATTAAGGATAGTTTCTCCTCAATGTGATATTTTTTCTTTAGAGGCTAAAAAAATGTCCTTAAAAGGTCAAAAATATATTGATAATTGTAGAATTTTTAATAATATTGAACAAGCAATATTTGATTGTGATTTGGTTCTTGCTACTTGTGGAAGAATTGATTTAAGTAATGATATTAAGTGTGAATACCCTGAAGCGATTTCTAAGTGGATTGCAAATTTTAAAGAAATTAAAAATTTAGCTATAGTATTCGGACGAGAGGATAGAGGGTTAACTAATAGTGAATTACTTTTTGCTCATAAAATTTTTAATATAAATTCTTCTCCAAATTATCCTTCATTAAACCTCTCTCACGCAGTTGCAATAATTTTGTATGAATTAAATAAATGTACAACAAATAATCTAAAGAAAGATTTAAAAGTTTTTAACCTTGCATCATCAAAACAAATTTACGAATCTTTTAAAGATCTAGAAGAAATGCTTATTAGGACAGGCTATCTTTTGGAACATACCTCTTTCTCAAAAATAAGTAAGTTTAAAAAATTTATTTTAAAAGCTAAGACATCAAGTCATGAGATAAATGTCTTGAGAGGAATTGTTCACCAAATCAACTGGTTTTTAGATAATTCAAAAGGCAATTGAAATTTTGTTAGAAAAGAATCGAAGCAAAGAATTATTATTAGGTTTCAAGAACTTATTTTTTGATTCTAAGGTTGGATATATTTTTAATTAGAGTATTTACAGTTATAAAAAATTAAGTTTATAAATATTTATTTGTTATCAGAAATGAATTTAAATTTTAATAAGCTCAAGGATAATCAAAACAATCGATTTGTTTTTGATATTTACTAATAACATTTTCTGCAGTATCATCTATTGATTATTCTTAAATAAAGTAAAACTACAGCTGTGAGTACTACAAAGAAAAGAAGAGTTTTTCCTTTTACGGCAGTAATTGGTCAAGAAGAAATGAAATTAGCTCTTTTATTGAATGTTATAGACCCAAGAATTGGTGGAGTGATGATTATGGGTGATAGAGGAACTGGTAAGTCAACAACTATTAGAGCTCTTGCAGATTTGTTGCCAGCAATTGATGTCGTCAAAGACGATCCTTATAATAGTTCTCTCATTGATCCTGATTTACAAAGTAAAGAAGTTTTAGAGAGAATTATTCAAGGAGAAAGTTTAGAGAAAGACAAAAAACAAGTGCCAATGGTTGACTTGCCTTTGGGTGCAACAGAAGACAGATTATGCGGAACTATTGATATTGAAAAGGCTTTAAGCGAAGGTATAAAAGCTTTTGAACCGGGCTTATTAGCAAAAGCTAATAGAGGATTGTTATACGTTGATGAAGTAAATCTACTAGACGATCATTTGGTTGATGTTCTTTTAGATTCAGCAGCATCTGGATGGAATACAGTTGAGAGGGAGGGAGTTTCAGTTAGGCATCCTGCAAGATTTGTTCTGATTGGCTCAGGCAATCCTGAAGAAGGAGAACTTAGGCCTCAATTATTAGATAGGTTTGGAATGAGCGTTGAGGTTAAGACAGTAAGAGATGCAGAATTAAGGGTTAAAGTCGTAGATCAGAGAACTTCTTTTGATGATAATCCTGATGAATTCTCGATAAGTGTAGAGAGGCAGCAGGATGATCTTCAGCAAAAAGTTATTAAAGCTCAGGAGATATTAAATTCAGTTCAATTGGACGATGATCTAAGATTAAACATATCAGCTATATGTGGAGAACTTGATGTTGATGGGTTAAGAGGAGACATTGTAACTAATCGATCTGCTAGAGCAATTGCTGCCTTTGAGGGAAGAACTGAAGTGCAAGAAGAGGATATCGCAAGAGTCATTACTTGTTCTTTAAGGCATCGATTAAGAAAAGATCCTTTAGAGCAAGTCGATTCGGGTGAAAGGGTTATTCAAGCATTTTGTAAAGTCTTTGATTTTAATGGAAAAGAAAACCTTTCTAAATTTCAATTATCATCAGAAGAATAATTAAGTGAGGATTATTGGTATAGATCCTGGATTAGGAAGAGTTGGATATGGAATTATTGAAATAAAAAATGAAAAGAAAATATTTCTTGATTGTGGTGTAATTGAAACTAACAAAAATAATAAAGAAGAAGATAGACTTTATGAAATTTTTAATGACCTTAATACAATAATAGATCATTGGAAACCAGAAATCGCAGCGGTTGAGAAATTTTTCTTTTATAAATCCAGTACTACAATAAGTGTCGTTCAGGCGCGTGGAGTAATTATGATGGTATTAGCTTCCAAGAAAATCAAAATTAGTGAGTACGCACCTTCCCAGGTTAAACTTACTATTGCAGGCTCAGGGAAAGCATCAAAAAAAGATGTGATTGAAGCTGTTATGTATAACTTAAATTTGAATTACGCACCAAAACCTGATGACTCTGCAGATGCTCTAGCCATCGCCTTAACAAAATTAAATGAAGATGGAATAAATTAGATATAAATTATGTTGGCTTCAGAAAAAAAAAACTTAGAAAGGAAATATTTTAGGAATTTGATGCAGAAAAGCTCTTCTATTGAAAGGAGAAATGTAGAAATTAATGTTAATTCATATGTTGAGTCTTTGGATAAAAAAGGGATGATAATGAATCATATTGGTATATATTGGCCTCTTAAAAATGAGATTGATATAAGAAATCTTAAAGATAAATATTCATTAGCCTTACCAAGATGTGAAAAAAATAAGAAACTCTTATTTTGCGCATGGGATGGTAAAAAGTTAACTAAAGATTCTGAAGGAATACTTTCTCCTGATTCTTCTCGAAAATTAAGTTATAAAAGCATAAGTGTAATTTTTATACCTTGCCTTTCAGTTGATAAGAATTTGACAAGATTAGGTTATGGAGGAGGATATTTTGATAGATTTAGAGTAGATGAAAATTGGAGAGCTATACCATGTATTGGAGTATTAACTTCTAATTGTATCAGCCATCATTTATTAACCAAAGCGGATTGGGATATCCCTCTATCAGGCTTTATTACAGAAAAAGAAATATTAGTCTAGTGTGTAATTAATTAGTAATTTTAAAATTATATAAGAATGGAAAAAAAAGAAACTTATATTAATTTATTTAAGCAGGTTGAGAAGCTAAAGAATGCAGAAGATCCTAAAAGAAAATATGAATATATTTTATGGTTAGGTAAAAAATTGAAAGTTCCAAATAAAAATATTTTAATCCAAGAAAATAAAGTACAAGGATGTGTCTCTGAAGTATTTGTTAAAGCAATTTTTCAAGAAGGTAAACTTTATTGGGAAGGTTACTCTGATGCTTTGATAACCAAGGGTTTACTAGCGTTCCTTATCAGTGGAATGAACGAGTTAACACCAAAAGAAGTTGTTAATATAAATAACAAATTTATAGAAGATACTGGCTTAAAAGCAAGCTTAACTCCCTCAAGATCTAATGGGTTTTTAAATATACTCCTTAAAATGAAGTCTCAGGCAAATGATTTTTTGTCTGAATAATATTATAAAATTAAAACTTATACTAACAATATAAAGATGGTAAAGTGTAAAGTTGGAATTATAGGTTTTGGAACTGTAGGTAAAGGTATTTATAGAATTTTAAAATCGAAAAATGACGTTCATCCAATTTTAAAAGATATAGAAATTGTTGGAATAGCGGTTAAAAATATTAATAAAAATAGAAATATTGAATTAGAAAAAGATTTATTAATAAATGATCCTTATGTATTAATTGATAATCCTAATATTGATGTAATTGTAGAAGTAATGGGTGGTACTGATATAGCCAAAGATATTATTTTAAAATCTCTAAAGGCTCGAAAATCTGTAGTTACAGCTAACAAAGCAGTAATTGCAAGATATGGGAGTGAAATATATGCTACGGCTGCTAAGTATGGAGTTTATGTTTTAACAGAAGCAGCAGTTTGCGGAGGGATTCCAATAATTGAACCTTTAAAAAGATCTTTTAAAAGTAATCAAATAAATAAAATGGTTGGGATAATAAATGGCACAACAAATTTTATACTTACAAAAATGACAAATGAAAAGGCTGATTATAAGGAAACATTACAACTCGCTCAAAAATTAGGATTTGCAGAATTTGATCCAACTGCTGATGTTGAAGGTCATGATGCAGCGGATAAGATTTCAATTCTTACCGAGCTCGCATTTGGAGGGGAAATTAATAGAGATTTAATTAGTACACAGGGTATTAATCAAATAAATATTAAAGATATTGAGTATGCAAATAAACTAGGTTTTGAAATAAAACTTTTAGCCTTCTCTGAAAGAAATCATATCAACAACAATGATTCTCTTTCCTTAAATATTTGGGTAGCCCCCTCTTTAATTCCTAAACATCATCCTCTAGCAACGGTTGATGGGGTAAATAATGCTATTTTAATTGAGGCTTATCCACTTGGAGAAATAATGTTATATGGCCCGGGTGCGGGTAGTGGTCCAACTGCAGCGTCTGTAGTATCTGATATTTTAAATCTTCAGGCTTCATTATCAAAAAATATACCTTCAACAGATCCATTATTATCTTTTAATTTCTGGAGAAATTGTCACATAATGGATTTTAATCAAATATCTAAAAAGAATTATCTCAGAATTATTTGTTTAGATACCCCAGGCGTAATTGGTAAGATTGGAGATCTATTTGGGAAGAATGATGTCTCAATAGAATCAATTGTTCAACTTGATGCAAGTGATAATAAAGCAGAAATAGTTGTGATCACACATGAAGTGTCAAATGGTAAATTTGAAAAATCAAAGGAGGAAATAAATAACCTTTATGAGGTCGAATTAATTGCAAGTCAATTAAGTTGTATTTGAAAAAAATATTTGCAAATTTCTCTTTGGCTTGTTAAACCGAAGAAAGGAAATATAATTTAGAAATGCTTTATTCAAACTTTATAGATAGTAAAAGTAATTATAAAATTGATAAAAATAACATTTGTAAAAACCTTTATAAAGGTGCTTGTGTAAAAATTAAAAATAGTCGAAAGACATTTCAGGTTATAGGACTTAATTCAAAGAGTAAAGTTTGTTGGATTAGAGAGTGGCCTTTCGCTCTAGAATTTAACAAAACATTTTCATTGGAAATTAATCAAATTACCTTACTAACCCTTTGCAATAATAGCGTTACTGAAAAATAAATTTTTGAAATTTCAAATAAAATGCAGAATAATTTTTTAATAGCTATATTCATTTTCTTTATTTCCTTTTTGCAGTACTCTTGCGTTCCTAATAACAGATCCAAAAGAATTACAATTGCAAGTTCCGGTAAAATAGAGTCTCTAGATCCTGCTAGAGCAAGTACTCTTAAATCACTTCAATTATTAAGTTCTCTTGGAGATACTTTATATGAATTAAATTCTGAAGGAGATTTAATTCCTCAATTAGCATCAGGAATGCCAATTCTTTCAAAAGATAAATTACAAATAACAATCAATATTAGAAGAAATGTTCTTTTTCATGACGGAACTCCATTTAATGCAAAAGCTATAAAGTTTTCTTTTGACAGATTTAAAAGAATTGGGACGATGAATTATATTTTGGGAAATAAAATAAAATCAATTGAAACACCAAGTGAATACAAGTTATTAATTAATCTAAACAAACCATCGAGCTCTGTTAAAGGGTTATTAACAGCTATAAATTTGACACCTATCTCCCCTACTTTTTATAAAGATTATTCTGATAAATTTTTAAATGATAAATTTGTTGGAACTGGTAAATATATATTAAAGAGATTTTCAAATGAAATTCAAATTATTGATCCTAATTTAAATTATTGGGGTAAAAAACCGAATAATGAGGGAGTTAATTTTATAGGATATTCTAATTCCTCTTCTCTTTTTGGAGCTTTAAAAAGTAGACAAATAGATGTTCTTTTATCAAATTCGATTGATGATAGTCAAAGAAATAATTTAAATTCTTTAAGCAAAAAGAATGATATAAAAGAAGGAAATAGTCCTGCTATAGAAATAAGTTTTATTAGTCTTAGGACTAATTCTTATCCATTTAATAATCGCAGCGTAAGGTTAGCCATTGCTAAAAGTCTTAATAGGCAATTAATTAGCGATAAAGTAAGTTATGGTTTGAGGCAACCATCAAGATCTCTTGTTCCACCTATTTTAAAAAAAAGTAAGCAGGGATTATGGCCAGAATATGATCCTATAGAAGCGAAAAATTTACTAGAAAAGGAGGGTTTCTGTAACGGTAATATTTTGAAATTACCTCTTACTTTTAGGTCTAATGTACCTTCAGATAAACTTATTGCTCTTACTTGGCAAGAAGATATAAAAAATATTTTGAAAGAATGTATTAGTATCCAACTCAACGGAGTAGAGTCTACAACAATTTATAAAAATCTAAATTTAGGGATATATACAGCTGTTATTCTTGATTGGACTGGTGCTTATTCTGATCCAGAGGCATACTTAACTCCTCTCTTAAGTTGTAGTGAATTAGATGGTGAAAGCTGTAAGAAAGGAGAATCGGTTTATAGCGGGAGTTTTTGGGCGTCAAGTAATGTTCAAAAATTATTTCTTGAGAGCGAAAAATTAAATGGTGATAAAAGATTAGCTAAATTAATTGAGATAGAAATAATAGCTTCAAAATCTGTTCCTTATATTCCGATATGGATTTCATCTCAAAAAGCTTGGTCTCAAAATGAAGTATCAAAACCTATTTTTAATGGAGCAGGAATTATTTCAATGAGCGACCTTAAATTTATTAATGAGTAGAGACTTTATTAAAATTTTAAATTATTCTTTATTAAAGATTTCTTTAATACCTTTAATGTTATGGATTATATCTACATTAGTTTTTATTTTGCTGAGAGTTGCACCAGGTGACCCAGTTGATGCAATTCTTGGATCTGGAGCAAATGAAGCTTCAAGAGAACTTCTTCGATATAAATTAGGATTAAATGAATCTCTGCTAAGTCAATATCTAACGTTCATAAATAATATTTTGCACTTGAATTTTGGAGAATCTTTAAGTACTCAAGAACCAGTTCTTAATATTATATTGAAGTCATTACCAGCGAGTCTAGAACTAGGTATTTTTTCAATATTTTTTGCAATTCTAATAGGTTTTCCGTTAGGCTTTTTAGGTATAAGAAATAAAGGCAAAAGAGGAGATTACATCGCTAGAGTAATTTCAATCTCGTCTTATGCAATTCCTCCTTTCTGGGGAGCTATGTTAGTTCAATTAATATTATCGGTATATTTAAGAATTTTTCCAATTGGAGGTAGGTTCCCAATAATTCATAGCCAACCTCACATAACTGGCTTTTTAGTTATAGATAGCCTTCTTGATAATAATCTTACCTATTTGAAAGATAGTTTATATCATCTTGCACTACCTTCGTTAACACTTGGTTTTCTTTTGAGCGGAATTTTTAGTAGATCTTTAAGGATAAATTTAGACAAGACAATAAAAAGCGACTACGTAAATGCAGCTTTAACCAGAGGCATTGCAAGAAGAAAAATCATTTTAAATCATGCTTTGCCTAATGCCCTTTTGCCTATTATTACTATTTCTGGATTAACAATAGCTTCTTTAGCAGGAGGAGCGCTTCTATTTGAAGTTACTTTTTCATGGCCTGGGATAGCTTTAAGATTATATGAAGCTATTTCCCAAAGGGATTATAATGTTGTTCAAGGTATCGTAATTATTACTTCTTTATTAATTGTCTCATTAAATCTTTTTGTTGATATTTTTATTGCTTTACTTGACCCTCGTATTGAATACTAATTTTTGATAATTTCTTTTATGGTCTTTCTATCTAAAATATGAAAATCAAGGTTACTTTCTGTTAGGTTTTTCATGGTTTTAATACTTTCGTTCTCTATTATATTTTCGAGGAATTCAATAATAACTTTTAAAGATAAATTTTGAACTGCGTTAGGATTTGATCCAATAAAAGATTTATTAATTTTAAAAATATCATTACTATCAATATCTTTTGTATACTTATCATCTATCCTTATGGGAGAAAAATGACTTGCACCTTCAATAATTAAAAATCTATTTAAGGAATTAGGAGTAGTAGATAAAAATAATTTAAATTGCTCACTAATTAAAGGCGTAATAAGATCATAAGTTCCTCCAATAAGTAAAACTGGAATTTCAATCCCAGAATCTTTTTCTTTTGACCAGATTAAACTTCCAAATGCATTAAATCCTACTATGGCATTTGCCCCCTTTAAATTATTTATTTCAGGTAATTCGATTTCGTTTAATTGACATTGAAGTAGTTTTGATAAATTTGTTAATGCCAAATCTTTTAGAGCAATATTACATCTTTTAACCAACCCATCTTTAGGTAAATCACCTTCATATAAAAATGCGACTAAAGCACCTAATGAATGCCCCATTAAAATGTAAGAATCGTTGGCTAATCCAAATTTCCCATTATTATGAGCTTTTATTACTGCATCTAAATCTTTTATACGATACGAGAATAAATCGACACTGCTTGGAATTGCATCACTGCCTTCAAGGACTTCTAATATGGCCTGGAAATTACTTCCTTTATGATCTATAAATAATACCGGCCATCCTCTCTGACTTAATTCCGTCCCTATCCATCTGAAATTATTAATATCTCCTCCTAGTCCAGGCATAAATATAATTAGATCTTTTTTATTTATTTCTTTGCTGTTTTTCCATATTTCTATATTTAAAGGTTCAACTCGATGAGTAGTATAAATTTTAGTTTTAACTTTTATAAGGTTTGTATTGTATTTGTTTTCTGTTTCCTCCGGAAAAAAGTTGTTAGTTTTTTCTAGTGCATTTAATTTTTGTATTAAATTTTGTTGTTTTGCTAATTCCTTTTTCCAGGAAGATATTATTGAAATTAGATTATCAATATCTAATGAAATTTCATCTGAAGGTAAAGCCTTTAAGATGTCTAAAGTTGAAACTTCCTTTTTGACTTCCAACAAATTTTCTATGGTATTAAAAACCTTAATACCATCGTTGTCATTTGGAACCAAAATAGTGTTACTTAATTCTGTAAGAATCTTTCTACCTACCCAACTTCTTAATACTTGTATATTTAAACTTTCTTCTTTAAAAACAGGGAATTTTAAAAATTTAGATAATTCAAATATTTTTAAAAATCCATTTTGCTTCAACCAATCTATTACTTCTGTAGAATCATTATCATAAGTTTCTAAGTTTGATAACTGATCAATAGTCAAAGGGAACGACATCTCTTCGAATTTAATATTTATTTTTTCAGCAGCTTTTGAATGATTAGCTGAATAGAAACTAAAAAAACTTAAAAAAATTACAAAAATGAATTTCAATTGTGGTTAACCCGAATAAATTTCTTATTAATAAACTTTGGTGGAGTCAATTTCCTTTTCATTTAAGGTTAATTACTAAAATAAGATTTTTTGCATCATTTGGAGCAGGAGGTGTTATTTATTTAACATCCCTTATTTTCAATAATATTGGTTTATCAGCAACTGAAATTGGTCTAGGTTTTACAATATCGGCAATTATAGGCACTTTAACAAGACTTTTTACAGGTAATTACTTAAATAAAAAGTACGAAATTCATTATCCTTTAGTTATCTCTTCATTAATAAGCGTTGCTGCAGGGTTTTTTCTTATTATTTCAAAAGATACTTTCTTTTACATAGTTGGGCAAGCTTTTGTTGGTGCAGCGGCTGGTATATATTGGCCTACTGCAGAGTTTGTAGTCCCATATTTTTGTCATCCTATCAATACTAGAAAAGCTTATGCTCTGGTTAGAAGTTCTGAGGCATTGGGGATATTTCTAGGAGTATTTATTGGAGGATTTATGAATAATTTCATATATCTCAAATCGATTTTTATAAATGATATATTTTGTATGTTCACAATTATTTTTTTGGTTTTAAGAAATAAAACCTCGATTAAAAAAATATTAGAAAACTATCAAAAAAGTTCTTTAGATCTAATTAAAACTAATCAAGAAAAGTGGAACAAAAATACACTTTTAATAGTTTCATCTTTAGTTTTGATAACTACATCTCTCGCTTTAATTCAAGTAACATTACCGCTCGATCTTGTTAAGGGTGGGGTTTATAGAGATGCAATAAATGAACGAATTATTAGTTTTATAATATCTTTTCAATTAATTTTATTATTAATTATACAATGGCCAATTGGTTCATGGATATCAAAAAAAGGAAAATTGTTTGGATTGAAATTTAGTCTTATTAACTTTTCTTTTGCTTCATTTTTATTATTTATATCTAGTTATTTAAATTTTGCTACTTTTTATTTTGTATTTATTGCAATGATTCTTGTAGGTTTAGGCACATCTTCTTTTCTTCCAACGTCTACAGACATCGTTTTCTGCATAGCCCCTTTAAATAAAAAAGGTTATGCACTTGCACTTTTATCCCAATGTTTTGCCATGGGATATTTCTTTGGGCCATTCATTTCTGGGAGGGTTTTAGATTTTTTCGGTTATGCCTCAATAATTTGGGGAGCAATTTCCTTTTTCTGTTTTTTAATGTTTGCAATAATATTTAAGAAATTATTTTAAAATTTATTTCAAATAAAAATTTTTATTTATTTTCTATTTCAATAATTCTTCTCTCTCTAAGAAATAAGAAAAAAGGAGCAGAGAAAGCAAATGCTATTAAAAAAGTTCCAATGTAAACAATCCACATATTTTTTATATTCAATTTTTTTGACTCATTTACTATCCAAATAAAAACGGCACTAGCACCCACTAATAAATCTCTAGAAATTGATTGAGCTGCAGGATTTGCATTTGCTAATGAAATAAAGTTCTTAATATCAAAACTATTCCCATATTCAATTGCAAAATCAAAATTTGCCATCATAGGAAGTATTGCTCCAAGTATTGATAGAGATAGGTAAAGATAGGAAAGTGCTTTTTTATTATTTTTTAATGTGTTTAATGAATTCATATACAAATGATATTTATCCTAATAATAGTATGCAAAAACTTATGATTGTTGAAGAAAATAATTCAGTAAATGAATTTCAATTTACAAAAGGGAACTTAAAGTTTGCTGTTATTGGACATATTGAATGGATAAACTTTATTGAAGTTAATCAACTACCAAAACCAGGTTTAATCTCTCATTCAAAAAAATCTTTAGAATTCCCCGCAGGAGGAGGAACTGTAATTGCAAAAAGACTTCGAGAATTAACAAATAGTGAAGTTCATTTCTTTACATCTTTAGGGAATGATTTTTATGGAAATCAATGTTTAAATATTATAGAAAATATGGGTATTAAATTACATGTTGCATGGCGTGACAAACCAACAAGAAAAGGATTTAGTCTAATTGATTCTGAGGGTGAAAGAGCTATTACTATTATTGGCGATAGATTGGCTCCAACGCATAAAGATAATTTAGATTGGAGTTCTCTTAATAATATGGATGGGATTTTTATTACAGCTGCAGATAAGGAAATATTAAAAAAATCTAGAATTGCAAAATCATTATGTACTACTCCCAGATTAGGATTAGATATAATTAACGATTCAGGTGTATTTTTAGATGGACTTATTGGAAGTAATCTTGATCCAGGGGAATTTTTTAATTTAAATGAATTAAAGTTAATGCCAAAATTTGTTATTAAAACTGAAGGAGAGAATGGAGGAATAGTTTTTCCAGGAGGTAGATATAAAGCTATTGAAAATAAAATAAATAAGGTTGATTCATACGGATGTGGTGACTCTTTCGCAGCTGGGATCCTTTATGGATTGTCATCAGGTTGGGATATAGAAGAAATTTTAAATCTTGCTAAAATAATGGGTAAAAGCTGTAGTGAACATTTTGGACCATATAAATATGATAAATAACTATAGGTAGGTATATTTTTTATGAAAAATTTTTTGGATATAAAAAGAAGAGCTCTTGTTGATTCAATTATTATTTTTTTCTTATTTATTTCTTCCCTAATTTTTGATTCTCTAAAAACATTAGCTGGAATATTCACATATGGGATTTTCAAAAAGGAAATATTGACTACTAGAAGCAACTTGGGATTTGATTTTAAAATAAAAATCAAATGAATATAATTTTAATATTTTTTGCTTTAACTTTATTTGTATTAATTTCTAAAAATAAATATTTAAGAAAAAATAAGAAGAATAATTTATTTAAATTTAAAAAGAAATTACTTAGTAAAGAATCAAATATAGAAAAAATTTTTTCAAGAGATGATGAAAAGACCTCTTCAGATCCAAATATTAATATTAATATTGGACTTTATGAAAATGAATATAATATAAACAGAAAATCTAATATTCATAGGGCAAGACTTTCAAAATTTAAGAAATCAAAACTAAATGGAGAAATTATATTTATAGATCAAGATCAAAAAATCTTCAAATTTATTAATGGTAAAAAAAAATATATCTAATTTATAAATTATTTAGTTACATTCAAGACTATCTCTAGTTGAAACTCCTGTAGTGGGATTAACTCCCTCAGCAATTTTGCAAAGATTCCTTTGATCTTCACTATCAAGAATCGCGTAAGAAAAGTCTGCACCTTCTATTTGAGCACCTGCAAAGCTACTTCCAGAAGCTATCATATTTACTAAAATAGAATTTCTTAAGTCTGTTTTTTGGAAATTAACCCTATCTGCGAGTGTGTCAGTTAGGTCAATACCATTGAGATTTGAACCTTTCAAATCTGACAAAGTTAATGTTGTACCGTGAAGATCAACCTCGCTAAAATCTGCATCTCTTGCTACCGCTCCTGCTATTGATGACAAATGAAGATCCTCTCCGTGAAAATCAAAACCAGTTATATTGGACCTTACATAACTAGGAACTTCATCCCCCTCTCCTTTTATGGCGACATTTGCACCGGCGAAAACAGGAGATGAAAATATTAAAAACGAACTAGCTAGACATAAAAAATATTTCAAGAACCTAATTAATTTCATATTAAGAATTTTTCAATACCCTTATCTTATATCAATAAGATAATGAATCAAAATCATTTTAAAATTTAAATAAAGTTTTTAAAATTATTTAACACTATAAATTTTAAATTTAGGTTGTAAATTTTTTATGCAATCGTAAAGTTTTTGATTATCTTTACTATTGGTAACTTTGAATTCAGATTCAACACTTCCGTCCTTATCTCTTATAGCTTGATTTAAAACAACAGAACCATTCTCATCAGAAACAGATCTATGAAAGGTTCCTCTAGGAATTTTTAAGATTAATCCACATGATTCTAATCTTACTTTGTAGAAAGGATATTCCCAGTTAAAGTTTACGAGATAAAAAGTTCTTCCTCCTGATATAGCTAAAAGGTTATCTTCTTGTTTGTGATGAATATAAAACTGCCAATTACCTAATTCTTTATCATTAGGTGGACTTACAGCTGGACCTTTATGAATTACTAAATCTCTAAAGTTTGAGTTATTAATACTAATATCAAAAAATCTGACATCTTTTGTATCACGAAATTTCTCGTAACTTTTCAATTCAAACATTTCAGAATTGTTTGGCTTGATAAATTCGATTTTTAAAGTTGAATTCAATTTATTTGGAATATTATTTAAATGAAAACAGATATATTTTGAAGATAACGTATCAGTTAACACTAAATGAGGAACACCTCTACTAAGTTGATAATTAAGATTATTTTTTAAATATCCTTCAATAAAATTTAAAGTTTAATTAATTACTAATTTCTAAAGGTTTTATTTCCCATGTCAAATTATTTTTAAGGTTTGTTTTACCTCTGAAGTTCCCTGTTATCACAGCCGTTAGGTTGGATTTTGAAGAAGATACTAATGTTAAATACCTTTCGTCTATTAATCCTTTACCGCTTGGATCAAAACCTCTCCAACCAGCACCTGGAATATATAATTCAGCCCATGCATGTAATTCAAATTCTTTTGGTAGAGGATCTTCAAAGTGATAACCACTAACAAATCTGCTTGGAATTCCTACTGATCTGCATGCCTCTACCATTAACATTGCTAAGTCTCTGCATGACCCAACCCTTTCTCTAAGAGTCCTACTTGCTGGCCATGCTGGGCCATTATGTCTTTTCGTATATTTAACTCGATCTTGAATAATTTCTATAAGTTGAAATGTGAAAGATAAGGCATTATTACAACTTCCTGCTAATGACTCTTGCGCTAATTCAACAGCAGACGGATCATGCTGACCATTTGGCATCCATCCTTCTAAAGCACCCTGTAGATCTCTGTTAATGATGCTTCTACAAAAGGGTAATGTAAGATCCCTTTCTTTAATACCATCAAGAATGCAAGGATGTTTAAGTGTCTCAACCTCGCTTATTGCTTTAATAGATAAAGAATCGGTATACCCCTCAAATGTAATTCTATTAATCTCTTCACCACTAGCGGCAAGCAACGGATAAAGAATTTTAGGATTTGGAGAAATATTTAAATTAAAGTTTATTAGCCTTTGAAATCCATGAGATCTTGGCTTGATACATAATCGATGTTCCCCCAATTGAACTGATTCTTCATAAGAATATTCAAGATTGTGGATATATTTAATTTTCATTGATCAAATTCTTTATTTATAAAATATTTATCTTCTATGAGATTATGCAGTTTGTTTAAATCAATTTGTAAGGAATCAATAGCCTCATGTAGTCCGTCTTTAATTATATCTTCAATTCTGATATAACTCCACTTTGCCTTGAGCAAACCTCTCATACACTCAAGTTTTGAGGGGTTGTCTGAACTTGGATAGGTATCAATCATTTTTAATGTATTACTTATACCATCCAAACAATATCTAACAGATCTTGGGAAATTATTATCTAACAAGAGAAATCGTGCTACTGATTTCGGCTGGATAGAATTTTGTTCTGCTTTCCTGAACATTTGATAAGCACCTGCCGAACGCAAAAGAGCAATCCATTGCAGTTCATCAAGGACTCCTCCAAGTTCATCTAAGCTTGGTAGTAATAAATAATATTTTACATCTAGGATTCTTGATGTTTTATCAGCTCTTTCTATTAATCTACCTAAAATACTAAATTGACATGCAAGATCTTTGCTAAGAGTGGCGTCTGTAATGCCATAAAATAACTGACATCCTCTTCTTATTTCGCTTAATTGCTCCTGCCTTGGAAGGTCCCATATAGGCTCACCTTCTTGTAAATTCCAATACAAGATATTAATTTGTTCCCACATTTCAGATGTCATTACATCTCTTATTTGCCTAGCATTTTCTCTGGCCAATTGAATACAAGAGATTATGCTGTTGGGATTTATTCGATCCCTAATTAAAAAATTAATAACATCATCTTGTTTTTTTTCTGGAAATCTTGAATCAAATGTTTCTCTATCACTTGAAGCATCAATTAAAGGTAGCCATGGTTCTGCGCTCCCTGGCGGGCAATCTAAAGACATTGCTTCACTAACCTCCACGAAACGAGATATGTTTTCAGCACGTTCTAAATAACGATTAATCCAATAAAGGGATTCAGCTACACGACTTAAAAGCATTCTAATTCCCTACAACCCATGTATCTTTGCATCCTCCTCCTTGAGATGAATTGACTACTAAAGAACCTTTTTTTAAGGCAACTCTAGTTAGACCTCCTGGACTCACCCATGAATCTTTACCCCTTAAAATATAGGGTCTTAGATCAACGTGACATGGATAAAGTTCACCATCACATAATGATGGAACTGTAGAAAGTTCTAAAGTTGGTTGAGCTATAAAATTTCTAGGATTATTTTTGATTTTATCAGAGAATTCATTTATCTCAGTAGTAGTTGATTGAGGACCAATTAACATTCCATAACCACCAGCTTCAGAGACTGATTTGACAACAAGTTTTGGAAGGTTCTTTAAAACATATTCTCTATCCTTTTCGTAATAACAAATATAGGTTTCAACATTTTTTATTATTGGTTCTTCATCAAGAAAATATTTGATCATTTTAGGAACAAAAGAATAAATCATTTTGTCATCTGCTATTCCTGTCCCTGGAACATTCGCAACAGCAACATGACCTGCTCTCATGACATCTAGTAAGCCACTAATACCTAAATATGAATCTTTTCTGAAATGTAGAGGATCTAAAAAATCATCATCAATTCTTCTATAAATCACATCTACCCTTTTTAATCCAGAGGTAGTTTTTAAGTAAACATATTCATCATTACAGATTAAATCATGACCTTGAACTAATTGAATACCCATTTCTTGAGCTAGATAACTATGTTCAAAATATGCACTATTAAAGATTCCAGGCGTTAATAAAACTATTTTTGGTGTATCGGTCCAAACAGCAAGTTCTTGTAAAGTCTTTAACAAAAATGATGGGTATTCATCAATAGGTTTAACTATTCTTCCCGAGAAAAGGTTAGGGAAGATATTCTTCATAACTAATCTATTCTCCAGAAAATAAGCCACGCCAGAAGGGCATCTTAAATTGTCTTCTAAAACATGCCATGTACCTCTTCCGTCTCTTATTAAATCAAGTCCCGATATTTGACACCATTTGTTTAATGGAGGCTTAAAACCTAACATTTGAGGCCTCCATCCATCTGAGCTTTCAATTAATTCTCTTGGGATTATTCCATCATTAATAATATTTTGAGAGTTATATATATCATCTAAGAAAAGATCTATTGCCTCAAGCCTCTGTTTTAAGCCCTCTTCTAAAGTTATCCAGTCATGCTTACTTATTATTCTCGGTAAAGGGTCAAAAGGTAATATTCTTTCTGTGCCTTTTAAGCCTGTATCGTTTAACCTAAAAGTTGCTCCATGTCTAAGTAACAACTTCTTGGCCGCCGAATGATTTCTGTTTAGTTCGTCTAAACCCATATTATCTAGTGAAGATAATAAGGGAGTTAAGATTTCTCTAGCTGAATTCAAATTGTCTTTAAAGTATTCATCAAAATTATTTTTAGGACGATAATTTGAAAACATATATCTCTTCTTTTATTAACTTTTTACTTTAGCTTAGAATCATATTAAGTATTTAAAACTACAAAAAGAAATATCCATAAACAAAATCTATTTCAATAATTTATACATTGAACTATATTTCTTAAAAATATAAAAAACATGAACTCTGGTAATTGGCAATTTGTTTTTTTTAGATATTTTGCGAGTTTACTTTTTATTCTCTCTCATAGTTTGCTTGTTTTAGATCATCTACCTACTGGAGCTGCATTACATGGTTTGGGGGAAGTTTTTATAGCACCTTGGGCGTTTAGGGAAAGAGCCTGGGATTTAGTGGCTATTGCAATTTTATTTTTCTTCTTTGATATTTGGGGATTAATTAACACTCCTTGGAATTAATTGATAATATTTATTAACTATTAGTAAATAATTTACTAAAAATGAAATCTAAAATAAAACGAACTTTTAATTTAATTTTATCTTTTTTATTAACAAATACTTATTTTCTATATGCTCACGATTCATTTAATGGAGGATGTGAAAATCATTGTAAAGAATCTGTTAAACAATTAATTATGAATAATGAATTAAATAATATTAGTAATAAAAATCAAATTGAAGATAATGATTCTTGTTTAAGTAAATCACTTTGTAGAGGTTGATAAAATCTTAATTTTGAAATTTTCTCGATTGAATTTGTATTAGCTTGGTAATTTCTCCTAGGAGGGTTTACTTGGTTTTTAATTAAAATAACAAACGTGTAAATCAATGGAAGTACTAGCGATGAGGAGGCGATGATAGCAATTATTTGATTAATTTTAATCAATGGTTTTTTTACTAGAGGGTCCCCACATAACCCACATATTAATTCTCCAGATGTTGATTTTTTATGAAATTGATATTTGGGATTACAGTATGGACAATAGTAATTATTCATGGATTAATATAAATTATTTTCTTATTATTAGAAATAAAAAAATTTTTGTTTGTAATTAAGACTTCTTGCCAAATTAAGGTTTTTTGAAGTAATAGATTTAATCCAATAGTTCAATTGAGCCACCTTCGCTTTGAATAGAAATGGTGTGATCTCTGATCATCCACATCGGCCATAAGATCATATTTCTTTAATTTCTTAAAAACAAATTTGTATTCGATTTCAGTAAAAAATCTAGCCAAAAAGTCAGAAAAAAATCTAAGTTTTTTTGACATTATTTTATCTCTATCAAAATAAAGTTTCTTATTACAATAAATAGCTAAAAAAGTTTAGTAATGCCAAAATTTGTTTTTTTAGAAAAATAAAAAGGAGAGCTTTTAAAGCTCTCCTTTCATTCACTTACTTATCTTATGTAACAAAACTAACAACTAGCCTAAATCATTGATCCTTGTTGTTAATTATCTTTTAACTAAAAATAACCTTAAAAAACTAATTGTTTTTAACTGGGGCAAAAACACTAGTATTGAACTTTTTTCTTATAGGGCACCTATACGATGCAGAAGAAGTAAGTTCAGACATTAATAAAAAATAATTGGAGCAGTTAATTAAATCAGTTCGGAATTATTCCGAAATTGCAGGCAGGCTATCGATCATTTTGAAAGACCTCCTAAAACTCAACATTCATAAACTAATCAAAATATTTTTAAATAACAATCCGTTTTTGTACGCATTGATTTTTAATCCAAAATGTCCGATAGTGGTAATCAATTTGTTTATTTTCCGCTTTAAATTTTATATATTTCTTGTTTAGTTTTTTAGTAAGTTTTGCTTATTTCTTTTCTTATCTCTCTCGTTTATGTTAACCCTAAATGAATTGTGGAAATCTATTTATGACTAATTCAAAAATTCAAAATAATCACAATAATGATATTAATAATAATAAAAACAATCCCGTTGATGAATATTTACAGTGTCTTTCATATTGCGATATTCATCCGAAAGGTATTGATAATGATTGCGAAGCGATTTGTATTGAGAGACATTTGAAAACTAATTATTGGTAAATATATAAGCTAGAAATTATTTGAACCCTTTTGAAGAGGAACTTGTTCGGACTTTAAAATTCCAAACGGTTACAACACCCTTCGCATTAACTGCAGCTAAAGCGCAGTCATCAGGTCTCCAAGCAATATCTCCAACTAAATCTCCAGCAAAAGCAGCTCCTACAGGATCCCCATTTCCGTCGTTTTTAAGAAAACTAGCTACTACTGAACCATCTCTTGAACCTGAAGCAACTAGCAAACCTTTGTTAGAAAAAGCTAGGCTAGAAATTGGTTCAGTGTGATGACATAATTCTCCCGGCATTGTTCCTTCAGGGCCATTTCCTGAAAAACTCCATACTGTAATTCTTTCGCTACCACTTGTTGCTAGTAGCATGCCAGTATCGTCAAATGAAAGATGAGAAGGCTTTCCAGGATAACCTGTCATTTCAGCATCAAGTCCAGTTGATCTACGCCAGAAATGTACCGAATTATCCTGACTCCCACAGGCGACAATATCTCCATCAGGGCTTAACTGCATCGAAACTAGTGAACCTTGCCATTCAAGTTTCTGATTAGTCTTTTTATTTGCTACATCAAAGAAAGTTACGCGTCCGTAGCATGCAGTTGCTAATTCATTCTTATTCGACCACGATATGGCACTTACTGTACTTGGATGTTCTTCTGAAACCCATTGTTCATTACCATCTTGATTAAATACATATACTTTTTTGGAAAAAGCTACGGCTAAATATAAACCTCCATTTGACCAACTTAAATGTTCTACCCAACCTTTACCAAGTTTAATGGCTTTAATTTCCTCTCCATTATTGCAATTTAATATTCGAACTATTCCGTCTTGCCCTGAAGTTGCAAAAATCTCTCCATTCGGATGGATAGACATTGCAAGAAGACCTCCGGAATGGGCTTCATCCTTTTTCCAAATAAGCTTTCCTGTATCTCCTTCGAACCCATAAAGCCCTCCAACTACGTCTCCAACGATAAAGAGTTCCCCTTTTAAAGCCCAACCACAAACTATTGCATAATCATCAACTTCAGCAGACCATCCTTCATGAAACATGCCTCTAGGGCTAAAAGGTTCTATATCAGGCACTTATCAAATCCCTCTTGCATTTCTTTTTCATTTAGATTTCTCCCAATAAACACGAGTTGATTTCTTCGTGGTTCATTTCCCCATTCTTTATCTGGTTGGGCAGTAAATAACATATGAACTCCTTGAAATACTATTCTGCGTGGATTGCCAGAATAACTAATAAAACCTTTTGTTCTGAATATATCAACTCCTTTCTCGGAAAGAAGTCTTCCCATCCAAGTATTCAACTTTTCTGGATCTACATCTCCAAAACGCTCTATTGCAATTGATCCAACTTCATCATCATGTTCATGTTCTGCGACCCAGTTTCTTTCAGTTTTAAAAGGAATTTCCTTAACATTATCTTGGGAATCTATTTTTAGCACTTTCATATTGAATTCTTCAGCAGTATGTTGTGTGAACAATCCAACTTTTGACGCTTTTTCAATATCCAAAATAAAAGATTTAGATCCTTTGTTTTGCAATTTAAGACTTACATGCTCATCATACGGAATAGTATTTCCAGGTTCCAAGTTTTTAGCTTTTTCTGCATAAAGTCTTACAGAGGCTTCTGCACCCTCTTTTAATTCTTCTTCACTAAATCCTTGATTAGCAAAAGCTACTAAGGACATTTCAGGATCAGGCCCTTCTTCAAGTTTTAATTCATATTTTCCAGGCTCAAGCTCATAAACTCCTGACCATTCAAAAGGATATTCAGGTTCTAAGAAAGTTGGTCTACGCTTTAAAATTTGGTCAAGATCGAATGCACTCAAATTTAAAACTGTCTCAATAGGAACTTCTGCTTTCTCTGCTCGAATAATACGAGTCATTCGATTCATATCTCTTAATCTTGATTCAAGGTTATCAAGAGCATCATTTGAGACTAAATCAGTTTTATTAAGGACTAAGACATCTGCAAATGCCACTTGTTCAGAACTCTTATCACTACGCCCAAGTTGTTGATCAATATGAGCTGCATCAACTAATGTAACTATTCCATCAAGTGTGAATTCAGAACTAATTTCTTCATCCATAAAAAATGTTTGAGCAACAGGACCAGGGTCAGCTAACCCAGTTGTTTCAACTAAAACGTAGTCAAATTTATCCCTTCTTTTCATTAAATTACCAAGGACTCTAATAAGATCTCCGCGAACAGTACAACAAATGCAACCATTAGACATTTCAAATACTTCTTCATCGGCGTTTATAACCAATCCTTGATCAATTCCAACTTCTCCATATTCGTTCTCAATTACAGCGATTCGCTTACCATGTTCTTCGCTTAAAATTCTATTAAGAAGAGTCGTTTTGCCAGAACCAAGAAATCCAGTCAGGATTGTCACAGGCACTTTTTCGTTAATACTCATTAACCAATTAACCTAAATAAAATAATGTCTAATAGATAATATATTAGACATTAACTGATAATGAAAACCGTTATCTATAGAAAAGTTTAATTTTGAAGAGAATTCCAGGTGCCTTCAAGGTTGGAGGCTGCTTCTTTATCACATGTTCCACCTAATGAATTAACAATGGTACATGTATTGTGGACAGCAACAGAAACTGTATTCCCTGTCATCATTAATCCATCAACAAATATTTGATTAGAAGCTAAAGGAACTGAACTTTGTCTACTCAAGTTTTTTAATAACTTAGAAGCTGGTATTTGTTCAGGAATAATTGCCTTAACATTTTCTTCATCAAGCATCTTCAACGTTGATTGAATATTGTCAGGTCTTAGACTTGATGAGTCACCAAGAAAATCTAGTAAGCTAATAGTCTCTAATCCAAAAGCATCACCGTAATATTCCATTGCTTTATGTTTAGATACAATAATTCTGTTTGATTCTGGAATTGTTGAGACCTGTGCAACAATCCAGCTATCGAGTTCTTCTAGTGTTGAATCTACTGAAGCAAATCTCGCATTGATTGATTTCCTGTCAGATCTATTAAAAACAGATATATCTTTCTTTAAACTTTTACTTACAACTTCTCCCATTTTTATAATGTTATGAGGATCATGCCAAACATGAGGATCTAATCCTCCGTGATCATGGTGGTGATGTCCCTCTCCTTCATCTGGTACTTGTGCTATTGGTTCAACATCAGAATTAGAAATATCTTTAAAGAAGTGTTCTTCGGCTTCAAACTCAAAAGGCATATGTTCAGTGAAGAATGTATATTGGCCATCTTCTTGAATTTCTACATTAAATACTGTACTCTCCTTCCTTTGATCAAAATTAAGAACATAGGCTTTATTACTCGCTACGAGAGTTCCATTATTTTTTTTGTTTATTGAATACTTAGATCCTAATAGCTCTTTAGCTAGTTCTTCAGAAGATTCAATATCATTTGATTCGAGAATCACCATTTTCATAGCTGGATCTGCATATTCCCCACCTACCTTTGCGAATGACCATTTGTAGGAACCTTTAGAGAGTTGAAATTTGCCTGCCCATTCAAATGAACCTTCTGCATGGTCATCATGCCCATCATGATCAGAGTGATCATCTAATTTTGCTGCAGAGTGATCATCATGGTCATCATGCCCACCATGATCAGAGTGATCATCTAATTTTGCTGCAGAGTGATCATCATGGTCATCATGCCCACCATGATCAGAGTGGTCATCTACATCTATAGCACTTACACCAATTACAACTGTTTGAGGCTTACCCTCCCAATTTTTCATGCTTGGGGTCATCTCTTTCCCTAGAGTAAAAACTTTATCCGCACTGTTAAGTAATTGAGCTTGTCTTGGGGTTATTTTAAAGTCATGTACATCTTGTTTTCTATCAACCAAACAAGTTACTTCATCAGAAGGTAAGGCAATAGATTTTACTAAATCGCAAGTGAGTGGCTCTACAGCTACATATGATTTTTCTTTCGCTAAAACATCTTGAGCAACTGTTGATAATAATACGGTTCCAGCTAATAAAGAGTTTTTGATAACAGAATGATTAGATCTCTTATTACTAAAGATTACTTTTTTAAAAATTGACATTCAATAAATTTCAAATACTTAAAAATGATAATCATTTTCATAATTAATAGCAATATTTGGTATCAATTGTTATGAAATAAGTATGGATTCCATAATATTGATAAAATAAAGGTCTAACTGACTTAAATATATTCTTTAATGGCTACTTTAATTGCAGATAATTTAACTTATTCTTATTCTAAAAAAAGCAAGCCAGCTTTAAATAAGGTTTCAGTTCAAATAAAACCAGGAACATTGACTGCTCTTGTTGGACCAAATGGAGCTGGTAAATCAACTCTTTTGAAATTATTGCAAGGACAAAATAATCCTGATATTGGAGATATAACTATTGATGGTGAAAGTTTAGTTAGAACTAGATCCCAGGTTGCACTTATGCCACAAAGAAGCTCAATGAATTGGAAATTTCCGATTACTGTTGAGAAATTAGTCTCATTAGGTCAAATAAAATATTCAAAATCAAAAAATACTAATCCATTCCAAATAAAGGCTCTTCTCGCAAATCCAAAGTCTTGGGTTAATAAATGTTGCGAATTGGAAGCAACAATGCAAAGAGTTGGCATTTCAAATCTTGCAAATAGAAGACTTGATTCTCTTTCAGGTGGACAACAACAAAGAGCACTTTTGGCTAAAACTTTAATGTCCCCTGCAAGAATTCTTCTGCTAGATGAACCATGTGCTGCATTAGATCCTCCCGCAAAAGACGATTTTCTTAAGATAGTCCGTCAACTCGCAGATGCAGGCTTAGCTTTGTTTATAAGTAGTCATGATTGGGGCTCATCTCTCAATAGTTATGATCATGTAGTTGTTTTAGATAAAACAGTATTAGCATCCGGAACTCCCAATTCAATACAAGGCAAATTGGATGATCTTAATATTAGTTCTTTAAAAGAGAATAATTCTTGTGATTAAAAATATTTTTAAATTTAACTCTGAGCTTGATAACAGTTTTGACAAAGGCCGAAATATTCAAGTGTATGAAACAAAAGTTGAAATTTTTTTGGGTTTTTCTTTGGACTATGAATATCTTTTACCGGACAACCTTCCATTTTGGAGGTTTCTCCACATTGAACACATGTCAGATGGTGAATATCTCTATCAACAGGAGTGTAAAGTACTTCACCTGTTGGAAGATGTCTAGATCTAATTAATCCATGTTTTATAAGAACTTGAAGATTTCTATAAACTGTTGTCAAACCCATAGATTTGCCATCCATAATCAATTGCCTATGCAATTCTTGACCACTCAATTCATCATCACATTTTTTAAGTTCTTCAAGAAGTTGCTCTTGTCTTTTGGTAATGTCAGGCTTGGTTACCATCATTTTCAAGATCTTTTAATGTCCTGCTTTTTTGATCATAACGAATCATACGATTAATGTCTTTTTTAAACAACTGGTGGTTAATTCCATTAATAATTACCATTTTCTCTGGAATCTTATGCCCAGCTATGGGAACCGTATTGATTACTCATAGAAGACTATTACAAGTAAATTTAATTTCTCATTGTGTTTTACCAGGACTAGCTCTAGCTCTAGCTCTAGGTATTCATCCCTCAATTGGAGGAGTTATAAGTGGTCTTGTTGGTGCAATTATTGCGGAGAGTTTAACTAATAAAAAAAATGAAAATTATGAAGCAGTTATGAATACAATTCTTGCTGGCATGCTTGGTTTTGGGGTTTTACTAATTCCACTTCTTGGGATAAGAATTGATTTAGAGGCAGTATTATTTGGGGATTTATTAACCGCAAACCTTGGCGATTTGTTAAGAACAATTATTGCTTTTCTAACATTCATTTTATTAGTAACATTCGGATATGAAAAAGTTGTATATGTCGGATTAGATCCAGAGGGCGCCTCAGCTAGTGGAATAAATGTGTCTTTGTTAAACCTAGCTCTAAGTTTTACGACGGCACTAGTAATCGTTAGTTCAATGTCAGCTGTTGGCGTAATTCTAGTAATTGCATTACTATCTACGCCTACTTTATTAGGACTTGATAAAGCACAAAGTCTTAGGATTGCGATGTTGAGATCTTCATTCTTTGGACTTTGTATTTCTCTATTGGGTTTTATTCTTTCAATTGTTTTTAACTTATCTCCTGGGCCTGCAATAAGTGTTATTTGCGTCGCTTCATTAATAATTCCAAAAATTGGAAATAAATTTTAAAACTTTTTTCAAAGTTTAAATGTCCAATCAGAATTAAGGACCTCCGCTTCTGGATTGTTTCTTAAAGCCACTTCAATAGCATCTTTCTTATTATTTGCTATAACAACCTCATCAAATTCTTTACCGTCTTTTTTTAGACTTACTTTGAATCGCATAGAAACATTAAAATTACTTTTATCTTAATTTTTATTAAAAAGAAAATAAATACTTTATTACCAAAAAATGTAATTTATTTATTGAATATTATTTAATTCTTTTGAAGCTTTTCTACTACACTTTCTTTCTCAATTTTTGCAACATCTTGAAGTCCATTAGCATCAAACCAAGGAGCACTTTCCCAATCAAATCCTTCTCCAAAGGTGTTATCAGGTGCAGCTACATACCAATGACATGATGTATCCGGCACATCTACTGCACACTTTGACCAATCAGCTTCCCATTGAGGAACTTGAACCCACATAACAGAAGCTAGAAAAATAGAAATAATAAAATGCATAATATTTTTTAGCAGAATTTAGATAGACTTTTTTCACATTCTTTTTTTCTCTTCTTCCAGTATTCTTCTACTACTTGATAGTTATGTTTCACTTTAACTTTTTTTAGACTATCTTCTTTAACAAAAAAGGTAATTTTTCTTTTCATAAATCCTTCCTATCAATTTCTGTTATATAGGATAAATTAATAATTTTTTGAAGTGAATTTATACTTAAATAATTTCTATTTATCTCTTACGGTATTTTGGAATGAAGACTAAAAAATTTCTGAATTATAAAATTTGTTCTTAGTTAGATTGAAAAAAATACTTATCGACTAAAGTTTATATTGCTATGCCCTTTGTTTTCGGAATATACAAATCAGAATTATAATCTAAGTATCTAAGAGAATATTTAACAACTCCTCTAACAATTGAGAAAAAATTATTGCTTATAAAATGTAGATTACTTTTTTAAATTTTTTTTTCATTTAAAAGTAATTTTTAAAAATTTTATATTTTAATATTTTTTATTAACCAATAAATTATTAATGAATTAGGGATTTATACTGTAGCTATTTTATTTCAAATAGGTGTAAATTTATTAGGTCAGAAACTCCTCACACACATTTTTCTGATAAAAGAAGTACTCAAACTATGCTTTGGGTACTTTTTTATTTCTAGTATTGTGACAGTTGATATACTTACCCAAAAGGTATTTCACCCTTTAAGTATTCGTGTGATATTAGGTTTGTGTGTAGGAGATGTTTTATTAAATCAGTGGAAACAAGGAAACACTTGATTTTTTAAAGCTTTTAAAGACCCTTTTCTAAGGGTCTTTTTTTTTATTTATAGCCAAGGTCATATTCAATAATTAATTTTTTAAAATTATTAACCCTTTCTTTTTTATTCTTTAAGGGTCTTGAGTAATCAAGCACTGCAGCACAACACAATTGCCAACAAGATTTTTCATCTAACTCTAATTTCTTGCATATATTTTTTGGGGCCATTATCAAAGAATTTATTTCTGATATGTGCTGAGTTGCTTCCCATAACTCTCCTTCAAGAAAGTCGAGTTCAATACTTGATAATAATTCTGTGACTACATAATCTTTCACTAGTTCAGTTAATTCCAAAATATCTAGATTTTTGAGTGAATATGTAAACTTTAAGATTCTTTTATTTTCTTTGATACCTTATTTAAGATTATCTTTAATAAATTTTTATTTTTTAATAATTGCAGTAATCCTAGTAACTTGAGAAGAAATTAGATTCAATTAAAATTATTCCTTCCAAATCTTTAGTTTCGTTCGTTAGATTAGTTAAAAAGCTGTATTTTTTTATGCAAAAATTAATTGTAAGTATTTTTATATTTATTTGTTTTATATTTCCTTCTTCTTCATTTGCTTCTCACATTGAGTTGAGTGAATGTGTAGAAATAGCTCATTGTGTAAAAGAAGAATGGGATGTTAGTTCAATTGAAGAACCTTTTAAAGATATTAAAGAAATTATTGAAAATTCACAAAGATTTGTGATAGTTGACCTTGATCGAGATTATATTCATGCTGAAGTAACAAGTAAATGGATGAAATATGTTGATGATTTAGAAATTTCTTTTGCTCCTGAAAATAGTAAATTGTCAGTAAGGTCTGAATCAAGAGTTGGAGAAAGTGACTTAGGAGTGAATCAGAAAAGAGTAGATATATTAAAAGCTAAGTTGTTTTAAAAATTTCTTTGATTTAAAAAGTTTAAATCTTTAATTTTTAGTAATTTAAAGTAATATCAATTAAAAAAATATTATTATTTTTAAAAATTAAAGAATTTTGTAAATTTAATATTTTCATCTTCCTTTATCAAAGGTTTATTATTATCTAAGGTTTTAATCTTAATCTCATGATAATAAATTTAATTTTATTATTTATACTTGGAAGTATATTTGTTTGGTTTTATAAGAATATTAAGAAATTTGGTATGCTCTGGACAGTTAAGGGCTTATTGCAAATAGGCATACTAATACTTTTTATAGGAAGTTTTATTAAATTATTTGTTACCTTACCCTCTAATGTATATATAAAATTGATATTTTGTTTTACTTACATATGGTGTACTGTCGGAATAAATGTGAATTTTATGATACCTTTGATTGATTTGATTAATAAAAAAATTGAGATAAATAGATAATTCAAGTGTTAAAAAATTTTGAATTTTATTATAATAATTAACATCTATTAGCGTAATTATTAAAGACAGTAGATAAAATTTATGAGAAATTTGTCTCTTAATTTTTTAATTATTTTTGTATAGTTTTTTGGTAATGCCAATTTATCTGGATATCAAGGGAGCTAGATAGATTTCTAGTTACAGGGCAATCTTTAGAAGCATTTTGTATAAACATAAATTTTTCTTTTGGTAAATCTTCAGGAATATAAATATCTATTATTAGCTGCTCAATTTTCCTCTCTTTATTTTTAGTCATTATTTTCTCAATATCTAAGGATATATTTTCTAATTTCCAACCATTTGATCTCGCTTTAATTGCCATTATGGTTAGAAGGCAAGACCCTAGTGAAGTTGCCAATAAATCTGTTGGAGAGAAGTTTTCACCTTTGCCACAATGATCTAAAGGAGCATCAGTTTTTATTAAATTTCCTGATTGAAGATGTTTGGCTTCACATTTTAAATCTCCTAAATAAGAACATTTAATTTTACTCATTATAAAAAGCTAAGAAATAGAATTTTTCACTTTAACTTCGGGATATGAAGTCATTATTGTATCCGCTAAATTTCTCAATATATCAGTTATATATTGTAGGGGAGATGCTAATTGTCTAAGATAAGAAAAATAATACTTGGTTAGTTTTGTATAAGCAGGAAAAATTATTTCATCTATTTGCGATTTCGTTGTTACCCATCTAGTTGTATTTTTATTAGACATAAAATTTTTTTTAATCTTATATGAGTTTTTTAAAAAGATATTAATAGTTGAGCATATGCTAATTATTTTATTTTTCATATCCATATTTCTTTAAACAATATTCAATCAATTTCATTGAATCACTTAGAGTTCTTTGACTTTTGTTTTTAAGATCAAAACATTCATTTAATACTTCAGCAGATTTTTTCAATTTATTTTTTTCTTCATTTCTTAAATCTCTAGAAATATTAAATTTACTATATTTTTTTAAACACACTATAAACACAATAGATATTAAAATTAAAGTAAAGGTAATCTTTAAAATCTTCATTAATTTATTGCACTTATTAGTTTTTGGATTAATAAAATTTGATCTATTGATCCATTTTTTTAATCATTATGAAACAGGTTCTTTAAATACTAGATAACCATATATGTAGAGGCAACAATAGTTATTACAGCAATTGATACAAAAATGTATGGTACAGATCTTATGGGGATATAAAACTTATCTTTAGACATAAATATTCTTTTTACCAATACTTACATTGTTACAAGTATTTATTAGTCTCAAAATATACTAAAACTCAAGTTTGGAAATCTTAAATTTAAATTTTTAATAAATATAGTAACTCTAGATCTTGTCTAGAGTCAGATATTCTTCTTTTCAAAAAATTCAATTCTTCTGGACTCATTTTTGATTCTTTAATCATTATTTCAGCTTGCTCAATAGCGTGCTCGATATTTTTTATCTTAATGTCTCTTATTTCAGGATTTTCTTTACATGCTTTGTGTGTGTGAAAGTCAATCATTCTTAATTTTAGTAAATAGTTAAATAGTTCAGTTGGTTGAAATTAGTAGATTTTTAATCACAAAATTTATCAAAAATTACTATATTAGCTAAAGAACTTTAATCTTAACTAACCTTCTCTTCTTTTGATCGAGTGGGTTTTTTTTATGGTGTAATATATCTCTAGCATAAATTTAAATTTTGGAAGACTCAAAGTTAAACCCTGAAGATAATAATTCAACTGATTCATCTTCCAACATAAAGAAAGAAAATAGTAAGGAGGAGAATGTTGAAGCATTTACTGAATTTCTTGAAGAAGCCAGTAATCAGGAAGGTATCAAAGGAAATGCAAACTTTAATTTAGAAGGAGAAAAACCAGATACTAAGGACAATACTATTTTTAAGAGAATCCTTAATGATGGATTTGATGGAATTTCATCAAATCCTAATTATAAAATGTTAGCACTTTTGATTATTCTTTTGATCAATTTGTCTCTATTTTTTCTTATTGGAAATGTTGGTAAGGCTTTCTTAAGAAAAGCAGGAATTATGTAATAAATAAGTTAATTGTTTTATCGGAACTTTACAATTTTAGGTTTTTAGAAGAATCCATGATAATTTTAATTTTTAAATTTATAAATATTGGATAATAAAGAACCTGAAAACCCTGTTGTTTATCTTTCAAATTTAATTAAAAGGCTAGATGTTAAAAAAAGAAATGGTGTAGTAGCTTTAGTTATTGTTAATTTCTTAGTTATTCTTTTATTTAAAATTTATTTGAAAGGGTCGGGCTTATTATCTTGAATAAATTTATTAGGATTATTCAGCATTTTCAAATTGTTTGGCTAATCTGAAAGCCTTTTTAATTATAAGAAATCCGCCATATGCTCCTGCAAGTAAAGGTAAAATAATTAAGGGATTTAGTGAATAATCTGAATAATTTTTCATACCATCAACGTATTCGAATCCAGAACATTTCAAATACAAAAAAGTAAAGAAAGTAATACTCCATCCAGCAATAGATAGAATCCCACCTTTTTTGTTACCCTCATAAAATCTATCCAATCCTAAACCCCAACCGACTATTAAAAAAAATCCTCTCATAATTGAATTTTTTTCTTTATTTTTAAGCATGATTTTTTTAAAATGTTCATTTTGAACATAACCTATTTATTAGAATCTCGCGAAATTTAATTAAGTAAATCTACTTAAATTTCAGTTAATTTCCGAAAATTTGTAATATTGAACTTTAAAAAAAATTTCCATGGCCTATAACTATAATTAATTTCACTATTTGATCTTGATTAAAAACAGATTTGTTATCGCTTTCCTCTCTACTGGATTATTAGCCACAGTTATACCTCCTTCATTTTCAAATCCAGATTTTGATAAAGAATCTAGAATTTTAAACAAAGATATAATTACTATTGAGGAAAATAATTTAAACACTTACATTCCTAAAAACAAAACTGACGAATACATTATAAAAGGCGCTAATTATGTTACTAAATTTGTACCATTAATGAATTCTGGATCAGAAGGTAGTGACTATACAAATTTAATTATTAATGATGGTAAAAGATTATTAGTTGATTCTGGATTCGATTTTATAAATAGTTCTGTAGATAATCAAATTAATAGAATTCCATTTTTAGCTCAAACATCAATTTCAATTTCAGGAGGAGCTGATAAAAAAGGAGATTGGGATTCTGATATGAGCTTTTCCTTAAATAGTTTATTGAAATTAGGTGAACTTGCCGTTGATGAAGCAGGGGATATCAAAACCCTTTCTTTTTCTCAAGTAAGAGTAGCTACAGGCTTGGATTCAAATGGTACAACAACAAATTTAGGAATTGGTATTAGGCATCGCCCTAATGAAGTCTCAATGGTTGGAGGTAATATATTCTGGGACTATAGGATGACAGACTATAGCGATGCCCACAGCAGGCTTGGTTTAGGAGGTGAATATCTTTGGAAAGATCTTGAAATTAGAAATAATTGGTACATTCCTATAACGGATGAAAAAGATGTGACAGTTGGAGGTTCAAACTATAAAGAAAAAGTTGTCCCTGGTTGGGATGCAGAGATTGGTTATAGATTACCTAATTACCCTGAACTTGCATTTTTTGTAAGGGGATTCAATTGGGATTATAAAAATACTCAAGATAACTCTGGACTGGAAGGATCAGTTAGTTGGCAAGCTTCTCCTTTTGTCGGGGTTGAAGTTTGGGTATCGAACGAAATATCAGGAGCCTCGTCGCCTTCTCTTAATTCACAACTTCCTGGAATAAATGAAACTTTTTTTGGTTTAAGAATGAATATTACTAGTAATCCTTTAATTTTTGGTAAAAAAGAATATAAGAATAATATGATTACGCAAATGACACAACCTGTTAAACGAAGATATGATGTTCTTCTCGAACGTTCTGGTGGAAACTTTGTTAACAGAGCCAAAGGCGCTTAGTTCTTAAACATTTAAATTTACTAACTTAAAAAAAATGAATCAAACTAACAAAAATTTAATCAAAATATCAGCTGGAATTAGCTTTAGCTTTATTGCGAATTTAATTGATCCTATATCTCAAGTTAAAGCAAATTCTTGCATACCCTCTGGTCAAGACGATCTGTCTGGGGGGTCATGTTATGTGACTCCAGTTACTTATAAAATCAAAGTTTACGAAATGGGTTTATGTACCTCAGACCCCCTTTCTGGTACTTATATAAATGACTCTGATGAAGTGGTAACCAATAACACTATTGATGAATCAACTTGCACAAAAACTTTCGAATCCGCCTCCGGTTATACAGTTGACTTAGGAGGTAATGCTTCTTCATCACTTGTAGGAACAAGTTTCAGGCCAGAACCAGGAACATATCCCAGTGCATACATAAAAATTAAGAATACTTTTACAATGAAAGGTTCTTATACACTTGGTGGCACCCCATATTTTTCTATGGCCTACAGCGGTAACAATAACGTCACTACAACCGAGGCAAATAATGCAGAATTTGACGAACCTCTTATGGACTTTAGTAGTGGAAGAACTTGTGAGTCAAATGAATCAGATAGGGCTATGGCAGGCTCAGAAGTTTTCAATAGCGGAGTTACGGGAACAATGAAAGCTGTATTGGCAACCGTAAATGGCTCGGGAAATTATGTAGGGACTTCTAGTGCTGACTGTGGTACCTCTACCCATCTATACGGAGCATTCTCGCCTACATCTCCCGTCGTCATAACCGACGGAACTCAAGGACTAGAAGTTACGTTTACTGTTACACAGAGAGGGATGACTATTCATCAAGCTGGTGGAGATAATACGGTAATTGGTAATTTTTCAAGTGGTCCTTTTAGTCCTGCTTTTAAGACTTTTTGATAAATAAAACTGAAGTAATAATTTTTTAGTAACTCTAAATTTCCCTTTTATTTTTTGGTGTTTATTGCTAAGGTTTTATTTATACTAATATTTAATTTGCTATTTGTTCAGTATTGATATTTAAATACTGGATTCCATCAATAAGGGGTAAAAAAGTTCTCAGTAGGTGGCTATTATATTAATGCTGAGATTATTAAAAATAATATCCTCTTGGATCTCTAGAAAGTAAAATAATTTTTAAAACTGATGATCCAAATCTTCTATGAGCAAGATGATTTATTTCTGAGGGACTAGATTGGAAGTCATTTTCAGCCTTAATAAAGATGAATTAAGAAGCAATGTTCTAAATGCTTATAATCAACAAATAGATATAGTTGTATAAAAAATTATTGATTTAATAAAGATATCGATGGTCTAATATAAATAAAAATAGATCCATATAAATCTTTCATTATTCTTAATTCATTGTCTAAATAGATTACTGATATTTCACAAGAAGGGATTTCTTTATTCCAAGTTAATTTCTCCCATACTTCTTTAACTGGATACCATCTATTCATGAGAAGTTTACTAAAGATTGGAATATTATTAAGACCCTCGACCTTTGAAACTTTAGTTTTTTGCAGATTCATTTGGAGTGAATTATCTTTTAAATTTAATTCATCAGCAAATGTAATTACCCTACCGCCAAATGTTGGAAGAAGCTTAAACCAACCAAGGATTGGAATTGTAGTAAGGCCAAAAATTATGGTGTCAAATGTAGAGATAAATACTTTCTTTTCAAAATCAATTTTTTGAGCGATTCTTCCAATAGTTGATAAACCAAATGATCCAACTTGCAATTGGTGTAATTTGAAAAATAGATTACTTTTGAATTCGTCATTTAATGCTTTTTCTATTGCAAGAAAAAAAGGCGAGCTCCTAAATAATTCAACTGTTGAGTAAATTAATTCCCATTCTCCTGATAATTTTTCTTCTGTGATTTTAGAATTATTTCTTTCAAGATCCTTTATAAGATCTTCCATTTCTTTTAACTTCTCTTGGTACAAAGGAGCAATTAATTTGTTTAGTCTTTGGCCTCTATCTGTTATGGAGGCTATTTGATATATCTTCTTTTTTATCTCCTCAATATCAGCCATAAATAAAAATTTAATAATCTTTATGATAATTAAATTTTTGAGTATTGGTGCCCAACCAGAATTCTATTTAATTTGATAGACATTAAATTATTTAAGATTCCCCCCATCTTTTTCCAATTTCGTAACCCCATTTAGAGGTTAAATTAATTACTTCTTCATGATTTTTGCAATCTGATAATTCTTTCTTTTTTTTAGGATTTTTTTTTATTAATTCAGATATTTTATTTAATTGTTCAATTTTTTTAAGAAAATTAATTAAATCTCTTTCAGCCATTTTGATATTAAGAAGTGTATTTTTGGTCGTAGGTGAAAATATAATATAAGACCCAGCCAACTCCAGCAATCAAAATTGCAACCATTATATTTACTGACCAAACTATTTCTATCATTTTTTTTTATTATTATTAATATATTAACTAAATTTTTAATCAATTTTCTAATCAAATTTAGAGAGTATTTAAGTATTGTATTTGAACATATATATGAACTATATTTGTTTAAAGTAATTTAATTCAAAAATGGGAGAAGCAAAAAGAAGAGAAGAATTAGGATTGCCGCCTAGAGAAAAAAAGGTAGTAAAAAATGAATCGAAAAATAATTTAAATCAAATCTTGAATAAATATCCTTATTTTCCTTATATATTAGGAATATCTCTCCTTACAATTTTGATTATCGATCTAATTAATTACTATAAATAGTTTAAAAAAAATTTTTTCATATCTTAATTTTTAATTTATAAATCTGAAATATTATGTTTCGCATTTTTAGAAATAATTTTCCATAATTAAATGATTACTTAATCAAAAAAAATAGAATTTCAAATGTTTGATAATATCGATATCGCCATAGTCCAAGCAGTAGGATTTTTTGGTGTCTTTGGATTTTTTGTATATCAACTTTTATCAGAAGGTAAAAAAACAGTTCAAACTCAATTGAAATCTCCTGCAAAAAAAGTAAATAAATCAATTGATTTAATTGAGAATCCCAACAAGAAAGGGTTATTTGGTAGAAAAAAAGAACCGATTAAATTAGATGTTAAACCAAAGAAAAAAGGACTATTTGGTAAAAAAGTAGAGTCCGTTAAAGTTGAAAAAAAGTCTAGAAAAAAAGGTTGGTTTAGTTAGATATTTTAAAAATGATTTTGATATCTTTTATACAAAAATATTATTATTCTGTTTTTATAATTAGATAAATAAATTTAATTTAATGAATCATAGAGAAATTACTAAAAGATATAGTGATTTAATTAATAGAGCTGAACAAGCCAATGGTAGAAAAGAAATTGTTGGTTTACTTAAAAAAGCTGCTAAATTAAAATCTAAAATTGAACTGAAATAAATAGATTTTCATAATTTTTCTAAATGTAAAATTTATTTAAACAAAAAAATATTCATGCGATAATCATATGAAATTTTTTCGTTATGAATAAAAAAGGTTATACAACTGAAAGCGGTGGAAGACAAAATGGATTTGCAATAGAACCGGAAATTAATCCAATAACACAAGGAGAATCTAAGAATTCATTTCTCTTATTCTTGGGGTTATTATTACCTTTCTTAATAGGTGCGATTTATTATTTTAAAACGCTTTGAATAAAAACATTTTTTTATAAATCATTTTTGGAAATATATTCTTGAGAACTTATGATATCTTGCATTATTCCTTGGGAGGAGGAGTTGAATCCATTTTTTTCAAGAAAAGTTTTAACTTCCTTGAATTTCTTTTGAATTTTTTTTGTGTAAGGGGTTGTCATTAAATAATCATCATGTTCAGTGGAGTAGTTCATTTGATTTAATTCTTAATTATCATTATAAATTCTGCTAAACATTGCATGAATAATGAAGTTATAACCATTACAAAAATTGATTACTAGTAATAAATACTTAATTATAGAAAATTAATTGGTTCTGTTTTCTCAGTTGTTACTCTCAGAGAATTATTTGAAAATCTTTTAATACTAAAGAGTGCTTATTGTTACTAGTTCCATTAAATTTCTTGATCTCAGATAGTCCTGAAATGCATCAGAGTAGAAAGCTTTTTTTGCAGCTATTTTTGATTCGAACTCTATTACTATACCTAGTTGGCCGCCATCCCACTTGTGTGAATTAGAATCTTGAGTGATGTCTTTTTTTACTACAACGCCACCGACTGATCTTATCCAAGGCAAAACTGTTCTTATGTATTCGAGAAACAAATCGGCATTTGGAATAGATATTTTCTTAAGCCAGTAACTCTTTGTCATGAAATCAAAACATTTTCAGTAGAATATAACACATAGACGTAAGTATTTTTGCTCAAACTGTTTTGTAAATCTATTTAAATGAATCTAGAACAACAATTATTGGACTTGCTCCTTTCAAAACCGAATACAAAAGAGATTAAGAATATGGCTGAAGAACTAGAAAAGAAATCAAATTTTACTATTAGCAACGATATTGAGAAGTTACGAGGGATTTGGGAGCTTAGATGGAGTAGTTCAAAAGCTCCATTTTTGAATTATTCGCCGTTAGTTGATAATTTTCAAATTCTTGATCCACTCAATCTTAATGCTTTAAATTTACTCAAACCTAAAGGAATTAAAGCAATTATGGGAACAGGGATCGTAGCAAAACTGAAATCAATAAATGAAAAAAAAATTGGAGTTAACTTTACTCATGCTGGCATAATTGGACCAAATGTTGGAATAACTAAAATAAAGGCTTTAACAAAGATAAAAAGAGAACAAAAAGGGTGGTTAGAAATTACTTTTTTAGATAAAGATCTTAGAATTTGTAGGGGAGATAAAGGAACTTTATTTATTCTTAGAAAAATTAAAGACGAAACTTTATATAAAAGGTTTCAGAAATTTATTGAATCTATATGAATCCCTTTTTATCTTTTAATCCAAATAAATTTCAAAAAGAAGTAAATTGGTAAATATTTAAATGCCTCTTTGGGTATTTCATATGATAAATATTTTAATAATTCTTCAATCCAGTAACCTATATCAAATCCAAAAAGGGATCTTTCTAGGACAAACCATAATTCCTTATCAAAGATGGTTCTTAAATTAAGATAGATATATTCCCAATGAAATGTATTCCAATATTTTTGTAAATAAGAAGATATTATTAGCCAGAAAGATATAAAAATAAAACTTTTTGCAAACTTAATGATCTTTTTCATTATTACTTTGGCTTAGGGAAGAATAAAATCTATTAACTATCTTTTATTTATAATATTAGTTAAGTTTTATATTTATCACTAAATATAAGCATAAAAATATAAAAAATTTTTTGATGATAAATAATCTTTAGAGAATTTAAATGATTAATTTTCTTTTTTAGGTAAGTTTTGTGCCTCTATGTTTTTATCTCTTAGTTTAAGTCCCCAAAATAAAAAAGTTAGATAAATAAAAATACTACCAAAAAGTATTATTAATAGTTTTGAAAAATCCATGAAAGTTTTTTAAGCGTATTTTCAATATTTAAATTTTAAATCATTTTTGAATATACTTGTTAAAGATTAATCCGCGATATTAAAATGTAATTACTAAGCTGAATTAAATATAAAAGATATATGTCAGTCGTTTTTGCTTGGAGCCTTTGCCTCTCTGTTGCAGTAGTTTTACTATCTACAATACCTCTTACACTTGGGAGAATCAAAGCTGGCTATTCAATGAAGAACATGTCTGCACCAAGAGCATTATTTGATGAACTTCCAGACTTTGGTAAAAGAGCTGTTTGGTGTCATCAAAATTGCTGGGAAAGTATTTCTATTCATGCCCCAGCTTGCTTGCTTTGTTTAATTACTTTACCTGATTCAAATCTCTCATTAACTGTGGCATGGATACATCCTCTTTTTCGCTTTTTATATATTTGGGCCTATGTATTTAATATTCCTATTGCAAGAGGTTTAATTTGGGCTTCTGGCGTTTTTACAACACTAATTTTATATAAAGAAGGAATAACTCAACTAATATAAATGGACTAAAAAAAAAGTTTTCCTAAATCTTTTAATTCTGAATCATTTATTAATACAACCTTATTAGCTCTAGCTAATTTTTGTGCAGATTTAGTAAAGCCTGATTTTGAAACTAATACTGCATGAGTACCCTTCCAATATAATTTACCGGCTGAAATTTCTTGAACAGCTTTATTACCTACAACTTTTTTATGGTTCTTACATTGAATACATATTCTTACATTATCAATGGAAGCAATTAAATCGACGCCTTGGTCTCCTGTATTGGGTGTTTCTTTGACTTTCCAACCATTTTGTTTAAGAATTTCCATACAATGACTTTCAAAAATAATTCCATTTTTATAATTTTGATTATTTTTTTTTAAGGTATTTTTTCCTAGAATTCTTAAACAAGATTTTTCTATTTGACTAGCTATAAATATAAACCAATCCTCACTCAATAAAATTCTATCAGCTCCAATTATTTCATCAGTAATAATAGGATTAACTTTTTGATAAGAGTCCCATTTCTCAAAAAAAGATTCTTGACCTGAAAATTCTTTTAAAATAACTTTTTCCCAAAAATAAGGAATACCCTCTTTAAATCTTTTTGAATCATTATTAAGACTCTTCTTAATTGAAATTTCGTCTAGAGGAGGGTTTCCTATCCACTTTTTCAAGTCTTCATTTCCATAAGCATCTGTTTCTTTTAATCTGATCCTTTCCTCTAATAAATTGTATTTATTTTCATCAATCAATTTATTTAATGTTTCTATAAAATAATTTGCATTTAAAGAAATCTTTAACTTATATTTTCTTTTTTTTAATAGATAACTTCTTAGAATAACAATTGAAATTAGAATTATTACTAAAGTTAAAATAATAAAAATATCATTCATTAATTTGTTTTTATTTTAAATATCAAAAAGTTTTTGTTTTTCTAATTACAAAATCATTTTTTGTAATTAATGTAGAGTTCTTTATATCAAAACCACTTATTGCAGATATCTCCCCCTCTATTCCTTCTAATGTTAATTGTTCAATAATACCTTTTATAACTTCATCCTCAACTAATTTTCTATCAATTCTTTCAGGGGTTATATCTGTAAGCCATTTAGATGTCTTTTTTTTTACAACCTCTGTAGGATTCGTTATTTTTAAGTAAATGGCCATTTTATAAATATATCTTTCGTTATTATAAGCAAAGTCTATTTTTAATCATTATTTTCATTATTACTTTCCCATTCAAGAAATTGAAAAATAATAATTGCAAAGATTGAAAAAAAAGCAATAAAGAGACCTAGCCAACCTATAAATTTGTGCTCAGTAAAGAGATTAGTGAGTGATGATGTTTCTTGATATCTTGATTCCATTTGATATTGATATGAATCAAGGACTAGAAATAAATCATTCATTAGCTAAAGAAACTATTTTATGTATTTAATAAATTAATTTTATAATAATGTTATTAGTTTAACTTTAAAAAAGCCTTTGATATAAAGTCTGGTCTTTTTCTAATAATAGAAAAATTTTGTTTATCTACTAGAACCAAATTCACTACAGCAATGGTTAGAACCTTGTTATGCTTGTTGATGAATTTTGAATTAATTTTTATTTTTGGACTTTTGCCTATATCGAATAAACTTTCAATTGTAATATTATCCCCAAGATACAAGGGTTGAATATATTTAATTGAGGTATCTATTAATGGTAATTCAAATCCATTTTTAGATAGATCAAAATAATCTATACCTGCTTTAGAAAGAGCATTAACTCTCCCTTCTTCAAGCCAATTAAAATATGTACCGTGCCACATAACCCCTGCATGATCTGAATGCTGTGGTAAGACTATCTTATTAATTTTCCAAATTTTTTTTACATTCATTTTTATAAAAAATATTATATTTTTATATTTATAATCAAATAATTTAGAACTTGTTAGTGATGTAGGTTTATCTTCATTAAAATAAAAAAAATGTAAAATTGTATTTTTAAAATTATGTTTAATCGAAACTATAAAGAAAGAAAAATGAAAAAAATATTTCAGTGGCGGGAGTATTTAAATTGGAAGAAGATGACTTCAAACCAAAAAATAAATCTTAAAAGAGCATGTTTATTTCCTTTTTTAGTTTATTTAGTGTATGTTTTTCTTTTGAAATATTCCATGGCAATCCTTATTTTTATTGGAATCTATTATTTAATAAGATTTAAGAATAGAAAAAAAATAAATAAATAATCTTAATTTAATTTTTAAAAAATTATTTATTTAGAATTGTTTTCATATTACTAGATTTTCTTTTTTAACTATAAATAAGTAAGAGAATATTGTTCTATTGAGTTTTTTATCTATGAAAAGGATTATTTCATTTTTATGCTTTTTAATGCTGAATTTATTTATGAGTGCGAGTTATTGCTTAGCAGATGAAGTTGGCAGTCAAATAAATAAAAATTTATCCAACGATTCAATTCCTAATGACATTAAAAATAAAAATAACGAAAAAACTGAAATTCCTACTGCATCTAATGAAGATATATTTGGTGATGAACAAGCCTTCCCCTTCATAGCTGGTTTAGGAAAAAATGCTGCACATTAATATTCGATACAACTTATTTAATCCTTTTTTATTAGGTTTTAAATTTTGAAAGGCCTTAGAGTATTAGAGCTTTCTGAAGCGCTTAATGTCGACATCTCAGATTTGTTAGGTGTTTGTGCAATCTTAAAATTTAAAGCAAGTTCAAGATTAAGTATTCTGACGTTTGAGGAATGTAAATTAATTACGGATTACTATAAAAATAATAATTAGATATTATCTCTTAACTAAACTAAGATTTAATTTTTCTATTCAATTTCTCTTATCATAGAAACAAGTGTTGAATGAATTTCTTCTTCTGATATTTCATTTTTAAAATTTATAAATATAGATTTATCATCATATTTAATTTTCATATATTGGCTTGAAATTTCTTCTAAATAAGCTTCTTTAAAATTTGATACCTTTCCATAATGTTTTAGATATTTGTGCACAGATTCAATGTGATCTTTATTCATATGCTTACAAACTCTTTCACTTGTATTTGAACTAATTATTTTCATTTTTAAATTAAAACTAACTAAGTTAATATTTTTTGATCAGTATTTAAAGATTCAATCGTTTTATTTATTAATGCTTTAACCTCATCTGCATCAATTGCCCTTACTAACTTATGGCGTAGGCTTATCGCTCCTGGAAAATTTTTACAAGTCCATGAAATATGTTTCCTTGCTATTAATAAACCATGATCACCCTTCTCTTTTATTAATTCATCTAAATGTTCAATAATTAATAATAGTTTTTCTTCAATATTAGGTTCTTTAAAATCTTTAAGTTTTTTAATTGAAAAATCTATTTGTCCTATTGTCCATGGAGATCCAAGTATTCCTCTTCCAATCATTAAACCATCAGCATTAGTTTTTTTAAAGCAATTTATTGCATCCTCAGGACTCTTTATATCTCCATTAGCAATCACGGGTATTTCTAAAAGATCTTTAATCCTTCCAATCATATCCCAGTCTGATGAGCCTGAAAAGCCTTGTTTTCTCGTCCTTCCATGTATGGTGATCATGGTTGCCCCAGAGTCTTGAAGATTTAATAAAAAGTCTTCAATATTTTCTTTTTTATTATCCCATCCAAGCCTTGTTTTAACTGTTACTGGTAAGTTAACGGCCTTCGAAACTCTTTTGACTAATTCTATTGCTAATAAACGATCTTTAATTAAAGCACTTCCCCCACCTTTCCTGGAGATTTTTTTAACTGGACATCCCATATTTATATCAATAAGAAATGCTCCAGAATTTTCTGCAAGTTTAGCTGCCTCTGATATGGCAAATGGTCTATTATCAAATATTTGTACACCTATGGGCCCTTTTTCTAATTCAAGTTGTTTGATTTTTTGAGTACCATATCCTTTCTTTAAACTTGTAGCATTTATCATTTCAGTAAAAAGCAATGAATCTGGTGCCCATTTTCTTACTAATTTTCTAAATATCTTATCTGTAACTCCAGCCAGTGGAGATAACATTACTTTACTTTTAATTATCTTAGTTACACCTCTCCCTTTTAGCGTTATAACTGATGACACTATATAAAATAATATTATTAAAATTATTATAAATTGGAGATTCGCTTTTTATAACTAAACCATTTTTATTCTTAAAAATCTTATTAGATTTTTTTTAATTGTCTTAAATAGTTACTTTATTTGCTAACTTATTAAAGATTAAAAATATTTGGTTTTTTATAATTGCATCATTTATTATCAATCTTTCTTCTTTTTGTTCTTTTTATTGCTCCTACTAAAGTTTATGCGATAGAAGGTAGCCTTGATTTGTCAAGTGCTCAAACTTCAGTAGGCAAAAGATTTGCTAAGGTTTTTTGTGATGCTAAAAAAGAGGGATTAGACTCTGAATTTGCGAGTGAATATGCTTTGAATAATACATATCTAAAATTTGTTGCTTTTCCAGATGATAATCAATATTTAGATGATCTTTGGGAATTTACTTCAAATAATATTTTAGATAACTGTGGAGATAATATTAATATTAATGATTTAACTGAATTAGAAATATTTTTTAAAGAAGAAGGGATTATTGCCTCAAATAGAGAGCTTTATTTACCAACCTTTGAAAATAATTAGCCTTAATTATTACTATGTACTAAAGTAAATTTAGAGATAGTAAATTTGATGAAATTTTTAGGTTTAAATTCTCCAGAAATTTTTTTAATTTCAGTTATTATTCTTACAATTTTAGGTCCAAAAAGGATAGA